>JBEKTT010000001.1:0-212072 GCA_049515795.1 Syntrophobacteraceae bacterium
GAAGTGCCTCCGGTGTATAGATCACGCTTCGCGAGCTTCGCATTGCTTCACAAAGTGAAGCATGCTTGCCGGCCTCCCTTTGCGACGTGTGAGCGCGTAGCGCGGGGGCCGACCGCTCATTCTCGACCGCCCACCCACCCGCGAGACGGGGCGGGAGTGGGAGGCCTCATTTGCCTAAGGCGCTAACGAACCGCTGCCCGCCAAAAATCCGGGCGATGTTCGACATCTCCTCCGGATTTTCGGACGGATATGAGTTAAGACGAAGCAAGATGAGAAAAAGTCTAACAGATGCGCCAATTATCGTATCAAAATGCGCATATCACGAAAACTATGAAAGGTCGAACAAAGGGTCCAAATCCCGGATTTTTTCGAATGAGCACGGCATGCGTTGACCGCAGAGAAAGCTTGGCCTGAGCCTGCCGAAAAGCAGAGAACGCAACGAGTTTTAAATTACTGCGGTAAAGGGCTGCGAAGAACCGAGCCGGCCTTCTCCGTAATTCCGCCTAACTTGCTTTATTACTACAGAAAGAGGCGGAAAATTCCTTTTATTGTCAAAGAAGCCGATTCGCAGTATAAGGATTCACACGTCTGAATCCTTTTTGGAAAATTTAGCTCATAGACTTGAAAGGAAGTACATGCGAAGAAGTTTTTTCTTCTGCCTGTTGCTTGCATTATCTTTAGCCTTTGTTATGGTTTCTTCGGTTGCGCCGGTCAAGGTTAGCGCCAAGAAAACGAAAATGCAATCCACTGACGAGAAAAAGACCCGTTCGCATCAATCGGACGCCAGACGAGCCAACGAGGAAGCAGCCAAACGCGCCGGGACGGCCGAGGAGATTTCACCCGGCCCGATAGACGCGCGCTCGGGGATCCTCCTGGAAGGTTCCACCGGAACGGTGCTCTTTGAAAAAAACGCCGATGAACCTATCGAGCCGGCCTCTTTTACCAAGATCGCCTCTCTTTACCTGATTTTTGAAGCACTTAAGCAGGGCCGCATTCACCTGAACGACGAAGTCCTGATCAGCGAGGCGGCTTGGCGGACAGGAGGCTCGAAGATGTTCGTCGGGATTGGAACGCGCGTTCCCCTCGAGGAGCTTATAAAAGGCATAGCGGTAGTTTCGGGCAACGATGCCTGCGTGGCGGCGGCGGAACATCTAAGCGGGAGCGTGGACTCTTTTGTAGATGCCATGAATGCTAAAGCCAAAGAACTGGGAATGACCCGAAGCCGATTTCTCACTCCTAACGGATTGCCAGCCGAGGGTCAGATTACAACCGCCAGAGACATGGCGACCCTGGATATGGCTTACTTAAAGGCCTTTCCTGAAGCGCTGGGCTTCCATTCCATGAGAGAATATTCCTACAACAACATCCAGCAATCCAACCGAAATCACCTTCTGCTCAAAGACCCGACGATCGACGGCCTAAAAACGGGATACATCGCAGCATCCGGATACCATCTTTCCGCCACCTCCAAACGCGACGGGATGCGGCTCATCGCCATCGTTATGGGCGCCCCCAGCCCGCCGGTCCGTGAGAAGGAAGCCCTTAAGCTTCTGAACTACGGATTCAGACATTTCACTCTGGTCCAACCGTTCCGGGAGGGCCAGGCAGTCGCCAAAGCCAGGGTCTGGAAAGGACAAAGGGACCAAATAGGTATTTATCCTCGTGAAAACGCTTCTTTTGTCATCCAGCGAAGCCAGAAAAACCTGCTGAAGTGGGAGGTACGTGCGCCTGCCGATGTAACCGCCCCAATCAAGGCAGACCAGCAAATGGGCGAGATCGTTTTCCTGGTGTCCGACCAGGAGAAGCGAAGCGTTGCGCTGGTCAGCAGGGAGGACATTCCGCTCGGAGGCTGGTTCAAAAGGAGCTGGCAAACGGTTGAACGCCTCAGTGCAGCTGATTGGAAATGGATAAGCGCAGTCATGGGCGGGATAGCCATTGTGGCTATTGTTCTCATACTGCTGTCCGGCCGCAAACCGAAAAAGAAGTTTGCAAGACAATATCCTCCGACCAACGTCGTGAGACGTTGAGCGACCCGGCTGCCTTGCCGATGTGTTTCCGTGATCTATCGGCTTAGGGGCGTGGTCGATCTTTTTCGCGGATAACAGCCCCTTTGGGCCTATAGTTACAACACATGCGGCAGCCTCCGGGCAACCTCCCTTTGTCAGTCCCTGAATCAACGACCGTTCATCCTCTGCGGCAACCCCGACCATCTGCCGCATAGCGCTCCCCTTTGGCCTTTCTGTGTCCATACCCTCAGTCAGCGGCCCCGAAGCCACTCTGCCTATTTTCATGCCGATTCGCTGTTAAAACTTAAAACACAAAGGCGTGGGGAGCCACCCGCCCGAGCCCCCTCCCTTCGCCGGCGCCTCGCGAAGCGTTACTACTTTTGGACGCTGCGGCCCCGGCCCCGTCTAACGCGGGGCACGATGGTCAGGGGTATCGAGACCGGAAGCACGTCGCTGTTTTCGAGCAGATATTCGAAATCATCCATGGCGCCTATGAAATCGACCATTTCCGTGTGGGATTGTTCAATAATGTGGGAAACGAGAATCTCAGACATATTTTTCTCCCTGCGACAGAGTTATTGCTATAATGCAGCGCAGGCGCCTAAAACGTTGGACTGATTCCAGAAGGAGGACAAGTTTGGAAAACCGTTTCAGATTTTTCGCCCCCGTACAGGTTCGATACGCGGAAACAGATATGCAGGGGCATGTTTTCTTTGGCCACTATTTCGCCTATTTCGACATAGGGCTGATCGAATACCTCAGGGCAACCGGTTAGAGCTATAATGACTTTCTGAGCGAAGGGCTGGATTTTTTTATGTACAGGCGGATTGCCAGTACAAGGGGCGGGCTTTTTTCGATGAGACTCTGCACGTCCACGTGCAGGTGAACAATATAGGAAACACCAGTTTCACCTTCGAATTTTCCATATTCGAGGAAACTGCCGGCCGGCCGATTGCCACGGGGCACATAGTTGCAGTGGCAATCAACAAGGCCTCCCGCGCCCGCCCCGTCTCGCGGGTGGGTGGGCGGGCTGTCGAGAATGAGCGGTCGGCCTTCCGCGCTTAGCGAGATACGATGCCAAGGGAGGCCTGCCTGCGGCGCTACCTCTTTTTGAAGCGCAGCAGGCACGCGGAGCGGCTATTCTCACGCGCTTGCTTCTATGGTTGCAGCGCACGCCATGAAGTATTGTTCAAACGTACCAGAGTTGCATCAGGCCCTTTCGCATGGCTGCGCCGAGAAACCATTCTTCGGTATAGGCTGTGAAAACTTGTTCAGTGTTGTATATAAGTCCATCATACGAGGATACCCGCGACCCTGTGCGCGTACCCGAGCGCTTCAGGAAGGCCATCGCCGATTTTGAACACTCGAACGGCTGATGATGCCCGATGGATTCTTGATACCGGATACCTCGCCAAGCATTTAACCTTTATCCAGGTAAGCCTCTATGCCATTCGTTCCAAAGACCGCTCACAGCGGGAGTGAAACAGATTCGCGCCCCCGCGAGGACATGCTTTCACCGCCTGTAGAGTTGGCAATCTGCAAGGAGTTGTTTATCGAATCGGACGGAATGGATCTTTCGGCGGTGGTGCATCTGCCGGGGAAAGTTCCTGCCCCGGTGATAGTCTGCTCCCACGGCCTTCTGAGCGCCAAGGAAAGCCCCAAGTTCGTCGCCATATGCGAGACGATGAGCAAAGCGGGCTTTTGCGCCCTGCGGTTCGATTTTTCAGGGTGCGGGGACAGCCCTCCAAGGCACGCGATGAGTCTTGTCGAAGCAAGGATGCACGACCTAAAGGCGGCAATGAGTTTTGCTCTGAAACAGCCATGGTCGGACGGACGCATCGGGCTTCTCGGATCCAGCCTTGGCGGGTTCCTTTCACTTCTTGCCGCTAACGAACGTCCGGAACTGATTCGAGCCACCGTGTGCTGGGCAGCTCCTTTCGACATCAGCGGGATTCATCCGGATACGGAGCATTTCGAGGAATTGCGAACCATTTTCCCGGACGGCCCCAGTCTCGGCTCTCCAACGAACTTGGATGCCCTGGGCGAGGTGGGACGCGTTCTGCTGATTCATGGGCAATTGGATAATGTCGTACCCTGGAGAGATTCGGTCCGGATCTATGAACGTCTGAATGACCCCAAGAAGCTTCTACTCATGCGTACCGCAGACCATCGGATCAGTGACGATTCATGGCGCAAAAGAGCGATTCAGGCCAGCGCAGAATGGTTCCTGACTCATTTGAAAATAAAAACCTAATCCTTGTAAGAACGGATTGCGGGGGCTTACTATATTGAAGAGTAAGCCCTTGTGCCGGTGCTGTCAGCTTTTCAACAAATTAATGGAGATTCACAAATTCTGCGGGAAAGGAAGCGATGCGATTTCCACCAAATTCCAAAAGATCCCTGACCTCTTCAACGACGGGCCTCTTTTTTCTGATTTTGCTCCTGTCACTGCCGGTAATACTCCTGCTCTCATCCGCAGCCCTGGCCCGGCAGGCAGAAATCAGTCTTACCATCCTGCATGTAAATGATACCCATGGACATATCATTCCGTACCAGGACAAGAGCGCTGATCCCGGGCGACCGGTTGGCGGGGCCGAGTATCTCGCCAAAATGATTGAACGCGAAAGGGCTGCAAATCCGGACGGAACAATCCTTTTATCAGCGGGGGATATGTTCCAGGGGACCCCGGTATCAAACCTCTTCCACGGAAAGCCGGTAATCGAGATCATGAATTACCTGCACTACGATGCCATGGCTCTCGGGAATCACGAATTCGACTGGGGACAAGACGTGCTCCAATCCATTATTTCGTCGGCTTCCTTTCCGGTTGTTTCGGCGAACGTCTTCAAGCGCGGCGGCCGGCATATCCCGGGAGTGAAATCTTATGTAATTCTGAAAAGGAAAGGCGTTCGAATCGCGGTAATCGGCATAACCACACCCGACACCTACTACACCTCAAAACCCGGCAATCTTACCGGACTCACATTCGTTCACCCGGAGAAGGTCCTGCCCTCTATAATCAGGCGGGTCCGGGCACAAGGGGCCTCAATCGTCGTTGCGCTCACCCATGACGGGTTGGACGCAGACCGGGAACTGGCAAGGAAAGTCAGCGGAATCGACATCATAGTGGGAGGCCATAGCCATACGGCCATAATGGACCCGGTGATCGAATCCGGCACGGTAATAGTGCAGGCAGGCTCGAACGGGATCTATCTCGGGGTCCTGAACATCACTTTTGACCGGGCGAAGAAAAAGATCCTCAGCTATACGCGCAAGAACGAACTCCGGCTGGTTTCACCCGCATCGGGCGCTCAGCTCGATCCAAATGTCGCCCATATCGTCGATAAGTATGAAGCACAGGTAAAGACCGAGTTTTCAAAAGTGATCGGCACAGCGGCAGCCGATCTTGCCAGAGCCTCTATCGGGGAAAGCTGCCTTGGCGACATCGTTACGGACGCCATGCGCGAAGCCTCCGACGCCCAGATCGCCTTCCAGAACGGAGGCGGTATCCGGGCCGATATACCGAAAGGACCGATAACGCTGGAGGCAGTCTTCACGACTCTACCCTTTGACGATGATCTGGTCACGATGGACCTGACAGGAGAGCAGATCATGGAGCTTTTGGAGAAGAGCGTTTTATCGGACAATATGCTCCAGGTTTCAGGGATACAAATCGTATATGATCTGTCCAAACCTGAGGGAGCGAAGGTGGTCTCGGTAGAGGTGGCCGGAAAGCCAATGGAGCCCCAGGCAACCTACAGGGTTGTGACAAATGATTTTCTTGCCTCCGGAGGCAATCAGTTCAATATTTTCAAAAAAGGCCATAATATCTCTGCCGGACCATCGCAAAGGGACGCAATAGCCGACTACATCCGCAAAAATTCGCCGATAAATGTTCAGGCTCGGAACAGAATCATTTTCAGAAACTAGTGTTGTGTTTCCACCGAGGTATAGACACAGTCCGAATGCAACCTGATACCTGGAACCGGGACAAACGGCGTGAATGAGAATATTGACGTTTACGTTAACGGCCAAAAAATCAACCTCTATCGAGCCATGAAAGTAAAGCACGCCCTCATAGCATACGATCAAAGTCTCTATAAGGCTGCGTTGGCTGGGGGGGTCCGTATCGAGGACGAAAACGGTTTCACAATCGGACTCGAAGGGAGCCTGGCTGACGGGGCCAAAATATTCACGATAGCTACGGGGTGAATAGTGAATAGTGAATGATGAATAGTGAATGGTGAAAAACCCAACTTCTTCAACCACGGATGGACTCGGATGGACTCGGATAAAGTCATGTAGATACCGTCTTGAAAATCAAGGCGGTATCTACATGGCTTGTATCTACAGGGCTCGTGCGCTGCTCATCCCACGGCTGGTTTAGTTTTCGTCCCACAGACCCGCCCATCAAACCACGCGCCCCGCGGGGTGGACGGCCTTGTTTTGCCTACGGACAAAACCTTCTAAAAATGCCTCTTATCTCTCTTCTCAGGCGCAAGACATCCTGCCAGGTTTCAATCAAGCTTCCGTCAAAATGAGGAGGCCAAAGTCCCAGCGAAACCATTGCCTCAAAGCGCCGCTCATCGAGTTTAGCTGCGCTGGAATTGGTGTGCAGTCTGACCCTGTGGTCCAACGCGCGGAGTGCGCCAAATGCTGCGCATATCTGATCTAACCTGGTCCCGCCGAAACGGAGTTTTGGAAAGTTTTTCAAAAATTCTTGAAGCGCCCGCCTTACAGACCGGCAAGGCGTGGGCCTGGCGCCGCCGGATAGCAGATTGTTATCAGAAGGCCGGAGTTGAGTGTGTTCGTAAAATCCCCCCTGCCCCCCTTTAGAAAAGGGGGGAGAAGTTGAGTGGGGCATTGCAGGACCCCCCTGCCCTTTAGAAAAGGGGGGGATAAAGGCCCCTCCGACAAGCAGTTGAGCCTGTACCATAAACTCTATGTCGGCCAAGCCGCCCATTCCCAGCTTCAGATCGATTTCCGTTTCGGTTTCAGCGGCCCGCTCCTTTTCCATCCGGTTGCGCAGGTGGCGCAGCCTCGGCCACACCGATTCCTGGGATCTTTTCCTGCAGCAGATCTCTCCTGCCTTATCTTCAATCCACTGTCCAAGCTCCGGGTCCCCCGCTATGTGCCGTATCCTGAGGAGCGCCTGTATTTCCCATATATCGGCCTGGGCTTCGTAGTATTCGAGCCAGGCTTTGCACGTTACAACAAGCGGTCCATGGGTCCCCGTGGGTCTAAGCCGCACGTCCATCGGGTAGCCGGGGCCCTCCTGGAGCGGTGTATAGAGCATGTTAATAAAGCGCTGAATGAGCCGGACCACTTCTCCGGGAATCTGATTAGCGGGCTCATGTGCTCTCGGGGCGTAAACAAATACCAGGTCGAGATCCGAAAGATAACTCATTTCCCCGCTGCCCAGCTTTCCCATCCCGAGCACCGAGAGGGGCAGGTCGGCCGGCAGTCCGAGATTTTGCCTCACGGCTGCCAGCGTGTTACGAATGACAAAATCGGCAAGAGTGGTTTGCTCCGTCTCCAAGGCTGCAAAATCGATCCGGCCGCCAAGGTCGGCAAGCGCGAGTTGGATGATTCGCTCGTTTTTCAGCCTCCGTATCCATTCCAGCTTTTCTCCATACTCTTCTGCCCTTTCCACCAGCCCGAGACTGGATTGCTCCCATTGCCGGGCTGGACTGAAAATCCCGGACCTTACGGCATGGCCTTCAACCAGTGCTGGATTATGCGAAAGAAGGGCCGCGGCAAGCTCACTTGAGGCAATCAGCTGGCAAAAAGGCGCCATCCAAGGCTTAACTGCTCCAAACAGCTTTATGAGCCCGGTTCTTCGAGCGACCCTCCCAAAGTAGGTATCCATCCTTACCAGAATTTTTTCCAAAAGTTCCCGGTCACAAACGCCGGAGAATTTTTCCAGTGCTCCAAAAAGGATTTCGGACTTAACGGAGGCCGGGTAGGCCTTCAGAGTTTCCTGAAGCTTATCGAACAGTTCGGCGGGCGGCGAGGCGCTGCGCCCGGGTTGCGTGCTTGCAAAATCGCCGCGCGCCAAAAGAGGCGAGCCGCCCCATCCTCCTGCCAAGCCGTGTCGGAGCTTTTCACTTCCCAGGTCCTCTCCCTCTTCGGGCTTTTCCTGAAAAAGCTCCTGAAATCTTGAGTGAACGATGGAGCAGTGCATCTCCAGTTCTTTTAGAAACGCGATCTCGTCGTCCCCGAAGCCCATTGCAAATACCAGGCGCATTCTTTCTTTTTCCGAGTGCGGCAAACTTTGTGTCTGCCTGTTCTGGTCGAGTTGGATATAATGTTCGACATTGCGCAGGAAAGTGTAGGAACCCTTCAGCTCCTCCGCTGTCCCTTGCGGCAGGAGGCCAAGGCCGGAAAGTTTTTCCAGGCACTTTAGAGTGTTTGGTTCGTCAAGTTCAGGATGCCGTCCGCCGTATATGAGCTGCATCGACTGAACGAGGAATTCGACCTCTCGAATCCCGCCGATGCCAAGCTTTACATCGAAGCGCCTTGCGCCCGGCCGAAACGGTACCGCTTCGGTGAGAATCCGGCTTCTCATCTCTCTCAGTTCGGCAATAGCCTGGAAATCGAGGAACCTTCGGAACACAAACGGGCGAAGTTCACGAACAAAGGCGCTCCCTTCGGAACGCTCCCCGGCGACGGGCCGGCACTTGAGAAGCATCTGGCGCTCCCACGCCCGACCTCGAAGCAGATAATGCTCGAGCGCGCCGCTCATCGATGGCACCAATAGTCCCTGCTTCCCCTGGGGCCGCAGGCGGAAATCTACCTGAAAGACGCGGTCCCCCTCAAACCGGTCGGACAGCAGCCTCGATAGCCGGTGAGTGAGGCGGCTGAGCAGCATGATGAAATTTTCGCCATCCTCGTTACTCTCCGGGTTCAGGCAGATCAGGTCTACGTCGGATACATAGTTTAGCTCATGGCCGCCCAGCTTCCCCAACCCCAACACTACGAGCGGAATTTTCCCCCCAAGCCGGCGCCAGACATCGAGCTCTTCATTCCATGCCCACCAATCAGGATGCGCCGAAAGGACGTCCAATCCAACCTGGAGGGCAACAGACGCCAGATCGCTCAACTGCCCGGTCGTCTCGGAAAGGTCCGCATAATGACAAAAATCTCTTGTGGCTATTCTCAAAAAATGACGCTGCTTGAAACGGCGAAATGTCCGGAGCAGGTCATTGAAGGACTGGGCCTTTGCCGCCTCGAACCCAAGAGCGGAATAGAGCCCAGTAAGAGGATACCTGCGTTTCAGGTTACCATCGCTCAGAAGCCATTCTTCGTATTCAGGGTTGTTGCACAGGACAATACTGAGGTATTGAGAGCATTTGCGGGTATAGTCAATCTCGGTCATGAAGTCCACCACTGATGGACATTTAAACCACGGCCAAAAAAATCCTCAAACTATGCCCGTGTGCACAGTTCTCGCTGCCGGTCTGCATCCGACCGTGGTTCTTCGGGCCATTGCTCTTTGGTTAAAGTCGCTATTGCATCCGATTATTAGTTTATCATAGTATGGCTCGCGTCAGGAATTCCCGTTAAACACACTCGCGCTTTTTTACAAACACGTCTTTTTCAGGTCGCCCGCAAAGCCAATTCGTGGTAAGCGGCGTGATTTTTGTCCCGAAAAGAGCGAGAAACTCCATCGAGCAGTTGTGCGCCCTTGAAAACGGGCTTTCAATCAGGGTTGTGATTTCCGCCACCGATTCGGCGGCCGTCGATACACCCTGCGACCTTAGAAAGGCGGCAGCGTTGATGGACGCCCGGCAAAAATCAAGTTCTTCGTAACAGTTATAAAGGTTTGCTATTTCGTGCTTACTCGTTACAATTAATTTCCAAAGACCTTTCCGGAGCAGTTAACTTTTCGGTTGTTACAGGGCCTAAGTCGAATTATGCGGGCGGGACGAGGTTTGTCCCGGCTGAAAATGCGAGGAACACTTTATGAGCCTTCCATGGAATCGTCCCAAGGCAATTCTTTTGCTCGAGGACGGGACCGTTTTTCGAGGATACACGTTCTGCGGTCATGGCCGAACCCTGGGAGAGGTGGTCTTCAATACCAGCATGACCGGGTATCAAGAAGTGCTGACCGATCCATCTTACAAAGGTCAGATCGTGGCGATGACCTATCCTCTGACCGGCACTTACGGAATCAATCCGGAGGACATGGAATCGGCGGCCATACATGTGGAAGCATTTATCGTAAAGGAGTACCAGGACTTTGCCAGCAACTGGCGAAGCGACCGGTCTCTGGCCGATTTCCTGGACGAACATGGGAAGATCGGGATCGAAGGCATAGATACGCGCGCCCTTACCAGACATATCCGGGTTGGAGGGGCGATGCGCGGAATCATCGCGACCGACACCGACAACCTGAGCGAACTGATGGACCAGGTCCTGGCATATCCGGGGCTGAACGGGATCGATCTGGTAAAATACGTAACGTGCCAAAAACCCTATAGATGGCGGGACGGCGAGAAGCATGAAATAGCTTCCCCTCAATGGCTGCCGAACGTTGCCGGACTCCGGGTGGCCGCCCTTGACTGCGGAATAAAATATAATATTCTCCGTAAACTTGAAAATGCGGGGTGCCAGGTGCTGGTTTTCCCCGCTCATGCCAGCGCCGCTGAGATTCTTTCCAGCGATCCCGACGGCATTTTTCTCTCAAACGGACCCGGCGACCCGGCCGCTGTGCATTATGTTATCGAAACCGTTCGAGGCCTGTTCGGGAAAAAACCGATATTCGGCATCTGCCTCGGACACCAGATGATGGGACTTGCGCTCGGGGGCAGTACATTCAAACTCAAGTTCGGGCACCGGGGCGCAAATCAACCGGTAAAGGACCTCACAACAGGCAGAATCGAGATCACTTCACAGAATCATGGCTACTGCGTCGATCCCGATTCTCTTTCGCACCTGCCTGTCCGACTTACGCATATAAACCTGAATGACAATACGCTGGAAGGGATGGAGCACCTGGAGATTCCCGCCTTCTGTGTCCAGTATCATCCGGAAGCCTCTCCCGGCCCGCATGACGCCTCATACCTTTTCGGCCGGTTTATTGAACTAATCGAGAAGAATGCGTCAACCGCACGGCAGTCGTATACCCATCGCCACTGAGAATCCGGATTCAAGGAAACCGAGTTCATGCCCAAACGCACAGACATAAAGAAAATACTGCTCATCGGCTCCGGGCCGATAATCATAAGCCAGGCGTGCGAGTTCGACTACTCCGGGACACAGGCCTGCAAGGCGTTGCGTGAAGATGGCTATGAAATAGTACTGCTAAACAGCAATCCTGCCACCATCATGACCGACCCTGAGATGGCGCAGTACACTTATGTAGAGCCGATAACTCCCGAGGTGGTCGCAAAGATCATAAGGCGCGAGCACCCTGACGCTCTGCTTCCCACGCTTGGAGGCCAAACGGCCCTTAACGTGGCTGTAAAAGTCGCTGAAATGGGCATCCTCGAAGAATTCGGCGTGGAGATGATAGGCGCCAAGGCCTCGGTCATCAAAAAGGCAGAGGACCGCCAGCTTTTCCGGGAAGCCATGGCAAACATAAATCTGAGGGTGCCCGAAAGCCTTATCGTGAACAAACTTGCCGATGCGGAAAGCTTTGCCCAGAAAATCGGCTATCCGCTGATCGTGCGGCCTTCGTTCACCCTGGGCGGCACCGGAGGCGGGGTAGCATACAACCGGGAAGAGCTTCTCGATCAGACACAGAGGGGTTTGGACGCGAGCATGATTCGTTCGGTAATGCTCGAGGAATCCGTTCTCGGATGGAAGGAATTCGAACTCGAGGTGATGCGCGACCGCATGGACAATGTGGTCATCATCTGCTCGATCGAAAATATGGACGCGATGGGCGTGCATACGGGAGATTCGATCACGGTCGCTCCAGCCCAGACCCTCACCGACCGCGAATACCAGATGATGCGCGACGCCTCCGTTGCCATTCTCCGGGAGATAGGGGTCGAAACCGGCGGCTCCAACGTCCAGTTTGCGATCAACCCCCAAAACGGCGACATGGTCGTCATCGAGATGAATCCGCGCGTTTCGCGCTCCTCCGCGCTCGCCTCCAAGGCCACCGGGTTCCCTATCGCCAAGATCGCCGCCAAGCTCGCCGTGGGCTATTCGCTCGATGAGATCGCAAACGACATCACGCGGGAAACTAAAGCTTCCTTTGAACCTACCATAGATTATTGCGTGGTGAAGGTCCCCCGATTCACCTTTGAAAAATTCCCCCGTGCTGACGACATACTTTCCACTTCGATGAAGTCGGTGGGGGAAATAATGGCCATTGGGCGCACATTCAAAGAAGCGCTTCACAAGGCAATCCGCTCGCTTGAAATCGGCCGATTCGGATTTTGCGATCCTCCTGCCGACGTTGATTCCGAGTACATCGAACAGTTGAAGCTAAGCCTTTCGAAGCCGAATTCTCAAAGGCTTTTTCAAATCGGCGAAGCCCTGAAGCTGGGTATGTCGATAGAGGAGATTTACAGGCTCACCTTTATCGACCCATGGTTTTTGAAGCACATCATGGAAATTCTCGAAATAGAGAAGGCAATCGCCAAATCCGCCTCCGGATCGGCTTTTCTCGAAAATGCGGAACAGCTTCGATCGGCAAAGGCCTGGGGATTTTCCGACCGACGGCTGGCGCAGCTTACCGGCACCGAGGAGGAAACCGTGCGCCAGAAGCGCCTGGGGCACGGCATCAGGCCGGTCTACAAACTGGTCGATACATGCGCCGCTGAGTTTGAAGCCTACACGCCCTATTACTACTCGACCTACGAGACCGAAGATGAAGCAAGACCTTCGAACAAGCCTAAAGTGGTAATCCTCGGGGGAGGTCCCAACAGGATAGGCCAGGGCATCGAGTTTGATTACTGCTGCGTTCACGCCTCGTTTTCGCTCCGGGAAGAAAACTACGAATCCATAATGGTGAACTCGAACCCGGAGACAGTGTCGACCGACTATGATACATCCGACAAACTCTATTTCGAGCCGCTGACCCGCGAGGACGTTCTCCACATTCTGGAAAGTGAAAAACCCAAGGGCCTTATTGTGCAGTTTGGGGGCCAGACCCCTCTGAATCTGGCGATCCCGCTCGAAAAAGCCGGCGCCCAAATCCTTGGCACATCCCCTGACGCAATCGACAGGGCCGAGGATCGAAAGCGGTTCCAGCAGCTTCTTCACAAACTCGGTCTAAAGCAACCGGAAAACTCAACCGCATTCACTTTCCAGGAAGCCTTCGAGGCTGCCAATGAGATAGGTTTTCCGGTGGTTGTCCGTCCCTCTTACGTGCTCGGCGGACGGGCCATGGAAATAGTCTATGATAAAAGCCGGCTCGAAGAGTTCATGCAAACGGCCGTGCTTGTTTCACCGGGCCATCCGATTCTGATTGACAAATTCCTCGAGGACGCAATCGAACTAGATGTCGACGCCATCAGCGACGGCCGGGTCACGGTTATCGGCGGCATAATGGAGCACATCGAACAAGCGGGGATTCATTCCGGAGACTCTGCGTGCGTGCTTCCACCCATCAGCGTCTCAAAGGAGATGCAGGAGGAGATCAGAAGACAGACAAGGCTTCTGGCCGAAGAGCTTGGCGTAATAGGCCTCATGAACATTCAGTTTGCAATCCAGAACGGGGAGGTTTTCATCCTCGAGGTGAATCCGAGGGCGTCCCGGACGGTCCCCTTCGTCAGCAAGGCAATCGGGCGCCCGCTGGCCAAGCTCGCCACCAAGGTCATGCTGGGCAAAAGTCTGAAGCAACTTGGGTTTGAAAGGGAGATCGAACCGCTGCACATATCGGTGAAAGAGGCCGTTTTCCCGTTTTCGCGCTTTCCGAAAGTGGACACCCTGCTTGGACCCGAAATGAAGTCAACCGGAGAGGTCATGGGAATCGGCGAAAACTTCGGGATCGCCTTCGCAAAAGCCCAGGCCGCAGCCGGATACGAACTGCCGCAAGGCGGAACGGTTTTCATAAGCGTTCACGACGGAGACAAAGCCAAGACGCTGCCCGTGGCGAAAAAATTTCTCCAACTGGGCTTCAAACTGATCGCAACCGCCGGGACCAGCAGGTTCCTCGAGCAGAACGGGATACCCGCAGATCGCGTGTACAAACTGAAAGAAGGCCGCCCTCACGTTGTGGACAAGATCAAAAGCGGTGAGATACAGTTGGTTGTCAATACCAGCCTCGGCAAGAAGCCCACTTCCGACTCATATGAAATCAGGCGCACCACGCTGATTCACAATATTGCTTACGCCACCACCATTGCCGGGGCGCAAGCCATCGCCGAAGCCGTATTGGCTTTGCAAAAAGGCGACTGGGATGTGAAAACACTTCAGGAATACCACCAAGGGATACAACCGTGATGGAAACTAGGTTAGTGCCTGATCGCAAAATCTCAATTCCCTCAGGCCCGGAGATTCTGGCCCCTTTCACTCCGAATAAGAAGGAAGAGTGCGGCATCTTTGGGATTTTCGGCCACGAGGATTGCGCCAAAATGGCTTATTTCGGCCTCTACGCGCTTCAGCACCGGGGGCAGGAAAGCGCCGGAATCGCCGTGGGAGACGGCAGTCAGATCACAGACCATAAGAACATGGGTCTGGTACATGATATATTCACGGAAGAAATTCTTAAAACCCTCAAGGGCTACCTTGCCATCGGGCATGTACGCTATTCAACCACCGGGTCCTCCCTTCTGGCAAATGCGCAGCCGTTTGTGGTTTTCCATGGAAACAACCATTATGCGATCGGACACAACGGCAATTTGGTAAACGCGATCGAACTGCGCCAAGAACTCGAGAGGCAGGGAGCGATTTTCCGTTCCACCATGGATACGGAAATATTCATGCACCTGCTGGCCAGAAACCTGAAGTACGGGCTTGAGGAAGCCCTGGTCAAAGCGTTGGACAGGGTTAAGGGCGCCTATTCGCTGGTCATGTGCACAAAGGACACTCTGATCGGAGCGCGCGACCCAAACGGTTTCAGGCCTCTTTGCCTGGGTAAACTGAACGGCAGCTATGTGCTGGCTTCCGAGACCTGTGCCTTCGACCTAATAGAAGCAACGTACATCCGCGACGTCGAACCCGGCGAAATTCTAATTATAAACGAGGATGGGCTGCACTCTCTTTTTCCTTTCCCCAAAAGGCGTCCCTCTCAGTGCATATTCGAATTCATCTACTTCGCCAGGCCGGACAGCAATATTTTCAACCAGAACGTTTATATGTTCAGAAAAAGGCTGGGGAGCCTGATGGCCAAGGAGAACCCCTCGCTTTGCGCCGACCTGCTGATGCCTTTCCCCGATTCGGGAAACTACGCCGCCCTTGGGCTCGCCCAGGCGAAGAATGTCCCCCTGGAAATGGGGGTCATACGAAACCATTACGTGGGTCGCACCTTCATACAACCCAGCCAGGCCATGCGCGATTTCGGGGTCCGGGTCAAATTGAATCCCGTGCGGGAACTGCTCAACGGCAAGAGCGTACTGCTGGCTGAGGATTCAATCATCCGTGGAACTACGACAAGGACCAGGATCAATTCGTTGCGTCAGGCAGGCGCAAAAGAGGTGCACATGCTGGTCAGTTGCCCCCCGCACCGTTTCCCCTGCCCCTACGGGATCGACTTTTCAACCAAGGGCGAGCTGATTGCGGCGTCACACTCCATTGATGAAATACGAGACTTTATCGGTCTGGATTCGCTAAATTACCTGAGTATCGAAGGGCTGCTGGAGGCGGCCGGGGCCCCAGTGGACAATCCCCCGTTCTGCCTGGCGTGCTTCAACGGAGACTACCCGGTTAAATTCGGCGATGAGGTCCGAAAAGACTGCTTCGAGGATAAGTGTTCAAAATAACGCCCGAAGGGAATAAGTGAACACCTTTTGCGTTTAAGGATTTAATTTTGGGGGTTTAATTTTGAGGTCTGAGTTTTAATTTAAGTTGCGAAACTAAAACTTAAAACTTCTTCCGAATGTACGATCAGCTTATCTATTTCATTATCGTTTTGCTGCTCTTCAGCATCCAGCGTCAGACAGGCAAGCCTTCTGCCGCCCCTTGGTCAGATGCGCTCTACATTGCAGCCCTGTTCTGCTTTTTTGTGTTCTACTGCCGCCGGACTTTTGAAAAGCTCTTGAAGGCGGCTGATCGAGGTATCCCTCTCTCCGCTCTTATCCGCGCCCATTATCGCTCACAGGCACTTCTGTCTGTTACAGCCATTGGATTTCTCGCCGTATATCTTTACGCTTTCAACCTGGGCGCTTACCTCAGCGTAATCCCCGGATATGACAAATTCATGACCATATCGGGGATTGCCGGCCTGGTAATTTTCCTGGTCCACCTGGCAGTGATCTGGTTTTGGAGCCGGTCGATCTATCAGATCATATTTGGCGTGAAGGTTTCCCGGGCACATTTCATAAAGGGCCAGCTCTCCTTTACCTCGGTCATACTGATTCCCTGGTTTCTCATTTCCACCGTGACCGACCTGCTCCAGTTCATAAAAACGCCCTCTTTCATGACTACGGATTTTGGGCAGATACTGCTCATAGCGTTCACGCTTGTCGGATTCGTCCTGTTCGGGCCATGGCTGATCATTCGAATGTGGGGCTGCAAGCCGCTCCCGCAAGATAATGTAAAGGCTGAGCTGGAAAGGTTTTGCAACGATCATGACTTCAGGACGGGCGGGCTTCTTCTCTGGTCCGTTTTCGGGACAGAGATGCTTACCGCCGGAGTGGTCGGCATCCTCCCGGGTCTTCGCTACATTCTGATCACATCCGGTTTGTTGAAGACCCTCGACATCGCCGAACTCAAAGCTGTCGTAGCCCATGAGATGGGACACGTCCGCAAGAAACACCTGCTCCTGTTTGTGCTCCTGTTGATTCTGTTCATTCTATTGACCTATGACCTGAGCGACACTTTAACCCTGCTCGCCCTGTCAAACAGGACCATATTCAACTGGTATGCTGCTCCCGGGGATTTCGCTACATCTCTGGTTTCTATGCTTTCCGCCCTTCCGGTAATCGTGCTCATGATCCTCTATTTTCGGTTCATCTTCGGATATTTTCTAAGAAACAGCGAGCGGCAGGCAGACCTGTATGCCATGGAGCTTGTGGGGGACCCACAGCCCCTGATTTCCTCGCTTGAAAAAATCGCCTTCCACAGCGGCAGGATAGAAGACCTTCCGAGCTGGCATCATTACAGCATAAGGCAGAGAATAGAGTTCCTCGCCGAGGCGTTCAAGAACCGGAAACTGATACGCAGACACAACCGGAAGCTCTACGGTTCGGCCCTCATATTCGTGGCGGCAATATCGGGCCTGCTGTTCGTTAATTGGAGGGCTAACGAAGCAGGGCTGACCAGTGACCTGCGCTCTGAGGTCCAGCTTCGAATACTGGAGCGAGGCATTTCTAAGGAACCCGGCAACGTGGAATACCTTGCCGCTTACGGGGGGCTTCTTTACGAGAAAGGCAGATACTCTGAAGCCGAATCGGTCCTCAGGGCGGCACTTATGCACGACCCGGAAAACACATCCGTCTTGAACAATTTGGCATGGCTATATGCTACCGGCCCTTCTCCTTTCCGCAACCCGCAGGACGCCCTCAATCTGGCGCTGAAGGCAGTTGCCCTGAGCCCGGCGCCGGATATTCTCGACACGCTCGCGGAGGCTTATTATATAAACGGACGTTACGCAGACGCGCTCTCGACGATCAACGAAGCGATCTCCGGGGGCGGGCCTCAGCAAAGCTATTTCCTGAAGCAGAAGGAAAAATTCGAAAAAGCGTTGAGGGGCGAATTTCGAAGCACGTGAGGTTCCTTAATACCGAGCGTCCCTCGCGGAGCATGGAGAATGGCAGCGGCAACCCGGAAAAGATTGTCAACGTGCGGCAAACAGGTATAATGACGGGGGCTGAAGGCGGTCTGATAGCCTTGGAATAATTACTATTTTCGAAAACTTTGATTTATCTTACTAATTGCTGGAGGACGAGAATCATGCATCTTCGAAAAAGATGTGCGGTAACCGGCGGGGCCGGATTTCTGGGGTCTCATCTCTGCGAACGGCTTCTCAAGGATCAGCATGACGTACTCTGCATCGACAATCTCTACACGGGCAGCAAGAGGAACATCGTAACTCTTTTGAGCAACCCTTATTTCGAACTCCAAAGACACGATATAACCTATCCTTTGTTTATCGAGGTCGACGAGATTTACAACCTGGCGTGCCCTGCCTCTCCGGTCCACTATCAAAACGATCCGGTCCAGACCACGAAAGTCAACGTGCACGGGTCAATCAACATGCTTGGACTTGCGAAGCGGCTAAAGATCAGGATCATGCAGGCTTCCACCTCCGAGGTTTACGGCAACCCCTTCGAGCATCCGCAAAAGGAGACCTACTGGGGAAACGTGAACCCCATTGGGCCCCGGTCCTGCTACGATGAGGGCAAGCGGTGCGCGGAGACCCTTTTCTTCGACTATCACCGGCAGCACCGGCTTGACATCAAGGTGGCCAGGATCTTCAATACTTATGGCCCGAGAATGCACCCCAACGACGGCCGGGTGGTCTCCAACTTTATCGTGCAGGCGCTCACCGGACAGCCTATAACGATTTATGGAGACGGCAAACAAACTCGTTCTTTTTGCTATGTCGATGACCTGATAGAAGGCTTCATCAAACTGATGCACACTGACAAAGGCTTTACAGGTCCGGTTAATCTCGGAAATCCCGTCGAGTTCGCCATCCTCGAACTTGCGGATATGGTGCTCGAAATGACCGCATCAAAATCCGAACTGGTTCGAAAACCCCTCCCTCAGGATGATCCCGTGATGCGAAAACCGGACATATCCGTCGCGAAAGAAAAACTCGGGTGGCAGCCTGAAGTCCCATTGCGAGAGGGATTGAGAAAGACCATCGATTACTTCGACGACTTGCTCCTCACGGACGGGACAGGGGCTATTTACAAAAACCATGCGGTCTCATAGAAGAATTAACCGGGCCGGGCCGGGATATTCGGCAATTTGCGCACTTAGGGATCGAAGGATTGATCCGACTGACCGCTGGAGCGAAACATGGCCGAACAGAAAACCGAAACCGGCATCAGAGACCTTAGAGAAAAACTTTGGGGGGCAAGGGATGTAGCGGTATTGACCGGGGCAGGAATTTCAGCCGAATCGGGCGTTCCCACCTTCCGCGGGGAGGGCGGCCTCTGGAAGCAGTTCCGGGCGGTTGACCTGGCTACCCCGGAGGCTTTCTCCAGGGACCCGAAGCTGGTGTGGGAATTCTATAACTGGCGAAGAGAACTCGTCGCCCCGCTCAGCCCAAATCCGGGCCATTTTGCCCTGGCCGAAATAGAGCGCCGAGTCCCACGCTTCACACTGATAACCCAAAACATCGACGGGCTGCACGAGAAGGCTGGTAGCCGGAATATTATCGAACTGCACGGCAACCTTTGGCGGGTGCGGTGCACCCGGTGCGAAACGATCACCGAGGACCGCAGGATACCGCTTCCCAAACTGCCGGCCTGCGAATCCTGCGGCTCTTTTCTGCGGCCCCACGTGGTCTGGTTTGGCGAGATGCTGGAACCACATGTGCTCGATGCAGCTTATGAGGCGATCGGCAGCTGCGATCTCATGTTAGTAATAGGGACCTCCGGGACCGTCCAACCCGCGGCGTCAATGGGAGTGCAGGCAAAACAAAACGGCGCCTCAGTCGCCGAAATCAATCTGGAACCAACTCCTTACTCGGATGTCTATAACATTTCGATTTCCGGCAAATCAGGAGAGATATTGCCGCAGTTGCTCTGAAGCGGCGGATATCATCAAATTTCTGGCCCTGCTCTTTGGTTTGAACGGCGGCATCTTCCCATCAGGCGACACAATCACCTACCTGGTGTCCATCCGGAAACACCGGGTAAGAACTCGACGCCCCGCGAGGTTTTTTTTCGGATAGGAGACATGATCTGTTCTCCACGCTCTCCCTGGCCTGTCTATGACCAGAGGCGTTTAGCCGGAACGTTTTCGTCCTGGCAAAGGAAATCAAGGGGTTGCGCGGAGGCGTTCACGATCTCGACGCTCCGCGAGGCCGGTCCCGGTTCCCAAGCCCCAGAGCTAGTCCCGGACCTGATCCGGGGGCGGAAAAGAACCCTTTCCGAATCGGAAACTACCTGGTCAGCTCCGCTATTTCCTTAATAGCCCCGGCGATCTGGCTCAAAGCGCCCAATCGTTGTTTGGCTCTTTCCAGGAAAGGAAGGGCTTCGGAGTTTTTATGCCTTCCGAGGGCCTCACAGGCACAGGCGACGATGTATCGGTTTTCGTGCTCTGTAAACTTCGCCAGGATTTCGAATGATTCCTTGCAAGCTACATTTCCCAGCACGTTCAACAGCCCGGCTTTGAGTTCATCGAAAGCCGGGTTTTCCTCCATGACGAGCGAAATGACCGGTACCGCCCGCTCTCCGGTCAGTTCCAGGCAAGCGAGGCATTTTTGCGAAAAATAGGGGTAGCGGAACATGGAAAGCTCCGCCAGAATGCGGACGCATTCCTCGGCGCCCCAGGCATGGAGCAGTTCCGGGACAAACAAGCTGGCCCATGTAAAGTTATAAGTGATAGGCAAAAGGAAAGGAATCGCTGCTGGACCTTCCGACTTAAGCGTTTCGAGGACAGGCGCAAGCGCCAGTCTTCTAGCTTCGAATCCTTCTTCCTGCTTTGCCGGAAAGCGCTTCAGATCATTTGCCGCCAGGAGCTTTTGGACGGTTTTGGCGATTTGCGGCGAGCCGCCGCTGCCAACTTGTGCGCTTGCAAAATCGTTGCGCTCGGGAAGCGGCAAGGTCCCTCGATCTGGCGGGTACTGTTCCCGCCAGGAGCGCGCGCGTTGGGCGATCCAGAATTTTTCGAGCCATGTGGAAGGTGAATAAAAGTGAACGTGCCCGTCCCTGTCCACCCCTTCACGTTTGTGGAATCCGTTTTCCTGAAAGAACAGCTTTTCCTCGACTGCAGTCTGCCATCTTTTTCGCGCAATCCGGAATGCGGCATCATAATCACCGAGGGCAAAACAGGTGTGTAACAAAATATCATGAAATCTGTCGTCTTCCGGGAAAGTCTCAATTTGTTTTTTTGCAAACTGGCCGGCCTGTTCGTAGTTCTGCGAAAAAATAAGGTCAAAACCCTTCCGGACTTCCTTCTCGAGCTTTTCGCGGGCCTTGGCCCGTTTTTCCATTTGCTCCAACTGTTCTTTGGGTATGAGCGTGCGGGCTTCTTCATGCCCGGACAGGCAGCACTTCTTGTATTTTTTTCCGGAACCACATGGACACGGGTCATTTCGATTGGTTTTAGACGCACTAAAGTAGCCGGCCACCGCAGCCTCGCGCCGCGAAACCTGATAGGCGCTCATCATTTTATCGAGCTGCGTTCTGCTGATGCCATATTTTATGCAAACCAGGTCGGGATCGCCTCCCTGGATCAGTTCATGGACAGCCTGGAGGGGATTCAACACACCTTTTCCCGAAGTGCTGGGGTTATCTTCCAATTCAGGTTCCCTTTCAATTTTGGGCGGTGGGACCGCCTGCCGATATCTCGACAGCCCGCACGCGGGGCGGGCGGCACAGGCAGGATCTCGATACCTCGCGGAGCTTCGAGATCGTGAGCGCCTCCGCGCTAAAATCCCCCCTGCCCCCCTTTTTAGGAAAGGGGGGATCTCGATTTCCTTACCAGAGCCCGCCCCGGACCTGATCCTGGGACGAAAACATTCCGGCTAAAACCGGTAAGGGGATCTTCCGCCTAAAGGCGGTAAGAGGAATGACCAGATTATGACCAGATTATGCCTTCTTTCAGAATCGGAAACTGCCAGTCTCTTAAAAGGTGAAATGCTCCTACGTTCATCCGGGTTTCCGGATGGCCCAGGGGCGCAATCGGCTTAATCCTTAACAGTTTACGCCGGATAAGTCAAAAGCCCGGTTATTATGTATGGAAATCGCACCCTTGGGTAACCGTTCGATTTACTTGACGCAAAGCGCAAAAATGAAGTAATGTTTATAAGAGTTGTTGTGATTTGAGTACCTTGGATTGAGTGGAGAGGATAAGATGCTCTGTGGCGATAACGCCGAAGGGCTGTCCGCCAGCCTGGAAGACTATCTCGAGGTGATCTTCCATCTCGAACAGTCCAACCGTGTTGCAAGGGCAAAGGATATCGCCGATCAGATGAACGTACAGCGCGCCTCAGTTACAGGCGCGCTCAAAGCCCTCGCAGGACGGAGTCTAATCAATTACAGCCCCTACAGTTTTATCACTCTTACACCTTCCGGGCGCGAAGTGGCGCGGGAGGTGATCCGCCGTCACGGAGTGCTTAAAGAGTTTTTTATGAATACCCTGCAGCTCGGTGCCGAAGATGCCGAAGCCAACGCGTGCCGCATTGAACATGCCATCGACCCGACGGCTATCGAGCGCCTGGTGCGATTTCTCGAATTCATGAGCATCTGCCCCAGAACAGGTACTGACTGGTTCGACGCATTCGCCCGCTTCTGCAAGGCCGGCCTATGCACATCGGACTGCCAGGCCTGTTTGAAACTTTGTGCTGAGCGTATGCAGATTGAGCGCCCCACAAAGCCTGTGGAGTAGGCGTCCTGTGAGCAGGCTCCGCGTGGCGTGGAGATATATTTCCGGTATCGTTTACCAGACCATAAACCGGGTAAATTATGGGACTCAAGCCCAGAATTCTTATTGCCGACGACGAACCTCTTACGCTGGAACTGGTCGTTGAGCGTCTCCAAGCCGAAGGATACGAGGTAGAGGTAGTATCCTGCGGGGAAGAGGCCATTGAGGCAGCAAGGAACAGCAGCTTCAAACTGGTCCTCACCGATCTTTCGATGCCCGGCATGGGCGGAATGGAAGTTCTGGCGCACTTTGTCAAGCATCATACGGAAATACCGGTGATCGTGCTTACCGGCTTCGGAACGATCGAAACTGCGGTCGAAGCAATAAAGCTGGGCGCCTACGATTACCTCTCAAAGCCCGCAAACCTGGACGAGATTGTCCTGACATTGAAAAGGGCCATTGAGCATAAAGACCTCAAGGAAGAAAACGTGGCCCTGCGCTCTCAAATCCTGGATCAACATAGACCCGACAGAGTTATTGGCCAAAGCTCGGCGATCCACCACCTCTATCGCATAATAAAGCGCGTTGCAAAGACCGATTCAACAGTGCTCATAACCGGGGAAAGCGGGACGGGAAAAGAACTTGTCGCAAACGCCATTCACTACCAAAGCCCGCGCCGGGACATGCCTTTCGTGCCAATCAACTGCGGGGCCATTCCGGAAGAGCTTCTGGAAAGCGAACTTTTCGGCCACGAGAAGGGCGCGTTCACGGGCGCTTTCAAGGAAAGGCGGGGCCGGTTCGAACTGGCCAACAAGGGTACGGTCTTTCTGGATGAAATCGGGGAGATGAGCCCGAAGCTCCAGGTCAAACTTCTTCGCTTCCTTCAGGAGACCAAATTTCAGAGGGTTGGCGGATCGAGAACGGTTGAAGTCGACGTCCGCATTTTGGCCGCAACCAACAAGGATTTGGAGCGTGCGGTTGCTGAAAACGAATTCCGGGAAGACTTGTTCTACCGGCTGAACGTGATTCCCATCCATGTCCCTCCGCTGAGAGAGCGTGCAGGCGACATTGCGCTTCTGATCCAATATTTTCTCAAACGCCATTGCCTGAAGAAGAATATTCCCCAAAAGCTGATGTCCGAGGCCGCCATCGAAAGCCTGGAGCACTACGACTGGCCCGGCAATGTCCGAGAGCTTGAAAATGTCATCGAACGCCTTGTGATCCTTACCGACACCGATGAAATACAGTTCCTGGATTTGCCAAAAAGAATGCAGGCCGTGCCGCAGCAGCCCGTGGCAACACATATCGAACTGGGGCAAGATGGGATAAACCTGAAGGAAACGCTCGACAGCCTCGAAAACCGGCTGATTGCCGACGCGCTGCAAAGGGCCGGCGGGGTAAAGAACAAAGCCGCCAAGCTACTCGGGCTCAACCGGACAACTCTGATCGAAAAGATGAAGAAAAAACAGATCGATTTCCCGTCAAGCAGCCTTCTTTGAACTTGTTTTGCCGCCCACCCGTAATGGCGCCCGCGCAGACCGCTTGCGCCGTCGAAGACGGCGAACTACCCATAAAGCCCTTGCGGAACCCGATCAAACATCCGATTCCTCGTATGATAAACTTATATAATACCTTGCTCGAAAAAAAAGCGCCTGACATGATAAGAGCGGCGACCGTGCGCGCAGCCATACAGAACGCCCAGGCATTAAACGTGGTGCTTTTGAAGGCAAGCCAAATGTTAAGCGCATGAGAAAGTGAAGTGAAAAAGGTGTCAAGGTCTCGCTTCGTGGGGCTTCGCCCCATAAGCGGTCAAATAAGCAGCGCATGAACATTGCCTATAATTTCAATGCCTTGCGTCTGGAAAACCGGTGCGGTATCATTCCTCATCCCCCATTTGCCGATCTTAAATTCCCTAGCAATCTATGACTCTCAACACAGCCCACATCGTGGCTCGACACAATCCACCGGGATAGCCCGGTTGCATTCCATCGCTCGATGTGTTTTTTCCAAAATCTACGTTTGTCGGCTCTGCTTGAGGTTCCTTGTCATATGATATCTCCTGTTGTGTTCTGCAGGAGATCATGGCAGGTCTCGATTTGACTTACAAGGTGGGGTTCGCCGACGCTTACTTTATAGACCGCGATCTTTGACGGTAGTTTCTTAAAAGCCCCGTCGCCACCCCCACAACCTCCACCTCATCGGCAGCTACCCGGATAGGCTTCATGCTTTCATTTGCAGGGCGAAGTTCTATCTCCTCTCCGTAGTGGTAGAACTTCTTGACCGTTGACTCCCCATTCACAAGGGCTACCACAGTTTGCCCGTTTTCCGCATGAGGCTGCTTGCTAATGATCAGGATGTCTCCATCCCGGATTCCTTCGTCAATCATGGAATCCCCTTTGACTCGCAGAGCAAAATTACCTCCATTCCCAAGGAAATTCTCCGGTACTTCAATGGATTCAGGCACCTCAACGGCCTCAATGGGAGTCCCTGCTGCCACAACTCCGAGAAATGGAATGGATCCACTTCCGGTATGAAGAGGGGCCAGTTCCAGGGCGCGCTTCTTGTTTTTCAATGGAATCCTGAGATAACCTCTCTTCTCTATCTGCTTGAGATGTTTGAAGACGGCGTTCAAGGATTGGAATCCGAGATTGCTTCGGATCTCTTCGTAGGATGGGGCATAGCCATGCTGATCGATATAGCCTCGCACAAACCGATATACCCGTTCTTGTGCCGGGGTGAGTCCCATAGGATATCCTCCTATCGTATGAGTTAGCGTGAGTACCCCAGCTGCACTGCTTTCTCCCTCAAGGACCCCAGGAAATATAGATCTGCCGGTGAGGCTCTCTGCCCTTTTTCCTCGATGAACCTAATCAGGCCAAGAATCTTTGAAATCCTCTGAGACACGGCATCAGAGCCGCTCTCCTTGGATTTTCTATTCCAATCACCGGATTGCATGAACCGACCCTGGAACCTGAGAAACTCTTCGCCGGACCTAAACATCTCTCCATGCCAGAAGTCCTTATAGACTTCTGTTGAGCCTTCATCAATGCGCCGTGCCGTCTCAACAATATTGAGGCAAGCTTGTTCTCTGACAGTTCGGAAGAGATACCCCCAAATTTCCTTCTCGCCGAGATAACCGAAAGGAGCAGGGAGTTCATGATCAAAGCAGTATGGCCGTTTGAAAAATGGCCACTTGAAGATCGGAGATCCGGACTGCGGAAGGCCGTCACTCCCAACCTGGACGACAAACTTGGGAAACTGGCTATGTTCCTCCCATTCCTTGTGGGCGTATTTGACAGCAGAGTCTACCATCCCTTGCGAATCCTGCCAGAGAGCGTGCTCAACGGCAAGTTGGAGAAAGTAGATGGTTTCCCGAATCCCATTTGGTGCAAGTACCATCACTGCCCTTTTTCTCAACGTGTAAAGGTCAACGCCCATCTTGCCCCCCAAGACTTCTCTGATTGTGCACGAAAGTTATATTTTCAGCCAGTTTACCCTTACCTGCTTTCTTGAAAGAGGATGCGATTCCTGCCTCTTCTATGGCCAGGTGAATATTAGGTGAATATTTTCCCCGTGTCAAATATTTTTTTTGCTGCTTTGGAGGGAGCGTCGCCTGAAAATAGTTTTGAATTGTGGAACTTGCCCTCTAACTGTAAACCGGGTAAGGTATCCTCCGGCCGATCAAACACCTGATAAAAAGGAATATTCCATGACTCTGACCAAAGCCCATATCGTGGAAGCACTCTTCGCCAAAAACATTTTCACAAAGACTCAATCAGCCCAGGTAATCGAGACCCTTTTCGAGCTGATTAAACAGTCCCTGCAAAACGGTGAAGAGGTTCTCATCAGCGGGTTCGGGAAATTTTCAGTGAAAGAAAAGCAGGCGCGTAAGGGCAGGAATCCACGTACAGGGCAAACGATTCTACTGCCGCCGAGGAAGGTAGTGACATACAAGTGCTCCGGTATTCTGCGGGCGGGAATGAATGGGAAGGATGACTGACGGATACAGAAGTTCGAACTCAAGCGGCCCCAGTGATGAACCCGCTAAAATGGTGAGAGCCGAGAAGGAAGGTGCCACAATCGGCCCTACTCACGGCTCTCGGCGGATGTATAAGACCCTGGTGATATTTGTCGGAAAGAGAACTAAAAGTCTGAAGCAAGATTAGCTAGTTTCCATCCGGAGTTTCCGGATGGACGCCAGCTATAGTGCCCGGAATCCATATGCCTTGGCGATTATGATGACCCGGGCTCTCCGGTTTTGCGCAACATCATCAGCAACCCCGCAGCCGTCAGCATACACGCTACCAGAAACATGATCCCGCCATCGAAGGAACCCGTTGCATCACGGATAAAACCCATGACGTAAGGACCTGCAAACCCGCCGAGATTGCCTATGCTGTTTATCATCGCAATGGCTCCTGCTGCAGCCGTAGAAGTCAAAAATGAAGCTGGAATCGACCAGAAAGGACCGAATGATCCGTAGATACCCATAACCGCAATCGTAAAAAAGAGCATCGAGACCGTAACGCTTATATCGGCTAGAAACACGCTGCCGCAAAGCCCGATAGCGCCTGTCAACATGCCTGCGACCGTATGATATCTGCGTTCGCAGGTTATGTCCGAGTGGCGACCGATAATATACATTGCGAAAAAGCCGAAAATATAGGGCACCATAAGGAGGAACCCGACCACCTGGTTGCTTATACTGGAAGACAGTGCTTTCACCAGTATCGGCAGGAACAGTGTTACTCCATAGAATCCGCAAACCCACACGAAATAAGTACCGGAAAGAATCAGTACATCTCGATCGGAAAAGGCCTGCAGAAGCGTATAACTCCTGCGTTCCACCTTCGCAGCCTTTTCAGCCCGGAGTGTGCTTGTCAGCCAGTCCCTTTCAGCCTCATCCAGCCATTTGGCGTCTTCGGGTCCGTTTGTCAAATAGAAAGGGGTGATTATGCCGAGAATAATAGAAGGCAGCGCCTCAAGGATGAACAGCCATTTCCAGCCAGGTAATCCCATTGCGGTGGTCCCAAGCAGGTAGGCGGACAAGGGAGCAGCGATAATATTGCAGATCGGCAGGGACATCATGAAAAAAGCTACGGCCTTCGCCTGGTCTTGAGAACGCGACCAGGTGCCCAGATAGTAAATAATTCCCGGGAAAAAGCTCGCTTCTGCAACGCCCAGAAAGAAACGCACTATGTAGAACTGGATCGGCGTGGAGACAAAAGCGTTCAAACAGGAAATAATTCCCCACGTGATGAGAATCCTGGTGATCCAAATCCTGGCACCAACCTTTGCCATGATCAGGTTTCCCGGTACTTCCATGAGAAAATAACCGATAAAAAAGATCCCCGCCCCAAACCCATAAATTGCATTACTGAAGCCAAGGTCCTTATTCATGGACAATGCCGCGAAACCAATGTTAACCCTGTCCAAAAAAGCCACGATATATAAGAGGCCCAAAAACGGCATTATCCGCAAGAAAACCTTTTTAACCGTGCGCTTTTCAACTAAAAGATTATTTTCGGATACTGCTGTTTCAAGGGCATCATTCACAATGTACTCCCGGTCCTCAAGTCTCCGAGTGAACCAATTCTTACGAGAAGTCGCTGGAACGGCCTGAAATTCCTGCCTGCACACGGAATGAAATTTATCGAAGGGATTATCGGCGGCCAGTTGTAAATGAGTTACTCTTCCTCTTTGCCCTTTGCTGCCCTTCACGCTCAATCTCCTGATGGGCATTCCATGCCGGGCGCCATTTTCCGTGCCAGGCAATAATCTTACCGATCATCATTGCTGGATTATCTCTTGCGTATTGACAGAGGGTTAGTGGAAGCCATTTGTCCCACGATCAATTATCCTTGTGAACCTTTCGTCGCAACAGGTAGTAAAACAGAAGCATGCAGGCAGTCACAACAACTGCAATCAGAATCCATCGATGGATTGACGCCGAAATTTTGATCCATTTTTTTCCAAGGAAAAAGCCTGTCAAAATGAAAGTTGAAGACCAGAACAGGCCACCTGTGTACGCATATGCGGCAAATACGGGATACCTCAGTCGCGATGTTCCGGCCACGAGAGCAGTCAGATGCCTTACACCAGGAATGAAATACCCGATGAAAAGCCCCCATTTTCCGGTATGTTCAAGCCATTCATGCACCCGGTCGATTTTTTCCTGCGTAACATGGAACCACCTCCCGTACTTTCTGACAAGAAACGAGCCACCAGTGCAGCCGATACCATAAGAGACGGAGACGCCGCAGATACTGCCCAAAAATGCTGAAGCGATACTGGGTGCCAGAGCTAAATGTCCCTTGAAAACGAGATATCCTGAAAACGTCAGCAGAAGTTCATCCGGTATGGGCAACCCAATGATTCCGAACATTAGCAGGAAAAAGATGCCCAGGTAGCCATAATGGTAAATCCATTGCAGAAGAGCTCCCTCCAAATTTCTACCTTTCTATCCGCAGTGGCTTGCAGTGTATAAATTTGCTGTGCTTTTTCGCGCTAAAATCGACGATCTCTTCATTAGCCGTATGTACTAAAGGGACCTTCTCCGACTACAGCGAATCAAATCGCCTTTTTCTTCCGAAGTTTCGTCCGTTTCGGTTTGCTGGCCACACCTGTCTCAGTCTTAGTAACCGCTTTCGTGGAAGCATCAACTTTCCCCTGCCTTCTTGCCTCAATCGCCTGCTTCAGTTTTTCCGGCAATCCCCTCTTCTTCGCCGCCTTACTTCTGGCCTTGGTCAATGACTTTGCAGACAAAGGCTTTCTCATCGAGAATCCGTATTTCTTCCTGTACTCTTTCGAGCTCATCCCATGGGAAACCAGATGCTTCGACGTGAGCTGTCTCATCTCAGCGCCACATTCGAGACAGATTACTTTGTCGTTTTGGACAGAATCTGCCGGGCTGAGCTTCGTTACGGCTACTTGCTCTGCGGCCGACTGAGTACGTTCAATGTTGATTCCAGCCGTTTCAGCTTTTTCCAATTCCAGGAGAGTGGTGAAAACCTGCCGGAGAGAAGAGGCGATATCGGTTGCCGTCATTGATGTTAAGGATACCTGAGTCTGGACGATTTCTGATGCGATCTCGATGAGTTTTTTGGGCATAGGAAATCCTTTTGCATAAAGTAAATGAGAAACATCAACATTCAGAGCACCATTCATTTTAGTAGGTTAGTACATGAATACAATCAACAACTTTTTAACCGGCTGGGTCCCTTTTACTTGTCCTTTAGTGGGTCCTTATTGCATTTCTGCTCACAATCATCCCTCCAACCCTCCAGCAACACTTGCGATTTTTTGTGTCGCCTTGTGTTACCAGAAGCTCTGTGAGGGTGGAGGAATTTTGGACGCTCGTTTCTATCCAAAGCGGGGGAATTTTAGGTTATCAAAATCAACTGTCCGGGCAAGCAGTGGAACACGAGTGGAACTCACCATCAGTGGAGGTTGTATCGGAGTACATCCAATACCCCTTTTCATTTTCGGACTGAAGCTCTTACCGGTATCTGGCAGTTCGAGTTAAGGATGGCTCCCTTTGGTAGCCTCAAGTAGCCTTTAAACCTCACGTCCGGTGAGATGCTTTCGGTCTTTGGAGCTTCGCTTTATCGAAACCTATCTGCCAGAAGTACATGTCGACAAGCTTCATTAGCGGATAGTATACTCCGCCGACCGCTTTTCCATATTGCGTCCCCGCTCGTCCGCACGATTATCGTCCTAAATCCATTTTCTGATCTTGATTGCCGGGCGCCCTCAAAACTGGGATTTTTTTATAACTGGACAGTACAACACCGTCCAGTTACCGTTAGACGAGCCCTGCAAGCCCTAATCTCTGCCTTTCGGCTTCCATTCTCTTGCTAGACGCTGTGCCTCTGCGACCTGGGCAGGTGTCATCTTCTCAGCGAGACTGTCTTTGAAATCTCCTGCATAATCTTCTGCATACGTATCATCTGCGTGTGCTGCCGCCAAATAAAACCACATATACGCCTGTATGAAATCCTGCGGCACACTATTACCGTCGGCGTACGCCCAGCCCAATTCAAATTGTGCTTCGTCATCTCCCTGCTCAGCCGCCTTGAGGTACCATTTGACGGCCTCGGCATAATCCTGCGGCATGCCTTGACCGTTGGCGTAAAGCCCTCCCAGTTCACGTTGTGCAGGAGGGAATCCCTGCTCAGCCGCCTTGCGGTACCATTTGACGGCCTCAGCATAATCCTGAGGCACACTATTACCGTCGGCGTACGCCAAGCCCAATTCAAATTGTGCTTCGTAATCTCCCTGCTCTGCCGCCTTGCGGTACCACTTCATAGCTTGAATATAGTCCTGTGATACGCCCCTACCAAAGTCGTACATTACTCCCAGATAGAATTGCGCGACTATATCTCCTTGCTCCGCCAAAGGCTTAAACTCTTTATAAGCCTTGGCATAATCACCTCTGTCATAGGCAGCCACACCCTTATCGAAACCGGCATGAGCAAGGGCGGGAAATCCGGCCAGTACAGCGATAAAAAGCAACAATTTGAATTTTGTCATTTACGCTCCGATGGGGGGCTATCGGTGGGAAGGGGCAAAGCAGGTCAACCTGGTGCAAAATTATATTACAGTAACATTGCGGTATCGCAAAAATATTTTTGGGCAGAACGAACAGAGCATTCAGGTGCAGGACGCAACGGCAGGGGGGTGGGATCGATATTGAGAGTGCCGTTTTGGAGGGTTCGGGGGGCCAGCCGGGATGGGGCGAGAAATCGGAAGGGTCAAAGGATTGGACAGTGTTTCCGGTAAGCGATAGCTGAAAGGAAAACTTGTTCTGAATTGGATTTCAGCCGGAACTCGTGCACACTATATGCACACCAAGTAAAAAGGGGAACAGGCTATAACCTGTAACCCCTTGATATCCCTGGCAGGCCAGGAGGGATTCGAACCCCCAACCCCCGGATTTGGAGTCCGGTGCTCTAACCGTTAGAGCTACTGGCCTGCAGGAGCAAATCTTATAACTGGTTTGGCTTTTCGATGTAAAGCAAAAACAAAGGCGCAACAATGCAGGTGAATGTGCAATCTGGTTCATCGCCGGCATCTCCGCTGACCGACTAACCAATCGGCGCGGATTCCACACCGCACGACGATTTGTCCTCGAGCTTTTACCCTCGCGTACAGTTCGATGCCTCACCACAGTAGCTCGTGTCCCTGCGGGACATCCTAAACCATGAAAAGGCGCAGCGCCGAGGTGGAGGTGCCGAATCATTTTATCCACCACGCTACGCTCCTTCATCCACCCCGCCACGCTCCTCCACCAATTTTCTTACTTTGGGCAAAATTGAATATTGCACAAAAATTCACACCACTTACTTTTTTTCTTTCACAAGCAATCAATTTCGCGTATACTAAAACTACGTCAAAAGAGTTTTCCCAGTTCGTGCTGAAGCGTTGCGCAGCTCAATCGACTCTCCCGCTCCAAATCAGGCTCAAGAACCTCTGTTGCGCTTTATAAACTGCGGCTAACACTGCGCCAATCAGGCAAGCCGCGCGACTGCACCCGGAGCAGGGCCGGGCCACCAACCTGGCCAGAGGGATCCGATGAAAATCAAATACTGCAAAAAGTACGAGAAGTACGTCAGTGAGCAACATTGTGAATTTTTTAATGAGGGTAATTCCTGCGAGTTCTACAGTCAGACGAGCTGGCCGAGCATCAAAGACCTGCTCAGAGACGAAGACAGGCCTAAGTGGGACGCAAATGCCATAATAAAGCCTTTCAAATGCAACCTCATGGACAGGGAAAACACTCACCAGAGGAACCGCGCTCGGCGCGCAGCAAAACGAGTGGGTATTCCCTATTAGCCGGGTCCCGTCCGGATTCGCTTAAATACTTCAAAAAAGTCCTTTTCCGCCCTGATCAAAGCGAAGAGTGAGGCCTCCCGCCCCGTCAGGCGGAGCGTCGAGAATGAGCGGCCGGCCTTCGCGCTACGCGCTCACACATCGAGCAGGGTATTGTATAAGTTCATCATACGAGGCCTCCCGCTCCCGCCCCGTCAGGCGGAGTGTCGAGAATGAGCGGCCGGCCTCCGCGCTACGCGCTCACACATCGAGCAGGGTATTGTATAAGTTCATCATACGAGGCCTCCCGCTCCCGCCCCGTCAGGCGGAGCGTCGAGAATGAGCGGCCGGCCTCCGCGCTACGCGCTCACACATCGAGCAGGGTATTGTATAAGTTCATCATACGAGGGTGAAAATCTATCCTTCCAACTTAATTCGCTCTTCACCCTTCCATGAAACATGCGTTAGGATAAACAAAGCAGTTCCCGATCCGCAAAGGACTCGAAGAATGACCTTTTTCCGAAAGCGAGCTCAGAGATGTTCAAAAAGTTACTCGTTGCAAACAGGGGCGAGATCGCTATCCGCATAATGCGCTCCGCGCAGGAGCTTGGAATAAAGACTGTGGCCGTCTACGAAGAGACAGACAAGACGGCGATGCATATCATGCGGGCCGATGAAGCCATTTGCATCGGAAGCGGCCCCAGGCGCGACTACCTCAACATCGAGCGTATTATACAGGCGGCGCAGAGCAGCCAGGCTGAAGCGATACACCCCGGTTACGGTTTTCTAGCCGAAAATCCGGCTTTTTCGAAGCAGTGCACGGAGGCCGGTTTAGTTTTTGTGGGACCTCCCCCCCAGGTCATAATAGATATGGGCAGCAAGGTAATAGCCCGCCGGGTCATGGCGGAAGCAGGAATTTCCGTGGTCCCCGGAACGCAGGTTCTCCCGGCGGGCGTGGAAGGAAAAGAGATCGCTACGGCTTTCGCCGAAAGCCACCGCTTCCCGATAATGGTAAAGGCAGTTGCAGGGGGCGGAGGACGCGGAATTCGAGTCGCTCAAAACATGGAGGAGTTGGTAAAATTCATCGAGTTTGGACGTTCGGAAGCCAAAATGGCGTTCGGCAACGATGAAGTTTACCTGGAAAAAGGCCTTACCAGCCCCCGGCACATCGAAGTTCAGATTCTTGCCGACGGGCACGGCAACGTCATTCATCTGGGGACCAGAAACTGTTCCATCCAGAGGCGGCACCAAAAGATGATCGAAATAGCGCCGGCTTTTCTGCCTGAAGATCTTTGCAACACAATCTGCGATACGGCCGTGCGGGCCACCCGCGCTTCCAATTATCTCAGCGCCGGGACTGTCGAATTTTTGCTGGACCAGGACGACAACTATTATTTCCTGGAGGTCAATACCAGGATCCAGGTAGAGCATACGGTCACCGAGATGGTGACAGGAATAGATATTGTGCGGGAGCAGCTTCTGGTCGCTGGAGGCCAACCCCTTTCAGTAGCCCAGAAAGACATATTCTTCAGGGGAACCGCCATCGAGTTGAGGATAACGGCGGAGGACCCCAAGAGCGATTTTATGCCCAACCCCGGGCTGATCGAGATATACCAATCACCGGGGGGCCACGGAGTGCGTATAGACGGCGCAGTCTATCAGGGTTACGAAATCCCCCGCTTTTACGACTCGATGCTATGCAAACTCACCGTTTACGGCCATACATGGAGGGAAGCCGTCGACCGGCTGCGCAGATCTCTCGACGGCTTTCTTATCGCAGGCGTAAAAACCACGATACCTTATTACAAACAAATAGTGACGGACCCTGATTTTATCGCGCAGAATTTCGACACCTCGTACATAGAAAAACATCCGCAGCTTTTGAACTATCAGGAGGAAGTGCCGCCGATGGGCAAACTGGCCATCCTGGTGGCCGAAATAAATGCCTGGGGTTTTAACCCCTACGCGGAAGGTTAAGGGGTCCCCCTTTTTAGATAACCTGCAGCTTCAATTAGAGCTGGTTGGAGTTTGAGTAGATGCCTGAGCGAGACAGAATCTCACCACATATGCCGGCCGGAGAAATCCTTGATTTCCTGCGCCACACGCCGGGGGTTTTTCTCACCAATAACGAGCGAGATGTTTCGCAGTCGGATTTCAAGTGCCGGATCATGCCGCAGACGACCCTCAAGGTCGCTCCCTATCGTGACGCGGCCGGGTATTTCGGTTTTGAGATATTCGGCGGGGCCACTGTTCATATCGACCTGATGAAAAAGCAGATAAACCCGTTCGAGAAGCTGCGGCTGGTTCGCAAGGCCATGCCCAACACGCTTATCCAGGGCCTTTGCCGGGGAAGAAATTTATTCGGCTACCGGCCATACCCGGATAACGTGATCGAAATGACTGTGAGGCTTTTGTCAAAATATATCGACATATGGAGGATGTACGATTTTTTGAACCACATCCCGAACCTTGTCGTCGCGGCAAACGCAGTGAAGGAGGCCGGCAAGGTCCTTATGCCCTGTCTTTGTTTCAGCACGGGCGTCGGGCATACGGATGATTTCTATGTTCAGAAAGCCGAAGAGGTCCTGTCTCTTCTTGGCGAAAATATTATTCTTTGCATCAAGAACCATTCCGCCCTTGGTTCGCCCGCGCGTATTGCGGAACTTGTGCGCGCCATTCGAAAAAGATTCCCGGACCTTCTCATCTCTTACCACGGCCACAATACGGACGGCAACGACCTCGCTCGCCTTCTGGCGGCGGTCCAGGAAGGTGTGAAGGTGGTCGAGGTTTCCGATCACGGCTACGGCGGCATTTACAGCCAAGCCCCGGCGCTCAGTCTCATTCAAAACCTTCAGGACTACGGCTTCAAAACCCCTGGCCTGAGCCTCGCGCCTGTTCTGGATGCCTCCGATATCCTGCGGCTAGAACGGCGACTCTATGAGAAATTCACAAGCCCGTTTCAAGGATTCGACCCGACCGTCAAAAGGCACAAGCTCCCGGGCGGCGCTCTCAGCATTGCCCTGGAGCAGGCCGAGAAGGCGGGGCTGATCGAACGCCTTCACGAGGTTTTCAGTGAACTCATCGAAGTGCGCAAGGAACTCGGAAACATCTGTGTAGTAACTCCCGGCAGCCAGATCCTGTGGTCAACCGCTCTTAGCAACGTACTCAACGGCCGCTACGAAAAGCCCTCAGACGACCTCAAAAGGCTGCTTCTGGGACGCTACGGCCCGTTTCCTTTCTATGATCCACACGAGTGGATTTTACAGAAGGTGCTCCAGAGCGGAAGAACGGATGGAAAGAGATGGGATGAAATCCTCGCCGACGAAGCCGGACTGCAGGAACTTGCCGACGAGGACCTCAAGGCCAGGCTTGTTCAACTCGAAGCGCAGCTTAAGCGGCCCGCCACAGACGAGGAGCTTTGTATGTACGTGCAATTTCCGAGGGACGCCCTCGATTTCATCAAGTTCGAAGAGCGCTTCGGGCAGACATGGCTCCTTCCACCGGATGTATGGTTCCGCAAGGGCGGGTTTCCCGACGGCGCCCGAATCTCGTTTGCCGATGAAACCGGCAAGACTCACAATATCGACCTCATATCGACACAGCGAACCGCAGACAGCGTCCAAACCTCTTTTCTGGTGGACTACCACTTTCAGACTTATACGACGCAGCTTTCAAAAAACAGGGCGAAGCAGAACCTATAAACGGACATCGATAAGCCTCCTGCGGACCTGATCCGGGGCGGGATCTCCAGCGTAATGGGGTAGACGGAGCCTTTTTGCGCCTGCCCGCCGGATGGATCGAGCAAGGCCTCCCGCTCCCGCCCCGTCTCTGGTCATAGACAGGTCATGGAAAGCGTCGAGAATGAGCGGTCGGCCTTCGCGCTACGCGCTCACACGTCGCTAACGGAGGCCAGCAAGAGCACTTCACGAAGTGAAGCAGTGTGAAGCTCGCGGAGCGTGATTCTGACACCATTTTGACTTCACGCTTTGATGTGCTGCACATTTGGCTTGCCTCCAAAAGCACCAGCCTTAATCGCTGTTCTCTCCAGATGGCTCCGCCTTGTTATCTAACGTCAAGCGTTAATGGTATGAATCGGGCTCTAAATGCTATATATCCCACAGCATAATGCCCAGTCTATGCAATCGGAACTGGTATTTTTTTACCGGCTTTACGTTATGTTGTACTGAGTATATTTAAGTCTATCATACAAGGTTGACGGAGCGTATAGGGCTTTGTGACAACGCTAAATCATGTTCATGCCCTGTTGCACTCCCTGGTACAAGACGGCATCTGAACCACCTGCCGCCGCTCAAGTTTTCTCTTTACTTGCACTGGAGTTGAAAGTATTTCCAGAACTTGCCCGTGCGGACTGCGTCAAGGGGATTGCTTTCCGGGGAGGGCCCTCATGAATCGCTTAACCTCAACTCCTGAATTTGACTGAGCCAAAGGGATTTAAACCCGAGGGCGCAAATGGATATCCAAATCGATCTTTTTATAAACAACCTGGCGGTTGAACGCGGACTGAGCGTGAACACCATTGCCGCATATTCCAGCGATCTGATGCATTTTCAAAATTACTTAAGAGAATCGGGCATTTCCCTTTGGCGAGAAGTTTCCCGCGGCACCATAAGCGGCTATATTCAGCAGTTGGGTCCCTTCTTTTCACCGCGTTCGCGCGCTCGGAGACTGGCCGCCTTACGGACATTTTTCAGGTTCTTGGAGAAAGGGGGCCTCATTGAGGGCAATCCCGCTTTATTGGTTCATTTCCCGAAACTGGGTCCGCAGTTGCCCAAGGCGCTTACTGCCGCCCAAGTCGAGTCTTTGCTGACGCAACCGGATTCGGCCAAACCACTTGGGCAGAGGGACAGGGCCATGTTCGAGCTGCTCTACGCCTGCGGCCTCAGGGTGAGCGAGTTGGCCGAGTTGCAGTTGGGGCAGGTCGTCCTGCAACCAGGTTATCTTACGGTGCGGGGAAAGGGCGAAAAAGAGCGCCTTGTGCCCATGGGTGAGCAAGCCGCCGAGTGCCTCAAGACCTATCTGGAAGATGCACGTCTTAAATTATTGAAGAAGGGTTTTATCCCCCAGGTCTTTATCAACACCCGGGGCGAGAGCATATCGAGACAGGGCGTCTGGAAGATAATCAAGACCAGGGCTCGAAAAGCGGGCATTACCATAAACATCACCCCGCACATGCTCAGGCATTCGTTTGCGACGCACCTTCTGGAAAACGGAGCCGATCTGCGCTCGCTCCAGGTAATGCTCGGGCATGCGGATATCGCTACGACTCAGATATACACTCACGTCGCCAGAGAGCGGCTAAAGGAGATACACAGGAAATACCACCCCCGGCCCTGAGAGGAGTCTCACCTATCGGCCCAACGCGAGCGATAGACGTAACTACGGTCGGGCATTGAAAGTGATGGGCGTTTGCGAGCGCCGGATGCTTTGAAGGTCAGCGCTCACTAAACGCATCCTCCGTCGCATTTGCGCCCCTTCGTGGCCACAGCGAATGATATAATAAATGCTATTCATGTTGTTACCCATACATTGGAGGCGGACCTACTCCGGATGGAAGTCATAACTACCCATATAAACGCGGACTTCGACGCAATGGGATCGATGATTGCGGCCAAGAAGCTCTATCCCGGCGCCCTGCTGGTTTTCCCCGGTTCGCAGGAACGCACGCTGCGCGAGTACTTCATAAAATCGACCGTCTACATTTACGGTTTCAAACGGCTTCGCGACATCGACCTGGAAAAGGTTACACGGCTCATCCTTGTCGACACGAGGCAGTCTTCCCGAATTGGCAAGTTTGTCGATATCTTGAACAAACCGGGCCTCGAGGTGCACGTCTATGATCATCATCCCGACGCTGAGGATGATGTCAGGGCAAATGTGTCCATTGTGAAGAACTTTGGTTCCACGGTGACTCTTTTCTCCCAGTTGTTTTTGGAGCGAGGCATAGAGGTTACGGCCGAGGAGGCCACCGTCATGAGCCTGGGTCTATTCGAGGACACAGGATCGTTCACATTCAGCAACACGACGCCGGAAGACTTTGAAGCCGCTGCTTTTCTGCTCAGACGCGGGGCCGATTTAAACGTGGTCTCGGACATCATTACTCAGGAACTTACGGCCGAACAAATCAGCCTGCTCAATGAAATGATTCTTTCCGCAAAGAATTATAATTTCCATGGGGTGGCGGTGTGTCTCACCACGGTTTCCGTCGACAGATACGTTGGCGATTTTGCCGTGCTGGTTCATAAGCTGCGCGATATCGAGAACCTGGATGTGGTATTCGCCCTGGCCCGCATGGATGACCGTGTCTACCTCGTTGCCAGAAGCCGTATTGCGGAGGTGAACGTTGGCGCGATGGCTTCGCTGTTCGGAGGCGGGGGACATGCAACCGCTGCTTCCGCCAGTATTAAGGACCTCACCCTGGTTCAGGCTGAAGCAAAGCTGCTCGAGATCCTTCGCGACCACATTCATCCCTATCCCACGGCCGAAACCCTCATGACGAGCCCGGCGGTCCATACAGAACCCGGCGTGGAAATCGGGGAAGCAGAACTCACGATGGTGCGCTACAACATAAACGCCATGCCTGTACTCGACCACGGGGTGCTCACCGGGCTGATCACGCGCCAGGTGCTTGAAAAAGCGCTTTTCCACGGCCTTACCCAACAGACTGTGGCGGAGTTCATGAATACGGACGTCGCTTTCGTGGAGCCGAACGCCAGCCTTCTTGAAATCCAGACCCATCTGGTTGAACGGCATCAGCGCATTCTGCCTGTCGTCGAAAAAGGCAAAGTGCTGGGGGTGATCACTCGCCGTGACCTGCTCGATTTCATGCTGGACGAACATAACGACGACGGGAGGCTCTATGATGAGAGTTCTCTCACACACTGGCCGAAGCGAAAAAACATCCAGACCGTCCTCTCGGAACAGCTTCCGAAAAACATCATTCAAATGCTCAGGGAATTCGGCGTGCTGGCCGAAAGCCTGGGGTTCCGGGCATATGCGGTGGGCGGCTTCGTGCGCGACCTGCTCCTTCACCACACCAATTTCGACATAGACATCGTTTTGGAGGGGGATGCGATTGAATTTGCGAGGGCTTTTGCCGAGCGACAAGCGATAAAAGCCAAACTACACAAAAAATTCAACACCGCCATGCTTGTTTTTCCCGACGGACAGACCGTGGATATAGCTTCGGCAAGGTTCGAATATTATCAGCACCCGGCCGCACTGCCGATTGTCGAGTTCAGTTCTCTCAAGATGGACCTCTACCGGAGGGATTTTACGATAAACACTCTGGCCGTTGCGCTTAACCCCGACGAGTTCGGCCAACTGATCGATTTTTTCAGCGGGCAGCGGGATATCAAAGAGAAAATAATCAGGGTCCTGCACAACCTGAGTTTTATCGAAGACCCCACACGTATTCTGCGGGCCATTCGCTTTGAACAGCGGTTCGGCTTCAGGATTGGAAAACAGACCGCGTCACTGATTCGAAACGCCGTACATATGGATCTGATTCAAAAACTTGGGGGCCATCGTTTTTTTCACGAAATCAAGCTCATTCTCGAAGAGGATGACCCTGTCGCTGCACTTCGCAGAATGGCTGAATTCGGCGTGATGCCTGCTTTGGCCGGCGCAATCAACTTCGACAGGAAAATGGAGGAGCTTTTCGGCAGGCTCCGGGAGGTCATTTCCTGGTACAGGCTGAGTTTTCTGGACGAACCGCTGGAGCGTTGGTGGGTCTATCTCCTGGGTCTTTTCTCAAACCTTGCCATGCAGGATGTGGAAGCCGCGTGCGGCAGGCTGCTTTTAACGGTAAGCCAGCGTGATCGGCTGCTCTGGACGCTTGAAAACGTCGGCAAGCTCCTTAAATCCTTTTTCCCGGATGTGTCCAGCCGGAAGCCCAGTGAAGTTTACCGCGCTCTTCTACCGTTCAGGCCCGAGGAACTGCTTTTCCTGATGGGCAAAGCCGATAAAGAATCCATGCGAAAGGCAGTCAGCCATTATTTTCACCGGTACAGAAACACGCAGACCGAGCTTAAGGGAAAAGATCTGAAGGCGATGGGAATTCCCCCCGGCCCAATCTACCGCCAGTTGCTCGATGAGCTTCTGGATGCCAGGATCAATAAGCAGGTCAGCAATCGTTCCGAGGAGTTTCGTTTCCTGGTGTCAATGCGGCCGGAATTCTTCGACGAACAGGCCCGATCGGCTGACGGGAAGAACTATTGCTAAACCGAAGCGGGGTTTTCATCATCGGAACCCGCAAAGGATTTCGAATTGGGCTGGAGGAAAAGGCCACCTGCAGTCAGCCCCGCCTCGCGGGTGAGCGGGCGGGCTGTCGAGAATCCGATGCGGGCCGGCGCGGGTTATGCCGCCTAGCGAGCTAATGTGCGCGCAGCGGCTTTTTATAGCTTTTTTTTAAGGTGGGTGAATTACCCTATTTATAGTCTATCTTCAGAGGATAAATACTGATATATCCGCGCTCTGAGTGCCAACCAAACGAGGGGGTCCCGAGCTTCTATGCATGACGTTACGAAAATCGTCCTTTCCATAGTACCGCTGTTGTTTGCCATTATTCTCCACGAAGTTTCTCATGGCTGGGTCGCTGAGAAACTTGGGGACCCTACCGCCAGGATACTGGGGCGAATCACCCTTAATCCGATTTCGCATATCGACCCCATAGGCACGATTATCGTTCCGGGAATTCTCCTGCTCACCGGTTCGCACTTTCTTTTCGGCTGGGCCAAACCCGTGCCCGTCAATTTTGCAAATTTGCGGGGCGGCCGCAGGGACATGGCGCTGGTTGCGTTCTGCGGTCCCCTTAGCAATTTTCTGCTTGCGGTTCTGAGTTCAATTGTTTTCCATCTGACATTTGGCGGCGTTACCGGCCCTGTGGGCATATCCGACAGGATAATCACGCCGATTCACATCATGGCGAATTACTCAGTCCTGTTCAATCTGGTGCTGATGGTAATAAATCTTCTTCCGATTCTTCCGCTCGATGGCGGCAGGATCGTTGCGGGACTGGCCCCCGTGCACATCGCAATGTCAATGGAGCGGATGGAAAGATACGGAATGCTCATTGTGCTGCTGCTGATTGCTTCGGGAATATGGAGTTATGTGGTGAGTCCGGTTATATACATATTCTGGCGACTCTTGATGTAAAAGCGCAGGGGAACCACGCATTGAGGCACGTAGGCGGGATAGACATACGTTGGTGAATTAGAGTTTTTCCCCCTGGCCTGCTCACCCGTTCACCGACTTGCCGATTCATTCGATCAAAGGAGACAGGGCCTGTTATGGCGGAAAGGGAAAGAATACTAAGCGGCATGCGCCCAACCGGGCGCCTTCATCTGGGCAATCTTCACGGCGCCCTGGAAAACTGGGTTCAGCTTCAGAATCAGTACGATTGTTATTTTTTTGTTGCCGACTGGCACGCTCTCACCACCGACTACGCCTCTCCGGAAGCAATCCGCGAAAACACCTGGGATATGTTCCTGGACTGGTTAAGCGCCGGGCTTGACCCGAAACTCTGTACGATGTTCATCCAGTCGGACATAAAAGAGCATGCGGAACTCTATCTTCTGCTCGGGATGATAACACCCCTGCCCTGGCTCGAGCGCAATCCCACCTATAAGGAACAACAGCAGCAACTCGATCACAAAGACCTCGCTACCTATGGCTTTCTGGGCTATCCGGTGCTTCAGGCTGCCGACATTATCATCTACCGCGCGAACGGAGTTCCCGTCGGCAAAGACCAGCTTCCTCATATCGAGCTGACCAGGGAAATCGCCCGCAGGTTCAACTTCATGTACAAAAGCGAGATATTCCCCATTCCCGACGGGCTGCTGACCGATTCCCCGGTGCTCCCGGGCCTCGACGGAAGGAAGATGAGCAAGAGCTACGGAAATTGCATATTCATCACGGAGTCCGAAAAAGATGTATCGGAAAAGATATCGAAAATGATGACCGATCCCCAGAGGATCAGGCGCAATGACCCGGGCGACCCGGAGATTTCCCCTGTTTTCGCATATCACAAGCTCTATTCTTCACCAGCCGAAATCGAGCAAATTGCCGATGGATGCCGCACGGCCGGCATCGGCTGCGTTGAGTGCAAGAGGATTCTCATTCGCAATGTCATCTCCCGGCTTGCGCCTATACGCGAAAGGCGCCTTAAGCTGGAGGGCGAAATCGATACGGTAAAGGAAATCATAGCCGATGGCGCCGCCAGGGCAAGGCGTGAGTCGATTATCACTATGGAACTGGTCCGCCGGGCCATAGGCATCTAGTGCATCGTCCCCGGAAGCTCTATGGGTTTCCGGACGGAAACCGGCCGGATAAGTACCGGAATTATTAAAGCTGGAGATAGAAATCAGATTTTCCGATCTGCCATCTTCGACTTCCAGTGTAATGCGGCTTCAAAAATTTCTCGCACAGGCTGGAATAGCCTCGAGGCGCGCCGCCGAAGAACTGATCAGGCAGGGCCGGGTCGAAGTAAACGGCGGGAAGGCCCAACTCGGCCTCAGCGTAGATCCTCTGAAGGACCGCGTTCGCCTGGACGGCAAGCCAGTTACGCTCCGGACACAGAGGATTATTCTCGCCTTCTATAAACCCCGCGGCTGTGTAACCACCGCGTCCGATCCCCAGGGCCGCAGGACTGTCCTGGATTTTCTCCCCGATTTTGGAACACGGATTTTTCCCGTGGGCAGGCTCGACTACGACGCAGAAGGACTTCTTCTGCTCACCAATGATGGAGAGCTTGCCAATCGCCTCCTTCACCCCCGGTATGGAATATCTAAAGTATATGATGTAAAAATAAAGGGACATCCTGACAAAAAAACGATAGAACAACTCCGGTCCGGTGTCCGGATCGAAGAGGGCGTAACGGCCCCGGCCGAAGTTGAAATAATTCGGGAACTGCCGAATGCCGCCTGGTTGAGGATTACTCTGCACCAGGGTTGGAACCGCCAGATTAAACGCATGTGCCTGGCGGTCGGACACCCGGTCTTGAGGATCAGGCGCATTGCTTACGGACCGGTGCGCCTTGGCACGTTAAGTCCGGGCCGGCACCGGCTGTTCAGACTTGACGAAATCCGGAAAATCTACGAGGAAGCCGGTCTCTACAGGGAGTGATGCCGGAGATGAATTCAAAGCGCGGTTATCCTTACGGATCTCCCGGTTCCTTCCACCACGGTGGAGGGGGAAAAGAAAAAAAACAACGATCATCGCACCGCCTTCTGATCATCGTCATTTTTGCTCTTGTCTTCGCATTAGGCACCGCTTTCGCTTTTTTCATGACCATGGACCGCGGCCTTTCCTCACTCACGATCTTTCCAACGAAACTCATCGCTCTTCATTTTCAGCACAACGGCCAGGAACTGCTCCTCCTTCCCGACTCCCAGGTTATTGTGAATCCAAGGGATTCTCTCCAGCTCGTCCGTATCAGAACCGACGGCTGGCTCTCATGGGGAACCCGGGTGGTCTCTTCAGATGTGGATGTGAAACCCATCAGCAAGAAACCCGGCGTGATTATAAAAGATCTCTTCCCACAGGAATCCTTCGAAACTCCAAAACTTGTCGAGCTAAGGGTATTGCTCTGGAACCGGCCCATCGGCAAGGTCTCGCTCCTTGTCCAGCTCGATTACAAAGATTGGCTCCACAGAGCGAACACCAGCGCCGATATTGACAAAAGAATCGCCTACCTGGAAAAGGCGCTCCACGACAACAGCTCCAACATATTGCTTAAGGCACAACTTGCCGGGCTCTATTTCGACATCAAGCACTATCGGGACTCGGCGCGACTCTACGAGGAAATAGACAAATCGGGAAAATCCAGGAATATCTCCGAAAAGCTTCTTCTCGCCTATCAGATAATGAATAAAACCGATGAGGCCCTCGGCGTCTACCTCGACCTCCTGAAACTGACCGAGGAACAGCAGATGTTCAGCGATTTCCTCGCCTATTTGAAGAAAAAAAAGACGAGCGATCAGGCTGGAAAGTTTCTCGAAAAATATGAGCACGAAATCCCGCATTCCTTCCGTTCCCAAGTCCTGGTCGAAATCGCCCAGTTAGCCGGCGAGGGCAAGGACTGGCAAAAAGCGGCTTCAGCATGGGAAAGGGCCGAGAAGGCGGGGGTAATGGACTCCAATGTGCAGTATAACCTGGCGGTCACACTGCTGCGAGAGGGCAAAACGGATGAGGCTGTCGCAGAATTTGAGAAATACCTTGGCAAGAATTCAAATGATGCGAAGACTTGGGCTCTGCTTGCCGATCTCTACGAAAGGAAAGGAAATCACGCCCAGGCCAAAGCCATTTACGAATCAATGGTCCAGAAAAACCCTCGCAACAAGGAAGCCTTTATCAGCCTTATCCCCATCCTTGAGAAACTGAAGGATAAGACCGGACAAATCGCGAACTACGAAAAACTTCTCCAAATCGAACCCAATAACCGCAAATATCTGTTCAATGCCGCAATGCTGTACATAGATGAGAAAAAGTATGACAGGGCGCAGGCACATCTGCAGACAATTGCTTCCATGGACCCCCGCGATGTCGAATCCAGAAAACAGCTTCTCATTATCTTTCAAAAGCTCAGAAACGATAAAGGCGAGATCCAGGTCCGCCAGGAACTCGTGAAGCTCGAACCCCAAAATCCTGCAACTATGGACTCGGTGTACAAATATTATGAAGACAGGAAGGACTACAAAGGCATGCAGGCCTACTTCCACGGGGTAGCCGAGCATAACCCGGATTCCAGCAGCGTGCACAAATATCTTCTTCAGGCGGCAACCAAACTTGGAGACAAGAAGTCGGCCCTGCATGAACTCGAGCACTTGATTCGGCTCCAGCCAAAGGAGAAAAAATACTACAGGCTCGCAGCATACCTCTACGAGGAGTCCGGAAAGTATGCCGAGGCGTCCAAGAAACTCGAAGCCATACTCAAAATGGATTTTAAAGATCAAAAGGCAAGAGAAGATTATGAACGAGTAAAGATCGAGCAACTGCGCAAGACGCCCGCGCCCGGCAAGCAGAATCCTTCCTGATTGGCGTTGGTCCGGAAGGCCAACGCCATGTTTTGTAAGGGATGTTCTTTCCCCTCTCGCAAAAACTGGAGATTTGTTCAGCCAGCCAACCGGCCCGCCCTTTCCGCCGTCGCGGAGAGCGCCTTCGGTTTTTCGGCATTGAGTATTGCGTTTGGCAAAGGTATCAGATATATAAAGAGCGGCACTGAAAAGTAATCCCGCAGTGCTGTTGCGGGGCCTACGGGCGGGTAACTCAGCGGTGAGAGTGCCATCCTCACACGGTGGAAGTCGGAGGTTCAAATCCTCTCCCGCCTATCGAAGTTACTGATGTTACAATTATAAATCAGCGTGTTCAGAACACTGATACACGCCTGATACACCAGGGGGTATCCGGCCGCTTCCGGATGCTCCTCTTTAATTTGCATTGGATGAAGGAGTTGGATGTTCCAAATCAGCAACAAACCGCCACAATGCAAATTCGTCGAGGCGTTCAGTCGGTCAGATTCTTCCTAGCGGGCTTCACGCATGGCTCTTCAGAGTAGCTGGTCCCAGAGTGCCCCCAATCTTTTTTCAGCTTCCCGCTTTCATGAAGGCTTCCGATAAATTAGGATTGGCAAGGCTCCCGCGGGAGCCTTGAACTGCATCATCGATTTGATTTCGCTCATTTCATTCAACCTCCAGTTAACCGGAGGCTTGCTCTATCCTTGCCTCATGACAGCCGGTGCGGTATCATCCCTCATCTCCCATTTGGCCATTAAATTCATCGGAATCGGCAAGACGTGATCGTGGGACTGTAAAAGAGGTGAGGAGCGATGACTGAGCGAGGCAGAGTTCTTTTGGAAGTCTTTTCTGACTACATCTGACCCTGGTGCTACTTCATTACCGGGCGTATTGAAAAACTCAAACAAGCATACGATCTCGAGGTCAAGTGGATAGCCTTTCCCTTGCATCCGGAGACACCCGAAGAGGGCCTTACGCTGGATGAACTTTTCGCTGGAAGGAATGTTGACATTTCTGCCATATTGGATCGTCTGAAGTCAGTAGCGGCCGACTGCGGCCTGCCCTTCGGGGTGAGAACTATGACGTATAATAGCCGGAGGGCTCAGGAGGCCGGAAAATGGGCCGAATCCCAGAATCAGGGAGAAGCGTTTCACATGGCGGTGTTCAAAGCTTACTTCGCGGATGGACTCAATATTGCAAAGATTCCGGTTTTAGTTGAGCTGGCAGAATCGGTTGGTCTCAAGGGAGTGGAAGAGGTTTTATCCAAAGGGGCTTTCAAAGATGCAGTGGATAGTGACTGGAGATACTCACGCCGCTGTGGCGTCAAGGCTGTCCCGACATTCGCGGCCAAAGGCCGCATGGTAGTCGGTGCCCAGCCATACAATGTTCTGGAGGAACTGGTAAAAGGAGAACCTTAGCCTAGTTTCCATCCGGAAAGGGTCCTTTTCGAATCGGAAACTGCTAGTGTTCCATCCGGAGTTTCCGGATGGACGCTAGCCTATTTTTTAGCATGGTGAGCCCGAGATCAGAAGTTTCGACCAGGAAATAGGAGGATCACCCTTCAGTTCACCTTGAAATCGTTCTGAAATGGACCGATAAACTTTCGGTCCCTAGACCAGTCCACAATGGCAAAAACAACCTGCCTGTAGCTCCCTTTGAAGTTCTGTTCGAGTGCCCGATGGAACAACTTAGAAATTTCATGGCCATCGTTACCGAATGCTCCACAACCCCATGCCCCAAGGACAATGGAATCGTGGGCATGCTTTACCCCAATGGACAGAACTTTGAGAATACGTAGCCACATGGCCGGACCTATTTCATTTTTCCTCCCAAAATCCACCTTAGCGGCGTTTACTGCCGGGCACGTGATGATTCCAACTGTGTATGGCTCATCGAAAAGGCTGCCACCATCAGAGCGAAAGACTGGTACATCGGGAGAATAGATTGCGAAATTCGTATAAAGAGGATCCCGGCGTGAGCGGTGAAACGCATACATTGCGTTATCTTTGATACAGGCGTAAAGGCCCGACGATCTGGCCAAGTATTCCTCTTGTGCTCTGGCGCCACCGAGAAAACCGCCACCTGGATTTGTTGCCGAAGCGAAGTTAAGTACTGCCGGCCGACACCCTTCAGAGATCAGACGGCGTGCAGTCTCAAGAGTTGTCATATTTTCTACTGAAATCTTTGTTTGATAATTCCCCCTGGCCGATTCCCGAAAAGGTTGGCCTGGAGGATAAGAAACCGTTCCATCGATTGATGGTTTGACCAATTGGGAAACGTTGACTACTCGACCAGAAGGCGCCAGGTATTTCCCAGACTCAATGATCTGGACTGCCTGACGCCCATACTCGGCAGCCAACTCCCGAGATATTTTGATTTTAAAAGCGCTCACAGCTTGTCTCCGGCAATCCGCTGAAGTAGTATGCTTCCCTCATCGCTCTTTGGAATCTACCAAAATAGAAGTGGCCTTGCACTTTCGTTTTTGAGGACTGACCAATGACTCTGACCAAAGCTCAAATCGTGGAAGCACTCTTCGTCAAAAACATTTTCACAAAGACTGAAACAGCCCAAATCATCGATACCCTCTTCGAGCTGATCAAACAGTCCCTGCAAAATGGTGAAGACGTTCTAATCAGCGGATTTGGAAAGCTTTCCGTGAAAGAAAAGCCGGTGCGCAGGGGCAGGAATCCCCAGACTGGGAAGCCGATGACTCTGGCACCCAGGAAGGTAGTAAATTTCAAGTGCTCCAACGTGTTGCGGGCCGCAATGAACGGGCAGGATGACTGAAGACGGCGATTACATTGTGGAGGGAAGATATGCCGATGCTCTTCGAAACTACAACGATAAGAAGCATGTCCCTGACTAACCGATTCGTCCGCTCGGCCACATGGGAGGGAATGGCAAAAGAAGACGGCTCATGCCCCCGGAAGCTTACCGATCTCATGGTCCTGCTTGCGAAAGGGGGAGTGGGGCTGATCATCACTAGCCATGCGTATATGAGCAGGGAAGGACAGGCCGGACCCGGGCAGCTTGGTATTTACAGCGACGAACTTGTCCAAGGGCTGGCCGCCGTGGCCGATGCCGTGCATAATGCAGGCGGAAAGATCGCTGTTCAGCTGGCTCATGCAGGATGCCATGCCGACCCGGATCTCACAGGGCAAACGCCTCTGGGGCCGTCGAGCATAAAAGGTGAAGGCATGCCCAATTGCCGCATGATGACCGGTGATGATTTTCGAATGGTTGCTGAAGCTTTCGGCAAAGCTGCAGCCCGAGCTCAAGAGGCAGGGTTCGATGGAGTCCAGATACATGCTGCCCACGGTTATTTGCTGAGTGAGTTTCTATCGCCGTTTTACAACAGAAGAAATGATCGATATGGCGGAAGCGTCGAAAACCGGGCAAGACTCCTTTTGGAAGTTGCGCATAATATCAGGGATAAAGTCGGAGACAGGTTTCCCGTGATGGTCAAGATGAACTCGGAAGACTTTGTCACGGGGGGACTTACCGTGGAAGAGATGCTGGAAGTTGCCTCAATTTTGGAGAACGCCGGTATCGATGCCATTGAGCTAAGCGGCGGGACCAGGTATTCGGGCGACTATATACCGGTCAGGCCGGGAAGGCTCGATACAGAGAACATGGAAGTCTATTACTTGAAAGCAGCCAGGAAATTCAAGGAAAAGGTCAAGGTTCCTCTAATGCTCGTTGGCGGGATTCGCTCCTATGCGGTAGCGGAACGAATCATAAAGGAAGGGATCGCAGACTACATTTCCCTGTCCCGCCCTTTAATTCGGGAGCCCGATTTGATCAATCGTTGGAAGTCTGGGGACACCGGTAAGGCAAGGTGCCTCTCAGATAATCTTTGTTACGAACAGGCAAGAGCGGGCGAGGCGCTGCACTGCCTCGTGGAGAAGCGTCTTGAGAGGGGATAAAGCCCGCCCGTTCTCTGAATGCTCGGTAAAAACCGTTTCGGAATACCGGTCTGTGGTCTCCAGGTCCGCCACCCAATGATAACCGTCCGAATAATGCGCGAAGAGTTCTCACATAGGAGATTCCAATGTATCAGCAACTGAGCGGGAGTTCTGGAAAACTCCTTGGGTTCAAGATCAGCGATGGGATCACAGGTGAAGACGTTCGGCAAATAGGCGCAATCATGGCTGAGGAGATCGCTGCATCAGGGAAAATACGGCTTCTCGTCGAGATCGAAGGCTTCCGTCATATGGAGCCTGAAGAGTTGCTTGAAAAACTCAAATTTGCCGGGGATCATGCCGGAGACATAGAACGTATAGCGGTCTTGAGTGATCGAGTCTGGATCAAGTCTTGGGTGGAGGTGGGCGGGTTGGTGGCGCATGCTGAGACAAAACATTTTTTCCGCTCCGAGGTCGAAGCCGCTTGGAAATGGCTTGAACGTTGATGGCTGCGGAAGAATCCAGTCGGAGAGCTTTACTGAACACCGTTCGGTTGAGGAGCTTAAAGCATGCGATAAGATTGGGATATAAGATCATCAGCTTTTGCGCCGGAGACGACAAATTCAATATGGCATACATGCGGCACACCGGGTAGTGGTGGGAGATCTTTCAGAAACTTACCCTGGACCGGTGCATTGAGGAAATAATTAAAAGGCCCAACCGGATCAACTTGCAACCTGGTATGGATATTCATGTGAAGACAAGTCCAGCGGGATTGCAACCCGAAAAGTGATTCCTTTGCCGGGATTGTCCGAAATCTCTATATGACCCTGGTGGGCCTCGATGATCTTCTTGACAATAGCGAGTCCCAGGCCGGTGCCTTCCTTCTTGCTCGTATAGAAAGGGGAAAAAATTGCCTGCCTTTTATCGGGCGGAATACCGCAGCCGTAATCAATCACATTCACCAAGAGGTTTTCTCCGTTCGTATCACATCCGATTATAACGTCCTCACCCTCCTGTGAAGCTTGTATGGCGTTTGTCATGAGGTTTATGAGCACCTGCTTCATCCTCATGAAGTCCAGATAGGCTACGGTAGGAGTACCGGAATCAAGACGGCTGCAAAGCTTTATTTTCTTCTCTTGAGCCAAGGGGGCAACTATTGCGAGGCATTCAGCCACAAGCTGGCCTATATCCCCCTTTGAACACTCCAGTTCCAACGGGCGCGAAAAATCAAGCATACTCTTCACCATGTTTTCCATCCGCTGGGTTTCCTTGACAACGATTTCCAGTTGGTCCTGGATGGGGCTGTCATCCTCTATGCGCTTTTGAGCCAAGCGTGTAAAGCCGCCGATTGCGATAAGCGGGGTTTTCATATCGTGGGCTACAGCGGCCATCGCCCTCCCCATTGCGGCGAGACTTTCCGATTCCCGCAAATTCTTTTCTGCTTTTTCACGCTGAATGATCTTCCACATTCCATCCATCAGGAGGGTGAGTTGCCGGGCATCTGGGAGGTCATATTCGGTCGCTTTGTTACCTACGCCTGCAATGGCTACAATGCGGTCATTTTCAAATACCGGGACAATCATAATACGGCTAACCGGAAGGTTAGTTTTCAGGAAAACTCCGGAGCCGGGATCAGGACCAGAGTAGTCGTTTATGACTACAACTCTTCTTTCCCGTATCGCATCTGCGAAGACACCCGCTCTTTCAATCTCTATTTGCACGGGAGATCCTCCGGCAGATCCCTGCCACGGGGTTTCCGGCCAGCCATGAACAGTCAAAACCGTTTCGTCTTCGTTCAGAAATCCAATCCAGCCGACTTCGCTTTTCGTAAGCCTCACCAACTGTTCCAAGGCGAACCTGGCGGTCTGATATGTTGAGGAATCAGTCATTTGGCATAACTGCCACAATGCCTCGAGGCGTTCTTCATCAAGTCGCCGCATCGCCTCTACTTGCTCCCGCTCCGAAATCTCTGTCCGCAGAGCCTCCTCCATCCGCTTTCGCGCGGTGATGTTCATAGCGGCATGGACCACGTTCGTTACTTTCCCGGAGAGGTCCTTGACAGGGTTGGAGGAAACCAGCCACGTCCTCCCATCGGCCTTTGCTACCTCACCTTCGTGGGGTTCCCCTGTTTGTAAGGCCTTGATTACCGTGCATCCCGGGCAAGGTTCCGGCAGGCGATGGATAGCTTCATAACACTTCTTGCCTTTCAGCTCCTCGGGTGTCATGCTGAAGACCTGCTCTGTCGCCGAATTTGTCCAGATTACCCGCATCTCCGGGTCAAGATACTCAACAGCCACGTATTTCAAGCTGCTCAGGATTGCCGCTTTCTCCTGCTCCGATTTCATAAGGCCGTCCTCGGCCATCTTTCGGGCGGTAATATCGGTACCGATGCCAAGTACTCCGCACACTTTACCCTCTTCGTCAAACAGAGCTTTATTGGCCCACATGACCCAGACCCGATCACCGTTCTTGCGCATATTTTCATTTTCATGCCTTGCATACAGATCCGGATTACGAACGACGCCCTCTATGACGGCCCTGAGGTTTTGTCCGGCTGAATCCGTTTCAGGCACAATGGTACCGACAATATTGCGTCCGAGGATCTCCTCCTCGGTATAATCGAAAAATTTCTGAGCAAATTCATTGATAAATGTGATTGTCCCGTCGAGATTCAGCCTTGTGATGCTACAGTTGGCATTCTCCACCAGTTCCCGGTATTTTCCCTCACTCCTGCGAAGCGCTTCTTCCCGGTTGCCGATCTCATCCGCCATTGCATTAAAAGAAGAAGAGAGGTCCTGAAGTTCCACTGAACCCTTGAATTCAAACCGTTGGGTTAACTCCCCCCGTCCAAGGGCCAGAGTGTAATCACGAAGCCGCCTGATTGGGTCTACAATGCCGTGTGAGAGGAAAAATGCGCCAATGAAAATAACCGCCGTAAGGAGCAGGGAAAGGCCAGACAGATGGATGGCCTGCGATCTGATGGGCGCTATGACTTCGCTCTGGGACCGGCTGACGCACACAACCCAGTTGGTGAAGCGACTCGGAGTACAGGTCACGATCCGCTCCTCTCCAATGGAAAGGCTCGGGAAGGTACCGGTCAGTTCCTTGCCTTCCAGGGCCTGCCTGATGGCCGGGCGTTTTTTAAGCAAATCACGATCTTCCCATTTCAACTCTCTTTGGGGGAAACAATCGACCAGCACGCCCCTGCCGTCCACGATGTTGATCGCGCCGCTTTGGGAGAGATCAAGCCCCAATATACCCTTTAACTTTTCAGCTCTCACTTCGCCGACGACCATGCCAAGCAGCCTGCTTTCTCCATCCCGGATACCCCGGCTTATGAAGAAAACCGGTTCACCCGTACCGCGTGACAGCAGGAGACCACTGACGCTCCACTCGCTCCCTTCAATAATAGCACGGACGAACGGGCGGTCGGCTATGTCCTCGCCAATTACTCCCGGCATATTGGATGCGATAATCCGGCCTTGGGGGCGGACCCAGGCAAAGTCACGAATTGAGGGCAATGCGGCCCTGTTGGCCGCGAGTATACGGTTCATCTGCTCGGGGGACAAATCCTGGGGCATGGATGTCAGGTTTATGCAGATGGCCAATTCCTGATGGAGAACATCCTGAACGAACATATTGAGCGTGCCCGCCACTGCCCGGGCCATCTCAAGATTGACCCGGAACTCGTTTGCCTGCCTGCTCTTAATTCGTTCATACAGATATCCGGCCTGAAGCAAAAGGGCCGCAACAAACATGGTAAGCACGAGGCAGTACAATTTGCTCCGAATGGTTGGGAGCCATCGATTAAAAAGCACAATCAATCCTGTGTCGCAGTCAAATGTTGATAGATTTTTCTATTCCCTGAAACTTGCCGGATAGATGGTGCTTATAACACTTACTCGGAACGGAGAAAAGAGATATGTTTAGGCGGACGGCAAGATTAGGAGTAAGTCACACAAATGTAACAATGATGATCCGGTCTAACAGGTCTTGATACACACCTGACCTTCCCATCGACGGTATAGCCGTTCTTTATATCGCTCCCGAATTCTCCGACTCGATCTCCAAGCAATACCAGGAGATACTTCCAAAAACTTATTTATAGAGCCGGGAACGAATGGCTCAGTCATCTCCCAATGCACAATCCTTTATCCTGCAATTTAAAATAGCTGCGTTACGTGTCACTCCATGCGCTCTCAATCCACTTTCTTTGATCGCCTCCACGATAGTCTTGGCGTCATCCGGCGTTAAACCGTGGTGCACGGGTATCGCCAGGATCATTTCAGTTATTTTTTCCGTGACCGGAAGCTTTAATGGACCATAGAGTTTTTCGAAGATAGGCTGTTGATGTAGGCCTCGTGGATAGTGCACCCCGCTGGCGATTCGTTTTTCCTTGAGTCTTTCAGCCAGAGAGTCGCGGTTGAAGCCAAATTCACCCGGATCAACCAATAGGCAATACTGGTGCCAGGCATGTACCCCTCCATGTATGACTTTCTGAGGTCGAAGACCGGCAACGTCCGCCAGGCCTGCGGTCAAAATCTCCGCATTCAGTCTCCTTTTGACCAACATCTCATCGAGTCTGCCGAGCTGTTTGCACCCGATGGCCGCTTCCACATCGGTCATCCGGTAGTTGAATCCCAGAGCAGTATGATAGTACTTGCCGGTTTCACCATGGCTGCGCATGGATCGCATTTTTTTGTAATATTCTGCGTTATTTGTGCACACCATTCCCCCTTCGCCGACAAACATGTTCTTGGAAGGATAGAAGGAGTAGGCTACAAAATCGTCAAATGAACCAATATCCCGCTGCTTCCAGGTCGCGCCATGCGCCTGGGCGGCATCCCACACCACAACCAGGTTGTGACGCGCCGCAAGATCACTGACAGCGGCTGTATCGTGTGGATTGCCAAAGAGGTGCACCGGCGAAATAGCGCGGGTGCGATCGGTAATGCGCCTTTCAGCATCTTCAAGATCGATCAGGAACGTATCGGGGTCAACGTCACAGAACACCGGCACCCCCCCGCTCATCGCCACCATCGAACCGGTCGCCATAAAGGTAAAGGAAGGCACAAGCACTTCATCGCCCGGTCTCAGAAATGCCATATACGCTAAATGAAGGGAAGCCGTGCCGCTGGCGCAGGTCAAAGCATAACGTGACCCCACCTTAAGCGCAAATTCGCGTTCGAAAGCCTCGCACTGATCACCCTGGCGAAGATTTCCGGACCGCAGCACCTCGACGGCCGCCTCTATTTCTTCATCGGTCAATCTCACCTCGGAAATCTTTATACCCCTCACTGTTTAACTCCTCTCAAAATATTCCATATGTCAGAAATGATGGAAATATATCAGCAAAAAGTGGATAGTCTAGTCAATCACTTCAGTTTTTTGAACTATTTTGTGCAACCACGCGTGGAATAAAAAGTAATGTATTGCCCTTGGTTTATTTTGCGAGGTTCATACCCTGAATCTCGCCGGCAAAAAGCAGCGGACCCTTCTTTTGCCCCATCAATCCGATGCACACGATTTGATGAATACGATCAAATAAGCGATTGTAATCATTATATATGTATGCTAATCTAACTTATTAGAACTGAGCGGAATGGGAAGTTCTTATGGTGGGGCGGCAGGCCAGGAGCCAACAAGTTAAAATGTTTTACGAGCGGTATAGATAATAATCGGGGGGCATAAGATGCGATTTCGAAAACCGGGCAAAATCGATAGTAAGCTATGGTACCTCGGCGCTGAGGAATCAGGGATCTATTTGCTCCGGGGGCGCCACGGCACGGTATTGATCAACGGCGGCATGAGCTACATTCTTCCGGATGTTATAACCCAGATGCGTGAATTCGGGATTGACCCTGGAGAAATCACCAAATTTTTGATCCTGCATTCACATTTCGACCACGTTGGAGTGGTCCCCTATTTCAAGAGAAATTACCCGGTAATTGAAGTACTTGCGTCGGAAGCGGCCATCAAGACATTCGAGAAGCCAAAGGCGATCGAACTTATAAACAGCTACAACCAGTCGAGCGCCGGGGAAAGGAATGAGTCGCTCAAGGGTTTTGATCTCGAGTGGCGGGACGATATTGAACCACTACCTGTCCGGGAGGGCGACATCATTGACCTGGGCCAGGTCGCGCTGAAAATCTATGAGACTCCGGGGCACTCCAACTGTTCAATTTCGGCTTACGAACCCGATGAAGGCGTCCTTTTTGCCTCCGACGCAATGGGCATACCTTTTTCGGACAAATTATTCCCCTCCATGAACACAAATATCGACCAGTTTCTTAACAGCCTCGAAAAGCTGAGGCCTCTTAAAGTCAATGTGTTTTGCGCCGATCACTACGGCTACATAACCGGAGATGAAGCTGAGAGAATCGTCTCTGAAACCATCAAAGAAGCCTTGAGATTGAAAACGCTCATGTACGATACCTTCAGGCGCAACCCGCTCGACATCGACGCGGCCGCCAGGGAGATCACCTCCTCCTTTTATCAGCAAATGCCCGGCTATTGTATTTCCCCGGAAATTCTCGAAGGCGTTTTCAAACAGATGTTCAGGTATATCGCGAAATCTTTGCAGGCGCAGAGATAATCTATTCTGGCCTGCCCAACTCCAAGTTAGGGAATTAAAGGCGCCTTTTCCCTTCGGAAGATTTTTGTTGCCTGCAACCTTTTGTCAGATACAATAAACAAGCCTTCACCTTTTAGTTCACTTTGATTTTCACTCGCTAGGAAGCCGTTTTCGGCTCGTAAATAAATACGTGGCTTCCATCGCTGCCGCGCCTCGCCTTTTTGGCAGCATTCCATTGCTCCTGAACGGCCCTGTCCCCTGAGAGGAGAAACCATGGACGCAAAGAAAAGACTGTGCAACTCTAACTGCGAAAATGGGGCGGGTGAATTCGATATCTGTGCGCTTGAAGATATCCTCGAGGCCTCGCACGATGGCTTGTTCATAGCGGACGGACTGGGGAATATTGAAATGGTGAACAGCGCCTGGGAGCGCATTTGCGGTATTGGCCGGGAATTCGTTGTGGGGAAAAACGCTCAGGACCTCGTCAATCAAAAGTACTACACCGAATCTTCGGTGATGGCAGCAATAAGGTCCCGCGAAGAAACGACTATCATGCTCCACATGACCAGGGGTGAAAAGGTCGGTCAGAAAATTCTGGCGACAGCCATTCCGATCTGGGATGAAAACGGGCAGATAAGACGAGTGGTCGCAAACATCAGAGATATAACAGAAATACTCTACCTCAAGGAACTTCTTGAAAAAACAAAGCAACTCAATGAGCTATATGCAGCAGAACTCGAGCAGATGCGCCTGCAACAGATCACCAAAAATGGCGACATCATTGCTAGAAGCCCCAAAACAAAGCTGGCGCTTGAAATGGCCGCTCAGGTGGCCAAAGTGGATTCGTCCGTATTGATTACAGGCGAATCGGGGGCGGGCAAGGAAATAATCGCCAATTCAATCCACCGGTTGGGCCGCCGCTGTGAAGGACCACTCATAAAGATAAATTGCAGCGCAATTCCCGAATCCTTGCTCGAGTCGGAGCTCTTCGGATACGAAGCGGGGGCCTTCACCGGCGCCGGAAAACAGGGCAAACCCGGCATGTTCGAGATGGCCGAGAAGGGCACCCTTTTTCTTGACGAAATAGGAGATATTCCATGCAACATACAGGCAAAACTGCTGAGGGCCCTACAGGACCAGGCAATCATGAGGGTTGGAGGGCTAAAGCCCATTGCCGTTGACGCCAGAATTATTGCGGCCACCAACAGGGACCTCAAGGAGATGGTTAAAAGCAAGTCCTTTCGGGAGGACCTTTATTATCGGCTCAACGTTGTTTCAATTGAAGTTCCTCCGTTGCGCGAACGAAGGGAGGATATTCCGCTTCTTGTTCTGCACTTAGTCGAAAAGATAAATAAAAAATATCAATTTTCGAAGCGGGTTTCGTCGCAGGTAATCGATCACTTCATGCTGTACTCCTGGCCTGGAAATATTCGCGAACTTCAGAACGTAATCGAGCGTATGCTCGTTATGACCCCGGAAGAGCATATCACGCCAATCCATCTGCCTTCGAACATTCGGAGCCAGGCGCATTCACACGGCGCCAAAGTGGCTCTAGATGAGACCATTCCATTTAAGAGAGCTATTGAAAGCGTCGAAAGACAAATCCTCGAGCAGGCACTCAAAAAATATGGAAGCACACGCAAGGCGGCAAAGGCCCTTAAGATCAATCAGTCCACAGTGGTTCGAAAAACCAGAAAGCATGGGCTTTCCGGTTTGAGTCACGAGGCCGAAGAACCGGCAAACCCGTTTGAGGATCTAAAATTCCGGCTTTAGACAGGATGAGTGGCGATGCTGCAATTCGATGCAAACCAACATCACCGATGCTTTTTCACATCACAACGGATTTATGCCCCCATTGTGACAATACAACCTCAAACCCTCTGGAATTAGCTAAAATATGGACGATGTGATAATGCATCACTTTGATCGCCTTTTCAAAATTGTACCTCCCCGTCTGTGCCTTTCGCATCCAGGTTTCTCACGTCCTCAAAAGGCTGGCACAAAATTTGCCAAAAATGTTCCTCAAGTCCTCTCAACAGTTTTTTCACAAGGCTTGCTAACCGCTTATCTGAACTGGAGATCGGTATGGCCGTATTCATGTCTGCTGAACAGGCAGTAAATCTCATCAAATCGGGGGACACCGTTACGATGTCCGGCTTTGTCGGGATGGGACACCCTGAAGAGATATCCGCTGCAATGGAAAAGAAATTCCTTGAAACGGGTCAGCCCACAGATCTCACGCTCACATTCGGAGCCAGTCAGAATGATGGAAAATCAAATTGGGGATTAAATCGCTGGGCCAAAGACGGATTGGTGCGGCGGGTTATATCCGGCCACTGGGGCCTTCAGCCCGACCTGATCAAAATGGCTGTCGACAACAGGATCGAAGCCTACAATATTCCCCAGGGGGTGATCTTACACCTGTACAGGGCGATAGCGGGCAGGAAGCCCGGGATTATTACCCACGTGGGTCTTAAGACATTCGTTGATCCCAGGGAAACCTGCGGCAGGCTGAACAGCATCAGCCACGAAGAGTATGTGCGCCTGATGGAAATAGACGGCAAGGAATATCTTTTCTACAAGGCCTTCCCGATTGATGTCGCGATAGTTCGAGGTACGAGCGCCGATGAAAACGGCAATGTTTCGATCGAGCGTGAGGCAATCGCCCTGGAATTCATGTGCCTGGCGCTGGCGGCCAAAGGGTGCGGCGGCAAGGTGATCGTCCAGGTGGAACGAAAGGTCAAGGCGGGAACTCTTCATCCCATGATGGTAAAGCTTCCCAGAGTAGTGGTCGATGCGGTGGTAGTTGCCAAGCCGCAGAACCATTGGCAGGTCCCTATGGCAGAGCCTTACAATCCTGCTCTGTGCGGGGAGGTAAGGATTCCGCTCAGCGAAGTCAGCCCTCTGGCTCTCGACGAGCGCAAGGTAATATGCCGCAGATGTGCAATGGAAATGGTCCCCAATGCTATCGTCAATCTAGGAATCGGCATGCCTCCGGGGGTAGGCGTCGTTTGTGCTGAAGAGGACATGAGCGACATGATGGTCATGACGGTAGAGCCGGGAGTGGTTGGCGGAGTGCCTTTGGGCGGACTCTATTTCGGGTCGGCGATCAACCCTGAAGCTCTGATCGATCATCCACTCATGTTCGACTTCTACGATGGGGGAGGCCTGGATCTGGCCGTGTTGGGCATGGCGGAGATGGACGGCTTCGGCAACGTCAATGTCAGCAAATTCGGCCCTCGGATCGCTGGGGCCGGAGGCTTCATAAACATCACTCAGAGTGCTAAAAGGGTCGTTTTCTGCGGGACTTTCACGGCCAGCGGCTTCGACTTCCAGATTGGCGACGGCAGCTTGAAAATCGCCAGGGAAGGAAAGATTCGCAAAATGGTCAACAAGGTCGAACATATCACGTTTAGCGGTGACTATGGCCGGACCAGCGGCCAGAAAATCCTCTATGTTACCGAGCGCGCGGTATTCGAGCTTCGCCCTGAAGGAGTAACCCTGACAGAAATCGCTCCCGGAGTAGATCTCCAAAAGGATGTTCTGTCGCAGATGGATTTCAGGCCCCTGATTGAGCCGGGGGTCAAACTCATGGACCCGAGAATTTTCAGCCAAAAGACCCCAATGGGGATCAAAAACGAGATACTTAGCAAGCATCGTGCGCAAACTGCGGTTGAAACTGTACCAGCTTCGACCGTCAAAAATTGATTCACTCTAATGAGAGGAGAGCCACCATGGCGCTAAAAACTAGAAAACAGTATCTGGAGTCCCTCAAATCGATGCGGCCCAACATCTATAAATTCGGGGAACTAGTCAAGGACGTCACTACACATCCAGCTACTAAAAGGACTGTGGAAAGCCACGCCAGGGCTTTCGACGCCTCACACGATCCCAAGTATTCCGACGACTTTACCGCAACCTCAACTTTCCTTCCAGGCGAGAAGATTCACAGGTGGAACGGTATGATGGAGAACCTGGAAGAGGTGATGGCCAATTCCAGGCTGAAGAGGTGGATGTACCGGTTTACCGGGTCCTGCACCGGCGGGCTGTGCGTTGGCTGGAACGCCCAAAACGTGCTGTGGAATGTGACCGCGATGATTGACCAGGAAACCGGGACCGGCTACCAGGAACGGCTCAGAAAATGGATTATAAACGCACAGGAAAAAGGCCTGGTTGTCGCCGGGGGGCTCACTGACGCCAAAGGCGACCGCAGCATGAGGCCCTTTCAGCAGTCCAACCCGGACAGCAATCTGCGCATCAAGGAAGTGAGGCCTGACGGTATCGTGATCAGCGGCGCGAAAGCGATGATCTGCGGCGTCGCTGCCTCCAATGAAATCTTCCTTTTGTCCGGCAGCGGCTACAGGGAAGAGGACCAGGACTATTCGCTCGCCTGTGTGGTCCCCAGGGGCATCGAGGGTCTTACCATAGTAGAAGCACGCCGTCCCAGCGACAGCAGGGAAATGGAGGATGGGTGGGACATACCTGCCACCGGAATCACTCAGGCTTACCTGCTTTTTCAGGACTGTTTCGTCCCGAACGAGCGGGTTTTCATGTGCAGGGAGTTCAAGTACACTGGAAAGATCATCGAATATTTCACTGCAAATTACCGAGCCTGTATCGGCGCCTGTGTGGCAGGACAGGGGGACGTGATGATCGGCGCGGCTGCCCTGATGGCCAGGGTAAACGGCCTGGCGGCAAGCACGTTTGCAGGCAAGATTACTGATATGTCGGTAAACAACGAGACCACCTACGCAATGGGAATAGGGGCGATGGCTTTAGGCAAAAAGGGGCCGGGAGGAATGTGGGTATCCGACTCGCTGATCGCTCATGCCAACAAAGTCCACGTGGCGACCCTTCCCTATGAGACAAAGCGCGTCTGCCAGGATATCGGCGGGGGAATCGTGGAGACGGGCTGTTTCCCGTCCTATAAGGATTTCCAGAACCCGGAATATGGTTCAATTATATCAAAAGCGGTCCAGGCCAGCGACAAGTACACTGCGGAATCCAGGGCGCGCGCCGCCAGACTCTCGGAATGGCTGACCCTCGGCGCAGGTGTCCCAGGATGCATGCACGGCGGCGGCTCCCCCGACGGGGCTAAACTGGTTGTGCGCTCTCTCACACCCGTTGACCAGTTTGCCGACTACGCCCGCAACATTGCAGGTATTACGGAACATATCCCGGAACCCGAGAAGAAGAAAAAATAGCTCTTACCGGTGAAAGCGTGCAATTCGATGGTTCTGCCCGCGCCGGGACCGGTCCATTTCAATTCCAAAGCAGAAGCGGGCACCGCTGGGTCTATAATGGACCGGTTCCGAACTTCATCTCGCCAATTACGACATGGGGGATCAGGGCCCAAGATTAACCGTGCTTTGCTTTTTGGCCGTCATGGGATTTTCTTCTAAGAACAGATCAAGGGGGAAGAAGATGGATTTCAATTTAACCGAAGAACACCAACTGATAAGGTCCAGCGTGCGTGAGTTTTGCCAAAAGTACGTTGAACCCTGTGCCGAAATCACCGACTCTGAAGCAAAGTTTCCGGCAGATACGGTGAAGAAGCTTGCCGAACAGGACTGGCTTGGCATTCCATATCCGCAGGAATACGGCGGTGCGGGCGCCGATTACCTTAGCTACGTAATAGTTGTGGAGGAACTCTCCAGGGCGTGCGCAACAACCGGCTTTACCCTCGAATGCCACACTTCGCTCGCCTGCTTTCCTCTTTTCAAGTTTGGAACCGAAGAACAGAAACAGAAATACCTCACCCCGCTTTGCAAAGGTGAGATGCTGGGCTCATTTGCTCTCACCGAACCGGGGGCCGGTACTGATGCGGCCGCTGCAACCACCACCGCTGTTTTGGACGGAAACCAATGGGTCCTCAACGGCAGTAAGATCTTCATATCCAATGCCCCGGTGGCTGGAGTCATCATAGTTTTCGCGATGACCGACAGATCCAAGGGGACCAAAGGGATCAGTGCGTTCATTGTGCCTGCCGGCGCCCCGGGCCTGGTGATCGGCAAGCACCTCAACAAGATGGGCATTCGTGGATCTCTTACCGCTGAGGTTTTTCTCAAGGACTGCCGTATTCCCAAGGAAAACCTCCTCGGCGGCGAAGGGCAGGGATTCAAGATAGCCATGATGACCCTGGACGGAGGCAGAATCGGGATTGCCGCTCAGGCCCTGGGCATCTCTCAGGCAGCGCTTGATGAATCCATCAGTTACTCCAAGGAAAGAGTCCAGTTCGGTAAGCCTATCGCCACCCTCCAGGCGATCCAGTGGATGGTCGCAAACATGGCAACGGAAGTGGAGGCTTCCAGGTTTTTGACCTATCATGCCGCATGGTGCTACGACCAGGGTCTCCCTTATAGCAAGGAAGCGGCAATGGCCAAACTTTTCGCCTCGGAGACAGCGGCGCGGCAAACCAACAGGGCGGTGCAGATCCATGGGGGAATCGGCTTCATTAAAGGCCACAAGGTCGAGCGCCTCTACCGGGACGCCAAGATCACCGAGATTTACGAAGGCACTTCGGAAGTAATGAGAATGGTAATTGCCGGCAATCTGCTTCGATAAGCAGAAGTGAATGTTCTGTCCATTCTACACCTGTTTGCACGCCGAAAGCCAGTGCAGTGAACTTTCTATGAGGAGACAATCATAAGGAAAGCTTAGCACCCGTGAATGCCTTGAATCAATTTTTCGGGAGGCCGGGGAGGGCCGCTTCCCGGCAATGGTCGACACAGGTTGTCAACATCTTGCTAAGGGAGGGCAATATCAATGAGTGATGTGACCGTTGGACTTTCCGTTTCAAGGACAGAATTTGCCAGTCTGGCGAAGCGGATGCTTCGATACCGATGGCTTTGCTACGGAATGCTGCTTTTAACTTACATTTTCGTTTACTTCGACAGGGTCTCGCCGGCAGTGGTCGCCCCGGAACTCATGAAGGAATTCGGCCTGACGGCGACCAGTCTCGGCATCCTATCCTCAATGTACTTTTATCCATACGCCGCGATGCAGATACCATCAGGAATCCTTTCCGATTACCTCGGCCCGAGATTTTCTGTAGGCACCTTCTTCGTAATTGCGGCAATCGGTACAGCCCTTTTCGGTCTCGCACATTCTTTCGGCACGATCATTTTCGGCCGCTTCCTGATGGGTGTGGGCGTTGCCGTCGTCTGGATCCCCTGCATGAGGATACTGGCAAACTGGTTTCGTCCAAATGAGTTCTCAACCCTCACCGGCACGATGCTCACCGTAGGCAATGCCGGCGCCATCCTTGCCTCAGCGCCCCTCGCTTTCCTTGTGGGCCGCGTCGGGTGGCGTCCATCCTTTTTCTGGCTCGGCGGGTTCATGCTGGTCATCGCAATCCTGAATTTCGTCATCTTGAGGAACAAGCCTCAGGACAAGGGATATCCGACCGTCTCGGAGATAGACGGTGTAGATTATTACTCAACCAAAGCAGCCGCCAAGGTCCCTTTTACCGAAAATGTAAAGAAGTTGTTCGGGATGAGGAATTACTGGCTCATCGCCGTCTATGCCTTCGTGATTTACGGGACAGTTATGGGATTTCAGGGTCTGTGGTTTATTCCCTATGTACAACATATTTACGGACTGCCAAAACAGGAGGCTGCCAATATGCTCATGTTCTGGCCGATAGGAATGGCTATCGGCTGCTTTAGCATAGGGTGGGCTTCCGACCGGCTCCTCAAGTCCCGCCGGAAAGCATCGCTCTACGGAATGATCATTTATGTGCTAACCTGGGTCCCCATCGTAATCTGGCCCGCATCCATTCCAGTCCAGGTCTTCTATCCGATGCTGTTCATAATGGGCTTTTTCTGCGGCGCATACGTGCCCAATTACGCCCACATCGCTGAAGGGCAGCCCCACAGCTTCATCGCCACGGCCAATGGAATGCTCAACATCTGGTACTTTATCGGTGGCGCTTTCTATCAGGCGGTGATGGGCGTCATTCTAGACGCATACGGGAAAGTAAATGGGAAATTCCCTGTCGAGGCCTATCAGATGGCATTCGTCTTCTGCGTGCTTACTCTTCTGATCGGTGCTGTGACCATGTATTTCACCATAGATACGCAAGCGCTTTTGAAGAAAAAGGCGGGATAGTTTTGTGGCCGGTCTCCCCGGCACTCAATTCGAATACTCGAGCAAGGTCACGGAGAGCGGATTGAGTGCCGGGAGTAATCTAAAATCCAAATTCGGCCAACAGAGAATCGACCTCATCTTGAGAATGCACCGCGTTTTCCACAGCGGCGTGCGCCGGACCATAGAGTTCGGAGTCCGCGTTTTGCCTGCCAGTCTCCGTCTTTACCCCGAACGTGCGGATCAGGCTGACAAGTTTTAGTTCCATATCCTTGAGCAGTTTGGTGATCTTGTTAATGATCTGACTGCTCAAATCATGGTAGTCCTGCGCGATAAGGATCGCATCCAGGTCTGAACGATTTTCGCTAATGATCGTTTCCATGGCGTCCAGAACTTGAGCGCCCTGATCGAGCTTTTTCCTGGCCGAATCACCTACCGCTCTCAGTCCTCCGAGAAGCCCGCGCAACTCCGAGATCTGATGCATTTCATTCGAAAGCCGCTCCTGCATGCTTTCCACATTATCCAGGGTGGTTACGGCCGCCTTCTCCGTCATCTGCAATATGTGTTCGAGACGATTCCCTGAGTCGGGTATCTTGTCCTCGACAATCTCATAGAGGGACGGGTCAAGAGTGCTGAGAAAACCGCGTATTGAATCGTGCAGCCCCCTGGCCAGGCCTCCAATTTCTTTGTAAAGGCCCTAGGAGTTGAGCTGATGGTTGGCTATGTTCAACAGGATCGTCTGCGCGCCGGCAAGATCGCCGCCGGAAAACGCTTTTACGAACTCCCTGCCCGTAGTAACCAAACTCTTGACCCCGACGTCTCCCGCAAACGAGTGCGGCGCCCCAGCCATAGGGTCTGAAGCGCCGAGGAGCTTTTCGATTTCTTTCAGGAAATCGGCCGAACGCGTGAAGGTAAGGCTGATTTTATCGCCGGAGCTTCCTTCGGAGGTCATGGACAACTCACCACCCCAACTCCTCACCAACTCAATCAAGTTAGTCAAAACGGGCTTTTCTGAACCTCCCTCAAGAGGAGATTCAAGACCTGCTTCATCCATGCTCCCAGATGCCTCAGGCACTGTTTCCAGTGGCAATTCATTTCCCCCGGAAACCAACGCTGCCGCCTCCGATGGTTTCAATATTTCCAGTAGTTCGTTCAAATCGATTTCGGGGACCCCGTTGCCGTTTTTAAAAGTCCGCATCTGGTCAATAACCGAGCTTACTGCGAATCCTAGTACGGAAATAGAGTCTGTTGCGCCCGGCGACACTTTGTCGGTCAGGAATTTTTCGAGTTCGAGTCCGGCCTTCTCCAACTCCCCCAGACCAAGCATGGCCGCTGTAGTATAAAATGACACAACAGACCGGCGAGATTTTTCCATCTCCTTCTCGACATCCCCAGCGACCAGAGCAGACACGCTTTCCTCAGCGTCCTGAAGAAACTTGATCAGTTCATCCCACTCCTGCGATTCCAATGCCATCATCTTTTGCCTTCCTCGTATAGGCTGATTATCCCTTTTACATCGATTATCAATGCAATCTTACCATCTCCCAGTATGGCGCCCCCCGAGATCCCCGGCAGTTGCTGAAACTTGTCCCCTAGGCTCTTGATCACCACCTCTTGTCTGCCGACAATTTCATCGGCAAGCAGACAATATGAATTCTCGCCCTCGGTCACCACCATGAGCAAAGCCTCCCAGGGGTTGCGGTGCTTAGGTTCTTCATTCAAAAAGCTGTGCAAACGTACAAGCGGCATAAGGGAATCTCTAACTTTAACCAGTTCTCCCCTCCCATGGATGGTAAAATACGCCTCCTGCGACGGCCTGAGGGATTCCTTGAGAGCAATTGTCGGCACGATATATCTTTCGGCCCCGATCTGTATGATCATCCCGTCGATAATGGCCATCGTGAGCGGCAGTTTCACATGGAAGGATGACCCCTTGCCGAACTGGCTCGAGATTTCCATCTTGCCGCGGAGCCGCTCAACGCACTTCTTTACCACATCCATCCCAACGCCACGCCCCGAGACTTCGGTTACCTTGTCCTTGGTCGAAAATCCCGGATGGAAAATCAGATCGAAGGTCGCCTTTTCATCGAGTTGATCTGAGGCGCTGATTATCCCCCGTTCAATTGCTTTATCGCGAATCTTTTTGGCGTCCAGCCCCCGTCCATCGTCCTCTATGTCGATTACTATGTTGCCCCCCTTCTGCTCGGCGGAAATAAATATCGTTCCCGTTGGATCTTTGCCGGCTCGGGAGCGTTCCTCGGGCATTTCGATTCCATGGTCGACCGAGTTTCTGATCATATGCACCAGCGGCTCATATATCTCTTCGACCATATTGCGGTCGATTTCGGTCTCTTCCCCTTCCATTGTCAGAACGACTTCTTTTCCGGATTTTTTGGAAAGATCGCGAACCAGCCGGATCATCTTTTGGAAAGTGCTCTTGATGGGGACCATGCGCATCGACATGCTGATACGCTGTAGCTCGGCGGTGATCCTATTTAGTTGAACGCAGTCCTTCTGGAGTTTTTGATCGCTTACTTTCAGTATTTCGGGATTCTGCATCACCATTGACTGGGCAATGACCAGCTCCCCAACCATATCGACGAGGTTGTCGAGCTTGTGGGTGTCAACCCTGACAGACGCCGCGTTTTCTATCGTGTGACGTTGCTCGCGTAAAGCCTTCGAGACCTCCCGAGGGCTGGCAGCTCCTTCATCGATTGCCGTCTGACCGAATTTTCTGCCTTCGGCCTTGCCTTTCTCAACGATATCCTCAACTGTTTCATCCTCTAGGACCCCATGCTCAACCAGGATCTTCCCGACTTTCCTGACTGGAATCTCACTGCCGACCACGGGATCGCCGGTGAAGTTTCTCACCTTTTCGATAAAACCAAGTACAAGCGGCGAGGGATCTTTCCGCCCACCTTCGCCATTTTCCAGCTCCTCGAGCAGGCCTTTCAGAATGTCGGCGGCCCCCAGGACTATATCGATCACCGAGTCGGTTATAGCCAGTTTACCTGACCTTGCCAAATCCAGCAGGTTCTCAACCTCGTGGCTCAAACGATGGATTTCAATCAAATTGATAAAACCAGCGACACCTTTTATGCTGTGAAATGGCCGGAATACGGCGTTCATCGCCTCGATGTCTTTCGGGTTCGTCTCAAGGCCAAGCATGTTCAGCTCGATCGTCGAAAGATGCTCTTTGGCTTCCTCGATGAACTCTTTCAGCAGCTCAGGGTCCTGTATCTCGTCAACTTTAGGATCGCTTTCCTCCCGGAATAGACTTTCCAGATCGAGGGCCGATTCGCCGGACTCCGAACCATTGCCCGAATCCGTGGACGCCGAGGCAAGAAAGTCTTCGTCCTCGTCTGGTTGCACAGCGGTCTCAGTTTCTATCTGTGCGATCTCCCCTTCGCCGCTCTCCACCGCGCCGGCATGCACAAGGGAACCAAGGAGCTTTTGAATCTGCAGCCAATCGGCATTCGGATCAGATGACTCCTCCAGAATGAGGCGCTTGAAAATCAGCCTCGCTCTTTCAATAGTTCCAGCCAACGGCCCTGCCTGCCCAATTTGAGCATCGAGATCGTCGAGAAGGTTCAGGCACTCCCCGATTCCCATCAGATCGTCAGGACCGTCAATCACTCCGTTGGCAAGCCGGTTAACTATGTTTTCCATGAATTATTGTCCCAATTAGAACAACTGCACAAATTCATTGCCAAAAACGGCCTCAGGCAAGGCAGATCCTTCCCCCTACAGCGGCAGGATCTTAGCCAGTTTCTCCTGGAGGCTCGCAGCCGTGAACGGCTTCACTATGTAGTTGCTGACCTTCGCCTTGATCGCTTCTACTATATTTTCCTTCTGAGCTTCCGCTGTAAGCATCAGAAATGGAGTATCCTTTAAACTTTCCGTGCTTCGGACCTGTTTGAGCAATTCCAGCCCGGTCATCTTGGGCATGTTCCAATCTGAGATGATCAGGTCAACGCTTGTCCTCTGAAGGACCTCCATGGCTGCCGATCCATCTTCCGCTTCGATAATGTCTTCAAAATCCAGATCGCGCAGAATCTTTCTGACGATGCGCCGCATTGTAATGAAATCGTCAACTATAAGAACTGTAAGGTTCTTGTAGGACATGGATGCCACCTCCTTTAAACTTCTTTCGCCGTGCCTGCGGCCGGTGCTGTACAATCAAGAGAGCCTTTTCCCGAATTCAGATAATTCATCAAACTTCGTGGTATATCGGACAAAGATACGACCTTTTCGGCCCCACCCAACCGGATCGCCTCTTTGGGCATCCCGAACACCACGCAACTCGCTTCGTCCTGAGCAAGGGTATATGCGCCCGCCTTTTTCATCTCGAGCAATCCGGCAGCGCCATCCCTGCCCATGCCGGTCATAATCACACCGAGCGCGTTCGCCCCGACAAAGCGGGCAACCGAAAGGAAAAGCACGTCTACCGACGGACGCTGGTGGAAAACGAGCGGGCCGGTTTTTACCTCCACGTAATAAGTGGCGCCGACACGCTTAAGGAGCATATGAAAGTTCCCCGGCGCAATCAGGGCGGTCCCAGGCAGAACTGCGTCCCCGTCCTTGGCTTCGTGCACTTCGATCTGGCACAAACCGTTAAGCCGCTCCGCAAAAGCCGTTGTAAAGCGCGGGGGCATATGCTGAACAATCACGATCCCAGGGGAGTTGGCGGGCATTGCCATGAGAACGCATTTCAGAGCTTCGGTCCCCCCGGTCGATGCGCCCATTGCAATAACCTTATGAGTCGATCGCTTGAGAGCCAGGCTTAGCCCTGGGGTGTTGTTCTGCGCGATACGCTCCGCCATTGGCGTTGGGGTGTTCATACGCACGCTGGCTGCCGCCCGGATTTTTTCAGCCAACTGTGCACACATATCACCGACCGAATATGATCCACCCGGCTTGGCCATCACTTCGACTGCCCCGTATTCAAACGCCTCCAGGGCCATTTCACTGTTGGCCGGGGTCAGTGAACTCACTATAATTGCCGGTATCGGATGGTACTTCATCAGCTTTCGCAGAAAGCTCAAGCCGTCCATCCGCGGCATTTCGATGTCGAGCGTGATAACGTCAGGCTTTAGATTGACGATCTTATCCCTGGCGACAAATGGATCGGGCGCAACACCTATAACTGAAATATCGGGGTGTTTGGACAGTTCCTGTGAGAAGATCTTTCTCACAATAGCCGAATCATCAACTATGAGTACTTTTATCTGCTTCATTTTCATTACCTGATAGATTCATCTTCAATAATTTCACGACCCTGAACTCAACTAGGCAGATAACTGAGAACGGCAGAGCCGACCGGTTCTTCAAAAAAGCTGAAATCAAGCCATACGGGGGCTTGAGCCCTGTGCATTGGGTCGGGCCCGATCTTCCAGACCCTGGGTATTCCCAATTTCCAGGCCGCATCATTGATCCGGGCGTGATATCCGCCACCGATCATGTTTACCAGTTCCTTCATGCTGTCTTGGAGGTCCTCATCTTTAACCTGGTTTTCTTCAATGCCGAGAAAGCCGGCGGTTATCATCCTGGCGAATTCTTCACTCAGTTGCAGGGAAATGGCGATACGCCCTTCGTGATTCTGAAGCTCGATTTCCGATTCATAGTCAAAACACCGGTCTCCCCGTCCGCAATCCTGGAATTCCACCATTGCAAAAAACATGGTCTCGAGGATCTCAGAAATCACATCCTTCAACACTGGTTCCCATTCTAAAACCATCTTTCTCCCCCATGATGCGACTCAGAAAAGCCCCCATTTCCTCCGGTCGGAAGGGCTTGCGGATGTAACCGCTGGCGCCCAGATCCATCAATTGATTTAGCCTGTTTTCGTTTGCTTCGGTTGTTACAAATACCACCGGAATATCCCCGCAGATATTCTTTTCCCTCAGGGATCGGATAAACGCTACACCGTCCATTACAGGCATATTAACGTCGGCCAAAATCAGGTCGATCCACTTGCCCTCCAAAATGTCCAAAGCTTCCTGGCCGTTTGAAGCTTCCAGGCACTCTCCAAGCTCAAACTTCAACATTTGAAGAACTTTCGAGATGACCTTCCGCATCGATCTGGAATCATCCACTATTAGAACGTTGTACGACATGGCGCCCCTCGCGCACCCAACGGAGACCGGACATTTGCCTGCCTCCGTCCTGAAAGGGTTTTCTCAGGTTTTTCGCCCTGGCCTGAATGTCTGTTTATCACTCAATTCGGAGATCATATTTCTATCTCAGCTTCGGTCCCCACCTTCAAAATTACTCTGCCGGTATCCATCTCCAACCGCACAGTGCGGTTGTTTTCTCCCCCTACGTGCTCAGCGGCGATCGCCACGTTGTTTCTCCAGAAAATCTTGCGCATCGCCAGATAGTTTCTGGTGCCGATATTGAAAATACCGTTTGGGTCGAGAATTTGTGCGCCTCCGACTGTTTTCACCACCATGTGCTCCTTTTTGGCCCCCATCAGGTAGCTGTTCTTAAAAAGATGCGTGATCCCCGTATCCGCAAACACACATGGGTTCTTCTTTGCCTTTTCCGGATCGAGCGAAGACTCCGGAAGCATGTAATGAAGCATTCCGCCGACGCCTGCGAGCGGGTCGAAAATTATTACAGCAATGCAGGAACCCAGAGAATATGTGATCAGAAGCTCCTCTGGCGAGTCGCTGAGCGCCATATCCGCCACTCCGATTACCCGTCTCATTTGAGACTTTCTCGTATTAAATGACGCACGACATTCCATTAGAGATCTAATCCCGAGTCATCACTGCAAGTTAGTCTACGACCCAATTACGGTATATAGCCGGCCGCACATAAGACAGCTTATGCGCCAGTCCCGTCAGGCTCTCGGAGTGGCCGACAAAAAAATAGCCCCCGGGGCTGAGAAAGCCCGCCATCCTGTTGACGAGTTCCTCCTGCGTTTTCTTGTCGAAATAAATCATTACGTTTCGGCAGAAGATGAAATCAAACAGTCCTTTAAAAGGATAAGGCTCTTTGAAGTTCAGCCGGTGAAAAGTGACGACCCGTTTGACATGAGGGGTTACCTGGAAGTCCGGTTTCCCATTTTTGTTGCTGATCTTTTGAAAATTCGCCTGCCGGAGTGCAGGCGGGACTTTTTGCATCTTCTCCTCGGAGTAAATCCCGCGGCTTGCCGTCTCCAGCACGCGTGTCGATATATCGGTCGCCAGTATCCGCAAATCCCATCTCGCCACTTCCGGCAGGTGTGCCAGCACACACATTGCCAAGCTGTATGGTTCCTCGCCTGTCGAACACCCCGCGCTCCATATCCTGATCCTGGAATCCCTGTCCTTTAGCTTTTTCTCGATCAGTTCAGGCATGGCAACCCCATCCAGAAAATCAAAATGCTGGGACTCTCGAAAAAAATAGGTAAGGTTTGTCGAGATGGAATCGAGAAAATGGACGAATTCGCCGGGGTTCGCCCCAGAGGTTATGAATTTGAAATATTCTTCATATGAACTGATCCCGGTCAGTCGCAGCCGCTTGTTGAGCCTTGCCTGCAGAAGCGCTTTTTTGCCTTCGTGTAAATTTATGCCGCACTGCTCATAAACAAGCAGACTGAACTGCTTAAACAGGCGATCCGACAAATTGTTTTCCATTGCGTCCACTGCCTCTCGGGGCTCTTCCCACACTAACAGCCAGTTTCTGTCCGGAAAGGCTTCTTCAGGTTTTCTGCCCTGGCGGTACAAAGAAAAGTGCAGAATGAAAATAATCTGTTCATTCCTCTTACCGGCTTTAGCCGGAAGTTCACTCTTCTAACTTCACCTTTGCTTATCAGGCCACTTTGTCCAGAAAACTTATTTCGCTGCTGCTCAGAACGCGGTCGATATCGAGCAGTATCTTCACGCCTCCGCCCGTTTTGGCCATCCCGAGGATGTAGTCGGTCTCCAAAGCGGTCCCGAAGCTCGGTGTGTCTTCGATATCGGCTCCCTTTATGTTGAGCACCTCAGAAACCGAATCCACCACCACTCCTATGTGCAGTTTTGCGCCCGAACCTTCGATTTCGACCACTATAATGCATGTGCGCTCGGTATAGCCGTTCTCGTTCATGCCGAACCTTAGCCGCAGGTCAATTACCGGGATCACCTTACCCCTGAGATTTATCACCCCTTTAACGAAATCAGGCGTCTGCGGGACCGGTGTAATTCTCATCATCCCGATTATTTCCTTGACCTTCAAAATGCCGATTCCGTATTCTTCGTCCCCCAGAGAAAAGGTGAGATACTTTCCTTCCCTCTCCAGTCCCAAACTTGCTATCCGATTTACCTCGCCCGGCTGATCTTTCATAAGAAATCCCTTCCTGTTTTCGCTCGATATGTATTTTTTTTGCAGGCGGCCGGAAAGTTGCACCCTCACGAATCCGCGCCGGCCCTCCCGGCGCCCGGCTGATCCCGCATCCGATATAAGCTGCCACTGCTTCAAATGCGACCTTCTCCGTCGCTCCTTGTGTATTAATCGGCAGAAGAAATTTTTTTCTTCAATACAACTCTTAAAAATTATGCACAAAAGCATCGCAACCAAACTGCAACACGCAGATCGCATAGCGGAGGGCATATGTATGGGAGTCGTGAGAGAAATTGCCCCTTGACTTTCACCTTTTGTTCACCTAAATTGAACTAAACATTTCGAAAAGGAGTTCAGAATGACGGGGCTTACCCCGGCGCAGGAAAAAGTTTTCCGGTTCGTGCGGGAATATATAACCCGGCACGGTTATTCTCCATCTTATGAGGAAGTACGGCGTCATCTCGGGTTCAAATCCCTCAACTCTGTCTACAAGCACCTGAAGCAACTCGAAGGACGAGGGTATCTGCGGACGCCGTGGAACAACAAAAAACGCGCCCTCGACCTGAGTCCGCTACACTCCCCCGTGAATGCCGGGGCCTCAAGCATTCCCTTCCTGGGGACGGTTGCCGCCGGAATACCGATCGAAGTGGTCCAGACGGCGGAATCGGTAGAGGTTCCGGAAAATTTCCTCGGCAACGGAAGCAATTTCGCACTGCGGGTCCGAGGCGATTCAATGATCGAAGACGGCATTAGGGACGGCGATATTTTGATCATCACCCAGCAGCCCCATGCCGAAAACGGGCAAATCGTCGTGGCCCTGGTGGCCGGGAAAGCGACCGTAAAGAAATTTTACCGCAGAGAAAACGAAATCGAATTGAAGCCGGCCAATTTCCGGATGAAATCGATTGTGGCAAGCGCCGAAGAGGTCGAGGTGGTGGGTGTCGTAATGGGCCTGCTGCGCAATTACCGCAACCATAGACACCTCGCGGGGCGTGGAGATTCAGGCGGGAACTTATGCTCCGAAATATAGTTCATCTGGGGGTGCCCGATTTTTATGCGGCAATCGAGCAACTTAGGCGGCCGGAATTGAAAAGGCGCCCGCTCGTTTTGGCCGAAGCGGGCGAGAGGTCCGTTATCCAGGGTGTAAACAGCAACGCCAGAAAAGAAGGCATCCGTGAGGGCATGCCGCTTAGCCGTGCGCGCCGCCTGTGCAGCCGGATTCATGTAATGCCGTCTGATTTTTATCATTACCGGGAAAAACACCTGGACATCGTCCGGGAATCCGGATTCTTTTCGCCGCTTGTCGAAGGGAGCTGCCCGGGAAGTTACTTCATAGATGTCACCGGGACCCGCCGCCTCTGGGGACCTGGACCGGACCTGGCCTGCCGGATGCAAAAGGACCTCTACATAAAAACGGGACTTCGGGCACGGGTCGGGCTTGCTTCGAACAAACTGGTAAGCCAGGTTGCATCAAATTGCATCGACCCCGGGGACCTGAGTTTTATCTTCCCCGGGAATGAAGAATCGTTTCTTTCGCCTCTGCCCGTCGATCTTCTTCCCGGCGTGGGTGAGGTTACCACTTCCAGGCTGACCGGCTTCAACATCCTGAAAATCGGGCAACTGGCATCCTTTCCCCTCGACATGCTTGCGGCGGTTTTCGGCAGGAGTGCGGAGCGTCTTCTTAAAATCGCAAAAGGCATGGACCCCGCTCCGGTACTTCCCACTCATCAGGTCCCGCGGGTATCCATTACGAAAATTCTGGACCGCGATGAAATCGACCTGGGACGCCTTGAATCCGTTTTGTTCCAGCAGGTTGAAGAGGCGGGATGGAACCTGCGCCGTCATAATCGCTGTCCGGGAAACTTCAGGCTGCAGATTCGGTATGCGGACGGCGTGTCGGCCGATACCCGCAGGCGGATTTCCTCCGGGTCTGTCCAGGCTGACCGGTTCCTTTTCCTGTCGATTCTCCCCGTCTTTTATCAGCTTTTCCGGAGGCGAGTGGCCGTGCGCAAGCTGGTCCTGGAATTTTCGGACCTCGCGATGCCCTTTTCTCAGCTTTCGCTTTTCACGTGGGAAAAAAATAAATCGTCAAAAGAGCTCAACCTTCAGAAGGTCCTGGATTCGATCCGCATGAAATTCGGGAAAGAGATAATTGCCTGGGCAAGGGTAACTCAAGGCAGTTTTCAGTCATGAACGATTTTGTCCACCTCCATGTCCATTCCTTCTATTCCATGATGCAGGGCGTAAGTTCGCCCGAAGTCCTGTGCAGGGAGGCCAAAAAAGCCGGTTTTACCCATCTTGCCCTGACCGATACAAACGGTTTCTACGGCCTTATCAATTTCCTGGAAGCTGCGCGCGCAACCGGGATCGAACCTGTGGTCGGGGCTGAAATAAAAACCCCGCAAACATGTGCGGTGATCCTTGCCGGAACCGCCGATGGATACGAAATCCTCTCGGACCTCATTACCCGCCGTCATATCGAGGATGACTTCTCACTTATCCGAAGCCTTCCGGAAAAAAGCTCCGACCTTGTGCTCATCAGCGCCGATCCGGAATTGATAAAAGCATCGCGCAACCGGTTGGAATGCTTTTTTGAAATAGTGCCGGGCCCATCCGACCGAAAGTTCCTCCATGCGGCAAAGCAGATCGGCATTGCGCCTGTGGCCACAAATGCAGTCCATTTTGCCGTGGAGCAAGACTATTCCCTTCACCGGCTCGTTCGGGCCATAGACCTGAACAAAACCCTGGGGTCGCTTGCGCCGGGGGAGGCCGCAACTGCGGGCCGGTGGCTGAAATCAGCCCGCGAGATGTCCGTGCACTTCCCCAACTGCCCGGAAGCGCTGGCCAACACGGTAAAAATTGCCCAAGCCTGCCATACCGCCTGGGACCGTTTTCAGACCGTTTTCCCTCATTACCTCGATAAAAACGAGGACCACTTCGCCATCCTTGTCTCCGAGTGCCGCAGGGGGATTGGCCGGCGTTACGGAAAAACCGGCAGAGCGATTGAAGATCGCCTCGCTGAAGAACTCGATCTTATCCGTTCCAAAGGATTTGTGGATTATTTCCTCGTGGTGGCAGATATCGTGCGCCGCCGTCCGATCCACTGCGGACGGGGAAGCGGGGCCGCAAGCCTGGTCAGCTATCTTTTGGGAATAACCCATGTAGATCCCATCCGGCACAATCTCCTTTTCGGCAGGTTTCTAAATCCCGAACGTAAGGACCTCCCGGACATCGACGTCGATTTCCCGTGGGACGAGCGTGACGGGCTTTTTGAAGAAATTATGGCCCACTACGGGAGCCGGAGGATGGCTCTAGTCAGCAACCACGTGGGGTTCCGGGCCAGGGCCTCGGTGCGGGAAGTGGCGAAAGTATACGGCGTCCCCGCCTCCGAGATAAAGGAGGTAACCCGCAGGATGAACTACTGGACCTCGCGGGGCGCTGATATATGGGAGCACATAAAATCATATCCCAAATTCCGTAATTTCCCCCTGGACCCGCCCTGGCCGGAAATCATCGATCTTTCTTCGCGCCTGGAGTCAGCGCCCCGAAACATCGGGACCCACTGCGGCGGGATGGTACTCGTTCCGGACCGGGTATCGAGGTATGTTCCGGTCCAGATAAGCGCCAAGGGGGTTCGAATCATCCAGTGGGAAAAAGACCAGGCCGAAAAGGCGGGCCTCGTCAAAATAGACCTTCTCGGCAACCGCTCGCTTGCCGTGATCCGCGACACCATCGAGGCGGTTCGGGAAAACACGGCGAAGATCATCGACTATTCGAACTTCAATCCTATTGACGACCCGAAAACCCGGGAAATCATCAGCCGGGGAAACACAATGGGCGTATTCTACCTGGAATCCCCATCCATGCGGCTCCTGCAGCAAAAGGCACGAACGGGCGATTTCGCGCATGCCGTGATCCATTCGTCCATTATCCGCCCGGCCGCAAACCGGTTTATTCGGCAATACCTGAGCCGGCTTCATGGAGAGCCGTACGAGCCGCTCCATCCACGCCTTAAAGACATTCTGGCCGAGAATTACGGAATACTGGTCTATCAGGAGGACGTCGTGCAGGCGGCTATGGCGCTGGCCGGCTTTTCATGGGGTGAGGCGGATAGCCTGAGAAAAGTGATAAGCAGGAAAAGCCGCAAGCAGCTCCCGGACTACAGGGCGCGCTTTGAGCAAGGATGCGCCCGAAACGGAATTTCACCCGAGGTGGTGGAGAGCGTCTGGGACATGTTCACCTCTTTTTCCGGCTATTCGTTCTGCAAGCCGCACTCGGCCTCATATGCCCTGGTGAGCTTCAAGTCCGCTTATCTTAAGGCGCATCATCCGGCGGAGTTCATGGCGGCGGTCCTCTCCAATGGAGGAGGCTATTACAGCACTTTCGCCTACATTTCGGAGGCCCGGCGCATGGGCATCGAGGTCCTGGGACCGGACATAAACCAAAGCCGGCTGCACTACACCGGCAGCGGGAAAACGATACGAACAGGTTTTCAACAGCTTCAGGCAATAAGGAAGAGCGCCATAGAAGCCATCCTCAGAGAAAGAAGCCGGGGGGGACCTTTTTTATCAATCGAGGACTTTCTCGATCGACTAAGAGGGCAAAACGGCCTCATCATATCTGCCCCGGACTCCGCCATACTTGCCCGAAGCGGCGCCATGGACTCCATTTCCGGCCCCTTCAACCGCCCGCAAATTCTCTGGTTCATCGAAGCCCGGCTGAATGGATCCCGCGCGCCGAACAACACGCAATCGAGACCGGGACCATCGCATGCTCCACAAACTCCCCTGCTCTTTAAAGAGGGACCGGGGCAGTATCCGGCAACCAGAGAAAAGAGCGGGGGAATGATTCCCCCGCATCCCCCGGATTTCGGCTCCGCGCGCTCGGCGCTCGCGGCGGCTGGCCGAAGGCCCGCCCCGCAGAGCGTAGAGATTGAGCCGCGTAGCGGCGATGGGGGTGTGGGGGCTATGGCCCCCGCGCCTTTAGAAAGCTTCAAGACGGAACATATGCAAATAGCTGCATTCCACTCGCGCTATTCCATAAAGGTCCCTGCCCTCCCGGATTTTTCCGACCGCCTGAAATGGGCGCATGAATCAGAAACGCTGGGATTTCCTCTCTCGGTCCATCCTCTTGAACTGGCCGAGCCGTTTTTCCGCTCGCTTCGGGCGGCGGGGCCGCAGCCAAGATTGGCGCTGCTTTCAGCGGCGCCTCTTACGGCCAACAAGTTGTGCGCGATCGTTCCGGCATCCGATATGGCCGCACACGTCGGGAAAAAAATCCGCATGAAAGGGTGGCCCGTCACGCGCAAGGAAGTCTTGACCAGGGAAGGGGAAGAAATGGAGTTTTTTACCTTTGAGGATAAAACAGGAATCTTTGAGACGGTTTTTTTCCCGAAACCATTCAGGCGATTTTGCCAGGAACTCGACATGAGCCATGCCTATCTGCTGCACGGCCGGGTGGAAAGCGAATTCGACGTGGTTTCGCTCAATGTGGATTATGCTTATCGGGTAAACATTTAATAAAACACCCCCACCCACACCTTTATGCTGCCTCACGATGACATACTGGAAACCATACACCCCTCTTAAGCACCCGGCCCGGTACGACTTGCGTAAGAGTGCAAGAGATTGAGCGGGTCCGGTTGGCCAGGCCCTGTTCACAAACGTTCACAGCGATGAAGATTGGGAGTTGACATGTTGAAGAAGTCTGATAGCGTATTTCCTGTTTTTTCGCACCGCCGCTCTAGGTTCGGGAACCGAAAGGCAGGTGATAAATGTTATTGTGCCGATCCGCATAATACACCGTGATAAGCAGGAGGAAAAGTGCGGCCAGCGAAAGATGAAGAGCTTAGCACGCCATCGGCTACCGGTTCGATTGCCTGTTATGTAGGCAGAAATCCGAAAATCCGCATCTTATGCGGATCGGTCTAATTATTGCCTGGAGATAAGGGAAAGCGCCTTATGCCCATCATCTCTGTCTTTTTCGGAATCGTCATCAGGATGTTCTATGATGATCACAATCCGCCGCACATTCATGTGGAGTATCAAGGTAGTAAGGCTCTCCTGGATTTTAGAGGCAACATTTTGAAGGGAGACCTGCTATCGCGGACAGCCTTGAAGCTTGTTCGCGAATGGATAGATTTGCGGTATGCTGAACTCCTTGAAGACTGGGAATTGGCCAAGCATGGCAAAGAGATTAAGACAATTGGTCCATTGCAATGAGGTGTGCCATGTGGGATATGAACGAAGTGACGAAGGTCGAATATCGCGGTGAATATGTATACCACATCCTATTTGATGATGGCGTAGAGGGAGAAATTGATTTTTCTGTTTACCTCTCCCGGGGGCCTGTTTTTGAGCCGCTTAAGGACAGGACCTTTTTCTCCAAGGCGACCGTGGAGGGTGGCGCCATCGCCTGGCCGAACGGGGCTGACGTAGCCCCCGAAACGCTCTACGAGAAGCTGCTCCATGCCGGCAAGCTGCTCAAGCGGCCACGCAAAAAGCCGCGTGCCGCCTAGTTAAGCGATATGCTCTTGTAAGGCGTCCAAACACTCATACGGTGTCACTCCTCACTGCTAATAAAACACCGTCACCCACACCGTCTTCTCCTCCGAGTCGGTCCATTCCACCCGGCGCCTTACATGGGCCGGGATATCGACCCAGTCGCCGGGTTCCAAAATGAGGACCTCCCCGCCTCCATCAAATCTTAATGCAGCGCTGCCCTTCAGGAGCAGTATAAATTCGTTTTCGTCCTGATCTTATGCCGAGTTGCGTTCAAGATGGTGCTCGATGTCTCAAAATCCCCCCTGCCCCCCTTTAGAAAAGGGGGTGTGGTTTGGGCGCTCCGGTCGGGTTCCCCCCTAACGGGGGCAGGGGGATTTTGAACGCAATTTTCCATGATGCCCGCCTCACCCGCGAAGCATCAAAATAAAGTTATTTTGTAGGTAACTCAGTATTACTTATTATTTTCAACTTCACTTCGAGGCTGCGATTTAGTTGCTAAGGATTAGTACGTTGTCAACAAAGTTATCACATGTTGCAAGGAATCGTCACCCCGGCGAAGGCCGGGGTCCAGTGCTGTTAACAAACTGAAAAGACGCTGGATTCCGGCCTTCGCCGGAATGACGGGCTGACGGTCATTACCTATAGGAACTTAGTTGACGCTGCATTAGTGTCCTGAGTCACAAGTTCATTGCGTAAATTTCGTGGGGTGGGCACGTTTTATGTGCCCACCAATCAGTGGTGGGCAACGCTCTGCTTTTGCCCACCCTACCCTTAATTCGGGAACTGATTAATGACTCAGGACATTAGGACTTCTAAGCCAAATCCTGAGTAATTTCCGCCGCGCCGCGCCTCTACAACTTTCTTTCCATGATGGCGGCGGTCTGGAAACTTGCCGGAGGAATTGTGTAGAGAGCCATTCTCTGCTAATATGACTTCCACTGTGGAAAAAGATATTTAACTCGTGCGGCCGAAAGCAAATGCTGCTGCTCCCACCCTCGCTTTTGGACCGGCTTCCCGGGGGACACTTGGCCCATTTCAAAATAGAGGAGAAACGTTTGATAAATACGAAATGGATTATTGCATTTTTGCTGCTGAATTTGCTTCTCTTTCCCCTTCATGCCACCGCTAAATCATTTTATAGCGACGGGACGGTAGATAACAGCAACGGAACGACAAACAAGGACTTAGTGTACAGGGATTTCGAGTTTACTCAGGACGGCTACGTCACCGGCTACATAATCAACGAATCGAAGCACCCCCTCAAGTCCGTTAGATTGGATATGTGGACGACCAATCGGGCGGAGACCCAGATTTTGTGGCGACGAACTCTCAATATTGGCGACATGGCCACGAAGGGCAAATATGAGGTCAGGGAACCGTATAGCCCTGTTCCTGATGACCCCTCGGGAGTAGAGTTCAAGTTTAGACTGCCCGGCGCCACGAATTTCAGAAACCCGAAAATAAAATATTAGAAGGTGCATGGGGCAGGACCCCCTTTGTGCCTTTTGTGCGGCAAATTCAGTCTTTCCGGATAATCCTGAACTCATTGGTCAATAAAACACCGCCAGCCACACAGTCTTTTGGTTCGGGCCGGTCCATTCCACCCGGTGCCTTACATGGGCCGGGATATCGACCCAGTCGCCGGGTTCCAAAATGAGGACGTCCCCACTCCCATCAAATCTTAATGCAGCGCTGCCCTTCAGGAGCAGGACCCATTCGTTTTCGTCCTGGTCGTACCAGAAACTTTCCGGCGAAGCATGAGAGTCGGATATGATTCTTTCAACCCTGATTTTACCCGACTCGGCCAGGGTTTCGAAAATTTCCCCGGGCGCCCGGTCCGCGATGTCCGAGTAGATGTTTCCTGTTCTCATGATCGGCTATGACCCTATTCAGTTTCCGTCCGGATTTTTTGTCCTAAAAGAGTCCTTTTCCACCCTGGCGGTGTCAATCTTCGGGGTTTCTTGTGCGGCGTACCGATGATGTACGCCTCCGCTCAACCCCTCGATTTCCTTGCCATGACGAAAAATGCCTCCTTTCCGAACAGAAACCTCGCGAGGCGTAGAATTTGTCCCCGGGTTTCCGGATGGACCCTATCGAAAATAAAAATCCTCCGGGCTGGGATTCTACACCAACCCGGAGGATTTCTCAGATCAAATCCGCGCTCCGCAAATCCTGCAAAAGCCGGAACTCAAAAACCAGACCTTATCAACTTATATGTCGAAGTAGAGCTTGAATTCCATGGGATGCGGCCGCATGCGCACAACGTCCACTTCATTCAGGGTCTTGTATTCGATCCACATGTCGATGACATCCTGGGTGAAAACGTCGCCCTTGAGCAGGAACTCGTGGTCTTTTTCGAGCGCCTTGAGGGATTCTTCGAGCGATCCCGGAGTCGATGGAACTTTTGCCGCCTCTTCCGGACTCAATGCGTAGATGTCCGCATCGAGCGGCTCGCCAGGGTCGATCCGGTTTTCGATGCCGTCAAGGGCGGCCATAAGCAAAGCGGCGAAACAGAGGTAGCCGTTGCATGATGGATCCGGGAAGCGAACCTCGAGACGCTTGAGCTTCGGAGAAGGCGAATACATCGGGATACGGATGCCTGCGCTGCGGTTGCGGCTCGAGTAAGCCAGGTTCACCGGGGCTTCATATCCGGGGACCAGCCTCTTGTACGAATTGGTGGTCGGGTTGGTTATGGCGCACAGCGCCGGTGCATGTTTAAGAAGTCCGCCTGCCGCCCACAGGGCCATTTGGCTCAGTCCGCCGTACTTGTCGCCGGAGAACAGCGGCTTGCCCTCTTTCCAGAGGCTGAAATGGGTATGCATGCCCGTGCCGTTGTCACCATAAAGCGGCTTCGGCATAAGGGTTACCGTCTTGCCATATTTCTTGGCGACATTTTTTAGAACATATTTGTACCACGCCAGGTTGTCGGCCATCTTGACCAGGGGGGCCGCCTTCATATCGATTTCAGCCTGACCGGCCGTGGCGACCTCGTGGTGATGACATTCAGTGCGCACACCGACTTGCTCCATTGTCAGGATCATCTCGGAACGGATGTCCTGTTGGGAATCCATCGGAGGCACAGGGAAATAGCCCTCTTTGTAGCGGGGCTTGTATCCGAGGTTCGGGTTCTCGATCCTTCCTGAGTTCCACTGACCCTCGACGGAATCGATGTAGTAGTAGCTGAAGTTATAGGAGCTGTCGAACCGGATATCGTCAAAGATGAAGAATTCCGCTTCCGGGCCGAACCAGGCCATATCGCCGATTCCAGTGAACTTAAGGTATTCTTCGGCCTTCTGAGCGATATTTCTGGGATCGCGCGTATATTTTTCCATCGTCACTGGATCTACTATATTGCAGATCATCGTAAGGGTTGGGACGGTTGTGAACGGCTCCATCACCGCCGTCGCCGGGTCCGGAATAATCAGCATGTCACTGGCGTGTATCGGCTGCCATCCCCGGATGCTGGATCCATCGAAACCGTAGCCGCCTTCGAAGTCGCTTTCGCCCAACTCTGCGATCGGAACTGAAAAATGCTGCCATATCCCGATAAAGTCCATGAACTTGAAATCCACTACCTTGGCGTCGTTTTTTTTTGCAAAAGCCACAACTTCTTTTGGGGTCATATTATCCTCCTGTGAGTTTTCGAAATGGGGATTGAACGCCTCAATCCGGAATGTCTAGGCAATTTGCTTGCCAACGTCAACAATTTTCTTCCTGCCCCCTTCCCGCCCCCTCTGATCGAAGGCATCTCAGCAACTCCGAGCCCGAGACCAATGGTGAGTAAATCCTGACCCGACCTCGGAAAAAAACATTTTTGTTACGCAAAGGACGGTAAAAACGTGAAAGAACATGCCTAAAGGACATTTGAAACTGTAATTACTCGAAAATTCTACCGAATTTCTTATCCAACAGGTCAGTTCGGTTTCGAACAAAAATGTACCCCTAGCGCACAACCTTAGAAAATCGGGCAAAACATGACCGGTCAGCAGATCTCAGACAGGCACCCAAGGAGCTTTTCTCCAACCCGTTCATGCTTGTCCTGGCTAATCAGCTTCTCGCCGCTCAAGTCGGTGACGTAAAAGATATCGACAACCTGCGCTCCGGGTGTCGATATCTTGGCAAGTTGAATATTTATATCCAGTTCGAACAGGGCGTTGGTGATCGTGTGCAGCACGCCCGGCCGGTCCCAGGTATATACTTCGATCAGGGTGTAGAAGTCCGAAGCTTCCTCGTCGATTATGACCTTATCCTCTTTGCGCGGATAGCACTTCACCTCCAGAACCGAAGGCCTGCGCTTGTTTTCCAGTATTTCGTCAAGATAGGATGAATCGGCAAGTGCGCGAACCAGATCGCTTTCCACCTTTACCCACAGTTCTTCACGATGAAGAGGGTCGGGAATCCGCTCGACACGCAGGATATCGCAGGCCACACCGGGTTCGCGGGTATAGATGTCGGCGGAGAGGATATTCAACCCTCTTGCCCACAGAACACCGGTAATTAGAGCAAACAACCCCGGCCGATCACGTGTTACGACCGTGGTCTGCCACATCTCGCCTTCAAGCGGTTCTGCCTTGAAGCAAACCGAGCGGTGCGTCAGTTGCTTTTCCATCTCGTAGTGCTTTAGAATCTCCTTCGGATGCTGAGAGAGCAAATACCTGAAAGGCAGCCTCTCCATCCATCCGGACAGCCTTTCGCTTTCAGCCGGGTCGGGCAAAAGGGCCAAAACTTCTCTCTGCGTTTGCGCGGTGCGCGCCTCTGTGTCTTCCGGTTCCAGGTCCGTCCGCAGCAGCAGCCTGTCAACCTTGAAGAAAAGCTCTCTGAGCAGGGACGCTTTCCAGGTGTTCCATGCCTCCGTACCGGTGGCGCGGCTGTCGGCGACAGTAAGCATATAGAGCAAAAGCAGGCGCCGGCGATCCTTGATGGTTACCGCACACTGCGCTATAGGCTTTTCGTCCATCAAATCCCGCTTGAGGGCGGTTTCGGCAAGAATAAGGTGATGTTCGATCAAAAAACAAAGCAGATTTCTCTGCCCGTCGCTCAAGCCCATCCTTACCGCGATTTCCCCGGCCATCTTGGCGCCGTGCATCGAGTGATTCTTTCCCCGCCCCTTCCCAATGTCGTGCAGAAGCCCGGCCAGGTAGAGAATACGCCGCTCCTCGGGACCTATCAGCCCTCCGGGGCTCTTCAACGGCTCTTCGCCATTGACCTCGCCCGCTTCGATAAGGTGAAGTTCGCGGACCGTGCGCAGCAGGTGCTCATCAACAGTATAGACATGATAGACGTCATTTTGGACCCGATAACGCACCACAGAGAATTCCGGGATGAATACCTGCAGAAAGGCTGTTTCCAGCATGGTCTTAAGGACAGGGAACGAGTATTGCGGGTCCAGCAAGATGTCGAAGAACTGATTTATAGCCTCGGGATTTCGCCTTTCGCGCTCTCCAAACCCACCCAGATTTTCCCGGATTATTTTTCCCGCATTGTGGTGAAAATGAGCTTTGGAACGCGCCGCTTGCCAGAAGAACCGCATGAGCAAAAGCGGATCTTTCCTCACCCATTCCGGTTCCACAAAGTGGAGGTGCTTGTCTTCCAGCAGAAATGGACCCGGCAGGATTCGCCTGCGCAGATGAAAGCGGGGAAACCTCCTCTGGGACTCTTCGAGTCTTTCCAGAAAAAAGGAGGCCGTTCTGCGTACGCGCGAAGTGTAGCGGTAATACAGGCGCATGAAACCCTCAACCGCAGAACCTTCCGTACCTGCCATGCAGCCCATTCGCCCCGCAATCTGTTCCTGCTCCGGAAAAAGCAGCCTGTCCTGCCTTCTTCCACTCGACTGGTGCAGTTGAAGCCTTACCCGCCACAGGAAATCGTATGACTGCTCGAGCCAGAGTTTCTCGACATCCATAAGCCATTCATTCTTGAGCATTGCTTCCAGCGAGGAATCGTTAAGGTACACAATTCCCGCCCACCTGATCGTATGCAGGTCGCGCAGACCTCCCACTCCATCTTTAACGTTAGGCTCCAGCAGATAGGGGCTTTCACCATACTGGTGGAGTCTTGCCTCTCTATACGCAATCAGATCCTGAAGAAACCGCCGCCGTCTGCCGGGATTGCCGAATAACTTCACAAAGGACCTTTGCCAGTCATTGAAAAACTCGGCGTCTCCCGCAATCAGGCGGGCTTCCAGGTAGTTGGTCAGAATGGAGAAATCGTTCTGAACCATATTGCGGACCATAGAAACAGAAGCGGTGGCGTGTCCGACTTCGAACGCGCTGTCCCACAAGCCGTACACGAGATAGTGAACCAGTTCCGACAGAAATGCAGGAAGCCGTTTTTTATAAAGGAAGAGAAGATCGAGGTCGGAGGCGAAGCTGAGTTCACCGCGGCCGAAGCCGCCTACGGCAACCAAAGCCCAACCTTCCTGGGGCTCCGAATGTTCGCTGAACGCGTTGCCCAGGGCCTCTTGCAGGTTGGACGAATAGGTGCGGGCCGCCAGCAGCCCTGGAACATCCGCGCGGCATTCCCGAACGAAATGATCCCGCAGATATTTGAGTTTTCGAGTTAGATTTGAGCTTTGGACCATGATTTATTATTGATACAATCCAACAGGGTGATGAAAAAGGATTGAAATTCTCACATCAGGACGAAAAACCCTATAGACGCCACGCCGGCGAAACTAGTGTCTTGTGCTTTAAAATCAATTGGTTGGGAAAAAGCCTGGATTCCGGCTTCCGCCGGAATGACGAAATCAGCAGCAATTTTCAGGCGTTTGTCCCCCCAGAGAACCCTTTTTCATCAACCTGTTAAAGCGCGTCTTCTCCGGTCTCGCCGGTCCGGATGCGAATACATTCCTCAACAGGTATAACAAAAATCTTGCCATCTCCGATTTTGCCCGTATTCGCCGACTCGCGAATTGCGGCCGCAACCTCCGGCAACTGCCAGTCGGGAACGATCAGTTCTATTTTAATTTTAGGAAGAAAATCAACTACATACTCAGCACCTCGGTAAACTTCCGTGTGCCCCTTCTGTCGCCCGAAACCCTTCACCTCAGACACCGTCATTCCTTTGATTCCCAGGCTCGCCAGCCTTTCTTTCACATCGTCGAGCCTGAATGGCTTGATAACCGCTTCGATTTTTTTCATTTTTGTTCCCCGCCTTTGAAGTCAAAACCAATTTTCGAGAAAGTTTACCGCACAAAAACAACAAAATTGTACTTCAGGTCTCGATATATCCCTGCGCGATCGGATTGCGCCTGCCGATCCCGAAGGCCTTGGTTGTGACCCTCAAGATCGGGGGCGCCTGCCAGCGTTTGTATTCGTTAAGTTCGACTCGCCTTACCACCCATCTCACGGTTTCCGGATCAAAGCCTCCGGCTATTATCTGCTTTACCGGAAGGCGCTGCTCCACAAATTCGGCCAGAATAGCGTCCATAATTTCGTAGGGGGGAAGTGTGTCCTGGTCGGTCTGATTCGGCCGCAACTCCGCAGAGGGAGCGCGAGTGAGTATGCGCTCCGGGATCCATCCATGCTCATCGTTTAGTCTGTGGGCAAGTTCATAGACCATAGTTTTGGGAACATCGCCCAAAACCGCAAGCCCACCGTTCATATCCCCGTAGAGTGTACAATATCCGACGGCCATTTCCGATTTATTGCCCGTACTCAGAAGGAGCCTGCCGAACTTGTTGGAAATGGACATTAGCACCATACCCCTGAGACGCGCCTGGAGATTTTCTTCGGTGAAATCGTGCGGCAAATCGTTAAAAATGGGTTTCAAAGACTTGAGCGCGGTCGAAAAAAGCTCATCGATCGCAATCACCTCAAAGCCGATTCCAAGCCGGGCGGCTAATTCACGCGCATCGGTGAGGCTTTCGGGAGCGTTAAAAGGACCGGGCATCGAGACCCCCAGAACGTTCCCGGCGCCCAGCGCAATTGCCGCCAAGCAAGCCGTCAGCGCGGAATCCACTCCTCCGCTGAGTCCAATCACCGCCTGCTTGAAAGAGCACTTGCGGGCATAGTCGCCCAACCCCAGGGTGAGCGCTCCGATCACCTCTGAGACGTGGTCAAAGTCAGCCGCATGCAGTTCACAATCGCCGCCGCCCGTGTCATAGACGACCAGGTCCTCCGCGAAATCGGCGCCTGTAGCGCAAAGGCGGCCCTTTTCATCCCAGATCATGCTGTGGCCATGGAAAATCAGCTCGTCGTTGCCGCCAACCTGGTTCACATAAACTATTGGGGCGCCTGCGCAGGCAGCCTGTATCTTCAGCAGTTGGCCGACCCAGTGCGGCTTGCCTACGTGATAGGGAGATGCGGAAATATTTACAATCAGATCGACCGAGGCTTTCGCCAACTCACCCACCGGATCGACACTGTAGAGAGGACCCGGAAGATAACCCGGAACGTTCCATGCGTCTTCGCAAATCGTAATGCCGATCCGCTTGCCCCTGAAATCGACCCACGCAGCCGCTTTGCCGGGTTCGAAATATCTCTCCTCATCGAAAACATCATAGGAGGGCAGGAGCATCTTATGGGCGGTGCAACGGAGCTTACCGTCTTCATAAAACACAGCGGAATTGTGGTAGGGCTTTCCGCTCCCTTTATTGACCGAAACCGCTCCAAAGATGACCCCAATACCTTTGCCCGCGTTCGCTATGCGCTCCCAGTAAAGAAGACTGTCGGCTACAAAGCCGCGTTTATCGAGAAGGTCACGCGGCGGGTATCCCATTATGGACAATTCAGGGAAAATGACCAGTTCGGCGTTGGCCTTTTTAGCTATTTCAATAAATTCGCATATTTCGCGCGTGTTGCCCTCGAGGTCTCCAACCAAAGGATCGATCTGCCCCATTGCGATACGCATCATCGTTTCCTTCTCATCAGCCCGGCAGTGTCAATAAACCAATCTAATCAGGAGATTCCGCATTGACGCTTTGCTAATTTATCTATCCGATTTTACAGAGTAATCATTTTAGCCTATTCGTGTCCTTCCCGCATTAAGTAATCCCTTTTTTCAAAGCTGTATGCTATAAAAAAGTTTAGCCATTGCACGGGCCGGTTTTCCAAAAAAGTATATTTCGGCAATCTCCTGTTGGCGGAGAATCAGAGTAAATGAAGCACTGGAGGGCGCGAGCTCGAGAAAAAAGACTCGGTGCCGATGAGATATTGCGCGCAATACTGCGCGACGGAAACCGGCTCTATATCGGGACGGGCTGCGGGGAGCCTCAGCACCTGGTGCGTTCTTTGATCGAGCTTTTGCCGAGACACCGCGATATCGAAATAATCCAGAATCTCTCCATGGGGTCCCTTCCGGAGGATTGGAAGCGTTTTGAGCAAAACGCCCGGCTCAAGACCTTCTTTGTCGGGCCGAGATCCAGACACGCCGTCAATGACGGTTTAGCCGACTACATTCCCATTTATTTTTCTTCCATACCCCGTCTTTTCAAAGAAAAACCTCTGTCGAGGTTAGACATCGCAATGGTCCAGGTAACGCCTCCCGATGAACACGGTTTCTGTTCGATGGGAATATCGGTGGGCACGGACAAAAGCGCCGTCGAATCCGCCAATATAGTTATCGCCCAGATAAACCATCAAATGCCAAGGACCCTCGGGGGCAGCTTCCTGCATTTATCTCAGATTCACTATTTTGTGGAACATGATGAACCTCTGCTCGAAATCGTTTTCCGGGAGGGGAGTGCGGTCGCCGAAAGGATAGCCAAATATATTTCCGCACTGATCGAGGACGGCTCCACAATTCAGACGGGGATCGGAAGGATCCCCAGTATGGTCCTGAGATACCTCGAAGCCAAGAATGACCTTGGGATCCACACGGAGATCCTTACCGACTCCCACCTGCATCTCATTCGCACCGGGGCCGTAACAGGCCTGCGCAAAACCGCAGACCAGGGAAAGATCGTGGCGAGCTTATGCATGGGAAGCAGGGAACTCTACGATTTTGTGAACAACAACCCCGAGGTCGAGATCTACCCGACGGAATATGTGAACGACCGCAAGCTGATAAGCCGCTTTGACCGGATGGTGGCCATCAATTCAGCCCTGGAGATAGACCTCAGCGGCCAGATATGCGCCGATTCGATTGGCCACAAGGTTTACAGCGGAATCGGGGGCTATGTGGATTTTATGCACGGGGCATCGAGCGCGAACGGGGGCAAGACTATCATCGTGCTGCCGTCCACGAGTCCCGATGGGCGCAAATCACGAATTGTAAGCCATCTGACAAACGGGGCCGGCGTCGTGAGTCCACGCAGTACCGTGCGTTATATCGTTACGGAATTTGGAATCGCCTATCTGCATGGCAAGACCATCCGCGAGCGTGCGCTGGCCCTTATCAACATTGCCCATCCGCGATTCCGCGAGCAATTGCTCGCTGAGGCCAAAAGCATCCATTATGTCTACGAAGACCAGATCCTTCCTCCCATTTACGAACCCCTCTACCCCGGCCAGTGGGAAACCCACCAGGTGTTTCCGCCGGACGAGACGGTTTTTTTTCGTCCCATCAAGCCCACCGATGAGCGGGCGCTTCAGGAGTTTTTCTATTCGCTTCCCTCTGAAGACATTTATTACCGTTTCCTTTCCGCAATGAGGGCCTTCCCGCATAGAAACATCCAGACCATGTGCAATATCGATTACGAGCACGTTATGGCAATTGTGGCTGTTACCGGGGAAATCGGCGCCGAGAAGATCATCGGGGTTGGCAGGTGCATCCTGGACCAGAAGTCGAACTTCGCCGAGGTTGATTTTGCGGTCTCATCAGACTGGCAGCGCAGGGGAATCGGGGCTTTCCTTGTCCATTACCTGTGCGAAATTGCAAAGACTATAGGCATTACGGGATTTTTGGCTTACGTGCATGCCTCCAACATGGCTATGCGCGAAGTACTAAACGGCGTTGGTTACGCCGTGCATTCGACACTCGATGAGGGCGTATATGAAATCTCGTTCCGTTTCGATCAACCCGCTTTGGCGTGCATTACGAAAGAATATGAATGACAGCGCCCAGCCCTGCCCCGATAGATCCCTGCCTGCTTGCCTTCGACATTGACGGGGTGGTGGCCGACACGATGGCCGTGTTCGTCAGGCTCGCCCACGAAAGGTACGGGCTTACTCATCTTTCCCAGCAGGACATGCTCTGCTACAACCTCTATGAGTGCCTCGGCCTGGAAAAGCAGATAATAGACGATCTCATCCGCCTGACGCTCGACGACCGGCACACAATGCAGATCCCTCCTGTTGCAGATGCTCCGGAAGTGCTCATGGAACTCGCCGGGGTGGCGCCGCTCCGATTCATCACGGCCCGCCTCCACCCGGAGCCGATTACGCAATGGCTTTTTAGCGTTTTGCCCCGTGTGCCGCGTGAAAGAATAACGGTAATAGCCTCCGGCGCTCCGGAAACCAAGCTCGACATCCTGAGTGGACTCGAAATCCGTTACTTTGTCGATGACAGGATCGAAACCTGCCGGCGCTTAAAGGAGGCTGGAATCGAGCCTTTTCTTTTCGATCAGCCCTGGAACCGCAATGAGCCGGCGGACGGTTTCATTCGGGTCGCAAACTGGATTCAACTGAAAAGTTGGGTATTGCCCTCCGGCATCAATTTGGAGTAAAGTATTTTTCAAATGGGGGGGATCGATTTCCCGAAGCCGTCTTGAATCAACTGCACTGACCACACATCATATGGATATTATTGCCTTTTTACCCTTTTACGGTTCGATGGGCAAATGCCATGTCCTTAGCCAAAGGCAACCGTTCACCAAGTATGTCATCCGAGGAGGGAGGGCAACGGCCCCTGGCGAAAGAACGCGCTCATGATACGAGTGAGAAGGCGCCGCCGAGCGTACAGGTGAAAGCCGACCGCAACGGTTTCACGCTGGTCCCGGACCCGGCCGCCTCCCTGGATGCAATCGTGGCCTTCATTGATCAGCGGCTGGATCAGTCGCGTAATTTTTTCCAAAAAACGGAAATGGTTCTCGATCTCAGGACCAGGCCGATGCGCACCGACGAGATCTCCGTGCTCTATGAGAAGCTGTACGAAAAATCCAAGGTTAAGGTGGTCGAGGTGCGGCTTAGCGATGAACTTTCATTCTCAGTGGCGGGAGAGGGGCGAAAATCCCGCTTCGGCTCGAAAGGCGCCCGCCCCGGGCCCCACGAAAACCACGCTCCCCTCATTGTCCGCAATACATGCCGGTCGGGCGTGCGGATCGTTTCTCCATCGGACTGTGTCGTCCTGGGAGACGTAAATCCGGGCGCGGAAATTATTGCCGATGGTGACGTTGTTGTTTTCGGCGCTCTGCGGGGCCTCGCCCATGCCGGGGCCGGAGGCGAGAGGGCGGCGCGGATTTGGGCGTTGAGCATCGAGCCCCATCAGATCAGGATCGCTGACCTGGTGGCGATTCCCCCACAGGGGGCAAAGCCCGTGCCGGCCAGGTTCGAGGTGGCTGAGATTCAAAACGGCGTTATCCAGGTTATCTGCCTGTGAGAATACAATGGTTGAGGTCGGACAGGGGGCTGCTGCACGGAAACCGGTTTTCGACTAAATTATAGGTGAGCTATGGCTGGCAAAATAATTGTGGTTACTTCTGGCAAGGGAGGGGTCGGCAAGACTACCACTGTAGCCAACCTCGGGACGTCACTGGCCAAGAAGAAGTATAATGTCGTGATGGTCGACACGGACATAGGGTTGCGCAATCTTGATGTCGTCATGGGGCTGGAAAACCGGATCGTCTACAACCTGGTCGACATCATCGAAGGTAAATGCCGCAAAGAACAGGCAATGATCCGGGACAGAAAGCTCCCAAATCTTTTCATGATTCCGGCGGCCCAAACCAGGGAAAAAAGTTCGATAAGCCCGGAGCAGATGAAAGAACTGTGCTCGACCCTGGCCGCTGAATATGACTACGTGCTGATCGACTGCCCTGCGGGGATAGAACAGGGGTTCAAAAACGCAATCGCCGGCGCCGATACCGCGCTGGTTGTAACTACGCCCGAAGTCTCCGCCATCCGGGACGCCGACCGGGTGATCGGGCTTCTGGAAGCCGCGATGCTCAAACACATCAGCCTCATTATCAACAGGCTTAACGCGAAAATGGTCAAGAAGGGCGATATGATGTCCACCCAGGACATCATTTCCCTGCTTTCCGTTCCGCTTCTGGGGGTTGTCCCGGAAAGCGACGAAGTGGTGGTGTCCACCAATCGCGGAGTCCCGCTTGCTCACGACAGGAGCAGCAAGGCCGGGGCCGCTTTCATACGCATGGCCGCTCGCCTCAACGGTGAAAACGTTCCACTGGATGGAGAGGGGTCCCACGGATTTATGGGCCGCGTGAAACAGCTTATCTGGAACTGAAAGGAGACAGGCCAATGCTGGGTATTTTGCGGCGCTTTTTGGGAGACGGACCAAGCGGGAATATCGCCCGCAGGAGGATGCAGTTCGTTCTGATGCACGATAGGGTGGATATCACGCCCGACATGATGGAAGCGGTTAAAAATGATATAATTAAAGTGCTTTCGAGATACATGGAAATAGACAACAGGTCCATCAAGGTCAATTTAGAGCAAGGCAAGGACTTCATGGCCCTGATCTCCAACGTGCATGTAAAGCGCGTCTACAGGCACGCATCACCGATCTGATTTCCATGCTTCAGGGGCCCGCCCAGCGGGTCATGAGAGAATGCTGTGAACGCCCTCTACTGCTCCTCCAACGCTTCCTTAAGTTTTTGGAGGCCTGCCTCAAGCTCCGGGAAAAGTTCCACCGATACGGTCAGCCCCTTCTTGGACGGATGAAACTCTCCGTCATCGCCTTTGTAATAGATGCGTAAGTCCACATACTGCTTTCCCTTGAAATAAGTTATCGACGATCTGACTTCCTCCAGGGGATTCTTGGGGAAAGAGTGGACGATCTGAGGTTCTTTTGCCATTTTCGCTAATCCTCGACTCAGGTGAATTCTATCAGGGAGACCGGAAAACGAATCGGTGAAAAACCGATCCCCACGCTCAGACGTTCCGCTCTTCCTCAGGCTTGCGTTATGCGGCTTACGCCCTGAAGCTTCCTACTCGCAACCCGGTCCGGTTTACAAGAGATAATTTAAACATCTAAAAAAAATGCAACAGGTCTGCGGCAATCCGGAGTTCTGAAAAGCGGCAAGCATTCACCGCAGAGGCGCAGAGGTAAAACCACTTTGACAGGATTTACAGGATTAACAGAAATGGCTATCAGGGCATTTAGGAATTTAGGGATGGATTTCATTCCTCAATTCTTCAATTCTTCAATCCCTTAATTTTCTTTGCGTTCTCTGCGCCTCTGCGGTGAGACGTATTTTTCGCTTGCCCACGGATTAGTGCCACATTACTATACACACTAAGATGCGGGCTGTTTTCTGTATATGAAGATGTAACGATACGTGTAATCGCGAAGGAGTTCGACCATGCCGGCAACCCAGGAAAACCGGGCAAATCGAATAACGCGGGTGAATCTAAGCATCAGGCAAGTTGTGTGGAAAGAGTTTGAAAGCCTGGTCTCCGGGCGGCAGAAAAGTGCAATCGTTACGAAGCTGCTCGAACGTGAAATTGAAAGGATCAAAGAAGCGAAATGGCGCGAGGAATTGGCTCTGAGCTTCCAGGATATGGCAAAGGATGAAGAGTATTGGAAGGAAGCCGCCGAATGGGACGCACTCGACGTGGAGGAATGGCCGGAATGAAACAGGGGGACGTGTACCTGGTGGATTTAGATCCGAATCACCGCACTGAGGCGGGCAAGCTAAGACCGGCATTGATCATTTCGATCGATGAGATGAACGACCATGCGCCCAGGGTCATAATTGCGCCGATTACTTCAAATGTAAGCAAAGTGTACGGAAGTGAAATGCTGCTCCCGATAACCAGCGGACTCAACAAAGCGTCAAAGGTTATGCTCAACCAGCTCCGGAGCATAGACAAGGGAAGGCTGAAAGAGCGGTTGGGGCAGATTGACAGGCCAACAATGCGATCTGCATGCGATCTTGCCATAAAGCTCATCACACCACCCAAAGAGTAAACTATCCGGAAGCGATAATAACCCTAAAAAGCGCGGGGAGCCGTGCTCCCCGCGCTTTTTGTCTTCCCCCGCTCTGTTTGTTTTCCCCGGCTATGTTTGGGCTTAAGGCTGGACTGGACCGATGAGTAAAAAAAGCCCTCCAAAGAGGGGCTTCCCGTTTTTGGGGAATCAATCAATTACATCTGCGGTTTTCAACTTGGCTTTCTCGCCGGAAGGTTATGCGAGCGCCATGGCCACTCAGTTGGGGCCCGATAACGAGAGTGCAGATGAAAATATCCGTTTGACTCACTTTCCCACGGATTCTATGCTATTTTAATGTCTGCTTTGACTGACCGAAGGTCTCGGAGAAACATTCGGCGGCCGTTTTTGAGATAACCTACAGGGGCAAAGATGCGGCAGGCTATTATCGTTTACCCAGGGCGGCAGAATGATTCCACGCCTGAACGAGCGCAGGCCTATGGCTCTCTTGAGTCTCGTTTCGATATAGAATTCACCGCGTCCCTGGCGCAAAAAGAAAAGCAGATACAACAGAACTACCGGCCAATCATCGGAATTCATAAATGGTTTGCGCGCCGTCCCGGTACAGTATTCCGTAATCTTCTATTGGCGGAATTTAACGGTGAGAATTCTTTGCAGGAAGATTACTGGCGAGCCCACCAGTTCAACGGGGTTATAGCAGACCCCTTCATGGGAGGGGGAACCCCGATTCTTGAAGCCAACCGTTTGGGTTTCAGCGTCGTCGGCGCCGATATCAACCCGATGGCGGTCTGGATCGTTCGGCAGTCGTTAGCACCCCTGGATCTGGATGCTTTCGGACGGCATGCCGAGGCGGTAATCCGCGATTTAGAGCGAGAAATCGGCTCTTTATATGTCACCACGTGCAAATTCTGTGGCGGATTTGCAGACGTCAAATACTTCCTTTGGGTGAAAACCCAAACCTGTCCGGAATGCGGAGCCGAAAACGATCTTTTCCCCGGCTATTTGCTGGCTGAAGCCGAACGGCATCCCAACCACGTCGTGGCTTGCCATAAATGTGGCGAACTCAATGAATTCAAAGAGCAGCCAACTAAAAGTCATCCGGAACCATGCTACGCCTGTGGCGAGGCTGTTTTTATCGACGGTCCGGCAAAAAGAAACAAGATAAGATGTTCTGTCTGCTCCAATGTCTTTTCCTATCCGCAGAAAAACCCCTCCGGCCCGCCCAAGCACCGTATGTGGGCCATTGAATACCATTGTCCGGCCTGTAAACCAAATCATCAGGGACGTTTTTTTAAAACTCCGGATAAAGAGGACCTTCAGAGATGCCTGGAAGCGAAACGAACATTGGAAGAGAGACAATCTGAGTTTTTAATCCCATTGGCTCCCATTCCGTTGGGAGATGAAACGAAACGCCTCCACCGATGGGGTTATAGACTCTTCAGTGAGATGTTCAATGAGCGCCAGCTCCTGGGACTCGGCTTACTGCTTAAGAGAATCTCCGCAGTTGAAGATATCCCGGTAAGACACGCGCTGCTCACCGTGTTCTCCGATTTCCTCCGCTATCAGAATATGCTCGCGCGCTACGATACATATGCCCTGAAGTGCCAGGATATTTTCAGTGTCCACGGCTTTCCGGTGGGACTAGTCCAGTGTGAGAACAATTTGCCGGGCATTCCCAAAGTCGGGGCGGGAGCTTTCCGCCACTTCATTGAAAAGTACCGCAGGGCCAAGGATTATTGCCAGCAGCCCTTTGAGACAAGGCATAAAGGGCACCGGAAAGAACTGATCCCCATACTTGGAGAGAGCATCAAGGCGCAACAAGTGAAACGGCTTCCCGAAGCCAATGCCCGCGAAGCTTGGATAAACTCACTATCTGCGGAACGAGTGCCACTTGAGCCTGATTCGCTCGACGGTGTTTTTACCGATCCGCCATATTTTGACAATGTCCAGTACGCGGAACTCATGGATTTTTGCTACGTATGGCTGCGTCTGGCACTTGGAAATGAATTCGATGCTTTCAAAGCTCCATCGACCAAGACCTTGCAAGAACTGACCGGCAACGAGGTGATGGGACGCGGGCTGGAGCACTTCACCAGGGGTTTGTCGAAGATATTCTGTCATTATGCCGAGGCCTTGAAGCCGGGAGCACCTTTTGTTTTCACTTTCCACCATAACGACCCTAACGCCTACATTCCGATAGTTGTGGCTATTTTGGACGCCGGGCTCGATTGTACGGCCACATTGCCCGTTCCGGCTGAAATGGGCGCTTCGCTCCATATAGCCCGAACTAAATCATCTGTTCTCGATTCGGTCTTTGTGTGCCGGAAAGTGAAAGTTGGCGTTGAATCAGAGACTGTTCCGGATAGATTAAAAAGCGATCTTTTAGCTCTCGAAAAAGCCGGCCTTCGGGTTACCGAAGGAGATATCCGGTGCCTGCTCGCCGGACACATAGCGCGAACAGCCATCAACCGACTTAGAGGTGGGTGGGAATCAGGGGCCACACCCCAGGAACGGATGGGACTCGCCGGGGTACTGATTGCCAAGTTAAGAGAGGAATTCGATGCCGAGCGCCTCGTTAAAACAATCCCGGAATCCGCACTTGGGAAAGGGAGAAGTTATTGGCAGTAAAACGGCCCTTTGAGCTTTCTCCTGAAGAACTTCAGCAGCACCTCGAAGAAGTGGTCGATGCTGTTTTCTCCGATTTGGTATCCGAATTTCTCCTTATGCCTAAGGGCAAGGATTTCCCCCAATATACCGACTTCCGGGACGCCTATGAAATTCTTAAACGCACGAGCAATGCTTTTGAGGATTTCTCGCAAACCAGGGTAAACAGCGCGTTAGAGGAAAACAGCCGGGTTTTTGGCGTCATCAGATCGATTTTAGGGATGACCGCCCCTGAGTGGGCGGAAATGGCTCACTCCGAGTTGGATAGCGACGTAACCCAAGGTGCTGCCAGGACTCTCGACAGACAGTGCCGAGAAGATCCCGAGTACATTCGTAAAGTCCTGTCGCAGTATCAAAATAGAGTTGAGAGTGCCCGGAAAGCAGCCCGCACTCTGCCAATTCGCCCGAAGACGCTGGAAAGACTCGATCATCTCATCAGTGTTGCCATCAGTAACATTATGAAAGGAGCCCCGGAAGACCAGGAAGGATTTATTCACCGCCTGGCTAAGTTTGATACTCAGAGCGGTCTTGATTCTCTAAAGTATGCTGCCGGAGAAAATGTCCCTTACGCCGTTTTACTTTATGAGCGCTATCTGGGCCGTCCGTTTGCCGGCCACCGCGATGCGGTTTCTGAATTGGTGGGAGAAGTTATGGAAAACGCCGTTGAAGAGCGTCTGCGTCATGCCGGAGTATCCTACCGAAAGACAGGGAGGGCGGAAAGGATTCCGGGCTTTGGTCAGGCTCCTGACTTCTGCATTCCTGACGAAATAAGCCCGATTGCGGTAATCGAGGCCAAGATCACAAGCGATGACGGGACAGCCAGAGACAAAGTGGCTCGGATCAAGGAACTGGAGACTCAGAGGAACGAGCATGTTGCGGCCGGCCGGCCGAGTTATGAGGTAATTGCCTGCATCGATGGCCGTGGGTTTCGGCAAAGGCGAGAGGATATGCGGCAACTATTGCTTCGCCTCAACGGAAAAGTATTTACCACGGCTACCCTGGATAACCTGATTCCATACACCCGGATTCGAGAACTGGTGACTAAGCACGATTGAATTCTTGAAAAACGTTGACGGGAACGGCGGTTTGAATTGCAATAGGAATTGAGGGATTTAGGAATTGAGGAATTTAGAAATTGAGGAATTGAGGGATTTAGGAATTGAGGGATTTAGGAATTGAGGGATTTAGGAATTCTTGCACTGATGGGCCGAGAATGTCCTGGTTTACAACCCGAATCCCTGAGTCCCCTAATTCTTAAACCATTAAATCAAAAACATTGGGGAATCATCCTCCGCACCCGGCGTGACCTGGAATTGGCGCCTCGCCGAGCGCTTGGCCTCACGCGCCTGCGCGTGAGGCCAAAATCCCGGGGGTGCGGGGGAAGAGTTCCCCCGCGCTGTTCGTTTTCCCCCGTTCTTTTTGTCTTCCCCCGCGCTGTTCGTGGTGGAGATCAGGCGGCTGGTTTTGCGGCAAGGACCGCAGCTTCGACCTGCCCATGTTCGGCGATATATTTTTCTTTAATGCTCAGCAGCATAAGAACGACCGGGCGGTAGGCAAGGTGCGCCCATTTGGCGAAAGGCACTTCGAGCACGAGCATCGGGATTGCCACCATCATGTGAATGACGTAGATGGCGTAGGTGGCCAGCGGCCAATCCAGAAGGCGTGTGAAGTTGATGAAAATGCCGGTCATAGTGGTCAACTGAAGAAGGACCAGGAACATCCAGTCGGTCCCATGCGAACTCTTATATTGCGGCTTGCTCTTCCTGAGACGCCCGATCAGCGCGTATGTGGTGCCGTACATGATTGCGAACGTGGCGTAATAGCCGATCAGCCGGATCGGGTGGAAGATCGAGTACTCGATCCTTCCGCCCAGCGAAGCCCAGCCGCGCTGAAACTTTAGCCAATCGATCCCGAGGGGCAGGCCGTTTACCAAAACGACCACCATCAGGAAGATAGCGGAATATCCGGTCATAATTGCAAGATGTACGATCCACTGCTGCCTGTCCTTGCACTTGCCGAACTCTTTCTGAGTGAAAAGGTTGATGAAAAAGAGCTTAAGTTCGTTGAAATACATCCCCACGGGTACCTTCGTAAAATAATCCCCCATGACTATCCTGATGCAGCGGTACACATTGGTCAGCAGGAAAAACAACAATATGGCGGCCATTACCAGGTCGGCCTTTTCGATTCCGTCCGACGGCCATACGGAGTTAAGGTCCGTGTGCGTCCAGTTTATCGGGCCGCTGTGAAAAATCAGCAGTCCAAGGCCTACGAGAATACCGACTATTGCGACGGCAACGATCTCGAATGTCTCGGAAGTATAGAACTTGCGCGCAAACCCGGTCCAGTCGTAGAGCGATGTGAGGTATCTGCGCAAGACCATCATAGTCTCGCCTGGATCGGCCCCTCGCGGGCACCTGGTCGAGCAGTCCCCGCAGTAATAGCACAGCCAGGGTTCGGACGATCTCAGGATTTTTTCTCTTTGCCCCAGTTGAATGTAGCGTACCAGTTTCCTCGGAAAAGGGTTCTCAGGGGTCGCCAGGTCGCAGATAGCGGTGCAGGTCCCGCAGTTGTAGCACTTGCCCGCATCCTTTAGCCCGAATTCCTCAAGTTCCCTGATCAAATTAGGATCGACTTTGTTGCTCATCCGTTTAGCCTCCAGCAAATTTCGAAAAGATCAAAAGAGCGGGGGAACTTTTCCCCCGCACCCCCGGGGGTTTCGGCCTCACGCGCAAGCGCGTGAGTGCCGAGCGCTCGGCGCTGCCGGCGGTTGGCCGAAGGCCCCCGCCGATAGCGCCACATAGATCTCGATGCTCCGCCAGACGGTAGGGGTGTGGGGGCCGCAGGTCCCCGCGCTTTTGAAAAACATCATTTGAAAGTTTCTTGAACGCATTGTGTTAATATCCCTTGTACGGGTTCGGGCCGATTTCGACGAGTCTTTCGGCAAATGCATCGAGCAGAGCGGGAAGCTTATCGTAATCGGTAATGGACACTGTCTCGAACAGGACGCGATCCGACTCGAGCACGAGCCGGTCGAGGGTTTCCTTGACCTTGCTGAGCCGAATGTTTGCCAGTTCGCTGCCTTTGATCATATGGCACTGATAATTATCGCCGTGGCGGCACCCCAGCAGCATGATTCCGTCGATACCCTTGGACAGGGAGTCGGCGATCCACACCAGGTTGAGCGAGCCGAGGCAGCGAAGTGGAATTACGCGAACCCACGCGTTGTAGTTCATCCTGCGAAGCCCGGTCATATCCAGTGCGGGATAGGCGTCGTTTTCGCAGCAGAGCAAAAGGATGCGCGGCTTCTCCTCGTATTCGTCCGGAACATTGATCGACTTGATGATATCGCCGATCATGCCCACCGAATAGTTCTTGAATGAGATGATGCGCTCGGGGCATGATCCCATGCACACTGAGCAGCGGCGGCACCGGGTCGGCTCAGGAAGAGGATTTCCTTTTTCGTCCTCGTTGATCGCGCCGAACGGACATTCTTCCGTACACCGCTTGCATTGCGTACAGCGCTGCATGAAGAATTCCGGGTAGGTCAAGTCACCGACCCTGGGATGAACGGCCATGCCCCGGCTGGTGAGTTCGACGCACTGGATGGCCTTCATGGCCGCGCCGGCAGCGTCTTCGATAGCGTTTGAAATACCCATGGGACGGCGGACCGGGCCAGCCGCATAAATACCGGTTCGGCGGCTTTCGTATGGGAAACAGATAAAGTGGGAATCGGGGAACCCGTTCTGAAGTTCCGGAAGCTCGGGACCCTGGCGGTACTCCAGGTTCAGGATGTCCGAGATAAAGATGGAGTCGACCGAGGCGACCATTTCGTCCTTTTTCTCCTCGTCTTCGGGCTTCTTCATCTTGAAGTCTTCCCCGAAGGCGGTGGCCGGCACCATCCCGGTAGCGAGCACAACCATGTCCACGCCGTCAAGGAGGATATTGTCCCCGGAAAGCTCGTCAAAAGCTTCCACGGCGAGTTTACCTCCGGTGGTGAGAACTTCGGGCGCCTGGGTCCTGACGAAAATTACGCCCTCCTGCTGGGCCTTTCTGAAGAAATCCTCACCCTGGCCGGGTGTGCGCATCTCCTGGTAGAAAACGAACACGTTCGCTTTGGGGTCCTGCTGTTTTACCTGGATGGCCTGTTTGAGGGCGGTGAAGCAGCAGATCGAAGAGCAGTAAGCCAGATGATTCGGGTCGCGCTGTCCGGCGCACTGAATAAAGGCGACCGTATTCAGGGCTTTGCCGTCCGCCGGCCTTGTAATTTTGCCCGACTTTGCGCGTTCTTCGAACTGCACGTTTGTGATGACGTTTGCGGATGCGCCGTACCCGAGCTTTTTGTCCAGCTTTTCGGGGTCGTAGGGCTTCCAGCCAGCAGCAAGGACCACTGCGCCGATATTATGATCGCTGGTGGACCCGTTCTGCTTGATCTTTGCATTGAAAACACAGGGGCCGCCTGAGAGCTTTTCAATTTTCGAGCCGGTAAGCACCTTGATCTTTTCGTTGCTGTTGACCGCAGCGATCAGCCTGTTGATTTCGTTGGCCTGCACGTCCTTGAACGGGAAGACGACATTTTTCGAGACGTTTTTCTGAAAACCGCCGAGCTCGTTTTCCTTCTCGACCAGCACGGCGGAGTATCCCGCCCCGGCCACCTCGAGGGCCGCCGTCATACCGGTCGTCCCGCCGCCCACCACCAGGATGTCCTTCGACATTTCCTGCTCGGGTTTGAACGGTTCGGGAGGCTCCATTTGCTTCATCCTGCCGGCGCTCATCCGAAGGTAGTCTTCGGCCATCATCTGCGTGTCTTCATCGTTTGGCGGATGGCTCCATACCACCTGCTCGCGCAGGTTCACACGATCCAGGATGGTCCCTTCGAAGTTAAAGACATCGTACATCACGCGCTGCGAACAGGCGGCGACAATCAGGGTGTTTACGCCCTCGTTTGCGATGTCGTCCCTTATCAGTTGTGCGCCTTCGGAGCTGCAAAGGTTCGGATGGTTTTTGCACACCGCTGCTTTGCATTCCGATGTTGCAACCTTGCTGAGCTGTTCTATGTCGAGGGCCTCCCCGATACCGCAGCCCGTACAAATATATACCGCAATTTTTTTGTCCATCGAGTCTACCTCCTGCCAACGGATTGAATGGCTTTGAGCGCTGCAGCCGTGCCGTCCTGAACTGATTCGGAAACGCCCGCCGGGGTCCTTGAGCAGCCTGCGGCGAAAAAGCCCGGGGTCACTTCCAGGGCGGAGATGAATCCGTAGTCGTCGCGCTGAGCGAAAGCAGGCAGGGGCGAAAGGGAAGTGTTAGGCTGCATGCCGGTGGCAAGCACCGCCAGGTCGACGTTGATCTGGTTCAGGCTGCCCGCAGTGGTATCCTCGACCCTTAGGATGAGGTTCTTCGTTGCGCTGTCCTCTTCGATTTTGGCGACTTTGCCTTTGAAGAAAACAATGTTGCCGTCTTCCTTGAGTTTGGCGTAGAAGGACTCGAGCCGGTCCATGGCGCGAATATCGATGAAGAAGATGTATATTTTGGCATCCGGGTATTGTTCGCGCACATAAGTGGCCTGCTTCATGGAAGCCATGCAGCAGATGGAGGAGCAGAACGGGAGGTTGTTCTCATCGCGCGAACCGGCGCATTGCACGAAACCGACCGTTTGCGGCGCCTTGCCGTCCGAAGGGCGAACGATCATGCCCTTTGTAGGGCCGTTGCCCGCCGCGAGGCGCTCCATCATAACATTGGTTATGACGTTCGGACAGGTCCCGAAGCCGAGCGTATCAAGCTTCCCGGCGTCGTAGGGGCTCCAGCCCGTCGCCCAGACCACGGCCCCGGCTTTTAGTTCAACCGTCTTGGCCTGCATGTCGAGCTCGATTGCATCATACTCGCACGCCTGCTTCACCTTCTGTCCTTCCGGGCTTTTGGCAAGCGCCGGGTCGATCACGAAGCGCTGAGGGAACGCCATCTCGTGGGGCAGGTATGCGGCCTTGATCTTATCCATTCCATAATTGAACGGATTGTCGATCTCCATCGTGCACGCATCGTAGCATTTGCCGCAGCCGGTGCACTTCTCATTTACATAGCGGGGATTAATTTTGATCCTGACATTCCATGCGCCTTTTTGGCCCGAAACCGATTCCACCTCAGCCATGGTGAAGAAGTGAATCCTGCTGTTGTTTTTTATCCTGCGGAAATTGAGTTCGAGGCCGCAATATGGGGGGCACAGCTTCGGGAAATATTGGTGAAGCTGGGCTACCCGCCCTCCCAGATAAGGATTTTTCTCCACGAGATAGACCTCGCGGCCCGCTTCTGCTGCTTCGACGGCGGCCGTCAGCCCGCTCATGCCGCCTCCGACCACCAGAATGCTCTGTGTTTCTACGTCAACCATGCTTATCCTCCTAAGCTGATAAATGTCCACCCGGAAACTCCGGATGAGAAAAACAAAGATCGAGACCCCCGCGAGCAATTGGGCGCAATCCTACTTGGGGCAATCCGATTACACAGCGGGATTGCAAACCGGTAAACCGTTCTCGCGGCGTCAGTGTATCCCAGACTATACTAAGTTCGATGAAAACCCAGGAAATGGACAACTCGGGGCCATCAAGGCCTCCCGCTCCCGCTCATAGCGCATGATAGACACGTCGTGCGGCCGGCCTTCGCGCTACGCGCTCACGTGTCGCTAAGGGAGGGCGGTTATATAAGTCTATCTACGAGGGCTTAATATGCCGCCATTGCGTATGAGGCCCCGCCGCCATTGAGAAATAAAGGTTTTCCGAGCCATCGCAGGGCGAGTTAAAACCACATAAAAACACACACCATTCAGCTATGGTGGTCCAATTTTCCGGGAACTCAGCGGAATTGCAGGATTTACACTGAGAAAACAGGAAGAGATTTCCGGAGAACTATACTCAGCTTGTAACGGTAATTAGTTGCCGTACCTCATTTTTCCGAACGGCCAATCCTTGCAGTCCGATATTCGTTAAGCCGCCTGCCTATATCGCTAAATTCATCGGATGTCAATATTTTCATTTGTATATTTTCGTTTGTTCATTTCGTTGATTTGCCGAAGCTTTTGGCCCGCAAGCGGTGAACCGGGGAGGCCGAGGGGATCATCTCCCCCCTAAAGGGGGGCAGGGGGGATTTTGCAGCGCTCGTACAAGACCTGCAAAACCCCATCCATATTCTTGAGAACATCCAGATCTGAAAATCTTATCACCTTTAGACCTACTTTGGCCAGATATTGATCTCTGGCCTCATCTTTAACCCTGCCCTCCGCCGAATAATGCTGCCCACCATCAAGTTCGATGATCAATCTGGCAGCCGGACAGTAAAAATCAACGATGAAGCTCCCGATGTTTTTCTGCCTGTAAAAGATGCTGCCATTGAGTTGTTTTCTCTTCAGCTTGGACCAGAGAGCCCGTTCGGCGTCTGTCATGTTCTTTCGAAGCTGTCTCGCAAGCGGCTTTAGATTTTTGTTGAACGGGAGCATCTTTAAAATCCCCCCCGACCCCCCTTTAGTAAAGGGGAGATGATTCTGTCATGTTCTAATGATCTCCACGCTCCGCGAGATGGCTGAACAATTCCACGGTCCGCGAGGTATGTTTAAAATCCCCCCCGACCCCCCTTTACAAAAGGGGGGAGCTTCAAATCCCCCCTGCCCCCCTTTAGTAAAGGGGGATGAGATGGTTCTGTTTTATAAAAGGGGGGAGATGATTCTGTCATGTTCTAATGATCTCCACGCTCCGCGAGATGGCTGAACAATTCCACGGTCCGCGAGGTATCTTTAAAATCCCCCCCGACCCCCCTTTACAAAAGGGGGGAGCTTCAAATCACCCCTGCCCCTTTAGTAAAGGGGGGAGTTGGCGCCTGGTCCCGCCAGGTTTGGCGTCAATTGACTTCCTCGGGCTCAGGTTCCGAATTGTCTGCGCCCAGAAGCACCTGGGCATCTTCGGATGGAAGCTCCTGTACGTTGCGCAGCTTGCGCTCTATTGCACGAGACCTCTTTGCGGCCTCATCCATGGTATTGGCCGCCTGATCCAATTTTTTCTTGACCCCATCGAGGGTAGTGCCGAATTTCCCGAATTCAGTCTTGACCGCCCCGAGAAGCTTCCAGACCTCACTGGACCGCTTCTGAATGGCAAGCGTTCGAAACCCCATCTGAAGACTGTTCAGAAGAGCGGCCAGGGTAGTGGGTCCCGCTACGATCACGCGGCATTCGCGCTGCAGGCTTTCAACCAGCCAGGTCCTCCTGATTACCTCGGCATAAAGACCCTCGGTAGGAAGAAACATGATGCCAAAATCAGTCGTTGCGGGCGGGTTGATGTATTTGTCGCAAATCGTTTTTGCGCAATTCTTTATTGTGGCCGACAGCATCTTTGCCGCCTGTTCGGCGGCCGCAAGGTCGCAATTATCCTGGGCGTCAACCAGCCTTTGGTAATCTTCGATCGGGAATTTTGCATCAATCGGAAGCCACACTACCTCCGTGCTGTCTCCATCGCCCCGCCCCGGCAGCTTGATGGCGAATTCCACCCTTTCCCCGGAATTCTCCCTGGTCTGGACATCTCGTTCGAATTGATCCGGCGTCAGGATTTGTTCAAGGAGCGTTTCAAGCTGGATTTCCCCCCATAGGCCCCTGGTTTTCACATTGGTCAGCACCCGCTTCAGGTCGCCGACCCCCGCCGCCAGGGCCTGCATTTCGCCCAATCCTTTATGGACCTGCTCCAGTCTTTCCGAGACCTGCTTAAACGATTCGCCCAGTCTTTTTTCCAGGGTCCCCTGGAGTTTTTCATCAACTGTGGCCCGCATCTGTTCGAGCTGCCTGGAGTTGTCTTCCTGAATCTGTTTGAGTTTGCCGTCTATTGCGTTTCGAAGGGCTTCGAGCCGGGTTTCGTTGGATTCGGTCAACCTGGCCAGCCTGACGGTAAACGCCTCGATTTGCTCCTTTTGCTGTGTCGCCATATTGGCAATCTCTTCGCGCAGAGTCTTGGAATTGGCTGAAGAATCGTCGCGCACCATTGAAAGCTGTTTGACGCTTTCCTGCTGCACCGCATGCAGCCGATGCTCGATGGTCTCACGCATCGAGTCGAGCTTTTTCTCGGTTGCCTCCGTCAGGATTGAGAGCTGGCCGGCAAATGCGTCAAGCTGAGCCTTTAGAAGACCGGCGATATTGGTCATGCTGGTTTGAAGGGAGTCTCCGAAAGACTTCAGAGCGTTTCCGGTCTCCTCGCGTCCCTGCCGGGCGACCAGTGTGGCCTCTTCGCGATTTTTGGCGATTTCATCCCGTGATGAACGCTCGCATCGATCCAAACCTTTATCCACCGAATCGAAGCGGGGAATGAATGAGGCAAAATCGCCGCGCTTTCTGCGAAGCAGAATCAGGACGCAGGTGAGGTTAAAGCCCAGCAAGACGATTGCGATCACCAGGGCAGATAAGAAAGCCGTTTGAAGAAGCTCCGCGCCGCCGGACAAAAACTGCATCTTTTACTCCGTCTTTGCGCTCCTTACCCCGCGAGGGCAATGGGGTGAGGGCGAGAGGGGTTAAGGGCTGATATATCCACGTCCCTGTATCATGTCCTTTCTAGTATCCTTTGCACCCCGGAGAGTCAAATAATTTGCAAAAGTAATTGACCGGGGCCTCCGAATCGAACCAGTGCCTCAAAAAGAGTAATAACGGCCCCCCGGAGATCGACATTGTAATTGAAGGAGACTTCCGTTTATTTTAAGATACCATCGGAATGGATCCAGACCTTTTATTCCCGGTTCAATCGACAGCAGCCCTTTATGAACGCATACGAAAAAATCGGCAGAAAACTTCAGGAAGCTCGCGAAGAAGCAGGTCTGAGCCAGGAGGAACTGGCGAAAAAGATCGGTTGCACACAAGCATCTCTTTCCAACTATGAATTGGGCAAGCGGCGCCTTTACCTCGCCGACCTTCAACGAATCGGGCACTTACTGGGCAAGCAGGTAACTTATTTCCTGGATGAATCCAATGAACTGGAATCAGTTTCTGTGAATGAGGTCCAGCAGATCATAAAAGAGCAATACCTGCATGAAATCCTTTTCGCTGCCAAAGAATTAAAAGCCTCGCAAAGGAAATCCGTACTCGACTTCATCCGTTGGCAAAAAGATGAGGGGGCAAAATAGTGATTTCATTCGAGCTTTCGACCGAACAGAAAAGGGCGGAACTGAAGTTCATGCGCCTGGCGAAGAAGAAGCTTCATCCTCTTTCTCTGAAGATCGACGCTCAAGAGCCCGGCCCAATCGATCCAGCCTATCTCGATATACTTGCGGATGAGGACCTCAATGCGTTCCTCGTTCCTAAACAATATGGCGGCCGTCCACTTGACTTCATCACGCTCTCTCTTGTCATCGAAGGGCTCGCGTATGGGTGCGCCGGGTTTGCAAGCATCTATGGCGCCACCCTGCATGCCGTTTCAGCCGTTTTGATCGGGGGGTCACACGATCAGAAAGCGGCATATCTCCCCCTTCTTCTGGGCCATCGAGGCAAGCCAGCCGGATGCTGCATCACCGAGCAAAAGGGTGGCTCGGATACTTCCCGCTTTTCAACTACCGCTTATCCTGACGGCCAGTATTACATTTTAAACGGCACGAAATCTCCGGTCATCAACGCCGGAGACGCAGCCTTTTACGTCGTATGGGCTAATACAAACACCGGCAAGGGCAGAGGCGACATAAATGCCTTTATCGTTCCGGGCGACTCCCCTGGTATAAGCATAGGCCCATACCACGACAAACCCGGACTTCGCTGCGCTCCGACGGCAACCGTTTCCTTCAGCGAGGTGCAGGTTCACTCCTCGGATATGATAGGTCTTCAAGGCAGCGGATACCCACTTTTGATGCAGTCGCTCGACTGGAGCAGAGCACTTTTTTCGGCTATTTGCGTAGGAGTAGCCAAAGCCGCTTTCGATCAAACCGCAGCTTTTGCAAAACAGCGCTCCATACGCAACAAACCTATAATCAAAAATCAGGGAATCGGTTTTTCTCTGGCCGATTACGCCACGGACATCTGCGCGGGAAGGCTGCTTGTCTGGCGCGCCTGCCGCATGATGGACCGAAACGCCCACTACACCAAGGAAGCTTCAATGGCAAAGCTCTTCGCATCCCGCATGGCGGCCCGCATAGCCAGCGAAGGAATGCTTATAATGGGCCTGACCGCCCATACCGGACCCAATCTCATGGCCAAGTTTCAGCGGGACACCCAGGTGCTGCGCCTCCTGGAGGGGACCGACCATATACAAAAAATAATCATTTCCAGCCAGATATAGAATCCTCCACTACTCTCCGGGAAACCTGCCTGTGCCGCTCAGAATGGTACCTTTATGAATGATTCTCCGAATTATGGTAATTACATTACGTTATATTCTTACTCTGTCAACATCGGTTCCAAAGGCGTAAGGCCATGGTTTCAAGAGCATCTTCGATCTCTAGTGCCGCCTGCCATGAGGTATTCACATCCATCCCGGCAAACCTTCTCAATCTTAAGCAGTTGGCTCACGGCGACATATTTTACGCTTGACAATACAATAACACTCTGTTATGAGAGCTACTCACTTTTTCACACATTTCGACGGCGATGAAAGTACATTCTCACAGGTCCTGCACCCTGGTCTGGAGGAGCCTCTACATGCCAAACAAACTCATCACTCTAAAAGATGCTGTTTCAAAGTTCACGCGCGACGGCATGGTCTATGCCAGCGGCGCGGCCCTGCCGGTAGGTTCGGATTCCGTAGTCTTCGGCCGTGAAATGCTCAGGCAGGGCAGGAGGAACATTCACTACCTTGCTCACTGCAATAGTCAACAGGTTAACCTCTTCGCGGCGTTAGGCGTTTGCGACAAGGTTGAGGGCGGTTTTTCGGGCCTGGAAGTATACGGCTTTGCAAGCGGTCTCAGGCGGGCTGTTGAATCCGGGGCCGTACTCTGGGAGGACTATTCAAACCTCAGCATGCCGCTTCGGTTTTTCGGTGCTGCCATGGGGTGGCCTTTCGTTCCCACAACGGTGAACATCGGGACCGATCTGCAGAAGCGCAGTTCATTCAAGCCCGATGAGTATCCCTGCTCTTCAAAGATTCCTGAAATCAAAGACCCCTTTACCGGCAAGATATACGGGGCGCTGCCGGTCGCCAAACCCGAGCTTGCCTCCATCCACGTCACGATGGCGGACATCGAGGGAAACGCAATAGTGCTCGGCACCGAATGGAGCCGCATGGAGCTTGCGCGCGCAGCCGGCCAGGTCGTACTTCAGGCCGACTTCATCGTTGACACGGACTGCATGCGGCAGTACCCCAACCTGGTCAGGATTCCGGACCTGCTGGTCGAGGCGGTGGTGCCCTGGCAGCTCGGCGCCTGGCCACAGTGTTCAGTTGGCATCTATGACAGCGACGAGGAACACATGTTTCTTATGAACAAGATGCTGGGCACAGCAGAAGGCGCCGTTGAGTATAAGGCAAAGTACGTCGACTCCTGGGAAACGCATGAGGAATTTCTCGCGCTGATCGGCAATGAGAAAATCGAAAAGATCATGACAAATCCCACAACCCATCTTATGGACCCGTACCGCAAGTGGATCAAAACCGAAGAGCAGATAAAAGAGCTCATGAGCCAGTCGATTTTTGCGGGACAGTCAATGACCGTTACAGCGAAGGCTTAGCAGAAAACGCGGTCTTTCGAAAGGAGGCGATCAGATGGAATTCACGAGACAGGAGATGATGGCCATCGCGACCGGTCGTGAAATTCGTGACGGCGATCTTTGCATATTCGGCGTGGGACTGAGCATGCTGGCCGGCTACTTTGCTCTCGCATACCATGCTCCCAACGCAAAATCGATGACGGAAGGCGGCGTGTACGGCGCAATGCCGGTTGGCGGTCTGCCCTGGGGAATCGAGGACAACCGCATTTCAGCCAACGCAACCTGCTTCACCAACGCCATCGACGCGCTTGGTTTTCTGGTCTCTTCGGGCAGAGTGGATTTGGGGATCATAGGAGCCGCACAGGTGGACAAGTTTGGCAACGTCAATACGACCGGCTTTTGGGCTGAGCCGGAGAACCCTCGTTTCGGCCCTCCGAAAACGAGGCTGAACGGCAGCGGCGGCGCAAACGATATAGGCAGCGGCTGCAAACGGGTAGTCATAATGATGGCCCACGAGCTCAAAAGGTTCTCTAAAAAGGTTGACTACATAACGACCCCCGGCTACCTCGGCGGCGGCAACGAACGCGACAAGTACAACTTCGTAGGCGGCGGTCCTGTTGCAATCGTTACTACTCTCGGAATACTGCGGCCGGACCCGGTTACCAAAGAGTTCATGCTGGACACATATTATCCATTTTCCAGTGTCGAGGAAGTCAAGGCCTGCACCGGATGGGACCTGAAAATCTCGCCCAACGTCGGCATAACGCCTGAACCGACGGCGGGCGAACTCGAGGCCCTGAGGTCAGTGGACACTACAGGCATGCTGAAGAAAAAATAAGGGCCGGAGGCAGACGCTCCCTAAGGGCGTCCACCCTTCATATCACATGGCAGGGGTCTCCTATTCAGTAAAGAAAGGAGCGACCATGGAAACACCGGTGGCACTGGACAGCACGTTTGCCGACGAAATCGTCCGCAAGATGCAAAGCTACAGGACATGGATTTTCATAGGCCTTTCGGCCGCCTATCTCGTTTCCTATTTTCACAGGGCGGCCCCGGCGGTTGTTGGCCCCGAGATCATTAAGGAGCTTGGCGTAGCCCCGGCTGCCCTGGGGTTCATGGGTTCCATGTATTTCTGGGCATATGCCGCAGCGATGCTTCCAGCGGGTGTTCTTGCCGACACATGGGGATCGCGCAAGACCATGTCCGTATTCATCCTGGTTGCAGCCGTGGGAGGCTTCATCTTCGGACTTGCGCCGAGTGTTGCATACCTCGCGGTAGGCAGGTTCCTTGTCGGCTTCGGGGTGGGTTTCATTTGGGTGCCTGCAGTCCGGATTCTGGCGGACTGGTACAAACCCGATGAACTTGCCACATCCAGTGGGGTCCTGCTGGCCGTAGGCAACGTCGGCGCTATAATTTCGGCCGCCCCGCTCGTCGCCCTCATGTCCGTAATAGGCTGGCGGAACTCTTTTCACGTTGTCGGCGTCTTCACCATATTGGCGGCCCTTTTCGTCTGGCTGGTCGTTCGCAACAAGCCCACGGAGCTAAATTTCCCCACTCCCCGGGACCTTATGGGCCTGCCCCCCGCACCTCCCGCTCCGAAGGTGAACCTGGGCTCGGCGCTAAAGGCAGTTTTTACTAATCCACAGTTTTACCTGCTCGGGATACTTCTCTTCTCCTATTACGGGACCTTCATGGGCGTGGGTTCCCTCTGGGCCGGGCCTTACCTGCAGCACGTTTACGGCCTCTCCAAGCAGGCAGCCGGCAACATCATCATGATGTTCCCGCTGGGAATGGTTTTTGGCTGCCCGTTCTCAGGCTACCTCTCCGACAAGATTCTCAAGTCGAGGAAAAAAGTACTCCTGGGAGGCGTTGCTCTCCATGCCCTGGCCTACATCCCCCTGGTGTTCTTCCCGGATAAGATGTCTATAACCCAGCTCTATGCTCTTTTCCTCTGGTATGGGTTATCAGGGGGCGCTTTCGTTTCCTGTTTCGCCTGCGCCAAGGAAACCTGTGAGCCGCGATTCGCAGGTACCGCCGTAGGCTCGCTCAACATTTTCATCTTTGTCGGCGGCGCATTCTATCAGCAGGTAATGGGAATAGTTATTCAGCACTATCCAGTAGTCAAAAAGGGAGTGTACTCGATTGGGGCGTATCAGGCTGCTTTCTGGGTGCCCTTTATCGGCCTGATCTGCGGATTCATTCTTTACTCGTTCTTCAAGGAGCGGCCCATAACCTGATGGTTGGACTGGATCTTTCACAGACAGAACAGCAATGGTTGCCCGTTTCCCGGCGAATCAAGAGATGAGGTTTTCTTTGGGGCAGCTCTTTTCAAGAACCGGAAAATTACAAAGGAAAGTGTCGATCCATGCCCAGAGAAAAAGAAAAAGATCTTACACAGGATCTGTACGCGCGAGTGGATGTATACGGGCTTGCGCCTAACCTGGAGACGTGCCTCCAGTGCGGCAAATGCGCCGGAGTGTGCCCGGTGGCCAATGTTTCGCCATCCTACAACCCCCGAATAATCATAAACGACATTTTGAGGGGGAGGGCGGACAGGTGGCTCAAAAGTGAGGAAATCTGGCGATGCTTTTGGTGCGCCAATTGTTACACCGTGTGCCCGATGGATATCCCATATCCAATGTTAATGATGCAGATGCGATATATGGCTATCGAGAACGGATACGGCCTCAAGTACTTTTTCCCCTTCAAACGATTTGCAATGAGGGCCAGTGAGGACGGTCTCACTTTTGCCCCGGCCAGTCCAAAAGCGCGTGAAAGGATAGCGAGAATCCGTCAGGGTATCGGCCTTAGCCCATGGCCGGAGATCTCTGAAAAGGCCCGAGAGGAATATAAGGCCCTTTTTGACATGACTGGGGTTACCGATTTCCTGGCTTCGATCACGGAAGACAATGAAAAGCCGGTGGATTCGACATACCAGGAAGGAAGGATCACGGGTGCCAGAAGCAAGGGTAATTAGACCTCAAGAGAGAATCCCCGATATCCCCGAGCAGGTCTTTCTGTTCCGCAGTTGCACCGGCAGCATAGAGTATCCGGGGACCGAAAGCGCGGTGAAGGAGACGCTTAAGATGCTCGGAGTCGATGCCGTCATGGACCCTGACCAGACGTGCTGTTCGGGCTATCTTCTTACCTGTTCGGCGCACAAACCGGAAGTTTCCCTGGCGGTGACTGCCCGCAATCTGGCCATCGTTGAGAAAAAAGAACTCGATACCTACACCTTCTGCAACGGTTGTTTCGGTTATCTCAGCGAACTGGCTCACATTCTGCTGCACAACCCCGCTTACCTCGACATGGCCAACGGAGTAGTCGGAAAGCTTGGCTATAGGTACGAGGGCAAAACGAGAATATTCCACGTTCAGGAACTTTGGTATCGCATGAAGGACTCGATAGCCAGGAAGGTCGTCAGACCGCTCAACGGCCTTAGAGTGGCGGCGCACAACGGCTGCCACTATGTCGCCCGCCAGTACGGAATCCTGGATGATGGGGGATACCCGACCTTCCATGAGGAGATATTCGAAATCCTTGGAGCAAAGCCGGTATTCTACAAGGAAAGGCAGCTGTGCTGCGGCTATTCGGTGGGCAGGGGTTTTACCCACAAGGAAGAAATAGTGCAGCCGCACCTGTATAAAAAATTCAAAAGCGCCGAGCAAGCCGGGGTGGAACTGATCACCACGGTTTGCCCGGGCTGCAACGTGGCGCTCGACCGCGAGCAACCCAACATCAACAAGCGCTACGGCGAGGCTTTCAAAATACCAGTGATAGACCTGTCACAGCTAATCGCGTTAGCCCTGGGTGTCCCAATCCACAAACTGGGGTTTGCCGCGAATACGACTCCTGTTAACAACGTTCTGAAGAGGCTCGGGATCGGAAAGGAAACTGCTGATGGGTAATCGGACAAAGACGGCGGTTGTAATCGGTGCAGGCCCGGCTGGAATTGAAGCGGCCCTCAAAATCGCACAGGCGGGCTTTAGAGCGATACTGGTCGAAAAAGAGGCCGAGTTGGGCGGCACTCTAAAGCAGCTATGCAGCAGCTTCCCCCGATGGGAGGACCCTCAGGAGCTCTTGGACAGCAAAATTTTGGAACTACAAGCCTGCCCCGAGGTTGCGATCAGGAAAAACACTGTGGTGACCGCGGGCACGCCCAACGGAAATGGATACATCGTCACACTTTCGGATGCCCTGAACGCTCAGAGCGACGAAGTCCTCGCCGATGCAATCGTTTTGGCGACCGGTTTCGAGTTGATGGACATCTCCATCTACGGCGAGTACGGGTACGGAGTCTATCCTGACGTCCTCAACGCTCTCGAATTCGAAGCAACACTCAAGGAATGGAAACTCGGCAAAGGCAAGCCGCCGAAGGGGGTGGCTCTTTTCAAATGCGTCGGCTCCCGTGACCGCTCCAAGGGCAACCCATACTGCTCGAAAATCTGCTGCATGTACACGGCAAAGCAGGCCGGGATGGTCAAAGAGCTTTTTCCTGAAGCCAAGGTCTATGTATTCTACATGGACTATCGGGCCGCCGGTAAGGAGTACGAGGAATTCGTCAGGGAAGTTATCGAAAAGAGGCATGTCCGTTACGTTCGTGGCCGTCCCTCCAAGGTCCTTTGCGAAGACGGCCGCCTCCTGGTCCGGGCTGAAGACACCCTGCTCGGTCTTCCGGTCGAGGTTCTCGTGGACATTGTGGTCCTGGCGCCCGCAGTCGTGCCGCGGCCCACAACCCGGAGACTGGCTCAAATGTTCGGGGCGAAGACGGACGAATATGGCTTCATCGAACCTGATCGTTTCAATCCGGTACAGACTGCGGCCAGGACTTTTTTTGCCGGAGGATGTGGATTTGCGGTTGAGACCCCTCTTGCCCAACAGCAGGGAGCGGCCGCAGCGGCTAATGTCATCGCCCTGTTCAGGCTGAAGTGAGAGATCCGATGAATCCTGATTACAGGCCAATGCGCCTCGACGAAATCGATGATTCTCTCCAGAAGGAGATCAGGGAAAAGTGCGGTGTGGATGTCGAAATGTGCATGGAGTGCGGCAAGTGCTCCGGGGGGTGCTCGAATGGCCATGTTTTCGACTACACGCCCAGGAAAGTCGTCCAGCTTGTAAAGCTTAATGCGGAAGACACCCTGATTAATATGGACGCCCTCTGGATATGTCTATCCTGTCATCTGTGTTCGGACCGATGTCCATCGGGCATCGATACCCCACGCATACTCGACTATATGCGGGAGAAAGCTTACCGGAAAGGAGTGACAACCCGCCCGAAAATCAGGCTTTTCCACGAACTCATGCTCTCTTCTGTTCAAAAATCCGGGCGGATTTCAGAGCTGCCGCTGATTTTCAAGTACAACTGGATGAGCGGCCAGTACATGAAAGACGCTATCCTTGGGCTGAAACTGCTATTGAAAGGAAAACTCAGTTTCCATTCTCCAGGCGTCAAAGCAAAGGAAGACATTCGGCGCATGTTTAGTGGAAGCAGTGCAAAGCGAACATGGGGTGAGCCATGAACATCGCATATTTCCCCGGCTGCTCCGTTCACGCAATGGCAAGCGAATACGACAGGTCCACCCGTCTCGTATGCAACAGCCTGGAGGTCCATCTGGAGGAAGTGACGGACTGGAATTGCTGCGGTGCCAGCGCCGCGCACAGCGTAGACCATGTGCTGGCGCTGGAACTCAATGGCCGCAACCTCGCGGCCGCGCGCCGGATGGGCTTCGACAAGATAACCACGCCCTGCGCTGGTTGCTTCAACCGGCTGAAAACAGCCGGCTTCGAACTTAAAAGCTCCGGGCTCGTAAAGGGGGACATCCCCGATGTCATGCACCTGCTTCAGTTTCTTACCGAGCAAATCGGATTGGACAAGATTGCGGCATCAGTAACAAGATCAGCGCGGAGTCTCAAGCTGGCTGCCTATTACGGATGCCTGATCACCAGGCCCCGAAAGATTGCAGGGTTCGACGATCCAGAACAGCCTGGATCCATGGACCGGATTCTTCGGGCAATTGGCGCCGAAACCGTCAAGTGGTCCCATAAGACCGAATGTTGCGGCGGCGCTTTTGCTGCTTCAGAGACTTCGATAGTCATCGATCTTGCAGGACAGGTGCTCGAAGCGGCGCGCCAAGCCGGGGCTCAAGCCATTGTTGTTGCGTGCCCCATGTGCCAGGCAAACCTGGACACCAGGCAAAAGAGCATCGAGAAGGACCGTGGAATCATTTACGGACTGCCTATCATCTATTTCACCCAGTTGATTGCTCTGGCTTTTGGCCATCCGGTCAGAGAAGCGGGTTTGAGGCGTTTGCTCGTCAGCCCTTTGCCTCTTCTGAAGAAAAGTGGACTGGCCTGATCCGTTATACCCGCTCGCGCTACAGGAGGATAAGGATGCAGGAAAAAGTGATGTCCCTCTCCCAAGCCGCCGACTTGATCAAAGACGGCATGTTGCTGGCTGTTGGCGGAAATGCCATGCACCGGAACCCGAGCCTGTTTTTTCTTGAACTCACCAGAAAACCGGTGAAGGACCTCAAGGTCTGTGGAGCGGCGATCGGGATAGCCGCTGATTACCTGTTTGCCACCTCCCAGGCCGACACCGCCTATTTCGGGTTTTTCGGATTGGAAAATGAAGCAGGTCTTGCCCCCGGAATGCGAAAATCCATGGAGAAGGACGGACCGGGGCGGGCAATCGAAGGGTCCTGAACTTCCATTATCAATGCTCTCCGTGCGGGAGCATATGGAATCCCTTTCATGCCGGTCGGGGGAATGTGGGGAAGCGATCTTGTGGCGATCCGGCCTGAGTTTTTTCAGGTGGCCAAAAGCCCCTTCGACGGCAAGGAAGTTGTGTGCGTTAAGGCTCTTGTGCCTGATTACGCGGTCGTTCACGTACAGGAGGCCGATAAATACGGAAATGCCCGGATTCTAGGCCCCACTTACCAGGACGCTCTGCTGTCGAGGGCGGCCCGCAAGACAATCCTCACCGCCGAACGCATCGTCGGTACCTACCGAATGAAGGAAGAGCCAAAACTCACCGCGATTCCTCACCTGGCTGTCGAGGCGGTAGTGGAACTGCCCGGTGGAGCGAAACCCGGTATATGCTACCCCGATTATCTCACTGTGGATTGGGATGATCACAAGGCCTACGTCGGAGCGGTCAAGGCCGGAGAGGTCCCATCCTTTGCGGAAAAAATGCTGAAAGGGAGGGTGTAGCATGGAGTACGGAAAAGATTACGGGAAACCGGAAATGATGGCTGTAGCCATAATGCGAGAGATCAGGGAAGGCGACGTCGTTTTTCACGGTCTGGCTTCCCCTACCCCGATGGTAGCTATGAAAGCGGCCAAAGCTTTAGGCAAAGAGTTCTCTTACGTCACGCTGAGCGACGGTCTTGACCACGACTGGTCGCAGCCCCCTTATTGTGCCTCGACGCTCACGGCCAACACCTACGAAGGTTCCCTGGCCTCTTTCGGACTGGATTGCATCTTCGACCTTTTCTGCTCCGGAAAAGGCGATATCGCCTTCCTGTCGTGCCTGCAGATGGACAAGGAAGGGCGCATCGCCATGTCCTACCTTGGCGGAGATTATGAGCACCCAAAGCTAAGAGGACCAGGGGGCGCCGGGAGTGCCACGCTTACTCCCGTAACCCCGAGGACCACTATCTGGAAGGCAGGCCATGACAAGAGAACATTTGTCGAGCGGGTCGAGTTTGCAACTACAGCCGCTGCTCCGGACAAGTTGTTTACCGTCATCACGCCGCTTTGTATTTTCCGAAAACAGCCCGGTGAGAAGTACCTCAGGCTCGACTGCATCTTCCCGTACACCACAGTCGAGGATGTAAAGGAAAATACCGGCTGGGAGATCGAGGAAACCCAGGCAGCGGTAATGGCTCCTCCAACTGCCGAGGAACTGGCCGCAATCAGAAAGGTTGACGTGAATAATATCCTGGCCTATGAGTTCAAATAGGCAAGACCTCCGGGACTAACTCAGACATAGGGTTGCTTTTCGCAATCAACCAGGCGGGTGAGATGAGATTCCGCTCACCCGCCTTTTTATTATTCCTTACCCTGCTCGAAAAAAAATGACCTGATCTGATTTTCAAAGAGCGAGAGCTGCACGCGCAGCCATGCAGACAGTGCAGATAGTACCGTGGTGCGTTTGGAGGCAGGCCAAATGTGCAGCACTTCAAAACGTGAAGTGAAAATGGTGTCAAGATCACGCTTCGCGAGCTTCGCACTCCTTCACTTTGTGAGGCGTGCTTGCCGGTTTATTCCACCCATGTTCACAACCGGCTTCCGACTTCCTTGACATATAGTGCCGTTTGACTATTTTCTCTTTATGGAATGTTATTTCATTTTCAGGAGAGTAAAAATGGGCGTTGTCTGTAAGCTGCAAGATAGTCCCGTAACCGACGTGGACTTGATAAATATCCTGAGCAATGCCAAAACCGTAGCAATCGTCGGGATCTCGACAAAAAAGGACAATCCCAGCCACAATGTTGCAAAATATTTGCAGGAGCACGGTCTTAGATTGTTTGCGGTCAATCCGAATTGCGACGAAGTTCTGGGGGGAAAATGCTACCCGGATTTGAAGTCAATTCCAGAGCACGTGGACGTGGTGGATATTTTCAGGAAGCCCGACGCTATTGGGGCCATTGTTGAGGAGGCGATCGAAATCAGGGCCGGGACGGTGTGGATGCAACTGGGTCTGGAAGACGAAGAGGCGGCCCAAAAGGCGAGGTGCGCGGGTCTGAATGTCGTGATGAACAGGTGCATGAAGATGGAACACTCCCGCCATTTTGGAAACTGAACAACTTAGCGGCTTTGTTTTGAAAATTCTGCAAATATCGAAAAACCTCGCTAAGCGTGGAGCCTGTTTCCCCCACCTGACCAGGCCTGGATTGGAGTTAAATTTGCCGAATTTTGCATTTTTCCTCCAGGAGGTCTTATGGCTGAGCAGGTATTGTTCGGCAAAACGGGTTTTAAGGTTTCGAGGCTTGTGCAGGGCACCTGGGTAACCGGTGGCTGGGCATGGGGTGGCTCTGATGAAAATGAGTCCCTGCTCGCAATCCTGCGGGCTCTCGAACTTGGGATAAACTTCATCGACACTGCTCCCGTTTACGGGTTCGGGAAATCCGAAGAGATCGTCGGGCGCGCGATCGGACAATGGGGACGTGAAAAAGTCACAGTAGCGACCAAATGCGGGCTCGAGTGGGACCAGGGCCGGCGAATCCGCCGAAATTCCCGCCCCGAGCGCATTATGCACGAAGCCGAGCAGAGCCTGCGCCGGCTCGGAGTCGACTGCATCGACCTTCTCCAAGTTCATTGGCCCGATCCGGACGCGCCTTTCGAAAATTCCATGCATGCGCTGACAAAACTGCAAGAACAAGGCAAAATCCGCTGCTTTGGCCTGAGCAATTTCAGCCGCGAACAGGTCCTGGAATGGCTGAGAACGGGTCCCGTTTACAGCCTCCAACCTCCCTACAATATATTCGAGCGGCAAGCCGAAAAAGAGCTTCTTCCATTTTGCATTGAAAACGAAATCCCTACACTTGTTTACGGCGGGCTCTGCCGCGGACTTCTTACCGGCAAATTCACCGGAAACGAAACTTTCCCGAGGGGCGACCTTCGCCGGAACGATCCCATGTTCAAGGCGGACCGGTTCAAAAAATATACGGACGCCGTGAAGGAAATCAAAGCGGTTGCAGCCGAATATGGAAAGACCCCCGCGCAGTTTGCCCTGAAATGGGCCATCCAGCAGCCGGGGGTGACCTGCGTCATAGCCGGGGCGAGGACCGCGAAGCAGGCCGAAGAAAACGTGGGAGCGTTGGACTGGGAAATAAGGTCAAGCGACTTGACAAGAGTGGATGAGATCCTCGCGGAGCACATCGGAGAGCCGACGGGAGCGGTGGACACAAGTCCGGCCAAAGAATAGTTGACCAGCAATGACCGCAATGGGCTTTTGTCCTAATCGGACCGCTATGTCTCGTTTTTCAATGCTGCCGCAATCTGTGCAAGAGTTTTTCTTGCATCCCCAAAAACCATCATTGTGTTAGGCCGCACAAAAAGCTCATTTTCAATACCGGCAAAACCTGGATTCATGCTTCGTTTAAGGACGATTACGGCCCTCGACTGATCCACATTTAGAACCGGCATCCCGTAGATCGGGCTGCCCGGTGTGTCCTTTGCGGCCGGATTTACCACGTCATTGGCGCCGACCACGATGGAAACATCCGTCCTTCGAAAATCATCATTGATCAAATCAAGCTCGTAGAGCTGATCGTAGGGCACATTCGCCTCGGCAAGAAGAACGTTCATATGCCCGGGCATCCGTCCCGCAACAGGATGGATCGCATATCTCACGACGGCCCCGGTTTTTTCGAGCAACTCCGCCAGGTCGCGCACCGCGTGCTGCGCTTGCGCAACGGCCATCCCGTAGCCCGGAACCACGATGATCGAGTCGGCAAGCTTCAGGAGCTCAGCGGCATCCTCAGGCGTACCCTCGCGAATCAAGCCGCTGTCCTTCTCCGTCGATTTTCGTTGGACCTGAGCCCCAAAAGCCCCGAAGACGACATTGCGGAATGAGCGGTTCATAGCTTTGCTCATACGGATCGCCAGAATAAGCCCGGAGCCGCCGTCCAAGGCGCCGCAGACAATGAGCACGGGAACGTTCAAGGCAAAGCCTGTCGCCGCCGCAGCAAGACCGGCGTAGGAATTCAGCAGGCAGATGACCACAGGCATGTCGGCCCCGCCGATCCGAACGACCAGCATAACGCCCAGAAGCAGCCCAATCCCAAGGATAGCGTTGAACAATACCGGCTGATCGGGTCTCGCCCCCAGAACGGCAAGAAGCATCAGCGCTACGGCTAGAAGGAGCAGATTCATCGCATTTTGCCCCGGAAAAGTTTGAGGCCGGCCCGGCAAAATGCCCATCAATTTCCCGAAGGCCATCAAACTTCCGGTGAACGTAATGGTTCCGAGCAACACTTCAAAGCCAATTGCCCCAATATCAAAAGGGCTGAGTTGCAAACGATGATTGAAATATTCGGCCACACCGACCAGGGCAACCGCAAGGCCTCCGAAGGCATGGGAGAGCGCGATTCGCTCAGGCATCCTGGCCATGGGGACCCATCGGCCCATCGGAACCCCGATCACCGTTCCTACAACCAATCCCCCAACGATCCATTCATAGGTCACAATCCTTTTGTTCAGGAGTGTGCCCACTACGGCAAGCAACATTCCTAATGCCGCAAGGTTCAACCCCCGGCGCGCCGTCTCGGAATGAGAAAGGCCGCGCAATCCCAGAAGAAAGAGGACCGATGCGATCAAAAGGGTGAAGAGGTATGCATCCTGCCTCAAATCAATGCCTGCAAACAGGTCACACGCAATCATGCTTCGGTCTTCTCTTTCTTTTTGAACATCTTGAGCATCCTGTCCGTAATGAGAAAACCACCCACCACATTTACCGATGCTGCCGCCACTGCCACGGCGCCGAGAATGGAACTTGCTGTGTTCCGGCCCTCTCCGGCAATAATCAGCGAAGCCACAAGGGAGATACCTGAAATAGCATTGGTAAAAGCCATGAGGGGCGTATGAAGAAGCTGGGGCACCTTCGAAATCACGTGGTAGCCGGCGAAAATCGCCAGGGCAAAGATGTAGAGCAGGATCATGAAATTCTGGCATTCCATGTCGGCTCTCCTGATTTAAGGTATAGGGTAAGTTGGATATCTAACCCGAATAATGCCTGGAAATAGTCTCATTGACGATTTCACCCTGGTGGGTAATCAAGCACCCTTTGATTATCTCGTCATCGAAGTTCATCCGGAACCAGCGCTGTTCAGGGTCCCAGTATTCAATTACCAGGTTAAACATGTTCGCGGAAAACATCTGGCTGGCATGTACGGCAACCAGCCCCGGCAGATTTTCCAAGCCGATGATGAGGACCCCGTTCACATCCACTTCCTCGTCCGGCCGCGAACCGGCGACATTGCCGCCGGACTCAACCGCACCGTCCACGATCACCGACCCTCTGGACATGCCCCCGACCATCTCTTCGGTGATGATGAGCGGCGCTCGGCGGCCGAACACCTGGGCGGTGGTGATCACAACGTCTGAAGCGGCACACACACCGGCCATAGCCGCCCGCTGCATGGCAAGCTGCTCCCCGCTCAAAGCCCCGGCATAACCGCCCTGCGTGCGGCCGGTTTCTCCCAGGTCGATCTTGACAAATCGGGCGCCCAGGGATTTAACCTGTTCCTCAACCTCCGGCCGGGTATCAAATGCTTCCACGCGCGCGCCCAGCCTTTTTGCCGTTGCTATGGCTTGAAGGCCCGCCACTCCCGCCCCGACAATAAAGACCCGCGCCGGCGAGATCGTACCGGCTGCGGTCATCATCATCGGAAAGATCTTTGGCAGCCGCCCGGCAGCCACGATCACGGCTGCATATCCCGCCAAGTTGGCCTGGGAGCTCAGGACGTCCATTTTTTGGGCGCGGGTTATGCGCGGGATCATTTCAAGGCTGATAGCGGAGACGCCCTGATCGCGCAGGATTTCGACCACCTCTTTTTCGCGGAAAGGATCCATCAGGTTGATGCAGACGGCATCATGTTTCAGGCCGGAAACCTCTTCACGGGAAGGTCCACGGATGCTCAGCACCAAGTCGGCATCTTTGAGCAAGCTCTTCCGGTCAACGATGACCGTAGCCCCAGCCTTGCCATAAGCCTCGTCGGGAATACCCAGGGAGCGGCCGACACCGGATTCGACCACCATATCGGCCCCTGCATGAGCCAGTCTGGCGGCGTGTTCAGGCAGAAGTGCAACGCGGCTCTCTCGAGGGTGAACTTCTCTTGGAACGCCAACAATCATAATGGATATTTCTCCTCACGCGGAAAGATAAGAAGATTATTTTTTTTGGCCAGAGTCTGTCTTCGCATATGCGGGGAGGGGATTCGCGAAGACAAGACTTCACCGCAGAGGCGAAGAGCTACTCACCACAGAGACACAGAGAGCACAGAGAAAAGCTTTCTTAGACAGGATTTACAGGATTAACAGAATTGCCTGTTTCCAGGTCTTGAGACCCCAGTTGATCTTGTCTAATTCTGGTTTTCTCGGTGTTGTCTGCATAATCTGGTCAATCCGCTTATCGGCTTTAGCCCGAAGCTCTGTGGTGAGTCATTTTCTTTCAGCGCCCCCGGGGTGCAAATTGAGGCTTTTCAGGCCGCAATCCTGCCAAGCACGACCGTAATGTGCATTCCTCCATGCCGGATGTTCCATAGGCGCACCCGGCCCGTACCCATTGCGGCCGCTTCCAGCCGGGACCCAGCCAGGACGGCGTATTTCCAGCCTTTGAAATTAAGTCTCAGGTGGGCGCCGATTCTCTCGTAGAGGCCTACTCCTCCCGCGCTCAACCGTACTCCGTAGGGCGGGTTCAACACAAGCAGACCTTTTCTCAGCCCTCTTTTCCTGGGATTGAACTCAAAGAAATCCATCTCTGCCCATTGTATGTCACCACCTACTCCGGCGCGATCTGCATTTTCCGCCGACACTCCGATAGCCTCCGGATGGATATCGATTCCCATGATCGTCTCAGGCACTTCGAGAACCGAGGTCTCCTTTGCCTTGCGCCGCAGGTATTCCCAAGTCTTTTTCTGAAATGAAGGCCACCCCTGGAATAAAAAATCCCGGCCAAGCCCTGGAGCAATCCGCCGGGACATCAAGGCCCCCTCTATCGGAAAAGTGCCCGAACCGCACATCCCGTCGACGAGCGGCTCATTGCCCGTCCAATCCGACTTTAAAAGGATGGCGGCCGCAAGCGTCTCACGCAGGGGGGCGCCCGTGTGCCGAAGCCGATATCCCCTTTGGTGCAGATGGGCGCCCGACATATCGATGCTGATTCGGCAGTGGTCCTCCAGAAGACGAACGAGGATTCTTTGCTTCAGTTCCGAGTCGTAAGATTGCAGCCCGCCGGCGGCCGATTCGCCCGGCGCCAGGTGCCCGCTGTCTTTAACCAGTGTATCTGAGGGATGGAGAGGCCCTTTTTTCCTCAGACTTTTTTCGATACACTCGGAAATGACCTCGGCCACCCTTCCCTCGTGGCTTATCCGCGAATATTCCACGCGGGCTTCGATATCGAGCTTTATATCCCGATTCAGCCAAAGCTCCCAAGGTATCCGCGAAGCTTTGTAGAAGAGCTCTTCGGCAGCACCTGCGCGAAATGGGGCAAGCCTGCAAAGCACCCGGCCCGCAGTCCTTAGCCAAAGGTTGCAGGTGTAAGCGTCTTTCAGCCTGCCGCTAAATTCCAGCCCTGCATCGCTCAGCTCCGGTTGCGGAATATCGAGCCAACGGGTCTCGTTTAGACAAATGCGGGCAAGCTCAGGCGGGACCACAATCGCAAACCGATGCTCCGGCCCGACGATGTGGGTTTTGATCCGGCGGGAAAAACCCCCTGTATGAATTTGATAAGCGGCCACGCTTTACCGGAAGAGGTGTTTGAACATCAAAAAAATTTTGCAAGGACCCTAATGCTAGCAAAATTGCAAAAAAGATCAACGCTCCGATTTTGGCGCGGTCCCCACACACACCGAACTGAATCGGCAACTTAAATACCATTTGACTCGGGGGCAAGCAATGCTGTAGACTGCAATCCGTTGGTAAACCGGTTCCAATCCATCCTTTATATTTCCTGCACATTAATTTTAAATTACCTGTTTTTGGCTTCTTCCGCAGAGGAGCGGCCCGATGAAAGGCGGACTCCACTTCCGCCCAGATCTACTTGGCCTCGATGCTTCCTACATGCCAAGGAAGTACTCGCCGGTCTGGAAAGTGCCTTTGCCTGGCTGGAAGGGGGTGTTGGACGAAGCATCCGCGAAGATGACCTCGGCCATACCGCCCCCGATTTTTTTTCGAGCCGATGATATCGGAGCCGCCAGCAAGGCTTTTGACGCTCTGTGCAGGCTCTTTCGATTCTACCGGGTCCCGCTTGCGATGGCGGTCATCCCCGCATGGCTCAGCGAGACCGGGCAGGTAAAAGTTTTCCGGGCGGCGCCCGTGGATGAGGACCTCTGGAACTGGCACCAGCATGGCTGGAGGCATATCAACTGGCAAAAAGAGGGCGCCAAAAGCGAATTCGGATCGGACAGGGCCCCCGAGCGCCAGTACGAAGATATTCTTCAGGGCCGCACTAAAATGGAACGCATTTTCGGTCCGAATTTCGTTCCGGTCTTTACTCCTCCATGGAACCGTTTTTCCAGAGCTACTCTAAAGGCCTTGCGCAAACTGGACTTCAAAGGCATTTCGGCAACGGCCCCATTTCCGCCCGGCGTAAAGTCCCTTGACGGTATTAAACACTATTCGACCTGTTTAGACCTTCATACCCGAGAGGTCAAAAATCCCGCCGGTGACTTTGCCCTGTTGATCGATCAGTTTTCAGGGCTCTCAAAAATGAAGGGGCTGACCGGAATAATAATCCACCACCAGCAGATGACTCCTTTTGCTTTCGAATTCCTCGACCGGATGCTTTATAATCTGAAATATGTTATAGGAGCGCGATTTAGCAGCTTTAAGGAGACGTTGAAAAGCCCCGATGAAAGACCAGCCCGCGCTCGTTTACGCTGACGTCAACGGAAGTATATACGACTGGCCCGCTCTGGAAATGGCGGGAGCCAGCGCGAACACATGGCAAAGGCTTCGATCGGCTGAACTGATACCGCTCCCCGAAGGCAGCGAACTGTTTCTCCTCCCGGAGCGTCTGCCCGTTGGCTTCAACCGCAAAGGGGGCAGGTTCGAGCCTATGCCGTCGGACCCTTTCGATCCGGCCAAACCTGTCCGGGCCGTAGCCGCATTCATTTCCCCCGCCTATACGCGACTTTACTCCCCTGCTTACAGGGCCAATGCCCGTGCGCCTCTTCTGCCTCTTTTCGCCTACACCGCCGTGGGCTGGCTAAACGGGGGCTTTGTGGTTCCCGCAGTCAGAATCGACAGTGACCAGCGGCAGGATTTCCGCAATTTTGACCCAAAACTAATCAAACGAAACGCCGGCGGACGCATGAAAGCGGAGCGTGAAAACAGGCTCTTGCAACACCTCGGCCGATGCGCTCTTACCTACGGCTGCCCTGCAGCAAGAAACCTGTTCATGAACCGCTGGGAGGCCCCACTTCCCGCCTCCCCGGAGTGCAACGCCCGGTGCATCGGTTGTATCAGCCGCCAGGACGGCACGGACCTGTGCGCAACCCAGGACCGTATCGCCTTCGTACCTACTCCTGATGAAATATGCGGGGTTGCAATCCCGCACCTTTCCAAGGCCCCTCGTGCAGTGGTCAGCTTCGGGCAGGGCTGCGAGGGGGAACCGCTCTTGCAGGCTAAAACACTTGACGCCTCTATCCGCATGATGCGCAAAGCCACAGGCCGAGGCACCATTAACCTGAACACGAATGGAAGTCTTCCCGAAGCTGTGGAACAGCTCTGCCGCGCCGGTCTCCAGAGCATCCGCGTCAGCATGAACAGCGCGCGTCCCGAGTATTATGAGAGATACTTCCGCCCCAGGGGTTATAGCTTCGAGGACGCACGGCGCTCCATCTCCGTTGTGAAAACGAACGGCGGGTTCGCGTCCATCAATTATTTCGTTCTCCCTGGATTTACAGATCAGAAAAGCGAATGGAACGCTCTCAGGAAGCTGATATCCGAAACCCGCCTCGATTTGATCCAGATGCGAAACCTGAACATCGACCCCGACTGGTACCTGGACAAGCTCAGAGCGAACCTGAACGAAAAGAAGATTGGAATCCAGCGCCTGATCTCGCAAATCCGGGATGAATTTCCGGATGTCAGGCTTGGCTATTTCAACCCTCCGCTGGATTAACAAAGGAAGGTCTCAGGCCGGAAGCCGGACACTGGAACCCGTTCACCACAAAGGCGGAGAGACGAATTCCACCACAGAGCTTCCGGCTAAAGCCGGTAAGCGGATTGACCAGATTATGGGGCATAGTCCGGTCAAGGAGAGGGCGCAGAGGAAAGCAAGTGAACGAACAGCCAGGACCAAAAGACAGACCCCTGTTTGCTCCTGGTTTTTCCTGGATGCCCATTTCCTTTTCTCTGTGCTCTCTGTGTCTCTGTGGTGAGAATGTTTTGGCCTCTTCCTGTCCGGACTATGCCCCGCCACTGTGGTGAACGCTTACGGTCATTAGAACCTGAAGCCGATGCCCACTTTTCGCAGCCGTTGCCAAATCCGATATGCCTCCACACTTGAGCATTATTCAAGACGTGCTTAGTTTGCAAACAATCTAGTTTTGAAAATCCAGTGTATCCATCATTAAGAGCCGTCAACCAGAGCAACCTAAAAGGAGGTAAAGAATGTCTCTTACATTGCCCGACCTGCCGTATGCGAAAAACGCTCTCGAGCCCTATCTCAGCGCAAGAACCCTCGAGTTCCACCACGACAAGCACCACAAGGCCTATGTCGATAATGGAAACAAGCTCATCGCCGGGACCGATCTGGACAAAGAAGACGCCGAGACCATAATCAAAAAAGTTGCCGGGGACGCTTCCAAGGTTGGGATATTCAATAACGTCGCCCAGGCCTGGAATCATTCCTTTTTCTGGACTTGCCTTAAACCCAAGGGAGGAGGCCGCCCTACGGGTCAGATAGCACAAAAGATCGACGCTGACTTCGGAAGTTACGAAAAGTTTGCAGAAGAATTGAAAAACGCAGGAGTTACACAGTTCGGAAGCGGGTGGGCCTGGTTGGTAACCAAGAACGGCAAACTCGAGATTACGAAAACCGCAAACGCCGATACCCCGGTCGCGCACGGAATCAAACCGCTGCTGACCGTCGACGTCTGGGAGCACGCTTACTACCTTGACTACCAGAACAGAAGACCCGATTTCATACAGGCCGTTATCGACAATCTGATCAACTGGGACTTTGTAAATTCGCGCCTTAAGTAACGGCAAGGGCCACGCAGAAGCGGGAAAAGACTCATTGCACACATGCAGACGGAGAAGGCGGGCAAACCAGCCCGCCTTTCAGTTGGTAACTCTATCCGACCGAGGTTAATTGGGGTAAACGTTTCCCGTTTCCAGAATGCACCAGCCGTTTCGGGTTTTTCCCAGAAGCAGGTTCACCTGCCAACCTTTCCGGCAATGGTCGGTTATCTCTTTAGGGACACGCACTTCGACAATTCCTGAAGTGGCTATCCCGGACAGGATCAAGATTCCGGGATGGATCTGGTCGATTACGAAGTAGTCGTCCAGCTCGGCAGTCCAGTATCTGGGAGCATGGCTCTGGGCGTATTCGTATATCAGTCTTGCAAGCCGTTCGGCCGCAGGCAGCTCTCTTGCCGCCTCGGCAGCAAGCCTGGTAATCCGGTCGGCGATTTCCTTTTCAATGTAGCCGCTTTCTTCAAGCCACTTCACCAGTTTTTTGGCAACTATTCCCGCTGCCTGAAGCAAGGCCTCGGAAGCCATGACTTTTCGTATCATAAAATAGTTCAAAAAATTGGGCAGGGAGGACACAATCTTTTCCGGACCGAAAATAAAACAGAATTCGAGGTTTTTCTGGAAATAAAGCTTTTCGTAGAGCGCCACTTCGGACGAATTATCCAGGTCATGATATCCATGTCCGTTCAGACAATGGCGCAAGAGATCTATGACCTCTTCATACCTATTGAAAGTCCGGAGCTTCAGCCGCTTTTGCTGATCCTTCAGGAAAAGCGTCAGCACCTCATCGATGCTGGGCTGCGAAACCGTCGGAAAGTGTAAAACTTTTTTGCTCTCGCTCATCTTTGTCACCGTTTATGCCCGATCCCCTTATATTCGCCTTCCGCACGAAGGGCAATAGCGAAAATCGCGAGCCACTGGATAGCCGCACTCGGAACACTTATCCCTGCCAGCTTCCTGGACGGCCCCCCGGAAATGACCTCCCGGAGAGGAAATCGCCTTACAGCGATTACAGATCAGAACGGGGTCACCCTTTTTAACACGAAAAAGAGGAATAAAAAACAGGCTCAGGTAATGATCAACGCGCTTCAGTCTAGCTTGAGCCAGGCCACAGGCGGAACAAATTCCCGGAACCTCGTCCAGAGTAACAGTTTTGGGCTGAACTCCACCGATCAGGAAGAACATTTCTCCCCCGCTTCTCATAGATTCAGGCTGATATATAGCACATTTTCCAGGGGATGGCTACGCCTCGAAACAGGCAACTGATGGGTGAAGCGGGAAGCGGGGAGCGGGAAGCGGGAATCTTCGACCTCGGCCCATTTACCCCCGGTGTATTTCTGCCCCTGCCTGGACATAAGGCAGAGGCTGTCTTAACAATCGTTCTATGCGACGTGCAGTCCAATAAGAAACATATCTCGGGGAGGTGAAGAATGAGTAAGCTTAGAAAGATCAAGACGGTTTCAAAGAGTAAACCCACCATAGAAGGGGCTGGGGTTCATCTTAAAAGAGCTTTCGGTTATTACCAGGTCCCTGAGTTCGATCCTTTTCTTATGCTGGATGACTTTCGCTCCGATGATCCCTCGAAGTATCTCTCCGGCTTTCCCTGGCATCCGCACCGGGGAATCGAGACAATCACCTACGTCCTGCAGGGGGACGTGGAACACGGCGACAGCATGGGAAACAAAGGCGATATCAGCTCTGGGGACGTGCAGTGGATGACCGCCGGCAGCGGCATCATTCATCAGGAAATGCCCAAGGGAGACCAAACCGGCCGTATGGATGGATTTCAGCTCTGGGCGAACCTTCCCGCTTATCAGAAGATGATGGAGCCCCGCTATCGCGATGTAAGAAGGGAGCAGATCCCTGAAGTTTCGCTCGAAGGCGGTATAAAAGTGAAAATCATCTGCGGCAAAGTGAACGGGGTCCAGGGGCCGGTGCAAGACATTGTGACCGATCCCGAGTACCTCGACGTCACAGTACCTGCTCATGGCAGCTTCGTCCATCCAATCGAGAGCGGCCATACCGCTTTTGCCTATGTGATCGAAGGAAAGGGCTACTTCGACGAGGAGCGGGATTCCTTCGGCCATCAGGTCGTTGGCAGGAACTACTTCGATCTCGATCGTGAGTGCAGTTGCGTCAATGAGAGTCTCATCCTATATGAGGACGGCGACCACGTCTCCATCAGCGCCAAAGACGGGCCGGTCCGGTTTCTGCTGGTCTCGGGCAGGCCCATAGGAGAACCGGTTGCCTGGTACGGCCCCATCGTTATGAACACGCAGGAGGAACTGCGGGTGGCCTTCGATGAGTACCGCAAGGGGACCTTTATTAAACACAAGACCCCGTTGCGGGAGTAACGGAGGACTGAGGACGGACTGGTTTCACGCGAAGACGCGACGCGAAGACTGTTTTCACGCGGAGAGAAGCTTAGAAAGGATTTACAGGATTAAGCGAAATGGCTGATTAAGGCAGGTGAATGGGTAAAGGGGCGAATGGGCCATAGACAGGCTGCGTTTCGCCCCATGTTTTTTTCCATTCACCTATTCACCTACTCACCTACCTTATTCTTTACCGCAGGGTCGCTGATGCCGGCAGAAAAGCTCTATCTCCCCAATCGTTACATGCTGTGGAGATTTCACGGGATAAAATTTGAACGAGTCTTCGAACCCTTTGCTACTGACGGCTTGCAGGTTCACATCAACGAATCCGCCATCTGCTGCTGGTGAAATCGGTGCGTCGGTAGCTGCATCCCCCTGAAAATCGGTTTGACCGGGAATCTTATAGAATATCTGTGCATTGCTGGTCCGTTCGATCTTGAGCCGGGCGTGCATCTCGATCCGGCTACAATTCTCCAAGATCTGCGAAGCGCCGGTTTTGAATGTGAAATTCGGATAGCTGTTTGCCTTCAGGACGATTCCCTCGCTGGTTTTCTGTGATACTAATGCATTCTGTAGCGACCATGAACCGACATCAGCCGTGGACAGGCGATAGAGCGGTTCATCGCCGGCCTTCACCGATGGATCTTTACTCGCAAGCAATTGGCGATACCGTGGAACCAGTACTTCAGACAATTTTACCAGAATAGTGCCATCTGCAGCAGCACGTACAGAGTCTTGCGCCAGCCAGGACGGCATCAGTACGAACTCGTCCAGCCGCTTGTTGTCGAGGCCTTCCGGGGGCTCGACATTGAATGCCGGCAGGCCGATCAATTTCATATAGGTTGTGATACGACAGGGCTTTCCCCAGTCCCAATAAAAAAATGAAGCCCCGATAGTAGAGTTGTTGATTCGGGGAAAGGGGGTCTGGAAAGCCTGGTATCCGACCACTTCCAAGGTGATCGGCCTTTCGGAGGCTGCAGAGCTTGCGATGCGGGCAATGCGCTCTGAGAGAGCACCCGCCATTTCATGGTCATGCAATGGAACGAGTTCGCGAGCCGCATTGAACCCGCTCAGGATTTGGAAAATGGCGAAATAAGCCAGCACCAACACGAATATGCCAATGCGCGATAGCCAACGCGAAGCATATTTGAAACCCAGCAGCCCAAGACTAGCGAGCGCTGCCGGCACAGCGACGAGAGACCGCAGCGGTACATTGCCGCCATTTATCAGATTGACGCCAAACGGTGCCACGAGCAGAGCCAGAAAGGCTAGTCCGGCAAAAAAGGCGCCCCTGAGTCCGGCAATACGATGCGCACGGTGTACAAGACCGGCGGCGGCCACAAAGATCAGAACGGCAAAGATGTGCGCTTTGCTTCCATAGGCGGCAGATCCTCCAAAATAGACGTCTGCCATTTGGTTAAACAAGTTGGATATAACCAGCTTTGGTTGATGAAAAAAGAGATCAGTGTGGACGAATAATTGGATGTAAACGATTTTCGTATTGGTGATGACGAGGAAAAATTTCAGGATCAGTATATAGAGTGCCATAGAGGTTACGAGGATTGCGAGCACCACGAAGCAGTCTCCGGGCAAGAGGCGCGCGGGTCTTTTGAAGAGATGCATAGCAATAAGCGACGCGAGAAGCGCTACAGCAAGAAACAGGATAAAGGATTGGTAACAGGCCGTGGCGATAGCCCCAAGGAACCCGATCAATGCGATATGCCAGACCACGGAAAAGCCGCTGATCATACGCCCCGATTGCTCCCGCTCTTTTCGATAGAGACTGGCGGCCCAGCAGGTAAGCAAAACACCAATTCCGCACGAGGGCATATTGCTCTGGAAGGCCGTCAGAAAAGCCCATATCGGGAAAGTGGAAAAGAGAGGAAAAAAGGCGAATGACGAAGGACCCTCGTGCCGCTCGCCGATTGCCCGCAGAAAAAAGAGATAGCCGATCGAACAGAATAAACCGAAAAGCGCAAGGGGAAGGAAGGGCACGACAGGCTGCGGCAGCACAAACTTCTCGAACAGATATGTCGCCCGGCGTCCCTGAGCGACCCACACGGATGAATCCGCTTGAAACGCAGCGAATTCGTCCTCGATGGAGAGCGTAAAATTGGTAAGTTCGGACACATGAAAGACCGCAAACAATGCCAGAAGGATAGACAGCGCCTTCAATGCAGGTTCTAACTGTCAGAATTCTATCCCTTCTATGCAATCCTTTGCCCGGACAAAACCTCTTCCTATGCTTTTCGCGCTACATTCCATGACGGCCGTTTGCTCCATTTTATAAACATTGCATGCATTTCCTTATGACATCATTATAAAGAAGACAAATGAAAAGTTGACGTGTCTATCAGTCAGCGGCAGGCTATGAGGCCTCCCGCTCCCGCACACCGCGTGTGATCGGCATTTTGTGCTGGACCTATTGCTTGCCAACGGTTGCTGAAACTGGTAGATGAACCATGAACCGGAAAGGGCAGCCTGGCGAACTGTGAACGGGGAATCGAGGAGTTTTTATCTTAATTTCGAACTCGAAGGCCAACAGACATGGCTTCAGCCATTCCACTTTTCTCTGCGCAGGCCGTCAATGCCGCCGTAGACTTTCTCGGCCCCGCCAAACGGGTTTTCGACAGCCATTGGTACATCCTCGGCAAGGAAGTGGCGGGGTTTGAAGGGGAGTTTGCCGAATATTGCGGTGTGGCGAACTGCGTCGGCGTTGCCAGCGGTACCGACGCTCTTGAGCTTGGGTTGCGCGCCCTGGATGTTAAGACAGGTGATAAGGTTATTGTAGCTGCGAATGCGGGGTTTTATGCGAGTACGGCTGTTCTTTTGATCGGGGCAATTCCCCATTACGTCGATATCGACCCGGTCACCCTTACCCTATCCTTTGAACGGCTCCAAGAAGCCTTGGAATCGAATCCGAAAGCCATTATCGTAACGCACCTTTACGGCCAGCTTGCCGATGTCGAGACGATTGTCGAAGTCGCCGCGAAATCGGACATCCCGGTTATCGAAGACTGTGCGCAGGCTCATGGTGCAAAAAGCAACGGCAAACGAGCGGGCAGTTTCGGAACGATTGGCTCTTTTAGCTTTTATCCCACCAAGAACCTGGGCGCCTGCGGAGATGGCGGTGCTATCGTAACCGATAATGATTATCTGGCGGCTAAAATCAGACAGCTCAGGCAATACGGCTGGAAGGCAAAGTACCATGTTGAACTCCAGGGTGGCCGGAACAGCCGCCTTGACGAGATGCAGGCTGCCATACTCCGCGAGAAGCTGCCTTTTCTCGATAGCTGGAATGCTGAGCGCCGGGAGATTGCCCGCCGCTATAACGCGGCATTTTCAGATTTGCCGATTGTTTGCCCCTGTTCATTGGGCGAAGACTATGTCGCGCATTTATATGTCGTTAGGGTCAACACCCGCGACGCCTTCCGGAAATTCATCGGAGGTTTCGGTGTTGCTACTGACGTGCATTACCCGGTACCGGATCACATGCAGTCCGCCTATCCATCCAGGCAGGGAAAAGGGGCGCTGCCCGTAACCGAGCGTGTCTGCCGGGAGGTCGTCACGTTGCCGTGCTACCCCGGTCTGGATTCAGGAAGTATTGAGCGGGTCATCCAAGCGGTAGATCTTTACTTCACTCATGCAGGAGTTTAGGGTTGCTTACGCTTGTCATTCCAGTTTACCGCAACGAAGACTCGATACCTGAACTGCTTGACGTGGTGCAGGGCTTAAACGCCAACCTGAAAGGTGAATTCGAAGCTGTATTCGTTGTCGACGGCAGCCCGGACCGCTGCTATGAAATCCTCCTCAACACTCTGCCCTCTCGCCCTTTTCGGGCCAAACTCGCTCTGCTTTCACGAAATTTTGGCTCCTTTTCAGCCATCCGTGCCGGTCTTGAGATCGGCGAAGGAAAGTACTTCGCTGTCATGGCGGCGGACCTTCAGGAACCCCCTGAGCTTGTCCTGGAAATGGCCGGCGTGTTGCGCTCGGAGGATATCGATGTAGCTGTCGGGGTGAGGGACAAGCGTAAGGACCCCCTTATGACTCGTATTCCATCAAAGATTTTTTGGGGGCTTTACCGGCGATTTGTCATTCCGGAGATTCCATCAGGCGGGGTGGACATTTTTGCCTGCACGCAAGCTTTCCGGGATCAATTGCTGCAGATGGAAGAGAGGCATAGCTCAATTATCGCTGAGATTTTCTGGCTGGGGTACCGGCGCAAGTTCATCACCTATTCGAGACGGGCTCGAAAGCATGGAAATTCTGCCTGGACCCTGGGCAAGAAGATCAATTATCTTACGGACAGCGTCTTCTCGTTCACTGATTTACCGATACGCCTGCTTATCAGAGGAGGCGCCGCCGCCGTGGTAGTTTCGGGCCTGCTTGGATTGTTCGTGGTTATTTCCAGATTGTTAGGCCTGATAACGGTACGCGGTTACGCAGCGACTATTCTCGCCATTATGTTTTTTGGTGCGCTAAACCTTCTCGCTCTGGGAACTGTGGGTTCCTATGCCTGGCGCACCTATGAAAACACAAAGGCCAGGCCTCTGCACGTGATTCTGCGAAGCCACGTGTTCGATCCCAACCGGGAGAAATAAATGATTGGGGATCTCGATGCACGCGAGAAGCGTGCTTTTTTCCATTCTCCGTTGAGCTTTTTGCACACTTATCAAAAGCAGCTGTCTGAGGGTTTTCTTTCAAAGCTGGCAGCGGCCGAAAGGAACGGCCAAGTGCGGCGTTTCGGCTTCGGGGCCTGTCTTCTGGTGCGGCGCCTTGAATGGGACAGCCGCTATTTCAACATCCCATTCTACAGGATTGAATTTGCGGAGTGGGATGAAAGTGTCACTGATCCCGCAAAGGCCATGGCTCAGAACCTTAAGGCGTTCACCGCAGAACTTTCGGACCTTCATGGCCGATATTACCTGTTTTCCGAGATTCCATCGGAAGATTTGGCTATGCTGCAAGCGATGGGGTATGCCGGAGCAAGGCTAATTGAAACACGCTTGACTTATTTTCGTGACGATTTGCAAAAGTTCGACTGGCCCATTCGCTCCAGCGTTCGCCTGGCAACTAAATCCGATATACCGGCATTGCGCAAAGTCGCCATTGATGCGCGCAACCCCTTCGACCGATATCACGCCGACCCCTTTTTCCCACGGCCGGTTTCCGACGAATATCTGGCCACATTCATAGAGAATTCAGTCAATGGATTTGCCGATATCGTGATGGTCCCGGCAGAAGGCGAAAGCTCACCCGGCGGCTTTTTCACCGCCAATTTGACGCCCTGCAAAGATTCTTCCGTGGGACTCAGTCTGGGCCGCATAGTTCTTGTTGCTGTTGGAGAAGATCGCGGAGGATGGCACTTACGCCTCATGACGGAAATGAGTTATCACTTTAAGAAATGTGGGGTCCAAGTAGGACATATGACCACACAGTCCACCAACCGCGCCGTAATTCGAAACTGTGAAAAATTGGGCTATAGATACGGGCGATGTACTCATGTTTTTGCCACCCATGCATAAGGATGCCAAAAAAATGGACGAGCATCAAAACCCTCGCTTTGACGTTGCCGGGGGCATAAATTTGATGCCAGGGGCCTATGTTGAACCCGGCACAGTGATCGAAGAAAATGTCTATATCGGACCCAACGCCGTAATACTGTCAAACTGCGCAGGGCCAGAAGGCAGCACAATCATTCGCAAGGGTGTCGAGATCGGCGCCAATGCAACCGTGCTTCCCGGCGTTACGATTGGCATCAACGCAAGGATTGCTCCGGGTTCGGTCGTGAAGCGCTCTGTGCCGCCCTTGGCTATTGTTGAGGGGAACCCCGCAATTATCACGGGCTACGTTGAAAGCTGGAGTGGCCGGCCGGCTGCTGCTTTTAGACCTGAACAGTTGGGACCCGGTGTTCAGGCAAGCCGCGTCAGAGGGGTGGCGGTCCATACGTTGCGTGCTGTGCCTGATTTGCGCGGCAGCCTTTCAGTGGGGGAGTTCGAGCAGGAAATCCCCTTTAAACCCAGTCGTTTTTTTCTCGTCTTCGATGTCCCCACTGCAGAAACGCGGGGGGAGCACGCTCACCGGCGCTGCAAACTATTCCTTGTGGCAGTAAAGGGCTCTGTCAACGTAGTCGCTGACGATGGCCGGACGCGGGAGGAATTTGTTCTCAATCGCCCGGACATCGGCCTCTATCTTCCTTCCATGATCTGGGGAATCCAGTACCGCTACTCAACTGATGCCATGTTGCTCGTGTTCGCTTCGGAACATTACGATCCCGAAGACTACATACGGGACTACTCAGATTTCTTGCTGTTATCCGGGCAGCGGCAGGATTGATAGCGCCAGGATCGCAGAACGCTTCATACACGCTGCACAAGCAAGTAATCGGAAGATTTGTCCGGTTCCTGCTTTCGGGTGTGTTCAATACCGCGACTACTTACGGACTGTATCCTGTGCTCCTCCGTTTCGTGCTTTATAGAACCAGTTACTCGCTCGCATACATCATCGGGGTTGTTCTTTCCTATTTTCTTAACCGCGTCTTTGTTTTCCGCTCAAATCGTGGATTGAGTACGGCCGCACTGTTTCCTGTCGTCTACCTGATTCAATATCTTGCCGGTCTTTCTGTAGTACCCCTTTGGAAAGGAAGTGTGTCTGAAATTGCAAAAACCAGTCTCATTGACTTTTCACTTGCATGCTCGATTGGGAACTTTTAAAGTTTTGCGGGCTTTGGGGTAGTTCAAGAAGTTTTTTCATGTGGCATCCGACTCGAAAATGCGGTTCGGATGCATGGTTTGCAACTCGATGCATTATTCCGGACTGAGGCTCGATCCCGCGAGCAAGCCACAGGAGCTCGATTTGATCGATATCGAAGTCAGGTGCCGGATCTCGAAGTGATCGATGTGTCAATGAAATAGGAATGAGCAGGGTCTTCTGTAGCGTGTCTCTGACGCAGCCTGCCTGGCCCTACATGTTAACAGCAATATCAGGGAAAACCTTTTATCGATACGGATACCGGCTTTTCGGAGAACATAATGAGAATGCACGAGCTGAGAGTGGGCATTCTAAATATGCATAAAAGTGAGGTTCTATGTCTTTTATTTGCAATTCTTTTTTCACTTGTTGTCTTTATCCATTTTTATGCGGATGGGTTTTATTATGATGAGGTGAGCTATATACAATTTGCTTCATCTATGAATGATAACGGAATTGCGGCATTACACCCATATTCAAATATAAGGACATACGCGTACCCGTGCTTTTTATACATACTACAGACAATTAAGAGTACATTTCATTTACCCGGTACTTTTGATAGAACTTATGTATTTTGCGCTCAACTACTTATCTATCTGTTTATTGGTCTGTATGTACGAGTGCGTATTCAAAGACTATTATCGCCAGAGTATGGAAAGATAATATTTTGTGCATTAATGCTTAACATCTTTAACCTTATATATCTTTCATTTGCGCTAACTGAAATACTTTCTATTTCAGTGACAATACTGTATCTTTTGACAATGATAGAGTTCATCCATAAGCTGTTCGTTTCAAATAATCCCATCAAATGGTACCAACCTTTTGGGATAGGACTCTTTGGCGGGTTAGCTATTATGGTAAGACCTGGGAATATAATAATCTTGGGGCTGATCGTTATTCCTATTTATATGGCTTTGTCATGTAGTAACCGTCCATTTGCGATTCGCGCTATTGGATTTATTATCAGTGGATTAATTACATCACTTTTGCCCCAGGTTATTCTTAATTTTATTCACTTCCATTCTTTGTCGCCACTGCCGATTGTAGATTTGGGTACATTCCATCTTATGGCAGGATGGAAATACATCAAGTATGCAACAGCTATAATTCCTGGCCAGACAAGTAGCATTGTTTATTTAAATCCATATTTCAATAGTGGTGTTGATGACTCGTTGTATCATCAGTTATTTCCACTTATTATTTGTCATATAAGTCATCCTGTACACTTGGTAATAAGTACCGTTTTGCATATTTTCGCCTTACTCGATCAAGATTTAATAATACCCTATAACAAATGCCTTCATCCTTGGTATAGATGGATCACAAGTGCAACATCTCATATAATTTCATCGGGTGGCATAATTGGTATCGTTTATTGCCTCATAGCTTCTAAAACCAGGCGCAATCCAACTAACGCGCAAAGAATAATTGTACTATTATTGACAGCCTATATCGCGTTATACTGTTCTGTCTATTCGCAATCAGAGGTTGAAGCTCGTTTTGGCCTGCCCTTGATCACCGTATTTAGCTGCTTTGTCGTCAGTGGTTATCGTTTCTTAACGGACCGGGAAATTTCACCCGCGATCAGGGGCGTCGTGCTGGGCTGCTTTGTACTGTACACTGTGACGGCTTTATTCGTTTCCCATTTTATTGAGATCAATTCTCCCCTATTAATGTAGGCTTCGTCTCTTTTTGTAGGGCAGATGTCTCGCCCGGTTTGATATTGATTAATTACTGTCCGACTATAAGTAGTTGAAATCTACTCACAACTGCGCTCCACTTTGCGCATTTTGTACACTTGACATGGGATTTAACAATTCCCAAAGATTTCTTCGACTGAATACGTTCAGTTGCAGCAGATTGAGAATCTGAGTAAGACTCTGTCCCAGGTTTGCTTTGAATTTGTATAAGGCCAAGAGCGGCTGTCACGCATGGGGTCGGGCCTAATGCCGTTAACTGAAGAGAAATAACCGTCCTTTCAAATCCTTACGGGTTTCGGGTTGGGGCCGCAGCGGGGTTGCTGCTTTGCTCTTAGGCTTGCGTCCCTGACAGCGCTTCTTCTCAAAGCCTTCACCTTCCACCCTTCACGCTTCCTGCTTCCCGTTGCGCTATTGCCCACCCGTGACCAAATGAGCGCGAGAAATGGCTATGGATCAGGGAATTTAAGAACTAAGGAATTTAGGAATTAAGGAATCCAGTGTCCTGAGTCATTAATTAGTTCCCGAATTAAGGGTAGGGTGGGCAAAAGCAGAGCGTTGCCCACCACTGATTGGTGGGCACATAAAACGTGCCCATCCTACGAAATTTATGCAATGAACTTGTGACTCAGGACACCAGGAATTAATCCCTGAATCCTTCGATGCGGAATCCCTCAATTTTAGGCTCCAATTTCACCGTTAAAATTGGCCTTCCAAGAACGAAAATCGGCGCTTGTTTCAATCTTTGCAGCGCCAGGATGGTTTCCCTTGATATGCGAGTGCACTGCAAATCCGCACTCTACGACCTGTGGGAGCCGGAAGCGGGTAACCGCCTCCGGCTGGCTCTGTTAAGGAAAGTCGATATCAGTCCTTCATGGCGCTGAGAACAACGTGGCTGATATCCACGACTTTGATGTTTTCTTTTTCGAGATTCTTGACGCCGTCAGATAACATTGAGCGGCAGAACGGGCAAGCGGTGCAGACAGTGTCCGCGCCGGCTTCCACGGCCATTTTTGTGCGCGCTATGTTGATGCGTTCGCCCTCGTTCTCCTCCATCCACATCCCGCCGCCGCCTGCGCCACAGCAGAAGCTCAACTTGTGGTGCTTGCTCATCTCGGCAGGTGGTTTGCCAGTGGCCTTTTCGATAAGGCCGCGAGGCTGCTCGTAAATATTGTTATACCTGCCCAGGTAACAGGAGTCGTGCCATACGAGGTTGCCCATATCGATCGTTTTGTTCAACTTGATCTTACCCTCATCAAGAAGCTTCTTGATGAACTCGGTGTGATGATAAACCTCGTAATCGCCGCCGAACTGCTTGTACTCGTTCTTTATCGTGTTGTACCCGTGCGGGCACACCGTGATGACTTTCTTTACGTTGTAGCCGTTGAAGACGTCGACGTTGCCTTGCATCATAGCTGCAGCGAGGTATTCATTGCCAAGGCGTCGAGCCGTTTCACCGCAGCACATCTCCTCTTGACCCAGGATCGCGAAGTCCACACCCGCGGCCTTAAGGATTCTCGCGGTGTCGACGGCGATGCTCGTGTTCTCCTGATCGAGCGAAGCGGCGCAACCAAGATACAGAAGATATTCGGCGCCGTTGTCTCCTTTTTCTGCCATGGTTGGAATGTCGAGGCCGGCAGCCCATTCGGCCCGTACGTGCTGGCCAATGCCCCATGGGTTCGAGTTCTTTTCCATGTTGCGCAAGGCAAGCTGAACCTCCGGACTCATCTTCGCCTCGGTCAGAACCAGGTAGCGCCTCATATCCACGATGAGCTGCACATGCTCAATCCACACGGGGCAGGACGTCTGGCAGGCCTGGCAGGAAGTGCAAGCCCAGATAAATTTTTCGCTGAAGACGCCGCCGATAAGGTCCTTGCTCAGGGCTTCGTACTTCGCTTTCATTTCTTCGAGTTTTTCGGAAGACATCTTGCCTTCCTTGATAAGGACGGGCGCACGCTCGAAGAGGTTATCCTTCAAATCGTGGAGGAGACCTTTGGGAGTAAGTTCCTTTCCGGTGTTGAAAGCAGGACATTGTTCCTGGCAGCGGCCGCATTCGGTACAGGCATAAGTGTCGAAGAGCTGTTTCCAGGTAAACTGCTCGACCGCATTGACGCCGAAGGATTCGGCATCTTCGTTTTCGAGGTCCATCTTATTCAGGACGCCCGTGGGACCGAAGTCGCGAAGGTAGATATTCGGAATTGCGCCTAGGATGTGAAGGTGTTTAGAGCGCGGAATGTAGTAGATGAAGAAAAGAAGCGCCGAGAGATGAATGGCCCAGAGAATGCCGAAAAAGGCCTTGGCGGTGGCCGTCACTTCTCCTGGCTTCACGGTTGGCGTCAGACCTGTGAAGAAGTTTGAAACCGGCGCCCAGGAAGGGCTTATTTCTCCACCCGAAATTCTCATCGCGCACATGAGAAAGTAACTGATGATCAGCGCGGAGATAAGGCCGAGAATGATGACCGCGTCGATAGCCCCTGATCGAGGGCCTTCAAGCCGCAGCGGCTTGATAACAAAACGGCGGAACAGAGAAATCACGATAGCTGCCAATACCGCCAGGCTTAGGATGTCCACGATCAGCCCGATTACAGGGAAGCCGGGTATTTTCCAGAACGAAATTTCCGGGGACACTGCGTTGACAAGAAATTCCAAAGTCGCCAAGGAGATCATCAGGAAGCCCCAAAAAATCACGAAGTGCCCGATACCTCCCAGAAACATCAGAACGCGCTTCTGCCCGAACACGAACGTCAGCACGCTCATGATCCTCTTGCCGGGGTCGTCGAATCGTGGTTTTGGATCAGGGACGCCGAGACGCATGGCCTGAAACAGAAATTTCACCCGAGTTGCGAAAAGGAAAAGAACCCCAAGGAAACACAGCACGAACAGAAATCTTACAGGGAGAAACTCGCTGGGAGTAAGGAACGTGTACATGATGAAACCACCCTCTCGTATTAGGTATTTTGTGAGCGTTCCGGCCGGGTATTAACAATTTTCAAAGAATTGACATTGTTTTATAAGCGGGACATGCTTCCCTCAATCGGGGGCAGTCACCGGGACCTGCATTGAGAGACACCGTTATAATGGGGGCGCAGCCATTACCCCGTCAAGGGCTTCCACGCCAGCGATCTGCTCCAGGATTTATCGAGAGCGCCGCCGGCTTTCCCGGCCACCCCATTGCATAATGCTCGATAGGACCTTTTTCAGCTTACCTGTTTTTTGCTTCGGCAACTACCGGAATAGTCGCCATTACATCTGAAACCTCCTTTAGGCATTATTGCCAGGCCAGTGACAAAACAGCATGTTTTTAGTGAAGGCAGAGTAGACCTTAGACGTAAGCCTGTCAATGGATTAGTGATGAAAGGTGATTTGGGGTGAAAGTTTTTTCCAGGGACTGCGAAGACAAGTTTCGGGACCCTGTAAACGAGTTCAGGGCCACTTCGGGGAGCAGTTCCTCCTTTTATGCGGGGCTCTTTCATCCCTGCTCTATGCCGGTTTATCCCGGCGCTTTCTGTCCGCCCCTCGACCCCACCTACTCGACTGCCCGCTTTCACTCTGCCCTTGACACCTGGACTGTCGGGTTTGCGTGTCTCACGGTGTGTCATTATGACTTGCCATGTGTCGCACGGTGAGACTTGACACACGATTGCTCCCTTTGTTTTCGCGGAAGGCCCAACCTGGACAGCGTTTTCACGAGAAAGAGCATCAACTTGGGATTGGCCCATTTCCTGCACAACCCGTTAAACGACACCCAGATATTTCATTCGGACAATGAAATCTATGCACGCCCCTTTTAGTGGAGGTAAAGCGGAAGACTGTTGGTTGCCTGCATACAATCTAACTTGCGGACGCAACACTAACTAGTTTCCATCCGGAGTTTCCGGATGGACGCTAACTAAGAAGGAGGTGCAGATTCCACAGAATACAAATGGTCCGGTAAGTACGTCATGGAGTTTATCGGTGCCAAGGTTCCCCTTTATGCCGGTTTTTTCTCTGAGTTCATCGGAACAGCGGTCTTGGTCATAATGATATTTGCGTTGCTGGAAGAGAAAAACAGCCTCAAGCCGCCTATGCCCGCCTTCCCTTACATCTTGGGGGCTGTGGTTTTTGCCGTCGCCGGTCTGACGGCCCCGTTGTTCATGACGTCGCTGAACGGGGCCCGCGATCTTGGCCCACGCATCCTCGAAATCGTTGATGAGATCCCGAAGACAGCCGCGGGCAAGGTGCTGCGTCGCAATCTGAGACAGACCTGATGAGTCTGATTGCCGGTGTACACGAGGTATTGAAGGAAGTAGTACGGGGGGCCGTTCCCATCCCCCTTAGAGAACCAAAGCACAGGGAAGGCAGTAAAATCTCCTTTCAGTACACAGTCGGACGGGATAGGTGCAATGTCAACCCTGAGCAATTATCTTGACAAACCGGTTACTAAACAGTATACATTTTTGTATACCTTATAGAATGCGGGAAAGATGTCACCTTTTTATATTTCAGTCCTCTACGAGAAGAAACTATTGAAACTCAGATGAGCAGACATGGGACGGGCCTATGGGTGTAAGTTTATGGCAAAAACAAAATTTCAAGACGGGAGGAGGAAAGAATCTCATTTCGGAAAAGGCAGGCCATATTGACCTTTAACTTTCAGAAAGGAGAAAGGAAGATGAGTTCTAAGGAGGTTACCCGAAGAAAGTTTATCGAGAATGTGGCTAAGTATTGCGGGGCAGGCGTGGCAGCCTTGGGAATGATGGGCGCGCAGCGTGCCCATGCAGGTGCCATGGGGCTTCCAGACCTGGATGAGCCGGTCCAGACAGGCGTCTGGAGGATGAGGGACGCTCAGTTGATGCAGTATGGGGAATTTATTGCTAATGCACCCATACCCAAGGATTATTTCGAGAAACCCCCTGAAAGTTTGATTAATGGAGGAGCTCCGGTCGAGTGGTCTCATCTCCATCCAAACTATTACACTGACGGGCAAAGATCCCTGGTCGGTATGATCGTGGCTGCCAAACTGGATAAAGACCTGACCGGAGATATCAGCAAGGCTGTGAAGCTCGTTGGAGGGTTTGATAAATCCCTCAAAAAAACAGATAACATCCTCATCAAGCCCAATATGAACACCGGTGATCCCTGGCCGCAGGGGGGGACAGACGCGGCATTTCTGAAAGCTCTGATTATCGTCCTCAAAGACGCAGGCTACACCAAGCTGACCGTAGCCGATACCTGCGGACCATGGGGGCCAACAGACCGGGTAATCGGATTGATGGGGTACGATCGAGTATGCAAAGAAACCGACACCCCTATCAAGACCTGGGAAAAAGAACAGTGGATGAACATCCGCAATGCCAAGGCCGAATACCTGGGCAAGATGGGTGGCGGGGATGGAACCGTGTCCTATCCGGCGGACCTCAGAAATTACGACAAGGTCATTTATAGCCCGGTGATGAAGACCCATTTCCTCGGGGGAATTACCCAGAGCATCAAGCTATCCGTTGGGATTTTGCATCGTGCCGACCGAGGCGCGCACCTGCATAACTTCAACCATATCTTCGTTGCCGAGCAGGCTGCGGAAATCAACCTGCCTTTCCGGCCGGACCTGATCATCATGGATGGAAGAAGGTCCCTCATCAGCGGCGGTCCTTCCCATGGCGAGGAAGTCAAACCCGGCGTGATCCTTGTCTCCGGTGACCAGGTGGCCAATGATGTCATGGGCATTAGAGTCCTTCAGGAGTGGTACCCGTCCGAGGCAGCCAACAAGATTGGCATGTATGCCTGGAATCAGAAGCAGATCGCCCAGGCAGTAAAACTCGGTATTGGATACGCTAAAAAGCAAGATGACATCAAGATCGTTTTGGGTTAATTTTCCATCAACCTATATCCTAAATTGAACTCTGGAAAAGGAGCGCCCAGCCTCCTACATTTGTATGGGTATAAATGTCACCGTGGGATTTTTAAGAATCGCTCAATAGGTTATAACTTATACTCCCCCGCTTCCCTGTTCTCGGGGAAGGGGGGAGTTTTTAATCCAGGAAAGAAACATGGAGAAATGTTTATGACCAGATATGCTGTGCCTTTTCTCGCCCTATTTTTTCTTGTTACCCTTCTTGTCCCACAAGTAACCATGTCTCAGAAAGCAGGTCCAACCATTGTGGATTTCAAGGTCCAGGCCCTTTACCGGTCAGCCAAATTGACCTGGAAGACGAGTGATGGTCTGAAAAACCAACTGTCATTACAGATTCTGAGGGCCGACACCTTTGAGGATGCTCCTTATACGGAAGTGGATGTGATAAATCTTGTCCCCGGCAAGAACGCTTATGATTATGTTGATAAAAGCATGGGAAGTGAAGCAAAGTTATATTACAAACTGGTTATTAAAGAAACCGCCGAATCTTTCGGTCCGATCTCCGCGAGACCTTTTTTCTCGCCTCCTGCTACTCAATTCCAACCACCGAAGCAGAATGATTCGGTCTTAGTCCTCAGATAGGGAAGAATGTAAATGGCCAAAGACGTTGACCGCCGTATTTTTCTCAAGGGTCTTACGCTTAGCGCCTTAGCCCTGGGTGATGTCGTTGCTTTTGGGGATCTGCTCTGGGCTTCCACCCTTGCCAACGGTCAAAAGGTGGCCTTAGCTAAGACGGCCATTTTTGTAGATAAGACTCTCTGTTCCGGATGCCGTGTATGCGAAATGGTCTGTTCCAACCTTAACTGCGAAGGCCGGAATACCTCTTCACTCGCACGGCTTTCCGTCGAAAAAGAGTACATCAAAGGGGACTACGGGCCTAAGGTATGTTATCAGTGCAGCGATCCTCCCTGTTTGAAGGTTTGCCCGGTAGGGGCTCTGCAGGTGGAGGAGCGGAGCGGCGCCTTTACTCGAATCATTGATGACAGCTTGTGTATCGGCTGTCAGCAATGTATCGAGGCTTGTCAGCAATATTTTCGGCCCCCGAGGCCAAAATTCGATGTGCAAAAGCAACAATCGATCAAATGCCATCTTTGCTTCGGGGACCCTCAATGTGTGAAGTTTTGCCCCATGGGTGTTTTACGGGTGGAGCGTTCGGAACAGGGACTGCTCGTGGGTTACCCCGTGATCAAAGAGGACTGAGATGACTACTTCGGGTGGATGGGTTGGAAAAATTCTCAGGGTTGACCTGACGACTGGTAAAACCTCCGAGATTTCAACCTTTGACTATGTACCCAAATTTCTAGGAGGTCGTGGACTTGGGGCAAAGATCTGCTGGGATGAGGTGTCTTCGGAGGTGGGAGCATTCGACCCTGAAAATCGGCTGATCTTGGCTACAGGCCCCCTGCAGGGGACTCTTGCACCCTCATCGGGCCGGCTCACGGTTGTGGGGAAATCTCCACAGACCGGCCCCATCGAATCCCATGCTCGTTCAGGCGTTGGAGGACACTTCGCTCCTCAACTAAAATGGGCCGGATACGATGCCCTCATTATCCAGGGAAGAGCCTCGAAGCCCGTCTACCTTTGGATTACTGATCAGAAGGCTGAAATCCTTGACGCCACCAGTTTATGGGGCCTTGATACCTATCAGACCCAACAGATGATCTGGAAGCTTCATGGCGATAAGACGAGAGTCATGGTTATAGGAAAGGCTGGAGAAAATCGAAGCCGCATCGCCTGCATTCTCACGGACACCGGGGATGCGGCGGGCCAGGGAGGATTTGGTGGTGTGATGGGATCGAAAAACTTGAAGGCCATTGCGGTTAGGGGCACCGGAAGTGTGACCGTGGCAAGGCCAAAAGAACTGATGCAACTCACCCATGACATCCACAGACTCTTTGCGCGGAAATCTTTAAAAAGTGATCCCTTTCAGCCGGAAGAAAAAGATTTCAAGTACAATATATGGGGCGGTGGCTATGGCCGAGGAGGCCTTACGCTTCTTGCCGGCGAGCTTCTCGATCTCTGTAACGACCCTTCCTCGGGTTATTCACAAACTCCTGATGGCTGTTTCTCCTGCCCTGTCGCTTGCCGCTCACGGGTAAAGGGACCAGACATCACCCCCGGTGTAGCCTTATGTGCCCAGTCTTACATGTATCTCGAGTCTATGGTCCAGGAGCCTGAAAAGGGCTATAGCAAAATCACCTGGCAGGCTGCCAAATTAGCTGACCTTTACGGAATTAACTCCTATGAGTTGATGGCCATCATCCCCTGGCTTTCGGACTGCTATCGGGAGAAGCTGATTTCAGAGCAAGAGACCGGGCTTCCTCTTAACGAAATCGGTTCCTGGAAGTTCATCTCCGTACTTCTTCAAAAAATGGCCGATCGAGAAGGATTTGGAGACCTTCTCGCCGAAGGGGGGCTGCGTGCGGCTGCCAAGCTTGGAGGAAAAGCCGAAGAGCTCTCCTGGATGTATTATCCCCGCGCGGGGAAGTTCGGCGGTTATCGTGAGCATTGGGTCTATCTGGGAGGCTTTCCCACGGGATATGCGGTTCCTACCCTGGCTTTGATGTGGGTCCTGGACAACCGAGACGCCCTGGTCTCCCACAGTTACATCTCTATGCTTTGGGGGGCTGCTTTCATCAACGGGCAGAACGCCCTGACCGCTGTACCGGAAGAAATCTTCCCTATTCTCAAACCTGTGATGAAGGCTGTCTATGGTTCAGAAGAAGCGGCAGAATTTTTTCAGCCGGACGGAAAGAGTTTGAATTGGAAATGGGCAGCCCCCATCGTAAAGCGGTATCATGAACATTCCCTTCTGAAGGACAGTTACATTTTGTGTGACATCCTTTTCCCTTATATGTTCAATGCCAATTCTCCCGATCATGTGGGAGACACCTCCTTTGAATCCCGCCTATATTCTGCAGTTACAGGAGACGAGATGAGTGAGGAGGAATCCTATCGAAAGGGAGAAATGCTTTGCACATTGGAGAGAGCCTTAGCCGCACGAGTCGGTCGAACCCGTGGAGACGACATTTTCCATGACATTTACTTCGAAAAGGAAGACGCAGGAGGCAGGAAGTACCTGCGAGAAGATCTGGAACGTTCCAAGAGTGATTATTATAGATTAATGGGTTGGGATGTAGAATCCGGCATTCCCACCCATTCAACCTTGGAACGACTGGGGCTGAAAGATGTAGCAGAAGGCTTAGTAAAAAAACCGGAACCAGGGCTGCCAATCCCATGATGGAGTGCAACGGAATAGCGAAACCCGGACTTCGCAAGGAGAAAGTTGCACGGTAACGAAGTACCGAAGAGCAACGCACTTCCATGTTACCGTGCAGGATGCTGCAATCAGTCCGAATCTGGGCCGAAATGCCTCCCGTTTTGGTACGGGAATGAATTTCTGTGCATTCGGCGTAATCGGGCCGCTCCGGCCGTCACCATGATTTAGACCGATAATCGTTGGCAGGTTGCAAGTATGAGCAGTGCAGATACGATTGACAGCATACACGGCAAAGAGGCTTGGAACAAGTTCGTCACTATGGGAGAGTGTGTTCCTGCCGTGGCGCCTCTGATTGCCCAGTCCTGGGCGCGTTGCCGAGCCTTTGGACATGATCCCAAACGGGGACCCGCCGTTGTAGTTGTCGAGCGAGAAGAGCTGGAGCGGCGCGTGGCGCGAAACCGGGACCTGTTGACCGTCGCTGTGCCGATCCTCGATGAACTGCAGGCTCTCGTGAAAGATTTGGGGTTTCTGACGTTGCTCACCGACAGTGACGGTGTGATTCTGGAAATGCTTTCGGGCGGAAAATTGAGAGACGCCGGCCTGGAGGGAAACCTGCGGGTCGGTGGAATGTGGGGGGAAGAACAAGCGGGAACAGGGGCGATCGGACTTGCCCTCCGGGTTGGTCTGCCGGTTCAGGTCGTTGGCTGCGAACACTACTTTGAAAAGGATCACGATCTGACGTGTTCTGCAGCCCCTATCTTCAATCATGACAACCGTCTCCTCGGAATTCTCAACCTGAGCGGACCCAGGGTAGAAGCCCACCTTCACACCCTGGGTATCGTGATTGTGGCGAGCAAGGCGATCACGAATCAGATACGTATCGAGGAGAACCATCGGCAGATCTGGCTGGCCAACGAATACCTGAGGACGGTAATTAATTCGATCTCAGATGGCATTGTAGCCATTGATTCCAATGGATTCATCAAGGAAATCAATTCGGAGGCAGCCAATATTCTGGCCACGGACACCTTGCTCGCCCGGGGAAAAGACATTCAGGAGTTTGTTGGCAAACAGTCGCTGTTTAAAAGAGTTGTAGCCGGCGGTAAGCCGGTGACCGACATAGAAACCGCTATGGATACCAGGCGCGGTTATATTCACTGTCATGTCAGCGCCACGCCCATCTTTCTCGCCGATGGCCGCGTGGTCGGGGCGGTTGCCACCTTGAAGGAGATGAAGAAGCTGCAAAGGGTGGTGAATCAAATCACCGGCGCGGAAGCCAGATTCACCTTTGCGAACATTATCGGGGAAAGCTCGGCGATACAACGGGCAATCCATCTTGCGCAGGTTGCAGCCCGAAACATGCACACGGTGCTGATTCAGGGGGAAAGCGGAACAGGGAAGGAACTCTTCGCTCAGGCTATTCATAACGCCAGCCTTGCCGGCCAGCCCTTTGTAGCTTTGAACTGCGCAGCGATTCCCGAGACACTCATCGAGAGCGAATTGTTTGGCTACGAGGGCGGGTCCTTTACCGGCGCGAGCAGAAATGGACGCCCAGGCAAGTTTGAGCTTGCAAACGATGGAACCATTTTCCTCGATGAAATAGGGGAGATGCCGCTCAACATCCAGACAGTGTTGCTGAGGGTATTGCAGGAGCGATCCGTGGTGAGGATCGGTGGACTTCGCTCAATACCGATCAATGTTCGGGTGATCGCGGCAACCAGCAAAGACCTGGCCGTCGAAGTTCCCAAAGGTAATTTTCGCCAGGACCTGTTTTACCGCCTTAATGTGTTCGAGATTCACATCCCGCCCTTGCGCGACAGAATCGGGGACATTACGCAGTTGATCGACTATCTTGTAGCCGGCATTTCGGCGCGGTTTGGCAAATCTGTAGCCGGTGTTTCGCTTCCAGTCTTGAAACGCTTGTGCAGCTATCACTGGCCCGGCAATGTCCGCCAGTTGGAAAATGTCGTGGAGCGTGCTATCAGCCTTATTGATGGAGAAATTATCGAGGAACAACACCTGCCCGACTTCCTGTACGCCGAATCTCACATGCCGGCCGATAAGTTTCCCCGCGATGGCAGGCCATCGAACATCGAGGAGGTTGAGAAAAGGGCGATTTTGGAGGCCGTTAGCCACTTTGGGGAACGGCAACAGGCGGCCAGATCGCTCGGCATATCGCGGAGCACTCTGTATCGGCGACTCAAGAGGTACAGACGGGAAAGTTCAGATTAACGGTCCCAGCGAAGACCGGGTGTATAGACCTTGCCTCATTGGCTGCGCCGAAGCGGTTGCCATCCGGACCTGGGGACTTCAAAGAGGAGCTATGTCTGTCGCAATCGAAGTGGATAATGAACTCCAGGCGAAGCTCAACAAGCTCAACCATGAGCTGCGTTCTTTAGGAAGACTATTAGTCGCATATTCAGGAGGAGTAGATTCAGCGTTTCTCGCCTGGGCAGCGCATCAGGTGATTCCCGGCGAAATGCTGGCCGTCATCAGCGACTCGCCGAGTCTGGCGCGCGCGCAACTGCGGGACGCTATCGCTTTTTGCGAAGAGTACGGCATCCCGTGTCAGCGGATTTCCACCGGCGAGATGCAACGGCCCGAGTATGTACGCAACGATGGTATGCGGTGCTTCCATTGCAAGGAGGAGTTGTTCACCGCACTCGACTGCTTTCGGAAAGAGCACCATTTCGACTCGATTGTTTACGGCGTCAACACTGACGATCAAGGCGACTATCGTCCTGGCCAACGGGCAGCCTTGGGGCATGGTGTGAAGGCGCCACTGCTGGAGGCCGGCCTGTCGAAACAGGACATCCGTAATCTGGCGCACGCGGCGGGGCTTCGAGTGTGGAACAAGCCGGCTTCCGCGTGTCTGGCGTCGCGCGTTGAATACGGACGGGAAGTATCGTTGGAGATTCTCAGGCAAATCGAGACTGCCGAGGATGCATTGCGCGACCTGGGATTCCAGCAGTTCCGGGTGCGCCATCATGGGAAGATCGCCCGCATCGAGATTGCACGGGAAGAGCTGCCGCGTGCGATGTCGCTGGAGATGGCGGAAGAGCTGGTGCGCATCTTCAAGTCTATCGGATTCACGTACGTGACCCTCGATCTCGAAGGTTTTCGTTCCGGCTCCATGAATGCCATCCTGCCTGTCGATTCTTTAGTTGACGCTGCCAGGAAACAGTAGCCGGCAGCGCTGTCCAAGGTTGCCACCCCCCGGAGCCACTCGGAGTGATTGATGTCCTGATCGGCAATGCCGGTTTCTTCCCGATCAAGATGTTCGAGGAGATGCCACAAGAGCAATGGCAGCGGGTGATCGACATTAACCTGACGGGCACGTCCCCGGTTACCAGGGCAGTTTACGGGCACATGGCGGATCGTAGCGTTAATGGCCGGAGTGTTGGCTCCTCAGATGTTCAAGGCATCCCGCTGACGGCCCAGCACGCGTGACAGACGAACAAAGCGGGATGCCTTCCGCGCTACGCGAAGTTCATCGCCAAGGGGGTGCCCGAGAGCATTTCACTAAATGACCGCTTACTGTTGTTAACAAGTCTGTCATACGAGGCATCCCGCTGACGGCCCAGTACGCATGACAGATGAACAAAGCGGGATGTCTTCCGCGCTACGCGAAGCACCTTCCGCCTAAAGGCGGTAAAAGGATCTTCCGCCTAAAGGCGGTAAGAGGAATGACCAGATTAAGACCAGATTATGACCAGATTACCGCTAAGGGATGCCCGGGAGAGCATTTCACCAAATGATCGCTTACTGCTGTTAACAAGTCTGTCATACGAAGCTATTGGCACGGCTGTGCGTCGCACAGGGTTTGCTTATGTGGCGGTAGGTTGCGAAGGCAATTACTCTGGTTAAATGAATGTAATTTTGCCTGTGGAAGATCAGGCAGGACATCGCGCAACAGATAACAGAGAGGCTGGCGCGTTAGCTCACGCGCCAAAGGAATGGCAAATGAAAATTGGATATCTGGAATGCTTCGCTGGTATCAGCGGAGACATGCTGCTGGGAGCGCTGGTGGATGCAGGAGTGTCCGCCGAGCTTCTGAGGTCAACAGTAAGGGCATTGGACTTGGGAGCGGAGCTGCACGTCGAGCGGGTCAACCGTAGCGGCATTCAGTCCACGAAAGTAGATGTGCTGGTGGATGGCAAACCTGCGGATGCTCCGCAGCCAGATGTGACAACTCAAGCTCACGCAGAGCATAGGCACGGCCATTCTCATGGGGAGTCCGATCAGAAACATCCTCATAAAAAGCATGGACACGGTCATGTGCATGGAAGAGATTGGGCCAATATCCGTACGTTGATAGAACAGGCTGCGTTGCCGGAAGACGCGAAGGGTCTGGCACTGCGAACCTTTGAGTTGCTGGCGCGAGTGGAAGCGCAGATTCACAATGTCCCGGTAGAAAACGTTCACTTCCACGAAGTGGGAGCGGTGGATACGATTATCGATATTGTGTGTAGTGTGGTAGGACTTTGTTCGCTGCAAGTGGACCAGTGGGTCTGTTCCGCAATCAATGTCGGCGGCGGATTTGTGGAGTGTGCCCATGGCAGGTTTCCGGTGCCCGCTCCGGCGACCGCCGAACTCCTGAAAGGCATGCCTACTTACTCCTCGGGGCTCCAGATCGAGTTGGTGACGCCGACTGGAGCAGCCCTGCTGAGAGCGCTCGGGTGCAGCTTTGGGGATGCTCCTGCAATGCGATCTCATTCGATTGGCTATGGAGCCGGGGAACGCAATCCGGCGCGGTTCCCAAATGTGTTGCGGCTCAGCATTGGTGATGCAGAAAGCGCGACGCAGTTTTTGGAAGAGACGATCACCGTGCTGGAATGTGCAGTGGACGACCTGAGTCCGCAGGTAGTGGCCCGCGCCATGGAACTGGCCATAGCGCGGGGTGCGCTGGATGCAATGTGCATTCCGGTGACAATGAAAAAAGGCCGCGTTGGCAGTCTGCTGACAGTGCTATGCGAAAGCAAAGATGCCGCAGCCTTTGAAGAACTGTTGTTCCGGGAAACAAGCACGTTGGGCATTAGGGTGCGCGAGGAGAAACGAGTAGTGTTAGAACGGAGGTTGGTGGAAACACAGGTGGCATTTGGAACCATCCGCGTGAAGCTGGGACTGTGGAATGGAGTGGAGATGAATGCGATGCCGGAATATGAGGATTGCCGCAAGGCCGCTGAGAAACACGGTGTTCCAGTGAAGCAGGTGATGCAGGCGGCGGTGGCTGCGATGGCAGAAGCCAAGGTGCGGGGATGACAAGGGAGACTATTTTTGCTCTGTTGAAGGATGTTCAGCAAGGCGGGATCAGCCCGGAGAATGCACTCAGACGGTTTGCGGATCTGCCCTTTGAAGATGCTGAATTTGCAAAAATTGATCATCACCGGACCCTGCGTCTGGGATTGCCAGAGGTGATCTTTGCGGCAGGCAAGACACCCACACAGGTGGCGGAGATTTTTCTGCGGATGGCAAAAAGTGGCAGCGATGTCCTGGCCACACGCGCGGACCAGGTCAGGTTTGACGCAGTGCGGGAAGCAGTTCCGGCAGCGCAGTATCATGAGGACGCCAGAATCATTACCCTGCGTCAGGAAATACGAAACGTAAAATACGGGCCAGTCGCGGTCATCTGCGCCGGTACGAGCGACATCCCGGTGGCGGAAGAGGCTGCAGTCACAGCCGAGTTCCTGGGAACACAGGTGGAACGTGTCTACGACGTGGGTGTTGCGGGACTGCACCGATTGCTCGCTCAAGTAGAGACGTTACAACAGGCACAAGTAGCGATTGTTTGCGCAGGCATGGAAGGAGCTTTGCCGAGCGTAGTGGGAGGGCTGGTGGGCGTCCCCGTAATCGCAGTCCCCACCAGCGTGGGTTACGGCGCGTCGTTCGGAGGAGTGGCGGCATTGCTGGGAATGCTGAATACATGCTCGCCAAATATTGCCGTAGTGAACATCGACAACGGCTTCGGCGCAGCCTACATTTCTACGATGATCGTTCGCAGCATTGCAAGAGCACATACCTCTCCGCCCATGGACTGCGATGCCGCACTGTCTTACTGAAGGTCAATTTTAGCGGTAAAATGGGCACTTCAGGCTCCCGGCTCGCCATCGGCCCAGCAAAATGCCCGTTCTAAGAAACGGCAGGATGCAGTACAAGAGAATAGCCTCTCGCCTGGAACTCTGATCCATGTCCCGTCTCTGTCTCGAAAAGTTCAGTTTGAACCACGGACGGCACGGATGATCACGGATAAAATGATTCAGCACCACACCCACGGCCCCTACACCGTTTCATGGTTCCGGGCGTCCCAATGGGACATGAGAAAAGACTTGGTGGGCTGCGCTCCGCTTAACCCACCCTACGGCTGATTTCATGGTTCAAGGTATCCCAATGGGACATTCTCGCGGGCATGACCCGGGGAGCGTAGCGCGGTCTCGACCCTACTGCTAGAGAATGGCATTCTTCAGCCGGGCCGTGTACTCCCCTACCTTGCCCGCTATGTTTCCATCCTCCAGACTGGATTCGATCAGCCTTTCAAAAGCGCTTCCCACAACTATTCCGTCCGCAAACTCCGACACTTTTGCGGCATCGTCCGGGGTGGAGATTCCGAAACCGATGCAGATCGGCAGACCGTGGCAGTTGTTTCTTAAATCGTGCGCTACGCGCGCAATTTCTTCCCGATTCAATCCTCCACTGCCTGTAATGCCCGTCATGGAAACCAGGTAAATAAACCCTGAGGCCTTCGAGGCTATCCGGGCCATGCGCCCGGTGGGGGTGGTGGGGGCGACGAGCCGAATAAAATCAAGCCCATTTCCCCATTTGCCGGTCAGTTCATCAGATTCCTCCGGCGGGAGATCTACCACCAGGGTCCCATCGGCCCCGACCGCCACCGCATCCCTGTAGAACTCATCGGCCCCGTATGCGAGGATGGGGTTATAGTAGCTGAAAATTACCATGGGAATCGAGCTAAACTCTCTTAGGCAGCGGACCATTCCGATAACGCTTTCCATGTTCACTCCGGCGCTGATCGCGCGCGCCGATGAGCGTTGAATGACCGGGCCATCGGCAGTCGGGTCTGAAAAGGGCACGCCCAATTCGAGAAGGTCCAGCCCGGAGCGGCACATTTGCCTCGCTATCTCCAATGATCGCCCAAGGTCGGGATCTCCCGCCGTAATGAAGCCCACCAGCGCTTTTTCTCCCCTGGCGCGCAGTCTGCTGAATGTTTCTTCTATCCTGCTCATGACAGTTTGTCCTTTCTTACGGACGCCTCGCTCTGAAAACGCGACACAATCCCCAGGTCCTTGTCGCCCCGCCCGGACAGATTCACGATGATGATGTTTTCCTCCGGCAGCCGCGCGGCTTCGATCATAGCGCGGGCAACGGCGTGGGAGCTCTCCAGGGCGGGGATGATTCCCTCGATCGAGCACAGCAGATGGAAAGCCCCAAGCGCTTCTTCGTCCAAAACGCTCTCATAGCGCACGCGGCCCGTGTCTTTTAGCCATGAATGCTCAGGACCTACACCGGGGTAGTCGAGACCCGCAGATATCGAGTGCGCCTCCTTAATCTGGCCGTTTTCATCCTGCAGTACGTAGGATTTGGAACCGTGAAGAACGCCGACAGATCCGGCCCCGAGCGTCGCCGCGTGCTTTCCGGTGCCGATCCCGTGGCCGGCTGCCTCAACTCCCACCATTTCCGCCGGCCCATCAAGGAAGGGATAGAACAGGCCCATCGCGTTGCTTCCTCCGCCCACACAGGCCACCAACATGTCCGGCGCCCTGCCTTCGGCTTCCGTGATTTGCGCCTTCGCCTCATCGCCGATCACCCGCTGAAAATCGCGCACCATTGCCGGGTAGGGATGGGGACCGGCAACCGAACCGATAATGTAAAAAGTGTCACGCACAGAGCCTACCCAGTATCGCATTGCTTCATTCATGGCGTCCTTCAGAGTGCCGGTCCCCGAATCAACCGGCACTATTTCGGCGCCCAGCAATTTCATCCGTTGTACATTGGGGGCCTGCCTGGCGATATCCTCGGTCCCCATGAAAATCCTGCATTCCATGCCAAAGAGGGCCGCAACCGTCGCTGTAGCGACTCCGTGCTGGCCCGCCCCGGTCTCGGCGATCACCTTGGACTTACCCATCCATTTGGCAAGAAGCCCCTGACCGAGCGTGTTGTTGATTTTATGAGCGCCGGTATGAGCAAGGTCCTCCCTTTTCAGATAAATGGCCGCCCCACCGACATGGGTGCTTAGCCTCCCGGCCCGAAAAAGGGGAGTGGGCCTTCCGGCGAAGTCTTTCAAAAGCAGTTTCAATTCCTCCTGAAAAGCCGGTTCAGTGCATATTGACAAGTAGGCCAGCTCCAGTTCGATCAGCGCGGGCATGAGCGTTTCGGCCACGTAGCGCCCGCCGTAAGGGCCAAAATGGCCTCCTGCAGCCGGTTGGGCTGATTTTTTCCCGGAAAATGAAGATATAAATGGAAAATTTTTCTCCGCCGATTTCATTTGAATATCCTCCCTGAATCGCTCCGCAGTTTCGCATTGCGAACCGCCTCGATAAAAGCCCTCACTTTACCGATATCCTTTCGTCCCGGCTCGGATTCCACACCGGAACTAACGTCAACGGCGTCCGGGCCGAATTCATAAATCGCCTCGCCCACGTTTTCCGCACTCAGGCCCCCTGCCAGAATGCAGGGAAGCTTACCTGCCAGTTCCCCGGCTTCCGCCCATTTCCAGCTAAGCCCGGCCCCACCCGGAACAAACCCTCCCCCACTCTCGATCAGGTAGGCCGAGGCGCGGTAAAGGTCCGCTTCAGACAAAAAGGGCCTTTTTTTCACAAAAAGAGATTTGATTACGCTTATTCCAGCCGTCTCAAGCGCTTCAACCATTTCGGGAGGTTCGGTCCCATGGAGCTGGACGCAGTTCAACCGGCAGAATTCGGCCTTTTTTATGACCGCCGGGAAAGGCTCGTCGACAAAAACGCCAATCTTCCAGACCTGCTCCGGAAGATTCCCGCTGATTTCCCGAGCCATCTTCTCGCTTACCAAACGCGGACTAGGCGGATAAAACACCAGGCCTATAGCGTCCGCGCCCATTTCCGCACAGGCAACGGCCTCGTCCACCAGGGTCAGACCGCAGACCTTTACCTGAGGGGGGCGGCGAGGCGCATCGTCAGGAGATGCCCCGCAGTCTATTTTACAATGATGCCGGCCGCCTTCTTTCACGCTTCCGCTCCATGCAAAGCCCTAAGAAATCTTACGGGGTCCTCCGACCTCATGAGGCCCTCGCCAATCAAAAAATTCCATATTCCGGCGCCAAGGAGCCGCTCGATATCCGAGCGGGTGTGGATCCCGCTCTCGGCGACCAGAACATGGCCGGGACCGGCCCGGCCGGCAAGGCCTATGGAGGTCGAAATGTCAGTTTTAAAGGTCGCCAGGTCGCGGTTATTTATGCCGATCAGCCGCGCCCCGGCTTTCACAGCAGTTTCGAACTCACTTTCATCGTGCGCCTCAACAAGGGCGTCAAGACCTATGCCCGAGCACAATGACAGCAGGTCCCGGAGAGACTCCGGCAAAAGCGCCCGCACTATGAGCAATACCGCATCGGCCCCCATAGCCGCCGATTCATAGACTTGGTAGGAGCTTATGAGGAAGTCCTTCCTTAGCGTGGGAAGTGAGGCCGCAGATTTAACTTTCCTCAGATCATCGGGACTCCCGTTGAAAAAGTTTCGGTCCGTGAGCACAGAGATAGCTGCGGCGCCTCCAAGTTCATACTTCCGGGCATAATCAGCCGGATCGACATTTTCCCTTATTTTGCCTTTCGACGGAGAAGCCCGCTTTATTTCGGCAATTACATTGATCCCCAGCGGACCCGGCCTGGCAAGCCGCTCTATAAAGGCCCTTCTTCCGTCCGGCTTCTCGGCTTCGCGCCGAAGGACCCGTTCCGGCGTATGTTTTGCCGCCGTCCTGACTTCGTCTCTTTTGCGGTCGAGAATTTTCGAAAGAAAATCGGACATCCTGGTTTATCCTGTCCTATCAAACCCGGTGAACCCTTGCACCAGGCGCAGTGCGCAGAGAGAAAATGCTTTTCATTCCTTTAAGCCAAGGACAATTCTTTTGATTCCATCCTTGTGCACCGGGGTGAACGCTTACAACCCGGTGAACCGGACGAGCGCTTCGAGTTTTTCCTTTGCCCTGCCTTCGTCAATGGAAGCCTGAGCCATTCCGATACCCTCACCGAAATCATGCGCGACGCCGGCGGCAACCAATGCCGCGCCCGCATTGACCACAACGACATCTCGCCTCGGCCCCTTTGCGCCGGACAAAATCTTCGTGGTTATCTCCGCGTTTTCAGCCGGCGTTCCTCCAACCATATCCAACGGGTCGGCCGTCCGGCCCAGGAGCTGTTCGGGGGACACGTCATAGGTCCGGATCAGTCCATTGTTCAATTCGGAGACCCTCGTCGGAGCGCAGACGCTGATCTCATCAAGCCCTTCATGCCCGTGCACAACGAAAGCACGCCTGGCCCCCAGACGCTGAAGCGCGCGGGCGAACATTTCCGTCAGCTCCGGCGCATAGACGCCGATCAACTGGCAGTTCGCCCCCGCCGGGTTTGTCAACGGCCCGAGCATGTTGAAAACCGAGCGTACCCCCAGCTCCTTTCGCGCCCTGGCTGCATGCCGCATGGCGCCATGAAAGAGCGGGGCAAAAAGGAACCCTATGCCGATTTGCCTGACCGCCTCTTCCACCACCTCCGGACCCACCTCCAGGTTTACACCTAATGCCTCCAGCAAATCAGCACTGCCGCACTTGCTCGAAACCGAGCGGTTCCCGTGCTTGGCCACCGTAACACCGCATCCCGCCACAACAAAGGCCGCCGTAGTCGAGATGTTGAAAGTGTTTGCGGCGTCGCCGCCCGTTCCACAGGTATCCACTACTATATCGGCGTTTGTTTGGATCCTGGCGGCTTTGCGCCGCATCGCGCGCGCAGCCCCGGCAAGCTCCGAGAAGGTCTCGCCCTTGGTGGCCAGCCCAGCTATTACGGCCCCGATTTGAGCGTCGGTCGCATTGCCCGACATGATCTCCCCAACAAGTGCGGCCATTTCCTCCTCGCTCAGGTCTATCTTTGCAATCAGCTTTTCGAGGCTCTCGCGTATCATATTTTTTCCCCCGTAGTCCTTTGCCTGTTTGCAAGCTCGAGGAAGTTTTTCAAGAGCCGCTTGCCAACGGGCGTCATTATAGATTCCGGATGAAACTGCACGCCTTCGGTGAGGTGCTCTCTATGGCGGATTCCCATAACTTCGCCATCCTCGGAGCTGGCCGTGACCTCCAGGCATTCAGGCAGGCTTGCCGGCGCCACGGCAAGAGAGTGGTAGCGCATTGCCTGGAAAGGGTTTGAAATCCCGGTATAGATAGACTTTCCATCCGCGCTTACCGTAGAAACTTTCCCGTGCATAAGTCTTTTGGCGTAAATCACCTCGCCTCCGAAAGCAGCCGCAATCGCCTGGTGGCCAAGGCAGATCCCGAGGATAGGTATTTGTCCGGAAAATCTCTGAATGGCGCCAATGGAGACCCCGGCGTCCTCCGGCCTGCAAGGACCGGGGGAAATTACGATTGCCGCAGGCCCCAGCTTTCCGATATCGTCAACAGAGACCCCATCGTTTCTGGCGACCTCGACTTCAGTCCCAAGCATCCGGAAATATTGGAAAAGATTGTAAGTGAAAGAATCGTAGTTATCGATCATGAAAAGCATGGAATTAAACTCCTTTCAGCGCTTTGCGAGGCCTGGAGTTAAAGAATTACTCCACTGAACCCGGTTTAAGCTTTGTGCTGCTTCCTTCGATCATCTGAAGCGCCCTCCGGATCGATTCGGCCTTGTTGATCGTTTCCTGTCTTTCGCGCTCGGGGTCGGAGTCGGCGACAATTCCAGCCCCTGCCCTCACGGTTGTCTTGCCTTTCTGAATGCAGGCGGTCCGGATGGTGATCGCCAGATCCATGTTCCCTGTGAAGGAAAAATATCCGATTGCCCCACCATATGGACCGCGAGGCTCATCTTCGAGCTCAGCTATAATTTCCATAGCCCTGACTTTCGGAGCGCCCGTAAGGGTCCCGGCCGGGAAAGAGGCGCGGAAAAGGTCGAATGCGTCCAACCCTTCACGCAAATCGCAGTTTATGTTGGAGACAAGGTGCATTACGTGCGAGTATCTTTCGACCACCATCAGGTCGGTTACCTGGACCGTGCCGATTTCAGCCACTCGGCCCAGGTCGTTCCTGCCCAAATCCACCAGCATAAGGTGCTCGGCCCTTTCTTTTTCATCCAGCAGCAACTCGTTGGCAAGCTCCCGGTCCTGCTGCTCGGTCTTCCCGCGCGGGCGTGTCCCGGCAATAGGGCGAAGCGTGGCGACGCCGTTTTCCAGGCGCACCATGGTTTCCGGAGACGAACCTACCAGGACCGTATCGTCAAAATGGAGGAAATAAAGGTACGGAGATGGATTTATGAAGCGCTGAGCGCGGTAGAGTGACCAGGGATCCGGGGAGGCCGGGCAACTGAACTGTTGTGAGAGAACCGCCTGGATGATGTCTCCCTCCCTAATGTATTCTTTGATTTTGGCAACCCCGGAACGGAATTTCCCAGGTTCGACATCGTGATGGAAAGGAAATTCCTCAGGCGCGTCGCGGGGGACCACTCCGGGCATACCCTCGAGTTTGCCTTTCATCTGCTTCAGGGTCTCAACCGCCCCGTCATAGGCTTGATCGGCCTCCCCGTTTTCGACAACACCGTATGCCACAAGGCTCAGAGTGTGGCGCAGGTTATCGAAAATGAAAAGCTGTCCGGGGAGGATAAAATGAGCCATCGCAACGTCAGCGGGCAGCCGGCTTTGGATCGCCTCGAAAAAGGATACGAACTCATAGGTGAAAAATCCGACCATGCCGCCCCAGAACCGGGGGAGCCTCGCAAGCTTTACCGGTTTGTACTGAGCCATTAAGGAGCGCAGAGCTTTGAGCGGATCTCCGTGATGGGCAATGCGCTCCTTTTTAGGCCCGCTCTCGATTTCGACTTCATCACGGAAAACTCTGACCGTCCTTGTGGCCGAATTTCCCAGGAAGCTGTACCTTCCCCACCTTTCACCGCCCTCCATGCTTTCCAGAAGGAATACGGGCCCACGCCCATCATATATTTTGGCCAGCGCGGAAACAGGGGTCTCCGTATCGGCCAGCACTTCCAGACAAACCGGGATAAGGTTCCCCTTTGCGGCCATAGTGCGGAATTCGGATTTTTCCGGGTAAAACCCCAATTGCATAGTCTTCTCCTTCCTGGACCGATCAGTCTCTCGCTCAGGGCTTGGGAGCCGGGACCGCCACGTCTCGCGGAGCGTCGAGATTTCGGCGGTGGCGGGCTTTGGAACCGGGACTGCCATAACCGTTTTCGCGGCATCCGTTCGTTGACTTTTTGTATACGCTGAAAATGGACTCTATCTGCCTGCACAGATCGGCGAACTGAGCGGGATAAAGCGACTGATGTCCATCGCTGAGGGCGGTTTCAGGAGCATGATGAACCTCCACCATCAGACCATGGCATCCGACCGCCACAGCAGCGCGGCTGAGAGGAATCACCTGGTCCCTGAAGCCCGCAGCGTGGCTGGGGTCTACGATCACCGGCAGATGACTCTCCTGCCTGACCACAGGAATGGCGGAAATGTCCAGGGTATTGCGGCTGTGGTGGGCGAAAGTGCGCACCCCGCGCTCGCAGAGCATCACCTTGTCATTTCCTCCCTCCATCACGTATTCGGCCGCCATGAGCCACTCTTCGATGGTAGCCGCGAGCCCTCGCTTGAGAAGAACAGGTTTTCGGGACTTTCCGGCCCGCCGCAGCAGGCTGAAGTTCTGCATACTCCTCGCGCCGATCTGGACTATGTCAGCGTAATGCTCGACCAGCTCGTAGACTTCATGGTCGATCGCCTCGGTAACCACCGGCATCCCGGTTTCCCGACGCACTTTGGCCAGGATTTTGAGCCCTTCCTCTCCCAGTCCCTGAAATGCGTAAGGCGAGGTCCTGGGCTTGAAGGCGCCGCCCCGGAAAATCCGGGCACCGGCCTTCTTCACCATACGCGCGATTGTAAGCGCCTGGATTTCGCTCTCGATCGCACAAGGCCCGGCCATGATGGTGAGATGCGAGTTGCCAACCAGGACCCCGCCAACGTCTATGACGGTGTCCCATGCCTGTGATTCCCGGCTCACCAGCTTGTACGGGCGGGTCACGGGAATAGCCTCTTTTACTGCTGGAAGTTGCAGAAATGACGAGGCGTCCACCGGACCGTCATTGTGGAGAACGCAGATTGCCACCCGCTCTCCACCCGGAATTGGCCTGGCAATGTAGCCCTTTTGCTCAATGCCGGAGACAACCGCTTCAATTTCCAGCGCTGTAGCTCCTCTTTTCATTACGACAAGCACCTTTTGCCTCCTTTTCGCGGGTCCTGCACCCCAAATAGAAAGGGACCGCAGAATGTGTCCACGGTCCCTTCCGACAAAAACAAAAGGACCGTGAGCCTTGGCGCGGCCCACGGTCCCAGCAGGAATTCTAATTCGAACTGATGGCTATCCCGTCAGGCGCGCACCTCCCCAGGTAAACCACCAGAACCACAAATTTACGGTATCGAAGCAATGATTCATGATCTCGTCCCTTGACCAAAATTGACTACTTTTTAACAATCGGAAACGAGAATAGCAAGAAGATTTTTCAAAATCCCGACAAATTGACATTGATCCTCCAGGCTGGTATCCCGGCCCCGTTTTTTCGAAGGGGCAAGGGGCCATCGTTTTATCTCTCCTCTTTTTTAAGCTGAACCTAAGATAGCACCGATTTTGCGTGTTCTCCTCAAGTATCCCTCGAACCCTGTTTGCACCAGCTTCGACACAAGCTCGGAAAAAGACTCCTCGTCACTGGCGCCCTCTTTTTTTTGTCTCCGGTGAAAGCGGCCAAGGAGTCGGATATAGCCCGGGTCATATCCAGAGTTATCTGCCATGGAACTTTCATCTTATCCGGCTGCGTGAACCAGGTGAATGGAATCCCTACAGGCATGGCGCATTTCGACCACATATCGACCATCAGCTTGTTCCAGAAATCAAATACCGGGTTGTCCATAGATTTGAAATCCACCTCCATATCCCGATTCCGCTGCGGTAGCTACAGTCAGCCGCTATCAGGCGACGGGGACGCCTTCTTTTTCCTGATTCAATTATGACAAGGCCCAGGCCGGCACCTGCTCTTGAGATATGCAACTCGCCGCAGCCCAGTAATGGTCCGGCGAGCTCAACCGAATGAACTTCACCTCATTCCGGTTCAGCAGCGCGAAGTAGCTCATCCTAGGTTTACCCTGTTCCTTTTCATGGCCCAGCCCGACAATCCTGCCCTCTTTTGGCGCCAGGCGCCGCACCGATTCAGATGGCATGGTGCATTCAGCCACTTGTTCGCAATCCCTGCATGCTCCAAAAACTTCTATTACCTGAATATCAAAAATGTCATGGTCAGGGTTATTCAGTTCCCATCCACAGAGGTCGTTTCTGCCGGGACCCATAGTCATTCCTTTCTCGCACTCCTGGGGACAAACTACCCTACATTAGTAATTATGAAGCACTGGGGCCAGAGTGAAATGGGGGCAACACATCATTTTCAGGTATAAAAGAGTGTAGGGGACAGTAAATTTCATAGCCGCAAATTCATCAAGAAATCAAGAGATCATTGAGTGAAGAAAACATTCATAGGGCAGGGTTGACACAAGGCTGTTTTACGGCAGTAGAGATGCCCGGTTCGAACCAGCAGGGCATGGAATTCCTGAAAAAGCGGCACATCGGGCTCCATTGCTCCCATGAAATACTCCCGCAGTTCCTCGTAAGAAATCGACTCCCCCACCCATCCATGTCTTGAGAAAATCCGGTAGGTATATCTGTCTACGACAAAAGATGGTTTAAAAGCGGCGTACAGAACGATGCTGTCGGCGGTTTCCGGGCCGATGCCCCGGACTGCCAGAAGATCGGTCCGCAAAGATTCCATATCCTGAACAAGGAATTCTTCAAAACCGCCATCCCATTTTGTCATGATATGATTGCAGAAATTCCTTATCTTCTTTGCTTTTTCGTTGTAGAAGCCGGATGAGCGAATGAGCGGTGCGAGTTCCTGTGCGCTAAGCCCGCAAATGCGCTCGAAGCTCAACAGATCATGGCGACGCAGGTTGCCGATCGCCGCGGCCACATTTTTCCATGCGGTATTCTGTGTCAGTATCGCCCCAAGGATGACCTCGAACGGAGTCTCGGCAGGCCACCATCTCTGGAGACCGAAAAAGCCCAATAGCCTGTCGTACACCTCGCGCAACAACTCTTTTCTGCTTGTGCTCAATCCAGTCCGACCCCCGCTAGTACCGTTCGACATTTTGCGCAGGCGCCATGCTCGATGCCCTGTTTCCTGATGGAATAGCCGATTCGGGTTATCAGCACGGCTCCGCAAAAGTGGCAGTACGTATTCTCGCCGTTGTCTCCGGGCACATTCCCTGTATAGACGTAATGAAGACCGGCTTCCAGCCCAATTTGCCTTGCTCTTCTGATTGTTTTGATCGGCGTAGGCCCTCTGTCGAGCAGATGAAATGCAGGATGAAATCGGCTCACGTGCCAGGGAGTTTCAGGCCCCAAGCCGACCAGAAATTGCGCAAGCTCTTTCAACTCAGCTTCGCTGTCGTTCAACCCCGGGATGATCAGCGTTGTCACCTCAAGCCAGATGCCTTTCCTCTTAATGCCCTCAAGGGTCATGAGAACGGGCTTGAGGCGAGCACCGCACTGTTCCCGGTAGAACGTGTCATTGAAGCACTTGAGGTCCACGTTGGCCGCTCCAAGAAAGGGGGCAACCGCATCCAACGCCTCTTTGCTCATGTAGCCGTTGGATACGAAAACGTTTGCAAGTCCGCGCTCTTTTGCCGGGGCAGCAACATCGAGGGCATATTCCATAAAGATGGTAGGCTCGGTGTATGTATAGGAGATTGTGACACATCCCTCCTTTTGTGCGCGGTCTGCAATTTCTTCAGCAGACACGCTCCGGCCGTAGATCCCTCCGTGGATTCGGGGAGACTGGGATATGTCAGCGTTCTGGCAGAACACACATTCGAAATTGCACCCGGCCGTAGCAATCGAATAACTTGTTGTGCCGGGAAAGAAATGAAACAGCGGTTTTTTTTCGATAGGGTCGACATGCTGGGCGATCAATTTCCCGTAAACCAAGCTCCATAGCTTACCTCCCCTGTTTTGGCGCACTCCGCATTTTCCGGTTTCATCGGGCTCAATATGGCAGTGCTGCGAGCAAAGAAAACAGTGAACCCGGTTTTCATCAAGCCGCCTGTACAGCATCGCCTCTTTCATGCTCAGTCCCTTAAAATAAGAGTGCAGGTGACCAGGTGAGTAAGTGAACGGGTAAGAGCGCGGGGGGATGGTGAGCGGGTAAAACCTTAACGCGTCCTGCTGTTTTTCCTATTCATCTGCTCACCCATTCACCGAACTTTCAGGTGCGCCTCCAGAATCCCGCCACCAGCCCAAAGACTGAACCGAAACTTTGGCTCCGGCGGGGATTTCATCGAAAACAGGTGTATGCAGTGCGCGAACGCGGCATCGCATATCAATGCGCATTGCGATGAAATGTCCGAAAGGATGCCGTTGCAACATAGGAATTCGCTCCAGAAGAGAAATGTAGCGAAGAAACGGCAGCGGTAAGGAAAAGCAGGTCCGCCATTCAATCGGAACAGCGCCGGAAAGAATCCCGGTGCTCATTGTGCGAAGCTGAAAAACGCTGAAGAACCTGGCGCGGCTGTAAACCGAGTCTTTCCAGAATTTTTGGATGCCATAGTGGAGACGACCAATCGAATATTTGTTCAAGACACCAAGCAGCACGTTTCGACGCGCCACGCGGAAGGCTTCTTTAAGCGCCAGGTAGGGGTCGTCGACGAATTCCATGGAAGTTATCAGGGCCACTGTATCGAATTCGTTGTCATCGTAGGGCAGGTTTTCAGCAAATCCCTGATCCAACCGCACTTTGAGGCCAAGCCGCCTGCGCGCGAGCTCAAGGCTCGAGCTCGAAGGCTCGAGCCCCGCCACCATATGCCCCTGCGAGTTGAACCATTCCAGGAAAATACCGCTCCCGCAACCCACCTCCACAACTCGCTGCGGAGAAACCGGCGCCCATATCTTCCGGAAAAGCTCTTGTTCGAACGCCAACGCCCTTTGTCCCTGAGGAGAACGAAACCAGTTCTCATGGCGCTGGGCGTCAGCTAAGCTGAAAACATGGCCCACGTAAAACCCTTGCAAAAATGCCGGCAGCGATGAGCAGGAAGCCAAAAGCTCTTCGCCTCCTGCTTCCCGCTGCCGTCAATTCTATTCGTTAAGCAAAATAGCCCCGAGGGAACCAGAGCTGACCATACGTGCGTATCTGGCAAGGTATCCGTGCTTAACTCTCGGCTCATGCGGCTTCCATGCTTTCCTGCGCTTTGCCAGCACCGCATCGTCCACCAGCAGCTCCAGTTTCTTATTCGGGATATCCACCAGGATTTCATCACCTTCTTCGATCAACGCAATCGGACCGCCAACGGCCGCCTCAGGAGAAATATGTCCTATGGCCGCTCCGGTCGTACCTCCGCTGAACCGGCCATCGGTAATGAGCGCCACATCCAGTCCCAGACCACGCCCTATAATGGCGGCAGTTGGGGTTAGCATCTCCTGCATTCCCGGGCCCCCTTTGGGACCTTCGTAACGGATAACCACCACATCGCCCGGTAAGATCCCACCATCCAGAATAGCGTTCGCCGCATCTGATTCGCTTTCAAACACACGCGCCCTGCCCTTCCTCGTAAGCATCTCCGGCGCCACTGCCGACTGCTTGACCACAGCACCTTCCGGCGCGATGTTCCCGTAGAGAATAGCTATCCCTCCCTTGTCATGATAAGGATTTTCGAGCGGCCGGATAACCTCGGGCCGAAGAACGCGCGCACTTTTGAGGTTCTCCCCCACCGACTTTCCCGTAACGGTCAAAGGAGCGGGATCTATCAGCTCGCGGCGCGAAAGCTCCTTCATCACAGCCTGTACGCCCCCTGCCGAGTTGAGGTCTTCCAGGAAATGCGCTCCACCGGGCCGCAGGCTGCAAAGGTGAGGCGTACGGGCGCTGATCTCGTTAAAAACGCCAAGATCGAGGCGGATTCCGGCTTCATTTGCAATTGCCGGGACGTGAAGAACCGTATTCGTGGAACATCCCAGGGCCATGTCCACGGCTATTGCGTTTTCGAAAGCCGCCCTGGTTGCGATGTCGCGCGGTTTGAGGTCCCTGGCCAAAAGGTCCATTATCCGGCTGCCTGCTTCTTTGGCGAGGCGCACCCTGGCAGCGGTAACCGCCGGGACCGTTCCGTTGCCGGGCAACCCGAATCCCAGGGCCTCAACCAGGCAGTTCATTGAATTTGCCGTAAACATGCCCGCGCATGAGCCGCACCCTGGACAGGCATGGTCTTCCAGCTCTTCCAGTTCACCCAGAGAGATCTGTCCCGCTTTTAGCGCACCCACGCCCTCAAAAACCGATATGAGATCCACCGGCTTTCCACCCACGTGACCGGCCAACATTGGGCCGCCGCTTATCAGAATTGCCGGAATGTTAAGTCTGAGCGCGGCCATCATCATTCCGGGTATGATCTTGTCGCAATTTGGAATCATGACCAATGCGTCGAAAGGATGAGCCATGGCCATTATTTCAATGGAATCGGCTATTAACTCGCGGCTTGCAAGGGAGTAGCGCATCCCGGCATGATTCATGGCGATGCCGTCGCAAACACCGATGGTGCTGAACTCAACAGGAGTTCCGCCAGCCATCCGGATGCCGGCCTTGACCCCTTCGGCTATTTTATCAAGGTGAATGTGGCCCGGAATAATTTCGTTGGCTGAGTTGACAACACCTACGAGAGGCCTGTCTATTTCCGTCTGAGTGTAGCCCATGGCCTTGAAAAGTGACCGATGAGGAGCTTTTTCGATACCCTTTTTCATTAGATCGCTTCGCATCCGTTATCTCCCTTTGGTGAACAACTAATTTGTCTTCATCCGGAAACACCCGATGAACATTCCACACCCCTCCAGATCTACCCGAAGACTGATACCGCCAGCGCCTGCCCGGGACCTGATTCGGGGGCGGAAAGGAACCCTTTCCGGACGGAAAATAATTTGTGCGGTTAAAGTCTAAACATATAATAATTAAAATATTTTTGGTTACATTGGAAGCAAAAACGCCCGAGCCGCAAAGTTGACAAAGGATTTTCCAATTTATATAATCCTGGCCGAGGCAGGTGCTTTTATATCAGATAGCACAAATTGCAGAGCGCATGAATTGGAAAAAGACGGCCAAAAACCGCTCTATCTCATCGGCATAGTTGTCGAACCGACCGGGATAGACCCGAAAACCCTGCGCTCTTGTCAACATACATGAGCTCGATATTCGGTCCTGTACCATCACGTCGGTTGGGACGATCTCTCGGAATAGATGTCATCCCCCCGAAGACATGTTCTTTCGATTGCATTTACTGCGAGTCGGGACCTACTACCTGTCTGAGCGTAACTGTAGAGAACTTCGTCGACCCATCAGAAATCCTCGCGGAATTGAGCGCCTTTTTCCGCCTCCATCCCAAAAAAGCAACGGACGTCTTGACATTGTCGGGCGCCGGCGAACCAACCCTTTATGCGGGCTTGGGAGAGCTTATTGCCGCGGTTAAAAAGACTTACCCCCGGTTTCCTTTGATCGTGCTGACCAACGGCTCTCTTTTGTGGGCGCCGGAGGTGAGGCGCCGCCTTTTGAAAGCCGACCGCGTGGTTCCCTCTCTGGATGCCGTCACCCCCGCCGTTTTCCGCAACATCAACAGACCTCATCCATCTCTGGAACTCGAGCAGATCATCGAGGGAATGCGGGCTTTTCGCAAGGAATACAAAGGGCAGTTACATATTGAAACAGCGCTGGTCTCGGGAGTCAACGACAGTGCCTCAGAGCTTTCGGCGCTGGCGCAGGTCATCGAGTCTATAAGGCCCGATAAGATCGAACTGAACACGGTTGTCCGCCCTCCGGCGCGCACCGGAACCCAGGGCCTGACCGATGAGCGAATGGCGTGGGCTGCTTCCTTTTTCAGTTCGCTCAATGCGGAAATAGTAGGCGTATTCGAGGCGGATAAGCAGGACTGCGGCGAAGAACAAATCGGTCTACGCATAATCGAAACGGTGCAGAGGCGGCCCTGCACTGTTGCTGAACTGGCCGCCTCTCTCGGGGTCCCGGAAAAAAGAGTGGAACAGGTATCACGGAGACTTCAGAAACAGGGAAAGCTAAACAAGCTTTGCTTTGACGGAAAACTGTTCCTCTGCCCCGCTGAATGAGGAAGAGATACAGGTCTTATAGGACATTTAGGACCTATATCCCTAAGGCAGGCAATCGCTCACATTCGCACGTCGCCTCTGACAGCAGGCGGGGCTGCAAGTATCTCTACGGGCCGTTCCGGCAGGGTCCTCGCTATCAGTGTATTGGTGAAAAGCCTGCGGGCCATGTCTCTTACCTGCTTAGCGGTGACCGCCTTGACCAGATCCGGATAGTGCTGACTGTAATCCCACCCGAGGCCCAGCACTTCATTCAGCGCCGCGTCCGACGCCTGGCTGCTGAGCGTCTGCCTGGCGAGCTTCAGTCCTACGAGCATGTTCTCCTTGGCCTTCTCGAGTTCGCTTTGCGGAACAAGTTCATCCTTAAGCCGCTTCAGGTTTTGCTGAATCACTTTCTCCACCTTGGGCAGATTCGCCATAGTGGTTTGGGTGATGACCCCGAAAAATCCTGCGTTTTTCCCGTAAAATGGGAAAGTACTCACCGTATAGACCAGGTTCTGCTCCCCACCTCGAAGAGAATCAAATATCCTGCCCGCCGGAGAACCTCCTCCAGACAGCACCGAAGTCAGCACATCAAGCACAGGCCGTTCGGCGTTGTTGATATCCAGACCGTTTGTGCCGATGAAAAGCCCTGAGCTGTTCTTTTCGTTTTTTATCTCGATGGTATGATTTTCTCCGATCCGATGGGTCTCGTCGGGCATTGGATTTTCAACCGGCGCACCATTCCATTTTCCGAATTTTTGCTGCACCAGATCCCTGGTTCTGTCCGGATCTATATCTCCGTAAATCGCCAGGGCGGAATGAGTCGGATTCACCATTTTACGGTAGAATGCAACTATCTCCTCACGTGTAAACGACCCGACGGACTCCGAGGTTCCCAGCTTGTCGTTCACATAGGAAGTCTTCTGGAAGTAGTTTTTCTTGAACAGTCGCATCACCTCGGCCTGCCAACTCTCATCGAGCTTATTTATGGCAATCAGCGTATCCTGCCTTTGCTTTTCGATCTCGTCCTGAGGAAACTGGGCGTTCTGGACAATATCGGCAAGAAGGTCAAGTGCCCAGTCGAAGTCTTCTTTGAGCACCTTTATGGAAACATGGTAGGTGTTGTTATCGGATTGGACGCCCATCTCTCCGCCGGCATTCTCCACTTTTCTCAGTAAATCGAGCTTTTGCATAGATTCCGTCCCAGCGGTCAATAACCCGGCCGTAAAAGCTGAGAGCCCGGGACGATCCAGGGTTTCCAGTGAAAGGCCGCCGGCACCCCAAAGTTGCAGGGTTACAAAAGGAAGGTTGGCGTCCTGCTTGATCAAAGTCTTCAACCCGTTATTCATCCGGCTGAATTCAACCGGCAGGGTATTCTGAGGCGGGCATTCGGCGGCCGCCACATTCTGGACCTCGGTGTGCGGAGGCTTTATCACCGCAACGTTCATGCGGTTATCAACCAGATATCGCTGAGCCACCGCCTGAACCTCTTCCGCCGTTACGGAGCGGACCCCGTCGACATACTCTTCGTCAAAGTAAGGATTCCCTGAGAGTAAATAAGATGAAGCAAGCGAGGAGGCCCTGACCGAAACTGATTCTTTTTCGAAAACGTGTTGGGCAATGGCCGTTTTTTTGGCTTTATCCAACTCCTCCGCGCTGATTGGAGTAGTCCTGAAGAGATCAATTTCCTCCTGGATGTCCTTTAGGGCCGAGGGCCACTGAGAAGGAGCCAGGGACACCGAAATAATAAACTGGCCACGGACAAAGGCAGGCGTCCAGTTCGACGCCCCGACGCTGAAGACTTTGTTCTGATCTTCTTTCAGACGGCAATGCAGACGGCAGGTCTCGCCCTCCCCCATCACCTGCGCGAGAACGTCCAGGGCGTATAGGTCTTTTTCATAAGCATTTACCGATGGAAATCCGATCATTGCCTGGACCAGCCTGACGATCGGAACTTCTTTTTCCTCCCACCGGACGCTTCCCTGCAAGGGCTCTTCAGGCAGGACCACCGGATCGGAGTTTCCGGCAAGAAAGTTCTTGGTCTTTTCCGCCACAAATTCGAGGACTTCGGGAGCCTGCACATTCCCGGACAGAGCCACTACCACGTTCTCCGGCTGGTAGCGTTGCTGATAATAGTCCAGAAGGGCCTCCCGGGTCTGTTTAACGAAAACCTCTTCATAGCCGATCACGGGATATCGAACCGGATTTTTTTGGTAGGCCGTCTGGACGAACAGCTTCCATAACTCAGTATTCGGGTTGCTCTCCCCCATTTTCATTTCCTGCTGGATCACCTTCTTTTCCCTGGCAACCTCCCTGGCGTCCACAACATTTTCAGATACATAGGAAACCAGCAAATCCAGGGCATCCCGCCAGTGGCCGGCCCCCGTGTTTATGAAGTACACCGTCCTGTCATAGCTGGTGTAGGCATTCGTTGTACCGCCCATTTCCTCGAGGCGTTCCTTGGCCTGTTTTTCGGTAAACGAGCGCGTCGTTCCTCCGGCCACTATATGCTCGAGATAATGGGAAAGACCGGCCCTCATGTACTTGCCTTCGAGGGCGGACCCGGCCCGAACGAACACCTGGGCGGAAACGACTTCGGCCCCGGGCTGTTGATGAACGAGCAGTGTAAGGCCATTTTTGAGCACCACGAAAAGATCACCGGGCTTTGAAGCAAGCGTGCGCTGCACGAAAGGCCGCGACTCCGGGGAAATAAGCGGACATTGCTTGCCTTCATCCGGAAGCGCGGCTGAAGCCAGTCCGGCGTAGACAGCCATAACCAGAGTGAATACCAGAACTATCCTTCTCAACATCATCAAAATATTCCTTTCAAGATATTTAAAGCGGATCGATCTCATAATTTTAGCTGACCGGTCAATACCAATTCCGCAAGATTCTACAAAGGGGGCGCCGTAAAAAAAAGGTGTTGAATTTAGAGCTTATTGGACTCGATCAGGTGGGAAATGAGCTTATGCCTGTTACTTAGGCCTTCGGGGGTCGGCCATGAAAGTGGCGGGCGAGCCAATTCAATCAGGCGCCAGCCTCGGCGGGTAGTACCGATTTCTACGGCAATGTCGTTTATCTGCATCGATCTAAGCAACTTTTCAAGACAGGACACGATTTCCCTGCTGAAAAATTCCAGACCTACCTCCTGCTCTAACTGCGGGTTGGGTGAGATTGGGTGGCTATTGAATCCGCACTGCGCCCCACTCGAAACTCTTTTTATTATCCCCGCGCATTTGTAATTGACGAAAACGAGCCGAAAGCACTCTGCGTAATCTAACATCTCCTGAATTATCAAAGGGTTATAAATATCAACCAGGGCGCGCAGATCACCAGCATTCGAAACCAGCCGTGCGCCGCCCACCGTCTTCGGACCCATTGCTTTAAGCGGAAAAGAAAAATCTACGGCGATCGAAATTTTTTGGCGTCCGTAATAGATGCGCGTGAAGGGGTGAGGACACTTGAGAAACTGAAACAAAACTTCCTGTATCAGCCTGGATTTTTGAACGCTGTACGTGAAAGCGCTGGGGAATGTTTTTTTCCCGGCCGCCTGTAGAATCCTGACAAACCGTGGAGTGGGAAAGAAAATTTGGCTGGCTGAAAGCAGCATTCCCCTCTGCAGAGGGGTATAGTCGCCCATAGAAGGACGAACGCCAAGCGTTGCGACTTGCGGGCAGGAGCGAAGGAATGGCGCGATTGCGACCAGCTTTTCTTGCATTGAATTTTATCAGCAGGCAAGGCAGACAGCGGGAGCTTTCGGGTTACCCCCCAGCCTCCCGAATGTCCATTTAGCCATTGAGCAGCAGGTCCGGGTGAACGCCGTAGTTGTAGCTTCGCATACGAAAATAATTATCAAGTATTCCCACTCTGGAATCAACGTAATCATAGATGGTTAGGCGGCTGTCGCCTGAGTCGCAATCCTGGCACATATCCCGTATGGCGTTGGAAAGGTTTTTCCGGAAGTGGATTGGAACGGCCAAGAAAACCACATGAGATTTCAGGGCGTGCGAACACTGGGGCATAACGCGTGGGGAAATAAGCAATACCTTCCCCTGCGAAGCTCCGGCCTGCGGAACAGTATTGTTCGAGCCTTTCTCGTTCACAATCATGGGATTGGCGTAAAACTGATTATATGAAAACGCCTTTATCCCGCGCTGGCTCAACTCAGCGCTCAATGCATCGTCCTGGTCCTCTCCTCCGGAAAGCACAAGGACCCGCTCTTCTCCTTTTTGAAGTTCAATTTCCACATCGTCCACAATTTTGCGGTTTCTTGCAGGGTTCAGCATCAGGTCCCTGAGCATCGACTGGTAATCCGCCCTGGAATTGTAGGGGTAGTTGAAATCGGTTTGACGGGCTATTACGGTTCCCGAAATAACCCCGCGTCCTTCACGGGCGTCTTTTTCATCGATCGTATAAACAACATCGCCCAGATAAAAATTAATCAGCTTTATGAGGCGGTCCTTTCGCTGAACAGTGTTGGATAGACCCAATACGTAGCGGCAGTCGAAATTCGGGACCAGGCTGGTAAGAATCTTCGATGGACAGCGCTGGGATTCGTCAAAGACTATGTATCCGACCTTGTCACAGATTTTTCTCCAGTAACGCATTATTTCGCTGGTATGGCCGATTGTAATTTGCTTTCCGACCTGCTGAGTCCCGCCGGAGAAAATGCCCACCTCTGAAGCCGGGATCTGGAGAAAGCTACAAATTTTCCTCAGCCAGCCATCGAGAAGGTCTATTTTAGGAATTACAATCAGCGCGGGCTGGCGCCTCTGAGAAATGGTATAAAGTGCAATAACTGTTTTGCCGCTCTTGTGACCGCCGACCAGGGTAGCGCAATCGTGCTCAAGTACAGCTTCGGCCGCATCCTGCTGGTAGCTCTTCAATTCGCCATGAAATTCCATCGAAATCGGGTCGAAGAATCGCCTCCTGTCGATCATGCGGTAAGGAATCTGGTATCTTTTGCACAGTTCGATAAACTGGTCGAGGAATCCTCTCGGGATGAGATAATTTCTGCCTTTCTGTTTAAAACAGTTAATCTGGGCGGGAATGTTGCCTATCCATTCGCCCCGGTTGTGCCGCATCTCGTAATCGGGGTTTATAAAAGTAAGGCGTTCGTGCAGTTTTCTCTCGAGCATGGGAGGCAGTCCGTCAACCGGGACTTTGATCCACTCGGAAAGCAAAACATTGACATTTTTGACGAACATTTCAAAACCCTCCGCCTACGGAGTGGAGCCCAAAGGAACTGCCTTCGGACTAACGGTATGGATAGGAAGAGCACACTAGCAAGGTGATGCAAAAGAATTGGAATTCCCACATCAAGGCGAAAGACCTTATAGACCTCACCTCGGCGAAAGCCGGAATTTCGCTGGAATGACTAACTCATTAGCAATTTTGAGGCGTTTCTCCCACCAGAGAACCCTTTTTCATCATCCTGCCAGAGCTCCCGGCCCGCGTAAGCCTCCCGACACTCCTCAGCCGCCAATTCTAATGAGAACCAGTATAAGATATTCTCTATAAGTGCAAGGTTTGAGAGCTGTAAGATCCAACAAAGGTTTCGATAATTCAATTATATCGCAACCCGTATGGAAAGTGTTATAATGATGCAATTTATCTCCTAAAAGGAGCCTTCATGAAAGGTCATTCCCCGCACCTGCGGATTATAGGACAACTTGCCCGAGAATACGATGAAAAATATCGAGAACTGGAAAAACTGATTTCCGAAACTCAGCCGGAAATCATTCTGCCTCAATTGAGGGCGCTTGCCGAACATGCTACAGACCGTTTTCGCTCCGCTCAGACCGCTATGCTCTCAATGCCCGAATTATTTGATGGAGAGGAACGGCAAAGGGCTGTACAGGCCATGGAGGCACTATGCCGCGCTTTCGATGAGATGCGCATTCTTTTCCATTTTCTATTTGAAAACCATTCGCAGCCAGATAAGCTATGACTACACTTTGGGGATACTATTGCGGCTCCTGGCAAATCAGGCCTTTTTTGATGAAATAGTACAGCTCGCCCCGCTGCTTCATCGGCCCGGCAATCCTTTCCGCCGCCTCACCCGTTCCGCAGAAAAGATCTATCCGCCCCGGTCCCTTAATGGCTCCGCCACTGTCCTGGTTGAGGACCCACCTTCCAAAGCGCTCCCACTTCCGGATTTTACCCGATGAATCATAGACCGGCTTCTCGCTTACCAGGAACGCCGGCGCACCGCTTGGGTGGAACCTGGGGTCTGTCGCAATTGATCTGCCTGCCGTTAGCACTACATCAAGGCTGCCCAGCGGGCCTTGTGGAACCCATTTGAAAAAGACATAGCTCTCGTTTTTCCACATAATAGCGTTCTGACTGTCCGGATGAGAGCGCAGGTACTCGCCTATCGCCTGCATAGACATCTGCTCAGGTGAAACCGCCCCGCTATCGATAAGATCTTTCCCGATGCTGTGATATGGCCGCCCGTTGGCTCCTGCGTACCCCAGCCGCATTTGCGTCCCATCCTGATTGAGTCTGATCACTGCGGACCCCTGGATGTGAAGAAAGAAACAGTCAACCGGGTCCCTTAGCCACACCAGAGGCATGGCCGGCTGGACGCCGTGTTTTTCAAGGACCTTTTCCCCGTCTATTTCGGAGCGTGAATAGTATGGAACCACGAAGTTTTTTTCCAAACGGCCCACCAGCCGCTCACCATGGAATTTATTGCCGTCGAAACGGTCCAGCTCAATCACGAGAAGATCTGACGGAACGGGATAAATCGGCCGGCAAAATTCAACTCCCGGCTTAAGACTTCCCTCCAGCACCGGTTCATAATACCCCGTTACGATCATACTGCCGAAGTTGTCCGGAGGGGTCACCCTAAAAACATCGAAATCCTGCGAAAGCCTATCAGCGCTAATACGGCCCGAACCCACAAGAGAGGCAAAATGATTGAGGGACTCCCGAATAACCCCTGCCGGCACCTTTAAGCGGCCCAGACAAACCTGCCTGTCTCCAGGAATCCTGGCATACCACGAAAGGCTTTTCTCAATGGCCGACCGCAGGGAAGCGGCCGGCTCATCGTCCTGGAAGTCAGGTAGCTGGGCCGGGGAAAGCCGTTCCAGAAGTGGGCGCTCAGCAGGTTGCAGAGGTGTGGGAGAAGGCTTAGAGGGACAGCCCGCCAGGAGAAAAATACATATGAGCCAGAAAGCCTGGGATCTTCTTTCGATGCTTATACGCACTCAATTCCCGCCGGAAAACATGTTTGCCTAAGTGCCCATTTCCCACGAATGCAGGTAGGCGTCCTGCTCCGAAGTGAGCGAGTCTATCTCAATTCCCATGCTCGCAAGTTTGAGGCGGGCGATTTCACGGTCGATATCCATCGGTACCCGGTAGACCTGTTTTTTCAGGGAGACATGATTTTTGACGATATATTCCGAACATAAAGCCTGGTTTGCGAAGCTCATGTCCATAACGCTCGAAGGATGGCCCTCGGCTGCAGCCAGATTGATAAGGCGGCCCTCGGCGAGCACGTATATTCTCCTGCCGTTTTTCAGCCTGAATTCTTCAACAAAATCACGCATGGTCCTCACCGATGAGGACATTTCACGCAGATCATCCAGATTGATCTCCACATTAAAGTGGCCAGAGTTGCAAACAATAGCGCCGTCTTTCATCATTGCGAAGTGTTCTTTGCGCAGCACGTGGATATCCCCGGTCAGCGTGCAGAAAAAATCGCCAATGGGCGCGGCCTTTTCCATAGACATAACCTGATAGCCGTCCATAACGGCCTCCAGAGCCCGCAGCGGGTCTATTTCGGTCACAATGACCTTGGCCCCCATTCCCGAGGCGCGCATCGACAATCCGCGGCCGCACCACCCATATCCGCTCACTACGAAATTAGCCCCGGCAAGCAACCGGTTGGTAGCCCGGATTATTCCGTCCACCGTGCTTTGACCCGTCCCGTAGCGGTTATCAAAAAGGTGTTTGGAATCCGCATCGTTGACAGCCACAATTGGGTACTGAAGCACCCCTTTTTCTGCCATGCTCCGAAGCCGGATTACGCCGGTAGTCGTCTCTTCCGTACCGCCGATTACGTTGGCAAGAAGCTCTTTGCGCTCGGAATGAAGAATGCCAACCAGGTCAGCCCCGTCGTCCATTGTAACCTGCGGGAAGTGTTCAAGCGCATTGTGAATGTGGCGGTAGTAAGTTTGCTTGTCCTCACCCTTTATAGCAAAAACAGGAATTCGCTCTGAAATGGAGAGAAAGGCTGCCACATCGTCCTGGGTGCTCAACGGGTTCGATGCACAAATTCGTAAGTCGGCGCCTCCCGCCTGGAGCGCCTGTGCAAGAGCAGCGGTTTCTGTGGTAACGTGAAGGCAGGCAGCCATCCGTATTCCCGCCAAAGGTTTTTCGGAGGCGAACCTTTTCTGGATCGACCGCAGCACGGGCATGGATTGCGCAGCCCATTCCACCCTTGAACGCCCCTTGTCTACAAGCCCCTTGTCCTTGATATCAAAATCCATTCATACCCCTTATTCACCAGGTCCAAATTCACCAACAGGTTCGGGAAAAGAAACCCTTACAGAGTGCAGGACAGAACCGGAATAGTCCGGGGCGTGTCGCCTCAGACAGCCCGTGGTAGATTAGAGACCCTTAGCATTGCTTGCTGACCCCGTTGAGCTCCGCTTTATCTCTCAGGATCTCCATCATATCGGTTTTCTCCCAGGTAAAGTCAGGATCGGTCCTTCCGAAATGGCCGCCGCAGGCAGTCTTTCTGAATATTGGCCTGGTAAGCCTCAGGTACTTTATCATGTTCGCTGGTTTGAAACTAAACAGATCCAGGACAATTTGCTCAATCTTCTCGTCGGGAATGCGTCCTGTGCCGAAGGTGTCAATCATCAACGAGATCGGTTCAGCCATTCCAATGCTGTATGCAACCTGCACTTCGACCCGATCCGCAAAATCGGCGGCAACAATGTTTTTTGCAACATACCTCGCCATATAGGAGGCAGTCCGGTCGACCTTCGAGGGGTCCTTACCCGAGAAGCCTCCTCCGCCGTGACTGCCCTGGCCTCCATATGTATCGGCGATGATTTTTCTTCCGGTGAGGCCGCAATCGCCCATCGGGCCACCGACCACAAACCGCCCGGTGGTATTTATATAGTATTTGGTTTTCGAGTCGAGCAATCCCTCCGGGATTACTTTCTTTATGACCTCTTCTATGATTGCCTCGCGCAACGCGGAGTAACTCACATTCGGCGCGTGCTGGGCGGCCACAACTACTGTGTCCACTCTTCTTGGTTTGTGATCGAGATATTCGACCGTAACCTGGCTTTTTCCATCAGGCCGAAGAAAATCGACCATCCCATTTTTCCGGACTTCGGCGAGTTTTCTGCAAATCCGATGAGCATAGTAGATCGGCATTGGCATGAGCACAGGCGTTTCGTTACAGGCAAAGCCGAACATCAACCCTTGGTCTCCGGCGCCCTGCTCTTCGAACAGTCCTTCGCCGGCGTTGACGCCAATTGCGATATCAGGCGACTGTTTGTCGATGCTGGTAATCACGGCGCAAGTTTCCCAGTCGAAACCCATCGAGGAATCGTTGTACCCGATGTCTTTTATAGTATCTCTGACTATATGGGGAATATCGACATAAGTGGAGGTCGTAATCTCGCCTGCAACAAAAGCAAGCCCGGTAGTTACAAGGGTTTCACAGGCGACACGCGCTGTTTTGTCTTCCGCAATAATCGCGTCAAGAACGGCATCCGAGATTTGGTCGGCTACTTTGTCGGGATGGCCTTCGGTCACGGATTCGGACGTAAACAAATAGCTCCTCATTGACATCTGGACAAATCTCCTCTTTCAGGAAGAACGATTCAGCCGGGAGAATCCCGGCTGCTGTAGTCAGTTTTGGTCCGAGAAGGTGCTTTCCCGCCCCCCGATCAGGTCCGGGGCAGGCTCTGGCGGTACAAAGAAGAGTGAAGAGTGAAAATAATCCGGTCAATCCGCTTGCCGGCTTCAGCCGGAAGTTCACCCTTCTGACTTCACCCTTCGCACTTCAGGGTACGCCTTCGCGCAACCATCAATTCCCTTGCCGGGACAAAAAACCCAGCCTTTCTGAATCAAAATCCCGCCTTTGGCGGGACTTATCCGGTGTTTCCGGATCCTCACAAGCTAAATAATCGACCTATTTAACCACCGCCAGATCGATTATGGCCTTGTCGGCGCATTTTCTGTTTTGCGAGTCCACGAGCACTACAATAGGTTTGTGCGCTGCGGCTTCAGCTTCGTTATAACTCGCATAGGTAGCAATTATTATCAGATCGCCCGGAGCGCCCATTCGAGCAGCCGCCCCGTTGAGGCAGATATCCCCATTCCCTGCCGGACCGGCAATCGCGTACGTGTCGAATCTCGCGCCATTGTAAATATTATAAATCTTTATCTGTTCGTAAGGCAGTATATCGGCCGCCTCCATTAGATCGGAGTCTATCTCCAGGCTGCCTTCATAGTTGAGATTGGCGTCCGTTACACGGACGCGGTGAATTTTAGACTTAAGCAGGGTCCTTTGCATGACTCTCCTCCCGGCAGACATCGTTTAACGTCAGGTCAACTGGAACAGGTTGATAGTCGGAAGCAGATTTAGCAGCGAAGCCAGATACCCAGTGAACGGGAGCCTCTTGCCGTGAGGATCGACATTGAGCTTGTTTTTAACATTTTCTGCCCTGGCTGCATCTCGTTAAACGCCTCGATGATGCGCATAATTTCCTTACCTTTTTTGAACCGTCGGCCTCCAGACCCGCACCCGAACGGCCTTTCACGCCGCGCTCATGATTGGATATTGTCCCGGTCTCACGCAAGATCCGGGCGGAACCGCAACACACAACACCTTTAATTACAAAAAAAACCAATAGCAGTCAAGTTTTAATCGCCGATTCCTCCACAAAGGGTTTTTCAGATTTTCCGACCTGTATGATTTCCCAGTGCCGAGCCCCTTTCTCGACGCTCCGCCGGATTTTTCCCTTCCCACCACCCCGATCTCAATTTATACTCAGCCGGGAAATTTGAGGAACAGATCCTAAAAATATAATCAAAAGGATTCGAATTGATGGGCGTCTACGAACGGCAACTCAGACTGGTTGCCCCCTACTGGCGCAGGATTGCGCTTGCGATGCTTTGCATGGCCCTGGTGGCTGCCTGTTCCACGGCAGGTCTCTATCTTATCAAACCGGTGTTCGACGACCTGATTGTAAAGAAAAACAAGGAGATGCTGAACCTGCTATGCACGGCCGTGCTCGTCATCTTTGCCGTCAAAGGCGCTTCTTTATGCGCAAACGCCTATTTTATGAGCGACGTCAGTCAGCGGATAATAACGAAGCTCAGAGAGGACGTTTACAATCACATACAGTGCCTGCCCATCCCCTATTTGGACATGATGAAAACCGGGAACCTGATGTCACGAATACTCAACGATGTGGGCGCTGTCCAGAGTACGCTTTCAGGGTCCGTGACTGGAATAATAAAAGAGACATTCAGCGTAATCGGCTGTGTCGGCATAATGTTCTACATGGATTGGCGGCTGGCAATTGGAGCGATACTTATTGTGCCGGTGGCCTTTGTGCCGGTTTTCAAGGTCGGTAAGATATTGCGAAAGACCAGCGCAAAGGCTCAGCAAACCATGGCCGACCTCTCGGTCCTAATGCACGAGACAATAGGCGGAAACCGGATAGTAAAGGCTTTCGGCATGGAGGCCTATGAAAAGAACCGCTTTCACGAGGAAAATGGAAGACTTCTGAAGTACACCATGAAAGCGGTGGTCGTCAGTTCCGTAAACAGTGCGGCAATGGAATTCCTTGGCGGAGTGGGCATAGCCTCAATTATGTTATATGGAGGCTACCAGATTATTGGCGAAAAAATGACAGCAGGAAACCTCATCGCATTTCTGGCCGCCCTTATCAGCCTCTATGATCCGGTTAAACGCCTGGCGAACATCTATTCTGCCATCCACCAAGGGTTGGCGGCCGCTGACAGGGTTTATGAACTTTTGGACCGGCCCACCGAGATACTCGACCAACCCCATGCAGTGACTCTAGAGCCTGTCAGGAAACATATAGAATTCAGGAACGTTTCCTTCAGTTACGGGGCAAAACCGGTCCTTTCGGGGATCAGCTTCAGGGCCGAGGCGGGACAGGTTGTAGCTTTGGTTGGCATGAGCGGGGCGGGTAAGACCACCCTGATAAACCTTATCCCCAGGTTCTATGAGGTTGTCGAAGGGGCCATTATCATTGACGGAATCGACATCCGGGAGGTAACTCTTGCATCCCTGCGTTCTCAGATCGCCATTGTTACCCAACAGTCCGTCCTTTTTAATGACACCTTCAAGAATAATATCGCATACGGCGACATCCGCAAAAGCGATGAAGAAATAATTGCGGCGGCCAGGGCGGCTAACGCATATGATTTCATAATGAAACTGCCCAGGCAATTTGAAACTACCGTCGGTGAGCAGGGGATCAGGCTCTCGGGAGGAGAACGCCAGCGAATTTGCATAGCACGCGCTTTGCTCAAGGATGCCCCGATCCTCATACTCGATGAAGCCACCTCCTCGCTTGACAGCGATTCCGAACTCGAGGTCCAGAAAGCCCTCGAAAACCTTATGAGGGGCAGAACGACGATCGTAATAGCTCACCGCCTTTCCACTGTGCAGAATGCCGATTTCATAATAACCCTGGCAAACGGTAAAATTGTCGAACAGGGCCGCCACTCCGAGTTGATGATGCTGGACAGTGAATACCGCAGGCTCTATCAGTTGCAGTTCTCTCAATTCTCCAAAGATGACCGTGCAATTGCCCTCGGGCATTCCTGAAACGAAAATGAGATCAGCGTATGGATAACCCGGATTCTGGAACGATGGGGCAGAGGGGACCGGGAAACGCGAAGTTTCCCCAATTCTGCTTACACCCTTCGAGAGTCGGCAGAAAAGCTTCCGGCAATATCTCGGGGGAAAGTCCAAGCGTGCCGGAATCTCTTTGTCCCGGCAAATCGCTTTATTTAAAAAACTTATAAAACAAAGGGTCGGATAGAAGAGAAGCAAAAACCTTCTCCGGGGCAGTCCTGTTTTCCCTTATATCATAATTCTGCTTTTATTTCGGTGGGTGTCAATGAATCACCTCGGAGGCCCCCGCCGGTTGAATACTGTCCACAAGACCTCTTTGAATCAAATAATCCAAGATCAGGCGTGCGTTTCCCTCCTCCGAGTTCACGACGGTATCCAGCGTGATCTCCGCCTTGAGTGGGGGTTCATAGGGATCGTCAATCCCGGTAAAACCCTTCAGGAGCCCCTGGCGAGCTTTAGCATACAATCCCTTAGGATCTCGCTGCTCGCAGACCTCTATGGGAGTATCGACATAGATCTCGATGAAGCGGCCTTCTTCCATCATACTGCGCACCTCATCGCGGGTTGCCCGATAGGGACTGACCGCCGCGCACACGACAACGCCGCCATGACGCACGATTTCAGCGGCTACGAAGCCGATGCGCAGTATGTTCACGTCACGGTCCTCTTTGCTGAATCCCAGTCCTTTGGACAAATGAGTGCGAACCACATCACCATCGAGCATGGTCACCCGGCGGCCCTGCACAAGGACTAATCGTTCCAGCGCCTCGGCAGTCGTGGACTTCCCTGAAGCGCTCAACCCGGTAAACCAGATACATACTCCCTGACGATAACGTTCATTCGGAGCCAGAGACTTCATATAAACCAATCCTCGCAAGTTGTGAGTGAAGTGAGCTTTTACCCCCCCAAATGTCGGCCGGCGGCAGTGATCGACAGGGCAGCAAGTTTGATCGGGGCTGGACATCTCCCGGAACCTGACTTACTCCTTTCTGTTAATTTATCAAGTTTTTTTTGTTCGGATGCTCTTCCCGACGTTGCCGTTCCTCCACAGGGCCGGATTCTGAATGCAATGTCAAGGTTGACACCCGTGTCAGTTCGCCTCGGGATAACCGAAGCGGGAGAATCACGAGTGTCCCTTCTGACTTTATCTCCCGCTGGGGGAGCGGGCGCTGGCTTCTTAATTGCGGAGGCAGCAAACTGCCACAAGCGGTCTCATTGGCGTTTCACTTGCCTTTTTGCTTACGATATAGGATATCTCATGCGTTTTGAAGGTGTTGGGTTGCGCAAATTCCCGCAGTTACAAAACCGTTCGCCCTGAGATATCCAGGGCTTGTCCTGAGGTATCGAAAGGGGAGCTGTCGGCAGCTCCATCCCTTCTACACAGGCATGAACGGTCAAGTATATCGATCAATTTTCACGACACTGGACTGAAAGCCGTGTCGTTCGGAATGCGACCTCGAAATGAGCTTTGTATCGGTAGGTAATCAAGTTGGCGCATTGTTCAGAGTTCACACAATGACGGGTAAAGCCTTCCCGGCTCTATTATTTGGAGTAGTGAGATGCAGTTTCTGAAGGATACATGGTGGAGACTCGGAACACATATTTCCCAGCTCAGCCGTGATATCAAGAAGAGGAAGGCGGAAAGATGGGTCGCACGAGGTGAAGGCCGCCTCGCCAACGGCGCCGTGGAAGACGCTCTGACATGCTCCGAAAGGTCACTGCCGCTGGATGAAGATCTCGCACGTGCGCATGGTTTTATGGCCCGCTCCCTGATGCCGGGTGACGACTATTTGACCACAATTTCCCGTTTTCACAACTTTCTAAGACCGGAGAGCTATGTTGAAATTGGAGTCTTTATGGGAAATTCGCTCCGACTGGTAAACTCACAAACAAAAGCGATCGGCATTGATCCGAGTCCGAGTGAAGGAATTGAATCGCACGCGAAGCTGTACAAAATGTCGAGCAATGAGTTTTTTGAGTCATACGATTTACTTGAAGAACTTTGCACACCCAGGCTGGCTTTAGCTTTCATCGACGGCCTGCATATCTTTGAGCAAGCGTTAATGGATTTTATAAACATCGAGCGATACGGAGACAGGGAGACGATTGTCCTCATTCATGATTGTCTGCCGATCACCCGGCTTGTAGCTTCCCGCAAACGCTCTACCTATTTTTGGTGTGGCGACGTATGGAAGGTAGTGGTAACGCTATTGGAACACAGGGCTGACCTGAGGATCTTTGTCATACCGGCGCCGCCAAGCGGCCTGGCCGTGATCACCAACCTGGATCCCAACTCAACTGTGCTGTCGGAAAGATATGACTCGATACTCACAGAGTACCAGGACAAAGAATTGGACTATGATTCCCTGGACTTCCGCAAATTGGAAACGCTTAGGACCAAGTTCAACATCGTGCCCAACAGTTGGGACTATATCGTTCAGAACGTCCTGCACAGGACCTGATAGAGCCCGATTGAAAATTCCTGCCCGGCAGGTTGTGTGCGGGTGGACGCAAAGGTGAAAATGGTGTCAAGGTCTCGCTTAGCGGGGCTTCGCCCTACTTCACTTTGTGAAGTGGGCTTGCCCGGCCTCCCGCAGCGACATGTGAGCGCATAGCGCGGAGGCCGACCGCAAAATAGGTCTATCGCACGCTATGGGTGGGAGCGGGAGGCCTCATGCGGCAAGCAGATGAAAGATTCAAACTTCTGGAGCGAGTCTCGTCCGGGATCGAAGACCCGAGGTCAGCGAGCCACACAGATCATTCGTTGCTCCAAATGCTGCGCCAGAGAATCTATCAGGTAGCGGCAGGCTATGAAGATTGCAATGACCGCCTCGCGGGTGGGTGGGCGGGCTGTGGAGTTTTCGCCTGATCCCCACCCAACACTATGGGGCGGGGGAATGAGCTCATCAATTCCGGGGAATGAGTGTGTCCTGAAAATGTACAAACCGGTCTCATTGACATTTCACTTGCATGTTAAATTGGGAAATCGTATCGTTTTGCGAGCCTTGGGATTGCTCCAGAAGATTTTGGCCCGGAATCCGATCCAAAATGCGGTTCTGCATCTGTTGACAGCCAAGTTGATGCATTATTCAGGTTAATAATCGTTTACCCTTACTACGACGGGAGAGTTGCGCACATGGGCTTGCTCCGAGGTTGTGAAATGCTCCGGGACCTCTTCCAACGCCGGAAGGCTACTCAAAGTGAGCTTGTGAGCGCTACTCAAAGTGAGATTGCACTCGTCACCGCCAATTTCGGTGGCATCGACGACGTGAAGCCGTTACCCGCCCACGACGGAATAGACGCATTTTACTATACGGACGAAAAGACCGCTGCCATTGCTTCACCCGATTCAGTAAGAACTTGGACGCGCCTGATAGTGCCGGCTTACCCACGCCACGACTTCAATCCCAGGCTGTGCGGGCGCTACTTCAAGCACCAAATTCATCGATTGGACGAGGTGGGCAGCTATCGCTGGCTTGTCTGGGCCGACGCCTCGCTCAAGTTCAACGACCTGAGCTTTCTTGTCTCGCGGGCGGCAGCACTTGCACGGCTCTCCACCCTTCAACGGGTGCTCCTCGTCCCGCACCCTGACCGAAAAACAATCTTAGAAGAGTTCGAGTACATTCAAAGTGAGATGGCGGCAGGGAACTCCTACCTGATTGATCGCTACGGCAAAGAGAAGATGCCCGAGCAGATGGAGTATTTCCGCGCACGCGGTTGGAACCTGCATGCGAAGCTGTGGTGCGGCACGATCTGGATGATGGAAAACACTGAGCCGCTGCGCAGAGCCTGGGACGCGTGGTGGGACCAAAACCTGCGCTTCGGGATGATGGATCAACTCTCCTTGCCGGTCATTCTTGACGACCATGGTATCGCACCACAGCCTCTAGCGCTGAACCTGTGGCGGAACAGCCACTTCGCGTTCGTAAACCATCCAAAGAGCATATGAGGCCGTGGAGCGCTCCCAGAGAAAAGCCTATCTCATCGACGCCAATAGGGCCCACGCAGCTCCACCACTTCCGCATTGAGTTTTTTCCCGCTCGTTTTTGTGGACAAGTCACCACTAAGTCACTGCAATGCTTCGGGGAGGTAAGCAGACCGGAGTTGGTACATGACTTCAATGCAAATTCCTGTGCTCAGTCTCCTGGGACTCGCTCTGGATTACTTCGAAGAATAGCGCGATTGGACGAGATCAAAAGAAAAGTGGCTTTGGGGATCGCCTGGGCCAAATACAAGTAAATATGGATAACCCAGATTCTGGAACGATGGGGCAGAGGGGACTGTGATACGCGAAGTTTCCCCAATTCTCCTTACACCCTTCGAGGCCCGGCAGAAAAGCTTCCGGCAATATCTCAGGCAGGAATTTAAGGATTCTCAGAGCAAAACACACTAATAGCCCTTATAAGATGGGCTTGGATTCCTTAAACTCCTGTAGAAGGCAAATCGCGATAACAGGTCATATTTTTTGGCAAAAAGTAAAGAGTGCAGTGGCTCTGTTATCTTTTGGCCGCTAAAGGAGTCAACTGCGGGGGCAGTGGTGTGCCCCCAAAGCTCCAAGACCGGTCTAATCGGCATTGCACTTGCGTGTTTTGATGGGCATATGGCATGATTCCATGGACCTCGGCGGTTTTCAAAAGTTTTTTCGGGTGAAATCTGACCCCGAATGTGATTCGGCATCTGTTGGCGACCATGTTGCGGAATTATTCAGGTTTAGATATTCCTCCACAAAACTTTACCTATTTTAAACAAAGTTAACTAGATTTTGTTGAAGGCTTACTGTATATACGACATCGTCGTCAGACTTACTCCTGTCAGGTTAATTCCTCAATAAATTTAGCTGGTTACCAACAGCGGCTGTTTCGGGAATTTGCCTGAGAGGCTCTGCAACCAGTAATAAAATCGGTTTTTTCTCGATTGAAAGCAACTCTCTTGGACAGTAAACTGCCGGTAGTCGTAATCCTGGGCAATCGCCGAAGCGGGACTTCCCTGGTTGCCAACTTCGTTCATGCCCTCGGGGTGGACCTGGGGCAGGACCTGGTCCCGGCCGATGAAGCGAATGAAGCAGGATACTGCGAGGCGAGCCAGATTTGTAAGACTCACGAAAAAATCCTGAAGGAATTGAACTGTGACTGGCACAATCCCCCGCTGTCTTTTCCTGCCAACTGGTGGCGCAAACCCAACATTCAGTAATTACAAAGCTGCCTTCTCGGATTTGTGCGTTCCGAATGCAAGAGGACAGGAAAGATATGGGGATTTAAGGACCCCCTGACGGCAATCCTGTTGCCCATGTGGCAGGAAATATTTGATGAACTGCACCTGGAACCCTTTTATATACAGGCAGTTCGCCACCCCGGATCGGTTGGCCGCGTCTTTGAGCAGGCAATCCGGTTTATCTTCTTCCCATTCGCAGACGCTCTGGCTTAAGACTAACCTGGCCGCGCTATCATATACTCGAAGCAGTCTGCGAGCGATCGTAGATTATGATCGCTGGTTTAATTCCGGATTTGAACAGGCCCGGACGCTGATTAATTCTTTAAACCTTCCTCTTTCCGTAAATGAAACACAAACAGTGGAAGCGGTCAATCAGGTCATCCGCCCCGTGCTGCGGCATTACTTTTGTGACGAGGGTGCAGCATGTTGGCCGATTGTAGCGAAATTTTATTCTCTTTTATGCCGGGCAACAACGGAAGGAAAAATTCCTGACGAGATCTGGGCAACCACGGAAACATTCGAAAAGGCCACAGACCTCTTGACTATCTGGGATGACCTTGTTGCAGAGCGAGATGCGGCAATTGCAGAGCGCAGTGCGACAATTGCAAAGCGCGACGTGACAATTGCACGTTTGAGGAAGCAAAGGCAGTTATTTACATATATAATCATCTCGATTGCTGCGGTTTTATCGCTGATATCTTTATTTATGCTAAGTTATCATAACTGATTCTGAAACCTGCTTGCGGTTTGATCGGCAGCCAAACGGAGAAAGGCAGGTTCGGGTTCCTGCAATCAATGAGCAGGCCCGCCGGCTTCCAAGAAATCCCTTAGCCAGTCGGCGGTATCCTTCAGGCCCGCTTGCCAGGCGACTTCGGGAGACCAATTCATTTCCTGCTTGATCAGGCCGATGTCCAGGACATTCGTCGGCACGTCGCCGGGTCTCGCTTCCCGATAGACCCGATGGGCTATAGTGTTCGGGAACATGCGTTCAATGTCGGTCGCAACCTGATTGATGCTTCTGCCGATTCCGGAGCCAACGTTGAACACTCTGATCGGGCCCTCATAGAAAATCGACGCAATCATCGCCTCGACCACGTCGTCTATATGAATGAAATCGCGTACGGCAGCACCGGTTCCCCAGAACTCAAGAGGCACGCCGTTCAGCACATTAATCATCATTGCCGCGATGACGCCTTGTTTTTTGGTCGGCACCTGATATCGACCATAAGAATTTGCGATTCGCAGGATTATGTAGTCCAGGTTGTGCAGATACTTGTACAGTGAGAGATACTTCTCGATCGCGAGCCTGCTGACGCCATAAGCACTGATCGGCTCAGTCGGATGGTCCTCGCGGATCGGTACTGATTGCGGCACACCGTAAATGGTGCCGCCTGAAGAGGCGAAGATCACCCGCCTGACGCCTGACTCCCGGCAGATGTCCAGCATTTTGAGCGTATTAATGACGCAGGCGTTCAGGTCGGCGATCGGGTCCTTGTTCGAACTCGCAGGAGTGCTGGCGCCGATCAAATGGAAAACGATATTGTTGCCCTCTATCGCCCGGACGACTGCCGACGGATCATCGGACAAACCATTCATCCAGGTCACATTATTGCAGACAGCGCTTATTATGCGTGAGCGGCCGAAAGCCTGGACCCTGGCGCCGCTTCCGGCGAGAGCAAGGCAGAGATTGGCGCCCATAAAGCTCCCGCTCCACCCGGCACGACGCAACAAAAACCCCCAGTATTACAGGAACAACCGGTCATTGGGTGACTCCCGGCACGTAAGTTCCCGCTGCTGCATCCTTGATGAGGGCGGCCCTTTCAGCCACTTGATCGATTCGCGCGACATAGCGGTCGATATCGAAAGTTGAGAGCGCCAGATCGCGGATTGAGGTCTTTGTCGCCTGGTAATAGCAATCGTCAGCGCTCAATTGCTCCATAACCTCAGCCGCCGATGCTGCATCAGTGTAGGGCACAACCAAACGCTCAAGGCCGGCACGATTTGACAGCATCTCGGCCACTCCTGAGCCGTTGCTGAAACAGACAACGGGCAAGCCGGCCAACATGGCATCGATGGCGACGTTGGGAAACGGATCGAGCCGGGAGCTAAGCAGGAAAATGTCCGCCATGGCATAAGCAGGCTCAACGGAGTTCACCTCCCCAAGGAATGTCATGGTCTCCTGAAGGCCGCAGCAGTTGACCTGCATGGCGAGGAGGCGGGAGTAAAGTCCATCCATCTCTTTACCGACCCACACAAAACGGAACCGGCGTGAAGGCAAGCGGTTCTGCAGAGCGGCCGCGACTGAGACGAACAGATCGACGCCCTTACGAAACTCAACAGTACCGCAACCCATTACAACGACCCGGTTGTCGTCCGCCCCGAGTGGCCTCATCACTTCGGCTATGCGTTTTCCCTCATTATCGGCAGTTTCCCCGTCCAGCCACTCACTGGGGATTCGCGTGGGACCCGGAGTAATGATGTTAGCCGGACGCCCGGCCAGCGGCGGAAAAGCCTCGACTGCGTCTTCCCAAACCCGCCGAGTCGGGAAAACCATCTGACCGGCAGACGTAACGACTGCCGGCATGTCCAGTCGCGTACACGTGGAGATGAACTCGTGCACAAGCAGGACGGAAGGCACTCCAGCTTTAGAGAGTGGGATAAGCGCCTCGCGAGAGTCGATACTGTTGACGATGGCGAAGGCGGGCGCGAACCTGCGGCAGGCATTAAGGATAGGTTTGTGGATGTGACGCGTTAGCCGCAAATTGAATGGAAAGGGTCCGATCGTCACTGATGAGACGTTTCTGAACGCGTTCTCCAAGCTGCCGGGTCCCAGAAGAACGGAGATGACGTTGTAGCGCGCCGCGAACTTTTCCAGCAGATTGAAGGCAATTATAGGTGCTCCAGTCTGGGATGCCTCATGAGAAACGAGCAACATCGTCCTTTTTGACGGATCGAAGGTCCGTATCGAAGGGCGGCCGATTAGTCTTCGCCCTAAGAACTTTCTGAAAGGTCTTACGATTTTGTAGAGTGGATATAGTAGAAAGAATAGACAAGCACCATATTTATCACCAATTATTTTCAACGCCTGACGCCTCTCAATATTTCCCCTCCTATATTCTTTCCATGCTTGATAGGCATCGTCATAATTCTTCCAGCTAATATTTAACGCCAAGATCCTTCTTAATTTAAAACCAAAGACAGTCGTGCGGCTGGAAAGCTCTACTCTACGCGACTCGGGGCCTGGCTTGAGGGTGTCGGCGCAAGCGTGCTCCTCTTGGATCCCTGCCTCAATGGCCTTGTTAGTTTGCGCCTGCTCGCCGATTTGACGCCGCCTTGCAGCTTGCGTGGCTTCGTGAACAAGAATTTTCTTCATAATCGCATTGATCTCCAAAAAGCTCTGATTTAAAGCCTACCTCTTAAATACCCCCCGCGGCATTTGGGACTCTATCGCTCTGATACGGTTGGATATTGTGTATTGCAGGCCGGGACTCAAATTACCTCCTGAGTGGCGGGCCGGGAAGCCCGCCCGGGCAAAGGTAACTTCGCCCAAATAGCCTTCGATCACCCTTAATTACCGCTGCCCGGGATGAGTCCGTTAAGGGGGCAGGAGTATTTGGCGCAACCCGTTATGGCTGACGATCCTAAAGGCGCTCTCGGGCATCGGCGCTCCCGGAAGATTTATAGAATCCATCTATCAGGCTGGCAAGGCTCATCTTCCAGGGGGGCGGCGTTATTCCGAAACTCATCCCTATCTTTCCGCAATCGAGCGCGGAATATCGTGGCCTCGCCGCAACGGTCGGGTAGGAACTGGTCGGCACGGGCGACACCCTGGCAATCCGGGCTGATTCCCCTCGCCGCGCTTCATCCAGAATGGCCACGGCAAAATGATACCAGGTAGTGATGCCTTCTCCGCAGAAATGATAGGTCCCCCAGGGGACCTCTTCCGAACCCGAGAGGGCGCGCTCCCCAATCCGGATCAGGCATCCGGCAAGGTCAAAAGACCACGTGGGACATCCGTACTGGTCGGAGACAACTTTCAATTCTTCCCGCTCTGTGCCGAGCTTGAGCATCGTCTTTACAAAATTCAGGCCTCTTGATCCGTAAAGCCATGAAGTCCGCACTATTAAGTGCCGGGCAAGCCGGGACCGGACAGCCTCCTCTCCCTCCCACTTGCTCCGGCCATAGACGTTAATGGGATCGGGAGCATCTTCTTCTCTATAGGGGCGGTCGGATTTACCGTTGAAAACATAGTCCGTGGAAATATGGATGAGCGGTATTCCCAGCCTTTCGCACTCATCGGCAAGATTGGCCGGCCCATCCCGGTTAACCGCAAAGGCGGCCTCAGATTCCGATTCAGCTTCATCTACGGCGGTATAGGCTGCGCAGTTTATCAGAAGGCCGGGCGAACCGATTCCACCCAGGACCGAACGAACGCTTTCCAGTTTCGTTATATCGATCAGAGGAATGTCCAGGGGTGCAACTTTGAGACCGGCGCTTTTCAACGACTCGACGACCTCCCATCCAAGCATCCCGCCGCTTCCAACGACTACGACATTACAATTTTTGATATTATCAGGAGTCATCCTCAAGTATCCTGAACGGGTAAATCCGCCTCACGAAAAAAACTGCCTTTCGCGTCCTTCTCGGAAATGGTCCTCTCTCCATCCGGAGGCCAGTCTATGGCCAAGTCGGGATCATCCCACCTTATACATCTTTCATGCTCCGGAGCATAAAAATCGCTGGCTTTATAAAGCATTTCGGCCATATCTGAGAGAGTTAGAAAACCATGGCCAAAACCGGGGGGGATATAGATCTGCAGCATGTTTGCGGCCGAAAGAGTCAAACCGAACCAGCGGCCAAACGTTGGTGAGGACCTTCTCAGGTCCACCGATACATCGAATACCTCTCCGCTCACGACACGAACCAGCTTCGCCTGGGGATTCTTTATCTGGTAATGAATGCCTCGGAGAGTACCGCGGCGGGACAATGAGTGATTGTCCTGCACAAATGAGACATCGATGCCAAGAGCGGCCAGAGTTTTGCTGTTGTAGCTTTCGAAGAAAAATCCCCTCTCGTCGACAAAGACACGTGGCTCCAGGACGATGATTCCCTGAATAAACACGCAGGAAGCTTTCACTTCTTTCCCCTCTCCCGCAAGTGGTCAATTAACATCCACACTTCTATCATCATCGCCGCAGAAATGAAAGCTCAGGGAACTCTCGGAAAATTTCCGCAAAGATGGGGTTGTTAGAATCATGTAGAGGAAGTTTCTCTTTTGACAGAGTCATTGATCACGCGATTAAACCTATCAGGCCAGGCTCCTCATAAGATGTCTTGCCTACAATCTGCTCAACATGGCCGGGGATGCTGCGTTTTCCGTCGAGGGTGTCAACGCCATCCATAGACTCGATCATCAGGCGGCTCATCAAGGTTGGGGCCAGGGTGGTCTATCATACCTCGCGGAGAGTGGGATACTCGTATGTCGCCTCGGCTTTTCCTCTTGCCCGTTACTATCGCATCTTATTCGCCTGAGCCCCACCCAACACTATGGGGCGGGGGAACGAGCTATTAACTGCGGGGATGGTGGTATGTCCTCAAATTGCTCAAATTGGTCTGATCGGCATTTTTCTTGCGGGTTTTGATCGGAATATCGTATGATTTATGGACATTCGGCATTCCAAGAGCTTTTTCGGATGGAATCCGAGCCGGAAATGCAGTTCGGCTCCAGTTGGAGGTCAAGTTGATGCATTATTCAGATTTAGAGCAGCACCAGGAAACCAGACGTGATCAGGCGCAAAATGATACAAAACCTTAATGCCTTTCGTTCCTCTTAACTCAGGATGTTTATGGTGAAACCTCTGCATACCGGGGAATGACTAAATGCATCAATACTTCATAAAAAATGGCTACCGATGCAATCTTGACCAAGGCGGGAAGGCCCACCAATATGAGGATTGTGAGTCGAATTCCAGTATTTATCAGGTTGACACCTATAAATATGCGGCTCGCATTGCCAAGACCAATCGCGTCAGGAATGTTCTTGATGTTGGTTGCGGCTACGGGACTAAACTTGTGAAGTATATCTATCCTCATTGCCGCCAGATTACTGACATTGACCAGCATCATAGTATTAGCTGGTGCCGAACCAACCACCCCGTAGGCCAGTGGATTGAAGACGATATTGAAAGCGATGCCCCCAATGTAACAGGGATCTTCGACCTTATCATATCTTCTGACGTTGTTGAGCATCTTGCTACTCCATATTCTTTAATGAATTACATCAAGATGCACTCTTCCTCCGAAACGCTCATAGTCATATCCACTCCTGAGAGAGACAAGACGAGGGGCAAATATTCTCTAGGGCCACATCCCAATGTTACTCACGTTCGTGAGTGGAATAAGGATGAATTTAACAGCTATGTCTCAAGTCGTGAATTTGAGATACTGGAATATCTGCTTGTTAGGGATTATCTCAGGCCCATTCCCGACCGGATCAAGGATATGCTGTTAATGTACGATTCGAAAAAATGCCAGCTTGTGCTATGCAAACTAGCTACTATGGCAAAGTGAAGCCGTGTGAAGCACTATTTCAGGAATTGCAGTCGATAAGCATATCTGCTCCGGGTATTGATTGATGTGCGGTATTGTTGGATTAGTCGGTTCGAGTAATTTTTTCATCCCGCTTTTGCGCGCGATGATCGAACAGGAAAAACACCGAGGTCCGGACGGAGAAGGCGTGTGGTTGAGCAAGGACAAGCGTATCGCCCTTGGCCACCGCAAACTTGCCGTAATCGATCTGACTGAACGGGGTGGTCAGCCCATGGCTGATATCTCGGGCCGTTACGTAATCACGTTCAACGGTGCAATTTACTACTACATCGAAATCTACAATGAATTAAAGGACCTGGGGGCCGTGTTCAGGTCCGGTTCGGACACCGAAGTTATCCTGGATCTATATCATTGATTTGCAATTTGAAGCAGACCCAAACCTCATCCGAAAAGCCGTTTGGTCATGTTACCAGGAAAGTTCGGTGGAGTTCCGCAGTTATTCGTTGTACGATCAAGGTGCATATCCTGAACCGCCTCTGAGCGGTAAATTAACCTGGCGTATCATCCAGCCATGGGCCGAGATCCTTGAAGATAAGGAACGTGAGGGGCAAAGGAGAGCGCGAGAATTTATGGAACGTCTGAGAACAAAGGCCAAGAAGAAACAAGATGACAAGCCGTTGGAACGTGGACGGCTGATAACGAGCGGCTGAGTCGTACACCGCCTGCAAATTGTGCTCAAATCCGATGTTACTTTGTCCCTCAATCCTGCCCTATGCTCTATTGCAAAACGTATTCATTGAAATCATGAAGATTGGCCTTGGGACCTTGCTTCTGAATCATTTCCCTCCCAGGCGCTCTGGATTCAACGCTCTCTGCATGAACGATTGATTCGTCTGAAGAACGCTTATGAACGTCTGAGAGCTATGGATAGATGGTCATGAGGATGTCTTGCCTACAATCTGCTCCACATGATTCGGGATGCTGCATTCTGGGGCGAGAGCGTCAAGAAATCCATTGACTCTATCATCAAGCCGCTTGCAGACGTTGGAGCCAAATTGGTCTGCCATAGTTCGCGGGGCGTGGAGTTTGTTCCAGCCCCATCGTGTTGGGTGGGGCTCAAGCGAAAACTCCACAGCCCGCCCACCCATCCGCGAGGCGGTCATCGCAATCCTCATAGCCTGTCGCTACCTGATTGGCCCCCTGGCGCAGCAGCTGGAGCACGGGATTGTCCTTATGTCAAGGCGATCTCGGGTCGTCAATTTGGGGCGCAGCACCACTGAGGATACTTAATAAATCCCTGATCGATCTCTCTCATGAGAAGAAACCCTGTATCTGTGGTGATCTTTGCGCCCTGAAAATCAATGCTGAATGAGCTGTCGAAATCCGGCTTTGTGGTCCCCGTCTTTTTGTCACCAACTGCGCGCATGCAGCTTTCCATCCCCTTGACGATTTTGAGCCATAACATCAGATGCTTAGAATCAATGCGGTATAATTTTCAAGCATGCTCGTACATAATCCTGGGTTAAACGGAAAATCCCTGTGTCATATTCGGTGTTTCCGGATGAAGATGTTCTAATGTTTTCTTTCCTATGCAGAGCTTTTGATGTAATGGATGTGTGTCGGCCTGAAGGAAACGGGCAGAAAAGCCTGGTCTAAAAAACATTTCAGCGCCGTAAACCGGAGGATCATTAATGGACAGACATTTCCCGGGCCTTTCGCGAAAAGCAACCGATAAGGAACGGCGACCGCACGGTTCCCTCAGGATATGCATTGCCACCCCTGAAATCACCGGATTAAACAGGAATGGGGGAATCGGTACGACATATACCAATCTTGCCTCTGCTCTTGCCGCTTCGGGCCATGAAGTCACCATACTTTACCTGCTCTCGAGCTGTGAACCGGGAATGAGCGTGGAATCAGCAATTGATTCGTATAAGAAAAAAGGTATCCGATTGCTTCTCTTACCCGAAGAAGAGCCATCGCGGATAATAGCTTCGGAAGTTGCATCCATATCCTATTCAGCTTATCGATGGTTGAAGCAGCAAGATTTTGACCTAATTCATTTCCCCGAATGGATGGGGCTGGGGTATTACAGCGTTCTTGCCAAACATCAGGGATTGGCTTTTTTGGATTGCACCATGGTTGTTAACCTTCATGGTCCCACCATCTACCTTGCAACAGGAAACCCGGATTTCATTGGTGACGTCAATTATCTGGAGCGTGATTTCATGGAGCGCAAAAGCGTCGCCTATGCGGATGTCCTCTTGAGCCCAACTCAGTATATGATCTGCTGGGCGGCTGATCAGGGCTGGGAACTGCCCGCTCGGTCATATGTGCAACCCCACATACTGCCTGATGAATTCATTGAAGAGACCGGCCCGGAAACGGTCAAAATCAAAGAGCTGGTTTTTTTTGGCAGGCCGGAAAAACGAAAGGGCCTTGTTTTGTTTTGCGATGCCTTGGACCTCGTTGCCAAAAATGCCAAGGTCACAAAAGTACCGGTGACATTTTTGGGTAGGCAAACGAAACTGGAGGGGCTTACCAGCAAGGAATACATCTTGGAACGCGCACGACAATGGCCTTTTGCGATCCGCATCATAAGCGATCTTGACCGTGATGGGGCCTTGGCTTACCTGAAGGAAGGCGCTAGACTGGCAATCATCCCCTCGCTTATTGAGAACTTTGCCAATGCGGTGCAGGAATGCTGCGGAATGGGAATTCCCTTCCTGGCCAGCGCAGTGGGCGGCATTCCGGAAGGAATCGCCCCTGAGGACCGCGAAAGGATATGTTTCGTTCCCCGTCCGGGGGACCTAGCCAGGCGGATTGTTCGTGCCCTGGAAGAAGGTGTCCGCCGGACACGGTCGGCATTTGATTTAAAATCAAACCGAAAGATATGGACGGATTGGCATGAACCACCCGAAAAAAACCAGCCCTTACCAGGCGCGAAGGCAAACAGGACATGTGATCGGCCTTCAAGCCATCCTATGGTCAGCGTGTGCCTCACCACACTTAACCGGCCCCACCTTCTGGCCCAGGCCTTAGTGTCTTTACGCGGTCAGGACTACCCTAATTTTGAAGTGCTGCTCGTGGATGATGGAAGCGATCAACCTGAGGCTCTGGCTTTTCTGGACCGCCTTGAACCGGAATTTAAGGATCGAGGGTGGCGCATCATTCGGCAGGAAAACAGCTACCTTGGCGCAGCCCGCAATACCGGGGCAAGGCATGCGCATGGCGAGTACCTGCTGTTCATGGATGATGATGACTATGCCGAACTACATGAGATTTCCACTTTCGTGAGAGTCGCCGGGTATTGCGGGGCCGACATCCTGACCTGCGTTGCGAAGCTTTTCAGCGGCAGCGCTGCGCCGTCGTCCTATTCTCAGGTCCCGCATAACGTTTTTTTGCCGTTGGGCGCAGCGGCAGATGTTGGAACGCTAAGAAACTGCTTCGGATGCGCTAATGCCCTGGTGCGGCGATCAACTTTCGAGAAATTGGGCGGATTCACCGAAGATTACGGTGTCGGCCATGAGGACTACGAGTTCTTTGCGCGCGCTGTTCTAAAAGGCGCTCGTCTTGAGGTGGTGCCCGAAGAGCTCTTCTGGTACAGGCACCATTTGGGGAGTATGATTCAAACAACTTCCCCGGCCGCCAATGTTCTTCGCAGCGCCCGCCCCTATTTGGAAGCTCTGCCACCTGATTTGCGCGGCATCGTCCGCCTCCTGCAAGGGTATCATGAGGTCGCAGGAAAAGATCACTTTATGGAACAGTGCATCAGCCGGTTTGAAACATTGTGGAATTCCTGGTCTTGGCGCTCGTTTAGGCCACTTCGTAATTTTATCAGGCGCTGCCGCCGGCTTCCGCCCGAGAGCAAACCCAAAATCAATTCCATATCTGAGGCCCTGGAAGCAATCAAATCGATCAAGAATTCGGCAACATGGCACGTAACAAGGCCTTTGCGCGTTCTGAGAAAATTGGTGATGCGTTGTTTTCCATCCTGAAAATATTTTCGCCGGGATAAAGAATAATACGAACCTGTTTTCAAATGCACGATGAGTGAATCAAGACCTCGGCGTTATCGGGCGTTGATCCGATCTAAGTGTGAGGCTGGTCAGACCACTGGGAAATTTCAAATGGACGACAAGTGGTGCTTCACCAAAAGCTATTTCGAGGAATTATCGGAGGGGTTCGGCTTGCCCCGGTGCACCATCTATCCGATTCACGACGCTGCATGGCAGTTCGAGCACCAAACCGAGGTTTACCTGCGCCGTGGACTCGGCCGCAAGCGGGGCGGGCTTCCCGGCTGGGCCTGGGAGATAGTCCGCCGGTTCGACTCGACATTCTCCGAAGACCTCAAGGCGGACATGCTGATAGAAGACTGCATAATGCTTCGAAGATGAGGTAGTTTTAATGATTTTACAAGATAAGTACAACCAACTGATCTCCTTTTTCAATACCCGAAGGTACATGCTCGTCGCAATGGGGTATGTCCTGTGGGGGCTGGTTTGGCTGCTCGCCAACTGGCCTGGCGCTATGACCAACGACTCCCTGATCTCGTGGGACGAATCGGCCAGATGGCAGTATTGTAACAACCCGTGGTTTATCCCCTTTTCATACTCAATTGCAAGATTGCTATGGGACTCCCCGGCGTGTATTGCGATTATACAGATCCTTGCATTCTCCGTTTATTTTGTGTGTGTGTTGGCTTATTTTCATCGGCAAGGCGTACAAACCTGGTTTATTAGACTCATTGGTTTGAGTTTCGCCTTCGGATTGCCTATATGGCTCTACGCTATAACCCTCTGGATAGATGTACCGTTTACCTTATGTTTGATTGCTGCAGTATTCGCCATCTATAGAGTAATTCAGGATTATCGTGACAGTGGGCGTATTTCCCGGCTAACAACCGGGATACTGTTATCGGCATATATTGTCGGAGTATTTGCCTTCCGCCACAATGGTCTTTTCGGATTTGGACTCCTGTTTTTTATGCTTCACCCCGCCTTTGGGGCTTGGAAGCGGCGCAGCATGTTTTTTCTTGGCACCATCCTGTGCATTGTCTTGATTATAATTATCATTCCCCGCACAACCGGGATACAGTCGAGGAGCAAACAAGGATTCGATTTACTTATGTCATTAATCAACCCTATCGCGGCACTGCATCATGCACCGGGAGGTTACCGGACTCCAAACCCCGAGCTGGATCTTCAGGTGCTCGAACCGGTTTTCAACGTGGATTGCCTAAAGCAAAAATATGATCCTATCCATTACTATCCAATGCTGAGCTGCCTGAAGACCGAGAATGTAGAACCGGAACAGGCTAACCGGATAATTGAAACTTACTTGCCGAGGCTTTTGGAAAATCCAGAAATTGTCATTGCAGACAGGATCCAAATGTTTCAAAGCGCAATAATGCACACTTCTGAAAGATACGGATTGAAATGGGGCAATCGTCTGGCAAATCCTTCGGGCTTGCCGCCCGAAGTTTTTGAAATAACGCTGTCAATTCACTATCACCCCGTTAAATTTTTCGTGAAGATCTTGAAGCCGTTCACGCATTTATGGCAGCGGAGAGGACTTCTAGTCTGGAACGCCGTTCCTGGACTGATTCTTACGCTGGCGATGGTAGCAATGTATCGCTTCGTCCCGCTGACCGCCTGTATCTCCGTTGCGATCCTGGTTCTTACTGCGGGGACACTTTTAGTAATCCCGGGCGACAGTTTCCGGTATTTCTTCTATCTATACGTCCTTACACCTGTACTGTCGCTGATGGGGTTGTACGAAGGCAGAAGAGCCCTGCCCGCGCGCCTTCAGCTAATGCTATTCTCGAAGGAAGCATTCGGACGATTCGATGAACTGATTTCCTCAGCCTCGACCGCACCGGCCTTGGACCGACATCTTAAGGGTTAGGAAAGGATTAGTGAGCTTCCCGTATTGACATCTTGGGACAATCTCCGTTAGGCTGTAAAAGTCACAAAATCCGTACCCGAAATGCGGCACCCATCCGCTAGAACCTTGCTGTGCATAAGTCTCAAGTTCAAAAGCATGGAGTGCTGCGAGCCTTTTCCCGGATTCCAGGCATGAAGAAATGGAAGCCAGTAAGGCGGAGCTTTGTCTTGGACAAATACTACTATAAAATCGCAGTTACCGGCGGACTTGGCTTCATCGGTTTAAATTGCCTGCGTTACTGGATCGATCATTCGTTTGCTCATCAATTCATCGTCATCGATGATTTTTCAGTGGGGAATCCCGATGATGTGAGTGATATGCTGGCAGAGCTTGGAAAATTGGAGATCCAGGCAAACGTTGCAATGACCAGGTACGTGCTCCATCGTCATTGGAATCCGGATGAAACAGCGCCTGACAATCCGCGTTTGAATTCGTCACCTGAGAAAGTCTGCGTCGATGTCTACAAGCACGATGTAGCGCAAAGGGAAGGCATAGAACTCAGTTTGGCGGGAGCTACAGCGGTTGTACATTTGGCCGGCCAGACGGGAGTTGTGTCCTCCATCGCCGATCCCACCCGGGACATGGAAGCGAATATCCGTGGGTCACTTAACGTGCTTGAAGTCTGTCGGAAAATGAGAATCCCCCGATTTATTTTTTCCTCATCGAGTGCACCTCTGGGCACCTGTGCTCCGCCAGCTTGCGAGGTATCCGTTCCACACCCTCTTTCCCCCTACGGTGCCAGCAAATTGGCTGTCGAAGGATACTGCTCGGCCTATTACTCTTCTTTTGGTGTGAAAACCATCGCCTTACGATTTTCCAATGTCTATGGGCCTCGCTCTGGGAATAAAGGGTCTGTGATTGCAGCCTTTATCAAGAATATTTTTGCCGGTAAACCCCTGGTTGTGTTTGGAACTGGGAATCAGACCAGGGATTTCCTGTTTGTCGAGGACATATGCGAAGCGATTACAGCAGCCCTCGAAACGGATAACCTGAATATTTTCGGTATGCCGATCCATATAGCGTCGGGTGTCGAGACCACAGTAAACAGCTTGATAGGGAAAATCGAAAATCTCGCCCTGAGTTCGGGTTTTGGGCCTTTGACTGTCATCCATGAACCGGCGCGAGCGGGTGAAATGGAAAGATGTTTCGTGGACATCGCCAAAGCAAAGCAGACTCTAGGGTATTTTCCAAAATGGGATCTTGACAGGGGACTCGAAAAAACATGGAGATGGTACCTTCAGAAAAAGGAGCAAGGATGCGCGTACTAATCTTGGGCGGAGACGGCTACCTGGGATGGCCGACCTCTATGAATCTGTCTTCGCTCGGCTACGAAGTCTATGCGGTGGATAATTACTTCCGCAGAGGAGCATGCCATCAACTCGACGTCGAACCATTGCTGAAAACTCCAAATTTGCACAAACGATCGCAAAGATGGAAGGAGAAAACAGGAAGGAACATCCATGTCGCCATCGGGGATATCACCGATTACGCATTCCTGTCAGGGTGTTTCACCGGCAAAGTTTTCGGAGACGACGACGATGGGCACTGGTCGCCTCCCGATGCGGTGATACATTACGCAGAACAGCCCTCGGCGCCATATTCGATGATGGGCCGGAAACAAGCCGTTCTTACCCTTCAAAATAATCTGATCGGCACGTGCAATCTTGTCCATGCAGTGAAGGAGTACAAACCTTCCTGCCATATCGTCAAGCTCGGCACCATGGGTGTTTACGGCACGCCGAACATTGACATCGAAGAGGGCTACCTGGAGGTAAATCACAAGGGGAGAAAGCACACGTTCCTTTACCCGAAGACACCGGGATCGCTTTATCACCTTACCAAGGCACAGGATGGCGATATGCTCTACTTCTACTGCAGGATGTGGGGCATCAGGGTTACCGACCTCAACCAGGGGCCTGTTTATGGAATATTTTCCAAGGAATCCAAAAACAGCGAGGACCTTGCCACTATCTTCAACTACGATGACATATTCGGCACGGTCCTGAACCGGTTTATCGCCCAGGCGGCTTGCGGACATCCCCTTACTGTATATGGAAAGGGCGGTCAGACGCGAGGATACCTCAACATAAATGATACTCTCCAATGCGTTGAACTATGCGTCCGCAAACCTGCAGCGCTTGGACAGTATCGCGTTTTCAATCAGTTCGTGGAAACCTTCTCGGTAAACGAACTCGCCGAGAGGGTGCGCAAAGCGGGAAAGATTGCAGGTCTCACGGTTGAGATAAAAACAATCGAAAACCCCCGGCAAGAGGCTGAGGACCATTACTACAATCCAGTTCATACGGGCCTGACGGACCTGGGTCTAAAACCGCACTATCTGACCGACGACGGACTGGGGCAAATCCTGGATGTCATTCTCAAGTATAAGGCTGATATAAACAGAGATTATTTTATGCCTCGCGTCAAGTGGGAATAATACGGCATATTTTTAATACGCTTTCTAGCAGGTGTGAGCAAATGAAGCCCTTTTTTCAAGGAAAACGCGTCCTGGTGACAGGAGGGTGCGGTACTGTCGGGTCTCAGTTGGTCCATCAATTGATCAAAGGCGACTATGACCCCATGGAGGTGGTCGTTCTCGAAACGCATGAGCAGTCGCTGTTTTTTATGCACCATAAATATGCGGGCCACCGCAATTTAACTTGCGTTCTGGGAGACATTCGCGACGAAAGCAAACTCACAAAGATCATGCATGGAATTGATATAGTGTTTCACACAGCGGCGTTCAAGCACGTTTTCCTGTGTGAAACTTCACCGTTTGAAGCAGTCCAGACAAACATAACGGGGACCCACAACCTCATATCTGCGGCAATGGAGAACAAGGTCCGGACAGTGATATTCACCAGTTCCGACAAGGCGGTGAACCCCACCAACGTAATGGGGGCCTCGAAGCTCATGGCCGAAAGGCTGATTTCATCGGCCAATATTCAAAATAAGGCCTCCGATCTAACCTTCTCCTCGGTAAGATTCGGCAATATCCTGGGGTCGAGCGGGTCGGTCGTCCCCATATTCCAAAGTCAGATCAGCAAGGGCGGTCCGGTTACATTGACTCACCCCGATATGACCAGGTTTATAATGAACATCAGGCACGCTGTTCAGTTGATACTCGATGCCACGGTGCTTGCCAGGGGTGGAGAGATCTTCATCACCAAAATGCCTGTTGCCCGAATAAGCGACCTGGCAAGAGTCATGATCGATAAACTTTCCCCCAGGCAAGGCATTGACCCTGGGGACATCAGGATCGATATCATCGGCTCGATGCCGGGCGAAAAGATGTACGAGGAACTCATGACCACTGAAGAGGCGACCCATTCAATAGAATTGAGAAGGTATTTCGTCGTGCTGCCGGCCCTCAGGGGGTTCTACAGGAACAGGACTTTCGATTACCCCGACGTCGTCTCGCCTCCAATTCAGAAGACCTATATTTCATCTACCGAGCATCCTCTGTCTTATGATGAACTTAGCGCATTTTTGGACGAATCCGGATTTCTGACTCCCCCGGAGCCCTCCACAGTCGATGAGATTCAACACAGGCAATGGCCCGGAGAGGGAAAATAACAATTGGCAGATCATGCTGAGGTATCGAGGCGTGGCCGATGTCGACCGTTCGACATCTTAGGGTAAATGGAACGACCGTTCATAATATTCAGGACTTATACGTAAATAAGTAATGCTTAAGAAAATCGCCCAAACATTTCTATCCGTACTGGTGACAATAATTCTCGTATGGTATCTATGGCGGTACCTGGACCTGGACGCAATGCGCCATGCATTGTCTAATGTTAGGTGGAGCTGGTTTTGCCTTAGTGCCCTCTGTTTTTTCATTTATCAAGGATTTCGGGCTCACCGTATGAATACGGTCCTTAAGACCGGTATTCCATTTGCCCGAATATATCCGACCTTCTGTCTCCAATGCTTTATTAACATGGTTTTGCCGATGTGGCTGGGGGAGGCGGTCCTGGTTTATTTACTGCGAAAGCTTCACTCGGTAAATCTGCGTAGTGGAACGGCCTGCCTGATACTCTTGAGGAGTATCGATTTTTTTCTTTTCGCTATTTCGATGCCGACTCTCGTTGTATTTTCCTACCATAGTTTACCCTCTAAATTAACTGTTTCATTACCCTTGCTGGCAGTGGTCTTCGGCATGCCCCTGCTTTTGCTAACCATATTCTCCAGGCGTTCTCTTAATGTTAAGCATTTCAACCTGGGGTTGCCGCCGAGGCTTGGAAAACGCATCGAACACCATGTTTGTGAATTTCAAGCTGCATTTCGGATGTTTGCAAATGACCGCAACCTTTTCCAAATAGCCATACACTCCGCCATCATGTGGATTTTCTCTTACCTGCATTATGTTTTTGCCATATGGGCATTAGGGTTTCACCTCAGCACGGGTGATATTCTTAAGCTCTATATACTGCTTTTGCCACTTCAACTCGTTCCGATAAAGGGTATAGCGGACCTGGGAACACTGGAAGGATCCTGGTTTCTGTGCCTGCGAATCATCGGCCTTAATGCCGCTGACGCAGCCTTATTAGGTTTTGGGTCCCATGTACTATTTATGCTGGCGTATATTTTAACCTTCGTTGTGGGCTTGACCGGGTTCGCTCTGCAGAGTTTAAATCACTCGCTGAATAGGGTTGCCGAGAGATCTTGAGGTTCTCATCGTATGACAGACTCATATAATACCTTGGTCGAGAAGAAATGCGCCTGACACGATAAGAGCGGCGACCGTGCGCGCAGCCATGCAGAACGCACAGACATTAAACGTGGCGCGTTTGAAGGCAAGCCAAATGTTAAGCACCTCAGAAAGCAAAGTGAAAATGGTATCAAGGTCTCGCTTAGCGGGGCTTCGCCCTGCTTCATTTTGTGAAGTGGGCTTGCCCGGCCTCCCTTAGCGAAGTGCTAGCGCGTAGCGCGGGGGCCGACCGCTCATTCTCGACGCTTTCCATGACCTGTCTATGACCAGAGACGGGTTGGCAGCGGGAGGCCTCCTATGCCATGGGGTGAACGTTGAAGACGCCGCCATACCGGGACGCGGGACCCGCTTGATTTTTCTGCTGTCTTTTTTAGTGCGCCTGTTTCCTGCCGCTATCGGGTCCGCGCTTCAATGTATGGGCCGGCCGGTGAGCAAGATAGTGACGAGGCGTTAGGAGAAGTTCCTCAGTGGTATCCAGACCCAATTTTTTGACGATCGACTTTGAAGATTGGTACCAGGGCCTTACCAGCACTTCCACCGCCCCCTATAAGTGGGATGCTTATGAAAAGCGGTTGGAAATTGGAGCCAACTGGCTCCTGGACGCGCTCGATATCCACGGAGCCAAAGCCACGTTTTTCATAGTAGGGCAGGTGGCTCGTGAGTACCCTCACCTCGTTCGCCACATTGCTGAAAAAGGCCATAGTCTCGCCCTGCACGGAGACAGGCATCAGCGGATTTGCAGGATGTCCCGCGAAAAGTTCCGCGAAGATCTGCGCAACAACCTGGAGGCGATTCAAAATGCCTGCGGAGTTTCGGCTTCAGGCTACAGGGCGCCGTGCTTTTCAATTACAAAGCAAACGACCTGGTTCTGGGAAGAACTGGCGGTTCACGGATTGAATTTTGATTCAAGCGTCTTTCCAATAAGGAACCCATTGTACGGATCGGCTGATGCGCCCCGCATGCCGCACATCATTTCGACCGCGCACGGACCGGTAAAGGAATTCCCTATGAGCACCATTCGCCTGCTGGGGGTCAACCTGCCCTTTTCAGGAGGGTTTTACTTTCGCGCTCTGCCTTACCCTTTGGTCAGAAAGCTTACTTTGAACCTGAACAGGGAAGGAATAGCCGTTATCTTTTATTTCCATCCCTGGGAGTTTGATCCCGACCATCCGATCTCACCCACTACCACCTTAAGGGAGCGCTTGTCTCATTACGGCTGGCTGCGCGGGACCAAGTCCAAGTTTCTCAAGCTGTTGGAAGATTTTAAATTCGTACCTATGGAGCGTTCAGCTCACTGAGTTAACGAGCCAAATCTCGAAAGCATCGTGAAAACGACATGCCAAGTGATGGAACAACTGAATTTGACGTAAGACTTTTGTCTTATGACGAGCAAGACTTGGATCTGTGGCAAAAATACGTTGAATCGCGCCCGGAAAGCGGGCCCATGCATCACGTGGGGTGGTTTAAAACCCTTAAAGAGACGTCCAGCGCAAAACCATACTACCTGCTGGCTGTGACGAAAGACGGCGCGGTTGTTGGGATCATGCCGCTTTATCTGAGCAAAAGCCTGTTTACCGGAAAGCATCTGGCAACCCTGCAAGGTGGTATTTTGGCAAACGACGCCAGTGTGGCCGAAAAGCTATTCAGTGAGGCAGTCAGGATTCGTGAAAGAGTAAAGGGCGGGTATCTTCTCCTGCGGGGCGGCATGCAAGTAAGCGGAAAGCCCGACGGGACGATCCAGGTTGTCCATACTTTTGTCGATACAGGCCTGCCGCCCGATGCCCTCTTGAAAACAATAAACAGAAGAGCCCGTAAGTACGTCAGGCAGGCGGCTAGAAACGGATACATGTTTCGAGAGGCCGGTGAATCGGATTTGAGGGACTTCTATGCAAGCTATGCCAGGAATCTCAGGAAGCTGGGGACCCCGGTCATCAGTTTCGAGATGCTCGAAGCAACGGCCCGTCATCTCGGACCCCTTTGTAAACTGTTTACAGTATATAACTCCGAGGCCGTTGTGGGCGGCATGCTCTGCATTGCCAACGGCAGCGGCTGGACGAGCTTCTATTCGGCAGTGGATCAGATCGCCCGGGACAACTGGGCCGGCTACCTCCTTTTTTGGAAGGTTTTAGAATGGATGTGCGAAAGAGGCTGCAAAGTATTCGACCTGGGCAGGAGCACTCCTGACAGCGGCGTTCACTATTTTAAACGCAAGTGGTCGAATGAGGATGTTACAATTGATTACGGCTACTATGGACCGGCTGCAAAGAAGCAAAGTTCGAGGTTATCCGAAATGCGTTCAACCATGACATTAAAGCAAAAGATGTGGAGCCGCCTGCCCCTGCGCGTTTGCAATCTCATCGGTCCAATATTGAGGCGGCACCTTCCGATAGGCTGAAGTGTCACTCTCGATTCTCCTATCCGCCGCCTGGCCGCTTTTAGTGTGCGAATTCGCTTTGCGTAAGGAGATATATAAATGAAATCCGGCAGTTTTTCTGCACTGAAATTTTCGTTGCGTCATAAATGTCCGGCATGCGGCGCACCCTTGAAAACTCCAACTGAGAGCGAAATCACGTGTGGCGGCTGTGCACGGAAATATCCGGTGGTGGGCGGGATCCCAAGCCTGTTGGCACGCGAATACCATGATGGAATATTCGAGACCTATTTTTACGAGATGGCCAAAACCGGAAGCGATGCCGCCAGGACGGTCGGCATGACTCATTGGCAGCATTCGCTTCTGCAGAGAGCTTTTGAGCGGATCATGAGCAACATTCCCGACGGGTCTCTTGTTCTTGACGTGGGGTGCGGCCATGGTGTGCTTGCGAGCAGCTTCGCCGAAAAACTCACGGTGGTGGGGATCGACTATACCTTTCCCATGCTACCCATGGCCAGAAAGCACGGTTTGATCCCCTATCACGCCGATGCAACCGCACTGCCGTTCGAAAACGACCAGTTCGATGCCGTGGTTTGTGCGGAACTGCTCCAGCAGTTCAACGACATAGGTCCTGTAATGAGCGAGGCCACTCGAGTGTGTCGTCACGGAGGTTCGGTCATAGTCTCCACGCTGAATCGAAAATCAATTCTTCGAAAGCTGTTCAGATCGGGTATGCGTTTTCTGGACACAAAATCCGGTACAATGAGCCTGGCTTCTAAAAACATCCTACGGTCCAGGGACGAACTGGTCAATGCCGCAAGCAGGCTTCCGTTCGAAAGCTGCGAAGTTTACTGGACCCATTATCCCTTCTCATGGTTACGTCGTGCGGACGCCAATCCGCCGATCCTTGAGGCCCTTGCTTCCAATATAATAATACGGTTCAAAAAATCCGGAAATGACTTGGGGGAATCGTGAAATCTAATCGTATCAGCAGGATAAACACTATCCTTTTCCCGCTCAGGGCACTGCTGTTACCTTCGAAGGGAATGCGCGGACTGCTTTCTCTTAGAGAAGAAAGAATGGCTGTCGTTGCGCGATATTGCAGGGGCATTGTGCTGGATGTCGGGTGCGGTCCGGGTAACCTGTTCATCAATAACTACATCGGACCCGCATCGGGCATAGGTATAGATGTATTCCCTTATGAAGGTGTTGAATTTGTCCACAAAGACATGACGAAGCTGCCTTTTGCGGATTCATCCTTCGATACCGTTACGCTGGTCGCGGTTGGAGGGCACATCCCCAGGCCGAAGCGGGTCGCAGAATTTCATGAATTTGGCCGGGTGTTGAAACCTGGCGGAAGACTTCTTATGACTGAAGGCGAGCCCCTCACACAGTTTCTTATACATAAGCTCCAGGAGATCCAGTCACGTTTTACCGGGAAAAAATCCATGGACCTGCTTCGCGGAATGGATGAAGAGGAAGAGTACTGCATGCCGTTGCAGGAAATAAGGCGCTACCTTAACACACCCCCGTTCGTACTCATGGATAGAATCAGGTTTATGTGGAATATGAACAATTTGTACATAGCTCAAAAGGGGCTGTAAAATAAGCGCCCCCTACCAGTTCGCCCCAACTCAAAGACGGACAAGCTAATGATAAATGGAACCAAATACATATACCGTCAAGTCAATAAATCTTCCCATTGCCACTTCAGCGTAAGGATATCATATGGAACTGTCTTCATACATTTCTAATCTGCGAATAATCGGCTTACTGGCCGGATTGACGATGCTCGTCTTCTCCTTTTTCCGACTCAGACGTCATGCAGAAAACCGTACTGACGTCTTCGCCTACAGCCTGTGCGGCATTGTGCTTATAGCCGTTAGTGTGTATCCTCACGTTGTCGAAATACCATCAGAGCTGATAAATTTAAATACTCAGAATAACGGACGCATCATTACGCTGCTTCTGATATCCGTTTTCCTCCTTTTCCTTTTCTGGATAGATGAAAGATCAAAGAGAAAACTGATGGATTTGCATATGGACAAGCTAATCAGGGGCTTGGCAATGAATAGCTTCATAACGAGCTATAGGGGCAACATGCCGAGTCCATCAATAGTCGTTGTTATGCCGGCATACAACGAAGCTGAAAATCTCGCCCGTTTGCTTCCGACTATGCCAACCCGCATTGAAGGCATGCCGGTCGTGGTTTTACTGGTCAACGACGGAAGTACCGATAGTAGTGCTGAAGTTGCACAGCGGCATGGAGCTTTTGTCGTCAGCAGTCCCGTCAATCGAGGACAGGGGGCAGCACTGAGGTTGGGGTACGACGTAGTCGCCAGGCTTAACCTCGAAGGCGTCGCAATATCCATGGATGCCGACGGCCAGCACCAGGCTGAAGATATTTCCGGCCTCATTTCTCCTATTCTAAGCGACCATGCTGATTTTGTCATCGGATCCAGGTGCCTTGGCGACAGAGAAAGAGATTCGGCGATTCGATATTTGGGCATTCAGGTCAATAACAGAATCATTAGTATTCTTACCGGATACAAAATCACAGATTGTTCAAGCGGGTTCCGTGCGTTCAATCTTAAGATGCTCAGAAACCTTTCTTTAAAGCAGAATCAGTTTGTTGCCCCTGAGATAATCATCGACGCAGCAAAGAAGCAATACAGAATCCTGGAATGCCCAATCACCGTAACGAAACGCTTTGCGGGAACGAGCAAAAAAGGCACCACCTGGCATTATGGCTTTAATTTTCTAAGGTCTACGATTAAAACCTGGCTAAGATAATTCGGAGCATTTAACCATCATCCACCAGGTCGTACGAGTGATATTAAAAGTCACAGGAAAAACAGTTCATATTGGAATCAATGTAAAATTGGTCGAGACCTTTGCACAACTCTGAGCCTAATCAAATTTGCTGACATGAAGTGATTTTGATTTGATATTTTTCCAACCGAAAATCAGTTTACTTCCTCATCTACCACATCTGTGAGACGTTTTTAAAGCCCCTTGAGAGCGCGGTTGACATGAACGGTATGCAGCTGGTATACGGACAACACGGAGCGCCGGCATGTCCTGCGACCTGAAATGGTTCGGGGGCTGGGGGGATATAGATTTGCAGCATGTTTGCGGCCGAAAGAGTCAAACCGAACCAGCGGCCAAACGTTGGTGAGGACCTTCTCAGGTCCACCGATACATCGAATACCTCTCCGCTCACGACACGAACCAGCTTCGCCTGAGGATTCTTTATCTGGTAATGAATGCCTCTGAGAGTACCGCGGCGGGACAGTGAGTGATTGTCCTGCACAAATGAGACATCGATGCCAAGAGCGGCCAGAGTTTTGCTGTTGTAGCTTTCGAAGAAAAATCCCCTCTCGTCGACAAAGACACGTAGCTCCAGGACGATGATTCCCTGAATAAACACGCAGGAAGCTTTCACTTATTTCCCCTCTCCCGCAAGTGGTCAATTAACATCCACACTTCTATCATCATCGCCGCAGAAATGAAAGCTCAGGGAACTCTCAGAAAATTTCGGGGAAAATGATGTCGCCTGCATTTGGCCTCCACGCCCCTGCGTCCCGGTATCCCCCGTGTCTCCGTCAGGGCTGATCCGGCTGCTGCCGTCATGGAGCCGATTTATTGGGCTCCTATGAAATTCCGCAGCCAGTCGGCAGCATCCTCCATGCCCTTTTGCCAGTCGACCTTGGGAGACCAATTCATCTCACGTTTGATCAGGCCGATGTCCAGGACATTGATTGGCACGTCGGCGCGTTTCGCATCGCGATAGATCCGCAGCGCTGTTTTTTTTCGCCTGAATGCCCTCCAATAAGCTCGGGGGAGGAACGAGACCATCAACTGCCGGGAGGGAAGTATGTCCTGAAATTGCAAAAACCAGTCTCATCGACCTACCACTTGCATGTGCGCTTGGGAAATCGTATAGTTTTGCGGGTTTTGGTGTCGTTCCAGAAGTTTTTTCGGGCAGAATGCAACCCGACAATGCGGTTCGGACACATAGCACACAGCTTGATACATTATTCCGGGTATAGCCGTCTGCCTATCTTTGTAAAGCATACCCATAAAGCTGCTTGAGCTATCAGCCATTGCCCGGTTTTCTATCCCGCATGCAGGATGGGATGATGGCAGGAGACCAGAGAATCACTTTTTAGACGAAAATGAAAGAAGGCATGCGAAGTTTACAGTTAGACTTAGGAAAATACGATTCATATAAGATAGAGAATCGTTATCTTGAACAGTATGACCCCATTCTTGAGCCTTTTCTGGAGAAGAAAATAGTTCTTCTCGAACTCGGGGTTCATAAAGGTGGCCCACCCTTGCTGTGGCGTGACTATTTTCCTCAGGCCACCATTGCCGGTATCGATATCAGTCTTCCTAAGGGCTTTCAGCCTAATGGAAGTAGCTTTTGGCTTGCGGATTATTTAAACACCCCGCAGTTTAGAGACTTTTGATAGTAAGGCCAAATTTATGTTTCCGACCACAGGAACTCCATCGAGAATTATAAGTCTATACCGAAACTGCCATTCAGGCGCTTCAAGAAATCGCAGATCGTCCATTTTCCTGGTATTCACAGCCGGCTGGAATTCGATATGAAGTCCTGAACGAAGAACCGCCTCAACCCCCGCAGGGCTACGTTTCGAAAACCAATTACCCGGGATGGTTGGAGAAAATAGCCAAGCGGATGGGATTTTGACAAAGGCGAAAGCGGGCATACCCGTAACAACCGTTTTTTCTCGGTGCAGCTGTGTATCAACATTCTGTATTAGAGGCAGGATAAATGCAGTCATTCGAAGAAAGAATAGAATCGCTTGATCTGAGCCTTTTTGAATCTATTCCATCCGAAACGTCAGATGAGGATAGAAGAACACTATTGCAGCTACAGCGCTCAATTAGGAATTACGGGCCTTACGTATATCTAGAAATAGGCTCTCACTTAGGAGGAACTATACAGCCACATTATATAGATCCACTTTGTAAAATGATAATATCTATTGATAAAAGACCGTTTAGTATACCAGATGAAAGAGGCGTTAACATCGAGTATCCAAATAACTCTACAAACAGAATGCTTCTCGGTCTCCAAACTGTTTTCCCTATGATAGATAAAGATAAGATTATAACATTTGATTGTGATGCACGCGATATAAATAAACATGATATAATAGATAGACCACATATTATGTTCATCGATGCTGAACATACTAACCGTGCAGTATACTCTGATTTCATGTTTTGTTTAGATGTATGTAATCCTAATGCGATAATTGCATTTCACGATGCCTTATTGATTTTTCGAGGAATTCTAAAAATTAAGAAATTTTTAGTCCACAAATCATTTAAGTTTAAAGGAATCATGCTTGGTGGAAGTGTGTATGCGATTCTTTTTAATGAGGCAATTGAAGCATATGCCAACAGTCTGCAAAGTTTAATGCAAGACGAAGCGGAATTCTTCAGTAGATCTAAAGAGAATTTGTTCAAAACACGCCTACAAAATAGACATCAAAAGATTTATAAATTTTATGATTGGTTATTTTCACCTCGCAATAAGAATAAACGAAAATAAATCTTGCTTCCGTCCTGCTCTGCCTGCAGAGACCTTACCCATTGCCAGGATGGAGGCGTTCCGCCATCACCTTAGAAAAAGCGGATTTGTGTACCTGCTCGAAAATATTAGGTGTCTCACCCGAGAAGGAGGTCATAAGTCCAGGTGAGAAGAGATAAGCTTAAAAGGCTATCATCAAAGCCCTTTTGAGACTCAAGCCCCCCTGCACTCCGGACCGGGTCTATAGACCGGAATAATGCATGAGTCACGCGCGATACATGCCGAATTAATTTGAGTCCGATTCTGCTCGAAAATACTTTTAGTATTAAGTAACGTTCAAAACGTAACTTAGTGGTCATTTACATAAATACAATGCCGTATTTCTTGCATAATTGAATCAAATATGGCATAGTCTCTCCCAAAAGGAGGGATGACATGCCAAGGAGAAGCCCATACTCG
>JBEKTT010000002.1:0-194481 GCA_049515795.1 Syntrophobacteraceae bacterium
TGCCCATCGAAGACGTTTTCTCCATCTCGGGCCGCGGCACGGTGGTCACGGGCCGTGTCGAGCGCGGTGTAGTCAAAGTCAGCGACGAAGTTGAAATAGTGGGATTCCGTCCTACTTTTAAGACAGTTTGCACGGGCGTTGAAATGTTCCGCAAGACTCTGGATTCGGGCCAGGCGGGCGACAATGTAGGCGTGCTTTTGCGTGGAACCAAACGAGACGAGGTCGAGCGCGGCCAGGTTGTTGCAAAACCCGGTTCGATTACGCCCCATACCAAGTTCAAGGCTGAAGTCTACGTGCTGAAAAAAGAGGAAGGTGGGCGGCACACTCCTTTTTTCCCCGGCTACCGGCCGCAGTTCTATTTCAGAACCACTGACGTTACGGGCGTCATGACCCTGCCCGAAGGGGTCGAAATGGTTATGCCCGGCGACAATATAAGTTGTGAGGTACAGCTTATTACTCCGGTTGCACTCGAGAAAGAGTTGCGATTCGCAATTCGCGAAGGAGGCCGCACCGTGGGCGCAGGGGTTATTACCGAGATCGTCAATTAGTTAAATTCGCAACAGGGCAACCGGAGCCTGGCTCCGGTTGTCTATTTGATAGGAAGGTAAATGGTGACGAATCAGAGAATTCGCATCCGACTGAAGGCTTACGATCACAAGCTGCTCGATCAATCCACCAATGAGATCGTGATAACGGCGAAAAAGACCGGTGCGCGGGTGGCCGGACCGATACCGCTTCCAACAAAAATCAACCGGTACACCGTGTTGCGTTCTCCTCACGTCGACAAGAAGTCGCGCGAGCAGTTCGAGATACGAGTCCACAAGCGTCTGATCGACATCCTGGACCCGACCCAGCAAACGGTCGACTCCCTTATGAAACTGGACCTGTCCGCCGGGGTCGATGTAGAAATCAAGCTCTAGGATTTCGGAGGGCAGTCAGCCAAAGAGAGTAATAGCTCATGATTACGGCAATTATAGGACGCAAACTCGATATGACCCAAGTTTTCGCAGACGACGGCACCGTCTATCCGGTAACCCTCGTCCAAGCCGGTCCTTGCACGGTAACCCAGGTGAAGACCCCCGAAAAGGACGGCTACTCTGCGTTGCAGATAGGTTTTGGGACAAAGAAGCCAAAAAGCGTAAACCGCCCGTTGAAGGGCCATCTGGACAAGGTGGGAAAAGGCTATTTCGATGTCCTGCGAGAGGTCCCGGCTGAAAATCCCTCGGAACACAACCTTGGCGATCAGGTGCTTGCCGAGATATTCGAGATTGGCGATCACGTCGATATAATCGGGAAGAGCAAGGGCAAAGGATTTGCCGGCACCATCAAACGCTGGAGGTTCCAACGGGGGCCAAGCGGCCACGGCTCCAAGAACATCCGCGAGCCGGGTTCGACCGGTATGGCAACCTACCCGGGCCGCGTCATCAAGGGCAAGAAGATGCCCGGACAGAAAGGCAACAAGCGAACGACCGTTTTGAACCTCAAGGTCGTGGACGTCCGTACCGAAGACAACCTGCTGCTGATCCACGGCGCCGTTCCGGGCGCAAAGAACGGAATCGTAATCATTCGCAAGACAAACCGGGTGGAATAGAGGTCGGGTGTAGGCGAAGCGGATTTTGGGGAATTTTTGAGGATTACCATGCCAACTGTGGATGTTTTTAACTTGGATAGCGAAGTGACAGGCCAGCTCGAACTCAGCGATGCCATATTCGGTGTGCCTGTGAAATCTCACGTGCTTCATGAGGTCGTGAGCTATCAACTTGCCAAACGCAGGGCCGGAACCGCGAAGACCAAAGGTCGCAGCGAAGTCAGGGGCGGAGGCAAAAAGCCCTGGCGGCAAAAGGGCACCGGACGTGCTCGGGCTGGAACCAGCCGTTCCCCCATCTGGCGCGGAGGCGGGACCATTCATGGTCCCCAGCCCAGGGATTACGAAATGCGTATACCCAAAAAGGTTAGGCGCCAGGCGCTCAAGATGGCCCTCAGCCAGAAGGTGCTCGATGAGGGGTTCAAGGTGATCGACCAGTTAAGACTCGACAGGATTCGGACCAAAGATTTCGTAGACCTGCTGGATCGGTTCGAACTTGGCAAGACCCTCGTCGTGCTGCCAGAGCCGGACGAAATCATAGAAAAATCCGCTCGCAATATTCCCAACGTTAAAGTCCTGCGATCCGAAGGACTCAATGTCTACGATTTGTTGAACTATCATGCGGTGATCCTCAGCAGGGAATGCGTAAGCAGGATTGAGGAGGCGCTGGCATGAACTCGAATACATACCGGATATTGAAACGCCCCCTGGTGACTGAGAAGAGCACCACCGAAAAGGACCTGAGAAACAAGCTTTTCTTCGAAGTGGACCGGAGGGCAAACAAGATTGAAATCAAGGGGGCAGTGGAGAAAATCTTCAAGGTCGACGTCCTCGATGTGGCCACATTGAGCATGAAGGGGAAGGTAAAAAGGGTTGGCCGGCATTTTACGAAGTCGCCTGACTGGAAAAAGGCTGTCGTAACCATCAAACCCGGGCAGCGGGTCGAGTTTTTTGAAGGCGTCTAGCCAGGAGAGGAAAAGGTAAAATGGGAATCAGGAAAGTGAAGCCGACATCAGCAGGCCGTCGGTTTCAGACATATGCCACCTTCGAGGAACTAACGACCGACAGGCCGGAAAAGAGCCTGATCAGGCCTCTGCGCAAATCCGGCGGCCGCAACAACGCGGGCCGTGTTACGGCATGGCAGCGCGGAGGCGGCCACAAGCGGCGTTACCGCGTGATCGACTTCAAGCGTGATAAGGAAGGTATTCCGGCCAGGGTGGCCACTGTTGAGTACGATCCCAACCGCTCGGCGCATATCGCCCTGCTGTACTATGCCGACGGGGAAAAGCGCTACATTCTTGCCCCTGTTGGACTCAAGGTCGGCGATAAGGTCATGACCGGCCCTGAATCCGACATAAAACCCGGCAATTGCCTCAAACTCGCAAACCTGCCGCTTGGCGCCGTCGTACACAATATAGAGATGCGGCAGGGCAAAGGCGGCCAGTTGGCCCGTTCGGCAGGTTCGAGCGCTCAGCTCATCGCCCGCGAAGGAAAGTACGCCACACTTCGCATGCCTTCGGGGGAGATGCGCCTTGTCTCGGTTGAGTGCAAGGCTACCGTTGGCCAGGTTGGCAATATCGATCACGAAAACATTTCGCTCGGAAAAGCCGGGCGCCCGCGCTGGGCAGGAAAAAGGCCCCACGTGCGCGGCGTTGCGATGAACCCTGTGGACCATCCGATGGGCGGCGGCGAGGGAAGAAGTTCCGGAGGACGCCATCCCTGTACTCCGTGGGGTGTTCCCACCAAGGGATATCGCACTCGCAAGGCCAAACAGAGCGATAAGTTCATACTTCATCGCCGCAAGTAAGGTCTCGATGGCTCATTATCTGAGCTGACGGGCGCTCGCCTCGCGGGTGGGCGGGGTGTGGAGATATCGGCTGCGGCCCCGCCGCCGGCCGAACAGAAGCGATACAGGAGGATAAAGTGCCTCGGTCTTTAAAAAAAGGGCCATTTGTTGACGAACACCTGGTCGAAAAGATCACTAAAGCCAAAGATACGGGCGACCGCAAAGTTATCAAGACCTGGTCGCGCAGATCCACCGTCTTGCCCGAATTCGTCGGAATCACCCTTGCCGTGCACAACGGCAAGAAGTTCATTCCGGTTTTCGTCAGCGAGAATATGGTTGGACACAAACTGGGTGAGTTCTCTCCTACCAGGACGTTTTATGGCCATGCTGGAGATAAGAAGTCCAAAGTAAAAGGGAAAAAATAATGGAAGCCAGAGCCATTAGCAAATACGTGCGGGTTTCCGCACAGAAGACTCGCCTGGTCGCCGATATGGTCCGAGGCAAAAAAGTCGATGAGGCCCTGATTCTGCTCAGATTTACGCCCAAAAAAAGCGGGCGGCTCATAACAAAGGTGCTCCGCTCGGCCATGGCAAACGCCGAAAATGCCAAGGCGTTTGACCTGGAAAAGCTATATATCAAGACAATAAAAATCGATCAGGGGCCGCGGCTCAAAAGGTTTCGTCCCAGGGCTATGGGCAGGGCGACCAGGATAATCAAGCCCTCGAGCCACATAACAGTTGTTTTGCAAGAGAAGAAATAAATTTGAAATTGCCCATATGGAGGTGAAGTTTGGGACAGAAAGTTCATCCAACAGGGTTCCGGCTCGGCATCGTTAAGACCTGGAGTTCGAAATGGTTTGCAACCAAGGGCTATTCCAAGCTTGTTTTCGAGGACCGGCAGATCCGTGATTACATAAAGGAGCGGCTGTTCCACGCCGGTATATCCAAAGTGGAGATCGAGCGCGCCGCCAACAAGGTAAAGATCCGGATACACACGGCGCGGCCGGGAATCGTCATCGGCAAGAAGGGCGCTGAAATCGAGGTGCTCAGGCGCGATTTAGAGCGCCGTTTCAAGCGGGAAGTCCTGATCGATATCCAGGAAGTACGCCGTCCCGAACTCGACGCCACCTTGGTTGCCGAAAATATAGCTCTGCAGCTTGTAAGGCGTGTGGCATTCCGCCGCGCAATGAAGCGCGCCGTCAGCTCTGCCCTCAAGTTCGGGGCCAAGGGCGTAAGGGTCGCTTCGGCCGGGCGGCTGGGCGGAGCCGAAATGGCACGGCGGGAATGGTATCGCGAGGGCAGGGTTCCCCTTCACACTCTTCGGGCCGACATAGATTACGGCACGGCCCTTGCCAGGACCACCTACGGCATCATCGGCGTGAAGGTCTGGATCTTCAAGGGCGAGGTGTTGCCCTAATGCCCTAAGGGTGGGCAAGTCCATGCGCCGATTATTGCCCTTTAGGGTTTTTTTCGGACCCGGACGCATTCAGGCGTCTTTGGGGTCCGAGTGTAGAGCGGGAGAAATGTGATGTTAGCTCCAAAAAGAGTCAAATTCAGAAAAGTGCAGAAGGGTCGCATGAGAGGTGCTGCATTCCGCGGAAGTGAGGTCAGCTTTGGCGATTACGGGCTTAAGGCTCTTGGCCCGGGCTATGTTACCGCCAGGCAGATCGAGGCAGCCCGCGTCGCCATTACGCGCCACGTAAAGCGTGGAGGCAAGGTTTGGATTCGAATGTTCCCCGATAAACCCTTCACGAAGAAGCCCGCAGAAACTCGAATGGGCAAAGGCAAGGGTTCACCCGAAGGCTGGATGGCCGTTGTGAGACCGGGCCGGGTTCTATACGAAATAAAGGGCGTGAATGAAGCCACTGCGCGGGAGGCGCTCGGTCTCGCCTCGCAAAAGCTTCCGGTGCCCACTCGTTTTGTTTCGAGGCAGGATATACTATGAAGACGAGCGCTCTGCGGGAAATGACTAAAGATGAGTTGATTCAGAAGCTCAACGATATCCGGGAAGCCCAGTTTAATCTCACGTTTCAACAAGCGACCGGACAACTTGACAACACCGCCCAGCTTCCGAAGAATAAAAAGGACATAGCGCGGATTCTCACGATTTTGTCCGAGATGGACAGCAAAGCCGGAGCATAGGGGCAGAGAGGTATCATGGAACAACAGGAAGCTACCAGGAAAACTCGAGTCGGTAAGGTCATGAGCAACAAAATGGACAAGACCGTGGTGGTCATGGTCGAACGGCTGATTCAGGACACTAAATACCGCAAGTTCGTTCGGCGCAGGAACACCTTCAAGGCCCACGACCCGCAGAACGCATGCTCCGTTGGAGACCACGTGCTTATCGAGGAAAGCAGGCCGATCAGTAAGGAAAAGCGCTGGCTGGTTGTGAAGATCCTGGAGAAGGCGGCCTTCTGATTGTCAACCGGCTGGTGTCCGTTAAAGATATGTGGAGTAAGAAATGATTCAATCGGAAACTCAATTGAACGCCGCTGATAATTCCGGGGCCAAGCGGCTTTACTGCATCAAGGTGCTCGGAGGGACCCGCAGGCGATACGCTTCGGTGGGCGACATCATCGTGGTGTCTGTCCAGGAGGCCATTCCCAACGCGAAAGTGAAGAAGGGTGACGTGCTGAGGGCGGTTGTCGTGCGCACAAAGAAGGAAGTCCGCCGGCCGGATGGTTCCTATATCAAGTTCGACGATAACTCGGCAGTCCTGATCAACGCCGCCAGGGAACCGATCGGCACCCGCATTTTCGGACCGGTAGCCAGGGAACTGCGTGCCAAACAGTTTATGAAGATTATATCGCTCGCTCCGGAAGTTCTTTAGCGAAAAGGGCTCACCCGATGAAACATCACGATTATCATATAAAGAAAAACGATACGGTGAAGGTGATCGCCGGCAAGGATAAGGGAAAGAGCGGCAAGGTGCTGCGGGTAATTCCCAAGAAGGAGCGGGCGATCGTGGAAAAGCTCAACATTGTCAAGCGCCATCTCAAGCCCAGTCAGCAGACGAGGCAGGGTGGCATTCTGGAAAGGGAAGCCCCCATTCAAATTTCCAATCTCATGTTGATTTGTTCGAAGTGTACAGACCCGACCAGGGTGGGCTATAGAGTGCTCGATGACGACCGCAAAGTCCGGTATTGCAAGAAATGCCAGGAAGTCATCGACTAGGGACGTCCACCGCAAAGGCGGGAGTGGAGGTAAAATGGCGGTACTGTTCGATAGGTTTTATCAGGAAATTGTCCCCCAGCTCCGGGAGCAGTATCAGTATAAAAGCCCGATGCAAATTCCCAGGCTTGCCAAGATTATAATCAATATGGGGCTTGGGGAAGCTATTCAGAACGTAAAAATACTGGACTCCGCTACGGCCGAGTTGTCCCAGATAAGCGGGCAAAAGCCGGTTATCACCAAGGCGCGCCAGAGTATCGCTGCCTTCAAGCTGAGGAAGGGAATGCCGATCGGGTGCATGGTGACTCTGAGAGCCAAACGGATGTACGAGTTCTACGACAAGCTCGTCAACGTTGCCCTGCCCCGCGTTCGTGACTTCCGAGGCGTTTCTCCAAAAGCTCTGGACGGCAGGGGCAATTACACCCTTGGAATAAAGGAACACATCATTTTCCCCGAGATAGACTACGACAAGATCGATAAGATCAAGGGGATGAATATTACAATAGTTACGACTGCCAAGACGGACGATGAGGCAAGGACGCTTCTCGCCCTTATGGGCATGCCGTTCAAACGCTGAGAAGGAGGCCTCCTTTGGCTAAGAAGTCTCTCATAGCAAAAGCAAAACTAAGTCCCAAATTCAAGGCACGCAAATACAACCGGTGTCCGGTGTGCGGCCGGCCTCGTGCCTACATCCGCAAGTTCGGAATCTGCCGTATCTGCTTCCGCAATATGGCGCTCAGGGGTGAACTTCCCGGCGTGGTCAAGGCAAGCTGGTAGGACCGCAGGAGAAACTAAAAATGATGGTGTCCGATTCGATAGGCGACCTCCTTAACCGTATTCGCAATGCGCAGAAAGCACGGTTTGACAAGTTGGATATCCCCGCTTCCCGCATCAGGGCGAACCTGTGTCGTATCCTGAAGGACGAGGGATACATAAAGAACTACAAGTTCATAAGGGACGACAAGCAGGGAATTCTCCGTGTTCATATCAAGTACGCTGAAGGCCGGGAGGGCGCTTTGGTCGGGGCCAAGCGAATCAGCAAGTCCGGTCGCCGCATTTATGTCGGCCACGAACAGATTCCTCGAGTACTGAACGGAATGGGGATTTCCATCATTTCCACCTCAAAGGGCGTGATGACCGACAGGCAGGCCCGCAAAGAAGGTGTGGGCGGCGAACTTCTATGTGCCGTCTGGTAGTTTTGGAGTCATTGGTTGTTAGTTTTGAGTTAACTGACTAAAAACTCAAAACTCTCTAAAGGAGTAATGGCATGTCGCGGGTGGGTAAATTGCCCATAACCTTACCGAAGGGGGTGGAAGTTACTCTCGGGGATTCGGTCCTCACCGTCCAGGGCCCCAGGGGGACGTTGCACAGGTCTGTTCCGGCAAGTGTCGACGTGGAGATTAGCAAGCAAGTCGTCGAGTTCAAGTGCAAGGAAGATTCCAAGAAGGCCCACGCCACCCATGGGCTGATCCGTGCCCTTGTGCACAACATGGTCAGGGGCGTGAGTGAAGGTTTCACAAAGGGACTCGAGATTCAGGGGACCGGCTACCGGGCCGAGGTGCAGGGAAGCAATCTGAACCTGAGCCTGGGGTATTCGCATCCCATTCAGTTTGCGTTGCCGGAGGGAATAAAAGCCAGCGTGGACAGAGGTAACGCCGTGCGGCTGGAGGGGATCGATATAGAAGTACTGGGCGAAACCGCTGCCCGGATTCGCGCTCTCAGGCCGGTGGAACCGTACAAGGGCAAGGGTATCCGATACTCCGGGGAGCACGTCCGCCGCAAAGTGGGCAAGACCGGTTCCAAGAAGTAGATTTGGAGGAAGCTCAGATGGCATCAGGCAGCACAAATCCGCGCTATACCGCTCGGGTCAAACGCAAAAGGCGCATCAGAAGAAAAATGAAAGGCGCCGAAACGCGCCCCAGGCTGACGGTGTTCCGCAGCGATAAGCATATATATGCTCAGATAATCAACGACGAGACTGGAGCGACCGTGGTGTCCGCATCCACGCTTTCCCCTGAGTATCGGGAAATGGAAGCGATCAAGGGGAAAGTGGGCGCCGCCAAGCGCGTTGGGGAACTCATCGCCCGCAAAGCCATCGAGAAGGGTATCGCCAAGGTCGTATTCGATCGCAATGGCTTTATCTATCACGGGCGTATCCAGGCCCTTGCGGACGCAGCCCGCCAGAAGGGTCTAGATTTTTAACTTCGTTCAAGATCGGAGGCACTCACATTGATAGCGGTGGATTCCAGCCAGCTCCAGATGATTGACAAAGTAGTCCATATAAGCCGGGTGGCCAAAGTCGTTAAAGGCGGCCGCCGTTTTTCGTTCAGTGCAATAGTGGTGGTTGGGGACGGCAACGGCAAGGTTGGGCACAGCCTTGGCAAGGCGAACGAAGTTCCCGAGGCCATACGCAAAGGAATGGAATCGGCAAAACGAAACATGATCGATGTGCCCCTCAAGGAAACCACAATTCCTCATGAGGTGCTCGGCCAGTTCGGAGCTTCCTCGGTTATTTTGAAGCCGGCCTCCCCCGGTACCGGTGTCATCGCCGGCGGGGCTGTGCGAGCCATCATGGAAGCGGCGGGAATCCATGATATTTTGACAAAGTGCGTCGGATCGAGAAATCCCCATAATGTAGTCAAGGCGACGGTCGAGGGGTTAAAGAAGCTGCGCAGCGTCGATCAGGTTTCCAAAACCAGAGGGAAGAATATTCTGGAAGATGCCTAGCTAATCAGTTTTTGCTTGCTGGTTGATGGTTTTGAGTTAACTAAGAACTAAGAACTCAAAACTTAAAACTATAAGGGTGCAGGTATGCTAAAGCCAATTGAGGTCAGACTGGTTCGAAGCCCGATAGGGCGTCCCGAAAAGCACCGCAGGGTTTTGCAGGCGCTTGGGCTTACGCGGATGCACAGGCCCGTGAACCTCTACAGCTCTCCCCAGGTGTTGGGTGCTCTCAAGAAGGTGATTCACCTGGTTAAAATCGTGGAAAGATAGGGGTTTTTGATGAGACTCGGAGAACTGGCTCCGCCTCCCGGAGCAAAGAAGAATACAAAGCGCCTCGGTCGAGGTTCGGGTTCCGGCCAGGGAATGACCGCTGGAAGGGGCACAAAGGGACAAAAATCCCGCTCTGGCGGCGGTACGCCTCCCTGGTTCGAAGGCGGCCAGATGCCGCTTCAGCGCAGAATTCCCAAACGCGGCTTCACTAATATTTTCAAGAAGGAATTCTCGATCATCAACGTTGAGGATTTGCACAAATTCCCGGCTGGCAGCGAAATCGGTCCACTGGATTTCATCGGCGCCGGGCTGCTCAGAAAAGTCCGCTATGGTGTCAAGCTGCTGGCCAACGGGGAAATCAGTCACCCTGTTACGGTTCGCGTACACAAGGCAAGCGCTTCAGCCATTAAGAGAATCGAAGCAGCAGGTGGTAAAGTTGAATTGATACCGCTCAGGGAAGGGAAATAAAAAGTGCTCGGAAGCTTTGCGACTATAGGGAGAATTCCCGAGCTCAAACGCCGTATCCTGACGACTTTGGCTCTTCTAGCGGTTTACCGCATCGGAGTCCACATTCCAACCCCCTATATCAATGCACATGCCCTAGAAGCCTACTTCAACGCAGCCAAAGGAACGCTTCTGGGCCTCTTTGACATGTTTTCCGGGGGCGCTTTGAGCCACTTTTCCGTCTTTGCCCTCGGAATAATGCCTTATATCAGTTCATCAATTATCCTCCAGCTCCTTACGGTTGTCATTCCCACTCTGGAAAGGCTCAGCAAGGAGGGAGAGGCGGGCCGCAAAAAGATCACGCAGTACACCCGCTACGGAACCGTGATCCTCAGTATCATCCAGGGTTTTGGAATAGCCGTAGGCCTCGAGAGCCAGCACGCTCCAGGTGACGTACGGCTGGTTTTGATGTCCGGATGGGGATTTCGCCTGATAACCGTGCTGACCTTGACTGCCGGTACTGCGTTCATCATGTGGCTCGGCGAACAGATAACCGAGCGCGGGATCGGAAACGGGATATCGCTCATCATTTTTGCAGGTATAGTAGCCGGGATTCCCAACGCCCTTATCAGTACGACAAGGCTCGTTCAAGCGGGTGAAATGAGCATCTTCATACTGACCGCGCTTGCGGTGATGATGCTGGCGGTGGTCGCTTTCATTATATTCATGGAGCGAGGACAAAGACGGGTCCCTGTACAGTATGCCAAGCGAGTCGTCGGAAGACGGGTTTACGGTGGGCAAAATACGCATATACCGCTCAAGATAAACGCGTCGGGGGTTATTCCACCGATTTTTGCGTCGTCGATAATCATGTTTCCGGCTACCGTGGCCAATTTCATAAAAGTTCCCTGGGTCCAGTCGGTTTCACAGGCCCTTAGCCCGGGACATTGGGCCTACGTTGTACTCTACGTTGGTTTCATTATCTTTTTTTGCTTTTTCTATACGGCTATCGTTTTCAACCCTGTGGATGTGGCGGATAACATGAAAAAATACGGGGGCTTTATCCCCGGCATACGTCCAGGAAGGCCCACTGCGGAATATCTTGATAAGGTTTTGAGCCGCATTACTCTCGGTGGCGCGCTCTATATTTCAGCGGTTTGTGTTCTTCCTACCCTTCTGATTACAAGATTTGGTGTGCCCTTCTACTTTGGCGGGACCGCCCTGCTGATCGTCATCGGCGTCGCAATGGACACCTTAGCCCAGATCGAGGCTCATATGCTGTCGCGCCACTACGAGGGTTTCCTCAAAAGCGGACGCATAAAGGGCCGGCGCTAGCAAGTGACCGAAACTGGCTCCATCCCCCAAGTGGACCAGCAGGTTGGAAGGGTGAACTTTTACTTGCACTCATAGCGGGAGGTAAACGATGAACATCATTTTGCTGGGACCGCCGGGCGCCGGCAAAGGCACTCAGGCTAAACGTCTTGTAGAAAAGTATCACATTCCGCAGGTCTCCACGGGCGACATGCTCCGCGCGGCCCTGAAGGAAGGGACCAAACTGGGGCTCGAGGCGAAAAAATATATGGATGCCGGCGGCCTGGTTCCCGACAGCGTGGTGATCGGGTTGGTTGAAGAGCGCATTCAAAAGCCGGACGCCAAGAGTGGCTATATGCTGGACGGATTTCCACGCACGGCCGCACAGGCGCAGGAACTCGACAATATCCTGGGAGGGATGGGCCAGAAAATCGATCACGTGATCAGCGTCGAGGTGCCCAACTTCGAGCTGCTGGGGCGCCTTACCGGCCGGCGGACCTGCCGGGGTTGCGGGGCAGGGTTCCATGTGATTTTTGATCCGCCCGGAAAACAAGGCGTGTGCGACAAATGCGGCGGCGAGCTCTACCAGAGATCTGATGACAACGAAGTCACCGTAAAGTCCAGGCTTGAAACTTACGAAGCGCAGACAAAGCCCCTGATAGACTACTACGAAAAACAGGGCAAGCTCCGCCGCATTGACGGCGTGGGCAAAATGGATGATATCCTGCAGCGCATCCAAAAGGTTCTTGGCTAGCGTCGAGATTCCCGGATCAGGTCCGGGGCAGGCTCTGCCTGTGCCGCCCGCCTCGCGGGTGGGCGGGCTGTCGAGATCTCGGCTTGCGGTCCCGGTTCCCAAGCCCCGGCACTATCCGATCTGGATGCCTCGCGGAGTGTGGAAATGCTGGAGAGCAGATTTGTGATGTTGTTATCCGGTATCCGGATGGTATCCAGTATCCGGGACGGGGGCGTTTATATTGATAATCCTAAGGTCTCGAGCTGAAATTGAGAAGATCAAAACCTCATGCCTGATTGTCGCCGAGATTCTCGATCGGCTGATCGAGCGTATTAAGCCGGGGGTCACGACTTGGGAACTCAATGCGATAAGTGAGGAACTTGCTTCAAAAAAGCACGCAAAACCGGCGTTCAAAGGCTATCAAGGGTATCCATTCGCCCTTTGCACCTCGGTTAACGAAGAAGTTGTCCATGGAATGCCCTCGAAACAACGCCGGCTAAAAGAAGGGGACATCATAAGCCTGGACTTCGGCGTTATTTTGGACGGTTATTACGGGGACGCGGCCGTGACGGCGCCAGTGGGGCAGGTCACTGAGGAAGCCGCACGGTTGTGCGCGGTGACCGAGCAGTGTCTCCAGGAAGGAATTTCGCAGGCGATTTCCGGAAACCGCCTCTCCGATATCTCTCATGCAATACAGGATTACGTGGAAAAGCGGGGTTATTCGGTGGTGAGGGAATTTGTCGGGCACGGGATCGGGCAGCGTTTACACGAAAGTCCCCAGATTCCCAATTACGGGCCGCCTGGTACGGGAGTCAGACTTAAACCGGGAATGGTGCTGGCTGTGGAGCCAATGATAAACGCCGGGGGACCTGACGTTGAGATACTGGAAGATGAATGGACGGCGGTAACCAAGGACAGGAATCTCTCAGCTCATTTTGAGCACACTATAGCCATAACTGAGGACGGTCCTCAGATTCTGTCGCGGCGTGAAACAGCTTTACAATCGCAAGCAGATAAATTATAAAGAAAAGTTCGGGGTAAATTGATTTGGGGGAACCAGCGGGCATGGCTAAAGAAGAGGCTATAGAAGTCGAAGGAACGGTCGTCGAGACCCTGCCCAATGCCATGTTTCGCGTGGAGTTGCCTAACGGCCATCGCATTCTCGCTCATATCTCCGGAAAAATGCGCATGCATTTCATTCGCATCCTGCCCGGCGATAAGGTAACCGTGGAGCTTTCTCCCTACGATCTGACACGGGGCCGCATCACTTACAGGTCCAAGTCGTAAGGCTTGAGTGGCGCTGGTTTGTGGAAAGGAATTTCCGAAATGAAAGTGCGAGCATCGGTTAAGCGCATTTGCAGAAAGTGCAAAATTATCCGTCGCCACGGAAATGTGCGCGTGATTTGCGAGAATCCCAGGCACAAGCAGCGCCAAGGGTAATGAAGGAGTAAGACATTGGCACGAATTGCAGGCATCGATTTGCCGAAGAACAAGCGTATCGAAATCGCTCTGACATATATTTACGGTATCGGCAGACCGTCGGCCCGGAAGGTCCTCGAGATGGCCAAGATCAGCAGGGATATCAAGAGTGACGATCTGAACGAAGTCCAGGTAAATACGATCAGGCAGATTATCGATTCCCATCTGAAGGTGGAGGGCGATCTAAGGTCCGAAGTCTCGATGAACATAAAGCGTCTCATGGACTTGGGCTGTTACCGGGGATTAAGGCACCGCAGGGGGCTTCCGGTTCGCGGCCAGCGCACTCACACCAATGCCCGCACTCGTAAAGGTCCGCGCAGGTCCGTAATGGGCAAGCGCAAGAAAGCGTAGGACGGAGGAAACATGGCAAAAGAGAAAGCCGCACCCAGAACCAAGAAAAAAGAGCGCAAAAATATCCTCAACGGCGTAGCTCATATCCGTTCAACCTTTAACAACACGATCATCACCATCACCGATATCAGCGGTAACGCCATTTCCTGGTCGAGCGCGGGAAGCCAGGGGTTCAAGGGGTCGCGGAAAAGCACTCCGTTCGCGGCGCAGGTAGCCGCCGAGACAGCCGCCAAAAAGGCTCAGGAGCACGGAGTTCAGAATATCGAAGTCTTTGTGAAAGGCCCGGGTTCGGGCCGCGAAGCCGCTCTGCGGGCCCTCCAGGCCGCAGGGTTCAATATCACCTTCATTAAGGACGTTACGCCGATACCGCACAATGGCTGCAGGCCTCCGAAGAGGCGGCGGGTATAACGAATAGCATCGCTATCGTATTCATATAGTCAGGAGGAACATTTTGGCTCGCTACACCGAATCCCAATGCAGGCTTTGCCGCCGCGAAACGATGAAGCTATATCTCAAGGGCGACCGCTGCTATTCGGACAAATGCGCGATCGAGCGCCGCAACTACCCCCCCGGACAGCATGGCCAGAACAGGGGCAAGCTCTCCGACTACGGGCTCCAGCTTCGCGAAAAGCAGAAAATCAAAAGAATTTACGGCTTGGTTGAAAAGCAGTTCGAAAGCTATTTCAAAGAAGCTGACCGTCAGAAGGGTGTTACCGGTACAAACTTCCTGGTTTTGCTCGAACGCAGGCTGGACAATACGGTCTACCGGCTCGGCTTCGCCAATTCCCGCAGCCAGGCCAGACAGCTCGTCAGGCATGATCATTTCCTGGTCAACGGCAGGAAAGTAAACATTCCCTCCTATCTGCTCAGACCCGGCGATGCGGTCGCCGTAGCGGAGGGGAGCCGCAATCTGCAGATAATAACCGAATCCATGGGAGCCCTGCCGCGCAGAGGTCTTCCCGCGTGGCTCGATCTCGACACCTCGAAGTTCGAGGGTACCTTTAAGGTCTACCCCGCCCGAGAGGAGATGAATCTGCCGGTTCAGGAACAACTGGTGGTTGAATTCTATTCGAAGTAAGAAAGAGCCGTGCTTTACAGGATTCATGGTACTAAAGGGCCTTTGGAGCTTCACGCATCCAAGTGGCCCACTTGACTTTTCAGACGGGCCCTGTGGTGATGTCTCTTTAATGAGGCCTCCCGCTCCCGCCCCGTCTTTGGTCATAGACAGGTCAGGGAAAGCGTCGAGAATGAGCGGTCGGCCCCCGCGCTACGCGCTCACACGTCGCAAAGGGAGGCCGGCAAGGATGCTTCACTTTGTGAAGCAATGCGAAGCTTGCGAAGCGTGATCTATACACCGGAGGCACTTCACTTTTTGGAAGCGCCTCACGTTTGGCTTACCTCCAACCGCACCACATTTAGTGACTGCGCTGTCTGCATGGCTGCGCGGAAAGAGCCGATTCTTTTTTCAGCAGGGTATTATATAAGTCTATCATACGAGGATAAAACATGCAAAAGAACTGGCGCGAACTAATAAAACCGAAGCGCTTGGAAATCGAAACAACAGAGCCGAACACGTACGGTAAATTCGAATGCGAGCCCCTGGAGAGGGGTTTCGGCATTACGATGGGAAACGCCTTGAGGAGGGTGCTGCTTTCATCTCTCCAGGGCTCAGCCATTACAAACGTGAAGATAGACGGCGTTTTGCACGAATTCTCCACAATTCCCGGTGTCCTGGAAGATGTCACCGATGTGATACTCAATCTGAAGGAAGTCCGGTTCAGAGTGACCGGGGACGGAAATCTTCGCCGGTTGCAGATCGAAAAGCAAGGTGAAGGCCGGGTCTCCGCCAGGGACATCCAGACCGGGGCGATGGTCGAGGTGCTCAATCCCGACCAGCATATCTGCACTCTTGCCAGGGACGCGAAGCTCAGAATGGAACTCACTATAAGGCAGGGGAAAGGATACGTTCCGGCCGAAAAAAATATCGAGGAAAACCAGCCTATCGGAACGATCCCCATCGACGCCATCTTTTCGCCGGTGCGCAAAGTCAGTTATACCGTAACCCAGGCTCGCGTCGGCCAAATTACGGACTATGACAAGCTAACCCTGGAGATCTGGTCGGACGGAAGCGTCAAGCCGGAGGATGCGCTGGCTTACGCCGCCAAGATTCTCAAGGACCAGCTCAGCATTTTCATCAATTTCGAAGAGGAAGCTGAGGCCCAGGAGGAAGAGGTCCGGACCGAACCCGCCTTCAACGACAACCTGTTCCGCGGCGTTGACGAACTGGAACTCTCGGTTCGGTCGGCAAACTGTCTTAAAAATGCCGATATCCGCCATATCGGCGAGCTTGTTCAAAGGACCGAGCAGGAGATGCTCAAGACCAAGAATTTCGGCCGCAAGTCGCTAAATGAGATAAAAGAGATACTCAGCGAAATGGGACTCTCTCTGGGAATGAAGATCGATGACTTTCCGAGCCGCGAGGAAATCGAACAGAGAAGAAAGGAAAAGGAATAATCCATGCGCCACGGAGTTTCCGGCAGAAAACTGAACCGGACGACGAGCCACCGTCTCGCCATGTTCCGGAATATGGTTACCTCGCTTCTCAATCACGAACGCATTTACACAACAGTGCCCAAGGCCAAGGAAATGCGCCGGTGGGCCGAATGGATGATCACCTTGGGTAAACATGGCGGCCTGCATTGCCGAAGGCAGGCGCTTTCGGTTATTCGCGAAAAAAACGTTGTGTACAAGGTATTCGAGGAGCTTGCCAAAAGATACGAGAATCGGGCCGGCGGCTATACGCGGATAGTGAAAGTGGGGTTCAGGCGGGGCGACGCCTCTCCCATGTGCATGCTGGAGCTGATAACCGAAGGCGGTGAAAAGGCCAGGAAGAAGGGCAAAAAACCCCGAAAGAAGGCCGAAGCCGCTCCGTCAAAAACAAAAAGCTCCACGAGCCGAAAAATATCTGAACCAACTGAATAGAACCAACTGAATAGAACCACGGATGAACACGGATTTTTGTTGAGCGTTTATCATTGTTCATCCGTGTTTCAATACGTGCTTCCATCAGTGTTCATCAGTGTTCATCAGTGTTCATCCGTGTTCATCCGTGTTCATCCCTCGGTTCATCCTGAGTTCATTCGTGGTACATTCTGTGTTCATCCGTGGTCTAAAAAGCCTCAGCCCTGATTGTCTTCTTCTTTTTGGACGTAGGAACAGCATTCCCTACAGGTAAATCCGCTCCACATCCCTTTGGCAGCCTTATCCAGGCAGCAGTCGTAATTCGGGCAGGCGAAATTGCGTACCCCCTTGCCCTCTTTGCACATCATGGGATAGGGAGCATCTTTATCCACTTTCTCGGGTTGAACGAGCTGTCCTCGAGGACCTTTTTCCTTCGCCATGAGTAAAAACTCCTGATCGCTCTCCGGCCCGAAACGGCTCGGGGTATAAAAAATGTTTGGCAAACCCATTATAATCTTTTACGTTAAAAATTTGACCAGCTTAGAGCTTTTTAGTTTAAAAAATCGCTCAAGAGGAATCAAATGTTTATTGCCCCTCGTCGAAAAGCTCGAAAAATTTCATCATCCCGAAGCGGGATCCCGAAATGAACCGGGAAAAAAAACGGACCTTGGCTCATTTTCTGATGCCGGCGGCCTGCCTGATCTTAGGGACCTCGACCCTGGCCATGCTGTCCGGATTCGAACCTTTTTATTCCGAGTACTATTCATTTGCCTGGTGGAGCTACATTATCTTTATCGAGTCTTTGCTCTATTGCCGGGGAGCAAAATCGCTCCTGTTTGAAAGCCCGGGGAAATTCCTTCTTCTTCTTCCCATATCCATTACCGTGTGGCTCGTCTTTGAAGCATTGAATTTTCGGCTCTCGGACTGGCATTATCTCAATATACCCTCTGATACGGTTGTTAGATGGACGGGATACGCCATTGCCTATTCGACGGTTTTGCCGGGAATTTTTTCGACAAGGGCGCTCCTGGAATTCATTGGAGTCCTAAAAAATTCTAAAGCGGCCCCGCTCGGCAACCTTCAAAGGCTATACAAACCCTTCGTTCTCACAGGTCTACTTTTTCTGCTTTTACCGCTCGTTTGGCCGAAGTACTTTTTCCCCCTGGTCTGGCTCGCTTTTATATTCCTCCTGGAACCGGTCAATCACAAGGCCGGTGCTCCTTCCCTGCTGCGGCAGTGGGAAAAAGGGTCGCCGGGGAACTTTTATCTGTTGCTTCTGGCCGGGGCCGTATGCGGGCTTTTGTGGGAGCTATGGAACTTCCGGGCAGGGTCGAAATGGATATACACCTTACCCCACTCCGGGTTCTTGAAAATTTTTGAAATGCCTTTGCTCGGGTTCCTGGGGTTTCCGCCCTTTGCCCTCGAGTGCTATGCAATGACTGCGTGCTCTTTTCTGCTGATCTCCAAAATCAGGGAGAAATATCCCCCGGTCCGCGCACTCAGCATATATACGGCCATGGCCATCTTGATCGTGCTCTTCGACCTCCTCGTTTTCGCGGGAATAGACAGCTTTACCGTTTTTTCCTTCCAGGATTTCAGTTTTATCGGCGTGCGGCCGTGAGTGAGAAGCAAGAAGCAGGAAGCGAGGAGCATGAAGCAGGAAGTAGAACCACTGATGGACACCGATAGACACGGATTTTTCTTGACCGTTCATTATCAACCCCGCTACGCTCCTCCATCTGAGGTAATCGCCCCTCTCTGCGTCCTCTGCGGTGAATTGGTTTTCGTCTTTTGTTACAATACATTTTCCCGTCCTTCGAACCGGACTTCATAAATGAAATACGCCGCTCTGGTCAGCCTCGGATGCGCAAAAAACCTCGTTGACAGCGAGAATATGGCGAAGCAACTGCTCGACATGGGCTGGCAGATGACCCAGGTCCTCCCGGAGGCCGAACTCATCGTGGTCAACACGTGCGGATTTTTGGAGAGCGCCGTGCAGGAAGCAATAGAAGCGATCCTTGAGGCGGCGCAACACAAGGTATCCGGAAAGTGCAGCATGCTGATCGCCGCCGGATGCATGGTCCAGAGGTATGGGAAAAAGCTCCTGAGAGAACTCCCGGAAGTTGACCTGTTTTTGGGGGCCTCCCATTACCACGCGCTTGAAGCCGCTGTGGAATCGAAGCTCGCCGGAAACCCGAGGCGGCTCTGGATCGGAGGGCCGGCGCCCGTGCCCGGCAGTGAAGCCGGCTGGGCAATATCGACCGGGTCTCATTCGGCATACCTGAAAATTGCCGAGGGGTGCGGCAATTCATGCTCTTTCTGCATTATTCCCAATCTGCGGGGGCCACTCAGGAGCAGGAGTGAAGCGGATATTCTTGCTGAAGCGGTTCGGCTCGCATCTGCCGGTATAAAAGAAATCAACCTGATTGCCCAGGATACCACGGCGTTCGGGCTTGACCGAAACGACACTGAAGCTCTGCCGAGGCTTTTGGAAAAGCTCGATGAGACGCCGGGTCTGGAATGGATACGGCTGCTCTATTCATATCCCGACCGTATTACCGGACGGCTGCTCTATGCCATGGCAAATTCACGCAAGGCGGTGCCCTACCTGGACATCCCCATCCAGCACTGTGCGCCGGCAATCCTCAAGGCCATGGGCCGTCCGCCCGAGAGTCCTGAAAGGGTTATCGACAAAATCCGCTCCGCACTCCCGGGGGTTGCATTGCGCACTTCGATCATGGTGGGCTTTCCGGGTGAGACCGGAGCGGAGTTCAAGTCACTGCTCGCTTTCATGGAACGAGTCGAGTTCGACCATGCGGGAGTTTTTGTCTATTCGCCCGAAGCCGGGACCAGGGCCGCGCGGCTCCCCGGCAGGCCTGACAAAAAGAGAGCTGAAAGCAGGCGAGCCGCCCTGCTTGAAGTCCAAAGGGAGATTTCCAGGCGAAAACTTAAGCTCCTGGTTGGACGGAACCTGCCGGTCCTGATCGAAGGCCCGCACCCCGAAACCGATCTGCTCCTTGCGGGACGTCTGCCCACCCAGGCGCCGGAGGTGGACGGTGGCGTTATAGTCACAGCGGGTTACGCGGAAGCGGGGGAAATCTGCAGGGTACAGATCACGGCCGCGCATGATTATGACCTGGAAGGTCAAATTGTTTGAATCGAGGAATTTAGAAATTGAGGAATTGAAGGGCCAAGTTGTAGTTTTCTCTGCATTGCTAACATGCAGATGCTTGAAATTTTGGCAGGCCTATTAGGCTAAACTGTTGTTTTCTCTGCGCCCTGCGGTGAACGCTTACGCAGGATCAACTTCGGTCTCAGGACTTGGAAATAGCCGTTTCTGTTAATCCTGTAAATCCTGTCTACAAAGCTTCTCTCTGCGTCCTCTGCTTCGAAAAGGCTTGGTGGGCTGCGCTCCGCTTACGCCCGGCACCCCACCTACGAATCTTTTCATGGTTTAGGGTTCCCAACGGAACATGAAATGCTATGGTGAACAGCTTTTCGCCCTTTGGTTGCGGCTATGCTGTCTGCGGCCTCTGCGGTGAATGTTCTTTGCCTTTTCATTCTATAAACGTCTTGAGACATGCCTGCCTGTTCGGGTTTTTCAGCTTGCGAAGGGCCTTTTTCTCGATCTGTCGGATCCTTTCCTTGGAGACATTGAAAATTTTGCCTATTTTCTCCAGGGTCTCAGCCTGATGGCCATCGAGGCCGAACCTAAGCCGCAGGATTTTTTCCTCTCTTGGCTGCAGGGTGGAGAGCAGGGCGCGCGTCGCCTCGGCCAACTCCCTGTCCGAGCACTCGTCGACCGGGGAGAGCGCCCTTTCGTCTTCGATAAAGTCTCCCAGCCTCTGTTCGTCCTCCCCTATGGGAGTCTCCAGGGAGATAGGCTGAGCGGCCAACGTCAGGACCATCTGCACCTTTTCGACCGGCAGCTTCGAACGTTCCGCAATTTCAGCAGGCATCGGTTCGCGCCCCAGTTCCTTCAGCAGTTCGTAGTAGACCTTGAAGAAAAGGTTCTTCAACTCGATGAAATGCACCGGCAGGCGGATTGTCCTCGTTTTATCGTAGATTCCGCGAATGATGCTCTGCCGGACCCACCAAGTCGCATAGGTGCTGAACCGGTTTCCCTTGGTGTGGTCGAACCGGCCGACCGCTTTGAGCAGACCGAGGTTTCCCTCCTGAATCAGGTCATCGAAAGTCATGCCCCGGCCCCTGTAGCGCTTGGCTATGCTCAGGACCAGTCTGAGGTTAGCCCTGACCATCTCCTGCTTGGCCGTGTCCACAGCCCTCATGATTGCACAAACCCTGGCCAGTGAGGTCGAGAAGAGCGAATTTTCAGGGTGGTCGTCGGCGGCTCGCTCCAGCGTGCGCATAACGACCTTAAATACTTTATCCCTTACGCCGGGGAAGGTTTTCTCGTGCTCCAGGAGCTTATTGACCTTTTCGTTAAGCTCAGCCATTATCTTGTCAGCCGGCGCATGTTTCCAGACGATCTGCACCAGTTCGTCCTGTCCATCCCTGATTATCTGAGCAAGCTCGGTTTCGCGCTCCTGGGTGAGCAAAGGATAGCTGGACACTTCCTTGAGATAACATGTGATGTGGTCTTCTTCAAAATCTTCTATGGGCGCCGCAGCAGCCTCAGCCTCGACCGGCGCTTCTTCTTCGGGTTCCGCATCGGGGAACTCAGCAATACCGGCCTCTTCGCCGGGATCGGCGCGGTCGATCTGCTCCAGATCCAAATCAGGGTTGTGAAACCTGCCCTCTATGACTTGCCCTTTAAGAAGGCTTTCAAAATCATTCTCCGGATCGGGTTTTTTAAAGTAATAATCAAAAGGCAGGCACTTTTCAGAGCCACCAAATGCTTTCATGTTATTCTCCTTTGCGGCAGCCGCGTTAAGAACTGCTGGCATCTGCCGCCCCCCCAGCTAAACGAAGCTCATCCGCCATTGCGAGATTACACCACTGTACGGATGACTTCAATAGCAAAGAAGTTAAGACATTTTGAGTGCTTAGTCAATAGTTAGTAGCTGGTGCCTAAAGATGGGACGTCATGGTCCCCAAGAGGTGTAAATCGTGATCGGAAAAATCGTCAGGCTAAATATGTATTTCAACAATATCGCCATCGTGCAGCACATAATCCCGCTGGACCATTTGCCCGTCGAATACTGAGCCGCCCCACACCTTTGCGAATTTGAGCCTGGCGACGAAATCCTTATGGATTTCTGCGGCAAGCTCTTCAATCGTGCTGTCTTCAGGGAGTACGAAGGGAGATGTTAGATCGGGCTCCTTGCCGGGTGATTTGGTATAGACGCGGATAACAGCCGCCATTTCAAAGAGTTTGCTGAGAAACTCCGACAGATTGTATCCGGCCAGGATCGAGATGGGGATCGAGGGCAGCGGCAATTCGCAAAGCTCCAGAAATACGCGGTAATCCTCTTCATCCGATTCATCATCGACCTTGTTTACCAACAGCAGGACCTTCTTTATGAACGGGGCCTTCTTCAAGTCCGCCGCAATGGGTGTTCCGGGCGGATATATTCTCAGGCCGTTCAGAAAAGCCATGGCATCTTCCATCTGTTGGAGGGGATCGCCCCGAATATCAACCACCACCACTATGATGTCTGTGCGCCTGAGAAGGTCCGCCAGTCCAGGGTCGATGAATTCCGTGGGAACAGCCGGGGTATCGATGAGCTGGAATTGAATATTTTCAAAATTGGCCATTCCCGGAGTGGGCTTCCAGGTGGTATGGGGAAAGTCCGCCACCTCGGGTTTGGCGTTTGTCAACGCGGCTACAATAGAGGATTTTCCAACATTGGGGACCCCTACGATGATGACCTGGGCCGCCCCCTCCTTTTCGATGCTGTAGGCTGTGACCCCTTTTGCCGGACCTTTCTTCTGCTGGGCATCGGATTTATGCTTTGCTATGCGTTTGCGCAGATCGGCCCTGAGCTTATCGGTGCCCTTGTGCTTGGGCATAATCGTAAGCATCTCTTCCAGGGCTTCTATTTTCTCCTCAGCAGTTTTTCCTTCCCTGTAGCGCTTTTCGGCTTCAAAATAAGGGGGAGGCAGATTGGCCGGCATGTCCCTTTCCCTCGTATTATAGACTTATATAATACCTCGCAAGATAGACTTATAGAAAACCAGTAACGAAAAAAAATAACGCCTGACATGATAATAGCGGCGACCGTACGCGCAGCCATGCAGAGAAGCAGGACTGAGGACTGAGGACTGAGCAAAAGCGACCGTGCGCGCAGCCATGCAGAAGGCACATACATTAAACCTCGTGCGGTTGGAGGCAAGCCAAATGTCAAGCGCACCAGAAGGTGAAGTGAAAATGGTGTCAAGGTTTCACTCTCAGTCCTCAGCACTCAGTCCTGATAGCGAAATGTGAGCGCCTAACGCGGAGGCCGACCGCTCATTCTCGACAGCCCGCCCACCCACCCGCGAGTCGGGGCGCCAGCGGGAGGCCTTATCTATCTCCCGGTTGAATTGAATCAGAAATTCAAAGGAATCCGATGCTTATCGATTATCCGCTTTGAAAGCCCGGTATTAGGGCTTGAATTCGGAAGCAAATTCGATATAGACTCATTTCTTGCTGCGAATTTCAATTTATTCCGTTTGAGGAGAACCGAAATTGCTTTGCAAAAAGTGCAACAAAGAGCTTGAATTAGTAAAAGCCTGACGCAGGGCTTACCTGCGCTGCCGTGAATGCGGCGCGATATATAACATACTGGATTTTCGTGAGGAACTCACGGACGAACTGGAAAGGACTCTGTCTTTTTGCCGAGTGGATCAGCTCTGAGCTTCCGGCTAAAGCCGGTAAGAGGATTGACCAGATTATGCACGGACAAAAAATTCTCACCACATAGACGAATTCCACCACAGGCACAGAGAGCGGGGCATAGTCCGGTCAAGGAGAGAAAACCTTTTCAGACAGGATTTACAGGATTAAAACAGGATTAACAGAAATGGCTGTGGATTAGGGAATTTAGGAATTCAAACTAATTTAGGGATTTAGGAATTAATTCCTCGATCCCTCAATTCTTCAATTCTTCAATTCGTTTTTAATCCCTGAATCCCTCAATTCACAATCCCTGTTCAGATGTTTATCAGTGGGTTGCGCCGAGTTTGTCGCGGATCAGTTTTTCGGCAAGGTGGAGAGCATCCTTGAGCTTATCTGGTCTGTTGCCTCCAGCCTGAGCCATGTCGGGCCGTCCACCCCCGGAACCGCCCACTTCCTTGACGATCTCTTTTATGAGATTTCCGGCGTGTAACCTGCCAGTCAGTTCCTGCGTAACCCCGGCCAGCAGGAAGACCTTTCCCTCCGAGACAGCTCCGAGAACGGCTATCCCTTTAGCAAACTTCTCCTTGAATTTGTCATTTATCTCCCGAAGAATCTTCGGATTATCAGCTTGGATTTGAGTAACCAGCACTCTTACACCGGCTATTTCTTCGGTCTGATCGAAAAGATCAGCCGAGCGCCTGCCGGCAGCGGTGGCCTTAAAAGCTTCGAGTTCTTTTTCCATTTGCCGCTGTTGGGCAAGTATCTTGTCGATGCGTTCGGCCACTTCCCAAGGGGCTGCCTTGAGCGCTTCTGCGGCGTGATTCAGGACTTGCCTGTGCCGGTTTATGTATTCGAGTGCGTGCCGGCCGGCAAGGGCCTCGATTCTGCGGACTCCGGCTGCGATGCCGGTTTCCTGGATGATTAAAAAAACCCCGAGTTCACCTGTCCAGTGCGTGTGCGTACCGCCGCAAAGCTCGCGACTGAAGCCCTGAATTTCAACCAGCCGGACGCGGTCGCCGTATTTTTCTTCAAAAAGCGCCATAGCCCCGGTTTTCAGGGCTTCCTCCAGTTCCATTACCCGAACGCTGAGTTGCTGGTTTCGACGGATTTCATCATTTACCAGCCGTTCGATCCGAGCCTGTTCTTCGGGGGTCACTGTGGCGAAATGGGTGAAGTCGAACCGGAGGCGGTCCGGCGCGACGAGCGATCCGGCCTGCTTTGCGTGATCTCCGAGCACATTGCGCAGGACCCTGTGCAGGATATGTGTGGCCGTGTGGTGGATTTCGGTGTCCTTGCGCAACTGGGCGTCAACAGCCAGATGAACCGTATCGCCGGCGTGGAAAGATCCGGATTCGACCTTGCCCACATGAACGATCAGGTTTCCGGGCAGCTTTACGGTATCGGAGACGACGATTTTTCCCGATGTCCCGGTAATCACCCCCGTGTCGCCCACCTGCCCGCCTGCGGCGCCGTAAAACGGGGTGGCGGCAGTAATCAGCTCCACAGCCATTTCTTCGAAGGCCGAGCCGATTTCTTCGCCGCCGCTGATCATCGCGATAATCTCGGAATCCGCCTGCGTAGTTTCATAGCCGAGAAACGCGGTGGTGAGGCCTCTTGTACAAATCTGCCGGTAGACTTCAGGGATTTGGCGCTCGCCGCTCCCTTTCCAGGCGGCTCTGGACAGGTCCCGCTGCTTTTCCATAAGACTATGGAAACCGGCCTCGTCCACTTGAAAACCGAGTTCCCTGGACATATCGGTAACAATGTCGATAGGAAAACCGTATGTATCGTAAAGTTTGAAGATGAGCGCTCCGGGGATCGTTTGGGCTTTCTCGTCTGTAAGACGCCTTATCTCGGTCTGCAGGAGCCTCAGTCCGTTATCCAGGGTTTCATTGAAGCGTTCTTCTTCGTTTTGGATGACACGGGTTATGAAGCTGCGGTTTTCCAGCAATTCGGGGTATGCGTCCTGCATGGATTCAATGACCGATACGGCAACCTCGGACATAAACGGCCTGTCGATTCCGAGAAATCGCCCGTGCCTCAAGGCGCGCCGAATTACGCGCCTTAACACATAACCCCGCCCTTCGTTGCTTGGCAAAGCGCCGTCTCCGATCAGAAAGGCCGCAGCGCGGCTGTGATCGGCAATGACCTTGACTGAGACATCTTTTTCCGCTGAAGACCCGAATTTGTATCCGGTAAGTTGCTCGATCTTCGCCATCATTGGGGCAAAGAGGTCCGTATCGTAATTTGACGGCACCTTCTGGATTACGGCGGCTATTCTCTCAAGTCCCATTCCGGTGTCGATGCTGGGTTTGGGCAGAGGATCGAGGACGCCGTCCTGAGAGCGGTTAAACTGCATGAACACAAGGTTCCACAGTTCCAGATACCGGTCGCAGTCACATCCCGGCTTGCAGTCCGGCCGGCCGCATCCTATGGCCGGCCCCTGGTCGATGAGGATCTCCGAGCATGGTCCGCAGGGACCAGTATCGCCCATGGCCCAGAAATTATCTTTTGTGGAAAATGCGAGAATTCGTTCCTCAGGAAGATATCGCGCCCAGAACCTGCGGGCTTCTTCGTCCGCCCCCAGGTTCATTTCCCGGTCGCCTTCGTGGATCGTGGCATAGAGCTTATCTTTGGGCAGGCCCATATCCCCGGTCAGAAACTCCCATGCGAACCTTATCGCGTCCTCTTTGAAATAATCGCCGAAGGAAAAATTCCCGAGCATTTCGAAAAAAGTATGGTGCCGCGCCGTGCGGCCGACGTTTTCGAGGTCGTTGTGCTTGCCGCCCGCGCGCATGCATTTCTGGCTGGTAGTTGCACGGGAATATGGCCGCTTCTCCTCGCCCAAAAAAGTCCTCTTGAACTGCACCATGCCAGCGTTGGTAAAAAGAAGGGTGGGGTCGTCGTGAGGAATTACCGAAGAGCTTTTTACAATCGCATGTCCACGCTCATTGAAAAACTCCAGGAATGCCTTTCGAATCTCGCCGGCTTTCATCAATACAATCTCCTGACTTTCTAAGGTATCTTTAATTATACCAAAGCAGGGAGGGCCCTTACGGATGCCGGAAGACGGAAAACGGACGGCGGAAGTACAATTGACCTGTTTTTTCCGTCCTCTGGCCTCTGCTCTCCGACTTCCGTCACGGATACCGGAAGACGGAAAACGGACGGCGGAAGCACGATTGACCTGTTTTTTTCGTCCTCTGTCCTCTGCTCTCCGACTTCCGTCAGTCAGCCGCCACGAGTGCAGCGCCGGCAACCGGTTTGAGATTGCAGGCCTGGCGAATTTTCGCATCGATGTCGGAGATCAGCTCGGGATGATCTCTCAGAAAATTCTTCGCGTTTTCCCTTCCCTGTCCCAGTCTTTCTCCATTATAGGAATACCATGTGCCGGACTTCTCTATAAGGTTTGACTCCACCCCCAGGTCCAGAATTTCGCCCTCCTTGGATATGCCTCGTCCGTAAATGATATCGAATTCGACCTCCTTGAACGGAGGCGCTATCTTGTTCTTTACCACTTTCACCTTGGTCCGGTTACCGATAACGTCCTGACCTTCCTTGATCGGGCCGACCCGGCGGATGTCGAACCTCATGGTGGCGTAGAACTTGAGCGCGTTTCCTCCCGTCGTGGTCTCGGGCGAACCGTACATGACCCCTATTTTCATTCGGATCTGGTTAGTGAAAATGACGCAGGTCTTCGACTTGCTGATAGCGGATACGAGTTTGCGGAGCGCCTGGCTCATTAGCCGCGCCTGGAGTCCCACGTGCGGATCGCCCATCTCGCCTTCGATCTCGGCTTTCGGGACGAGCGCCGCAACCGAATCGATCACTATGACGTCGATGGCGTTGCTTCGGACCAGCACTTCGGCAATCTCCAGCGCCTGTTCGCCATAGTCGGGCTGACTGATCAGGAGGTCTTCCACTACGACCCCCAGTTTCCGGGCATATTGAATGTCCAGGGCGTGTTCGGCGTCAATAAAGGCTGCCAGGCCCCCGAGCTTCTGTCCTTCGGCGATGATGTGCAGCGCCAAAGTGGTTTTTCCGGAAGACTCAGGACCGAATATCTCGATAATGCGGCCCCGCGCGACCCCGCCGATCCCCAGCGCGATATCCAGCGCCAAAGAGCCGCTCGATATGACGGCCACTTCCACGGTGGCGCCTTCCCCGAGGCGCATGATAGCGCCCTTGCCGCACATGCGTTCTATCTGAGAAACCGCCGTATCGATAGCTCTTTGCCGGTCGTCGTTAAGTCCCATGAATCGGACCTCCTTATTTAGTGAATTCACATGCAATATGATCTATTCGTCAGCTGGGGCGGGGCCTCCTGAGAAAGGCGCTTTAATTAAAGGAGTATATCGCGCGCCATCCGGCCTTAATTCGCTTTTATACAGTACAACTTCAGCAGCGTCAAAGGGTTCGGCCGTAAAGTCCAAATGCGCGAGAAGAATGTCCTTGAGTGCCTGAAGCCCCCGCCTGCCCTTGACGCGGCCAAGGGTGAGGTGAGGTTTGAACGGGCGGCCTTCCGGCTCGAAACCCAAGGGGGCCAACGCTGTTTCTACACGCCGTACAAGTTCGGCAAGTGGGCCGATTTGCCCTCGGAGCCCGACCCAGATCACTCGAGGCGATTTGATCGTGGGAAAGGCGCCGCATCCCGCCGGTTCAATGCGAATCGGCGCGATTTGCGAGGCTATCCGGGCAAGCGCGGACTTTATCCCTTCGATTGACTCGGGCGCCACATTTCCCAGGAATTTGAGCGTGAGGTGAATCCCTTCGGTCCTCACCCATCCAACCTGGGCATCGCTTTTCCTTAACTCCCGGACCAGCGTCTCGATCTGCCGTCGGACCGGATCGGACAGGTCGATTGCAATAAAGCTGCGGATGGATGATTCCATGAATTCATCCTCGTATGTATAGACTTATAAACAACCCTGTGCGATGTAGGCCGCATAGCGCGAAGGCCGACCGCTGGATGGTCTATCATGCGTGTTGGGCGGGCGCGGGAGGCCTTGTCAGGCATCACCCACTTGAACCGGTATCCTCGATTCACAGGGCACAGCGGTCTGGCACAGCCCGCATCCATAGCCGTCAAAGCCATAGTGCGCCTTTACATGGTTGGCCGCATCAACTTTAACATGAGAAAGGCATTTGAGTTTATCATGGCCGTTCGTTGAGACAGCCTGAACAGGGCAGCGTTCAATGCATTTCCCGCACGCACCGCTCGAATAGAAAAGGCAATATTCATGGTGATCGCTGTACGGCCGCGGAGTGGGAGGAATCCTGATCCGCGCCGCCACCGAACCAAGGCGCATGGCCTTACCCCTGGCGGTAATCAGTCCATCGCAGAGCCCGAAAGTGCCAAGTCCCGATGCGTACGCAGCATGACGCTCGGACCATGTTGAGGCAAAAGTAAACCGCTCCGATTGTTCTATCTTCCAATTTGGGAGAAGCACGGGCGCAACTGCTTCGTGGCCCTCTTTCATGAGATTTTCCACCAGGTGTTCCCTGATTTTGACGTTGAACTCTTCACCAAAAATCCTGGCCCTGGCCCAACTCTCTGACGGATAGATATCCTGCCTGCGATTTTCTTTCCTGGTGACATCGGTTTGAGGAAGGACCCAGCTTATGACGGAGATCTCTTCTGCTCCAACCTTCAGGCTCGGGAAAGCCAGCGAAAATACTTCCTCCGGCGTCCAGTGAAACGGGCCGACATAGGCTTTATAATCCTGGTAGAGTCGATCGTCGCCTGATGAAAAGCCGACGAGCGGACTATCAAACGCTCTGTCATTTGCCGGATTTTTCAGGCTGTTTTCCAGAGAGGTTTCTACGAACTCTTTAACGACCGACTCGATCCAGTCTGCGGATTTGCGTGATTGCCTCATATAACGGCCTCGTATGATAGACTTACATATATCACTTAAATAGCTTCACATCGCGGAGCGCGGAAGGCGACCGCTCATTCTCGACAGCCCGCCCACCCACCCGCGAGACGGGGCGAGCGCGGGATGCCTTCTGTTCAGATTTTTTGTCAATCGCACGCAAGTCCCTCATCCCCCGCCAACAGTTTCCACAGCATCACTAGGGCCGCCTGGGTTGCGCTTTCCTGGATTTGTTCGCGCGTTCCGCCCAAGCAGTATTTCTCGACTATTTTTTGGCTGGGAGTAACGCAGGCGATAAAGACAGTCCCGACGGGTTTTTCGGAGGTGCCCCCGGTTGGGCCGGCAATACCGGTTATCCCGACGGAGACCTCCACCGAGGCGCTTTTGAGCGCTCCTTCGGCCATTGCGAGCGCCACCTGCCCGCTTACAGCGCCGTGGGCGCGCAGTAGCTCTTCAGATACGCCCAGAATCTCGGTTTTCGCACGGTTGCTATAGGTGACAAAAGCCCGGTCCAGGTAGTCCGAGGCGCCGGGAACCGCCGTTATTTTTCTCGACGCGAGCCCGCCCGTGCAAGATTCGGCAATAGTCAGCCTCCAGCCGCGCTCGCGCAGGTAGCGTCCGATCACCTTTTCGAGGCAGTCGTCGTTATGGCCGCTTATGTGGCGGGCGCCGATCAAGGCAATGATCTTCTCCTCCGCATTCTTCACAAGGGTGCGGCACTCTTCTTCGTTTGGCGCGGCCGCGAATATGGACACCCAATTTTCCCGCCCCTGGGGATAATAACCGATGTCCACGCCCTCACGGCTGGGGTCGAAGGACCGAAGCTTCTTATTCACCTGGGCTTCCAAAAGGTCCTGGATCCGGACGATGTGTTTGAGGTACGTGCATCTGTTGGGAAACCTGGTTTCGAGATCGGGGATCACATTTTCTGCCATGAGGTGTTTCATTTCATTGGGCACACCGGGGAGGAAGTAACACGGAATATCGTTGTGGAGCACAAAGAACCCGGCCATATCGAGTCCGATCTTTAACGCCCCATCGGGCAATTCGGCCAGTCTTTCCAACTCCCTCGACCACTCCATCCCCCATCCGGAGAGGCGGCCCTTAAGCCAGGCTGCGTAGTCGCGATTGCAAACGAGGGGTCTTCCGAGGGCCTTGGAAACAGCGGAGCGTGTCCTGTCGTCGTCAGTTGGGCCGAGGCCCCCGGTTGCAATGATAAAATGAGACGTCTTCAGGCATTGGCCAAGATATTCGATGATATCATCCTCGATATCCCCGACTGTAATCACCCTGTCGAGGCGAAAACCACGGGCACGCAGCTCGATGGCAATATAGTGGGCGTTTTCGTTCGATATATCTCCGAGCAGAATTTCATCGCCGATTGTAAGCAGGGTCCCGGTCACATGAGAAGGCTTATCGGACATATCCTAATCCCCTCGTATGATAGACTTGCATATATCACTTAAATAGCTTCACATCGCGGAGCGCGGAAGGCGACCGCATCGCGTGTCTAATCCGGTCTTAATCCGGTCTTAATCTGGTCATTGCTTTTACCGCCTTTAGGCGGAAGTCGGACGCTTTGGGCGGGCGCGGGATGCCTTCCGTGCGCAAAACCCGCATCCCCGGGCCGCAGCCGTGGTTGATCTCCCCGTTTCTCTCAGCTTTGAATCTAAGCATCGGAGAGGGCCGTGGGGAAAACGGGAAATCGTTTTGCGCTTTCGATTATCCGCCTGTAAACATCGGGCAGGGGGGTCCCCGTTTCCTCGGCAATCCGCCTGCATTCTTCGTATTCCGGGATCAGCCGCTCACTGCCGTTCGGGAGCAGTGAAGACTTTACTTTACACGGGCCGAAAACCGTTGAGACCATCTTCTCTTCGCGCGGAAGCTCGATCCTTCTGACCTCCAGCACCCGAATCCCGAGCGTGGTGGTCTCCGAGAGAATGATCTCGGCCGCCGCAGTTTCCATCGACGGTTCCACGAGCGCCCGGAGCAAAACGCCGGGCCGGTTCTTTTTCATCTGGACGGGAACGAGGCTTACGTCCAGAGCGCCCAGCGCAAAAAGCTTTCCGGATACACAATTATAAAATTCCGGGTTCATGTCATCAATGTTTGTTTCGATCACGAGAAGGTTGCGCTCCGGAAGGGCAGACTTTTTTTGCCCCATCCAGACGCGCAAAAGGTTCGGCGGATCGCTCGCGGGATTGGCCCCGATGCCGTAGCCGGTGGAGATGAGCGTCATGGGAGGGATCGGGCCGTAGGATTGGGCCAGGGTGGCAAGAATAGCCGCGCCGGTCGGGGTGACAAGCTCGCGCTCGACGGGCAATCCGTAGACGGGAACGCCCGAGAGAAGGATCGAGGTTGCGGGGCCTGGCAGCGGAATGGTCCCGTGTTCCGTTTTGACAAATCCCCTGCCCAGGGGAACCGGAGAGGCGTAAATTTTTTCTATTTTGAGGTATTCCAGGCTGAATACTACGCCGGCTATGTCGAGGATGGAATCGGCCGCACCGACTTCATGAAAATGGACATTCTGCGAAGGGACGCCATGGACCCGCCCTTCGGCATCGGCAAGACGTTGGAAAATGGCGAGGCTCTTTTCACGGACCCTGGGATCGAGGCCGCTTTCGTTGAAAAGGGCCTGAATGTCTGAGAACCTGCGATGAGGCTGCTCGCCGGCGGAAAATATGGCGCGCATCCCCTCGATTGCCCCCCGGCGTTCCCTCCGTGCCTCGATTGACCAGTCCTTGAGAGGCAGCCGTTTCATCTCTGCGGTGAGCGCCTCGACGGGAACTCCGAGGTCTATGAGCGCCCCGAGCGCCATATCCCCGCTAACGCCTGAGAAGCAGTCGAAGTAGGCGATGTTCATGCCGCTAAAACCCTTTGGTTTTGGGAAGTTGCAGCAGGCCCTTTATTGAACTCAAGGAAGAATTCTAATTTCCCCATGGGTTTCAGGTCAATAGCGGAAATTGGAAATCGGGTTTAGAGATTTTTCACGCGAAGGCGCGAAGGCGTTTAGCCGGAAGTTCACCCTTCACGCCTCATACTTCAGACTTGGAGCGAAGCGGCGCGTGCACGAGGCTCCTAATCGACCTCATCCTCTTTTGACCAGGGAATAACTCGTGCTACGGCCACCAGCGGGATCTTTCGCTAAAATGCCACGTTCCACAAGATCCTGAATGTCACGCAAGGCCGTATCTTGCGAGCACTTAACCAGTTTGGCCCATTTGGATGAGGTCAGCTTGCCTTCGAAACCGTCCAGCAGCTTATTGAGAATCAGCCGCTGCCGCTCATTGAGGGACAGAGCCGCACAGGTTTCCCAAAACCGGGCCTTTTCGAATACAGCCGCAAGTGTTTCTTCCATAGCGTCGAAAGCGCGGCTCAGGCAGTCCAGAAAGCATTCCAGGCGTTCGGTAATGTCAAGTGTTCCCTTTTGTGCAGCTTCCAGACCCTCATAGTATTCACCCCGCTCCTGCCGGATCTGTGCTGACATGCTGTAGAAACGCTGTGCACTTTGCTCTGACCTTGCCAGTGTCATATCGGCTATCGCCCGTGCGATGCGGCCGTTGCCGTCCTCGAAAGGATGTATAGTCACGAACCAGAGGTGGGCGATACTTGCCCGCAAGACCAGATCCGTACCATCGTCACCGTTAAACCAGTCGAAAAAGGCTGCCATTTCCTTCTCCACCCGATCAGCAGGCGGAGCTTCGAAAAAATGTACATACTCACGACCGATACGAGTCGAGACAACCTGCATTGGCCCTTTGGCATCATCACGCCAGGCGGCGACCTTGATTTCTCTCATCCCGCTGTATCCGGTCGGAAAGAGAGAGGCATGCCAACCGAACAATCTTTCCCGGGTCAAGGGCTTGTCATAGCTTTGCGTAGCATCGAGCATCATCTCTACCACACCCTCGATGTCCCTGCTTGCTGACGTCAGAGCCCCGATGTCCATCCCGAGGCGCCTGGCTATGGAGGATCGGACTTGTTCCTTATCGAGTATTTCCCCCTCGATCTCGGAGGATTTCAGAACGTCCAGGGTCAGGGTGTGCAAAGTGGCTTGATTGCGAAGAGAAAACCCGATCTCCTCCATACGCCCGATCAATCGTCCCTGCTTGTAACGTACAGCGGCAAGCCGGACCTCCAGCCGTTCGCGGTTCCAGCGGAACTTGGGCCAATCAGGCCTGTCATAGATATAAATACTCATTCTCCGCATCTCATGCGGAGATTATAGCCTGCATTCTCCGCATTAGCAAAGAATTTTTCCGCAAGAGGAAAGGGCAATAGGCTTCTCAGAAACGTGGGTTTTCTTGACCGCCGCCCAGGACCTTTTCTGCCGCCAAAAATCCGCTTGCACTTTCATGGTAACCATTTTCCTTCCTGCCCCCGGTCTTCTATCTCCGAACCTGTTCCTCCGCCACCGATCTCCGTCTTGACAGTTCGGGGCGGGGACGCTAAAGTAATTTGTCCAAATGGGAATTTCCTTCCCCGTTGGAGGGATGGCCGAGCGGCTTAAGGCGGCGGTCTTGAAAACCGTTGTTCCGTTAGCAGCGGAACCGTGGGTTCGAATCCTACTCCCTCCGCCAGCGAAAATATTGAGGAGAGATGGCCGAGTCGGCTGAAGGCGCTCGCCTGCTAAGCGAGTGTAGGGTGTAAAGCTCTACCGAGGGTTCGAATCCCTCTCTCTCCGCCACCAGCAAACAAAAAGCCCGAGTCCGGCATGCCGGTTCTTGGGCTTTCCCCATTCTGCACCTTTGGAAACTCGCAAAGAGGACGATGCGTTCGGCTTGAACTACCTCTCTGTGGCGCGCGGCGGCCTCTGACCACCTGCCTCAAAGTTGACTTTGAACTTCAATGAAAGCAGATGGAACTATATAAGTTTATGAAGGTTCTCCACGAGGTCCGCGTACTGATCGCCGGTGAAGCAGAAGCGTAATTCACGGAATGGTTCACGCAGCGCTTTGACCTGTTCAACCAGATCAGCACCGTCAATTACTATTTCTTTCATCAGGAGTGAGAGGGCGCGAAAATCTTCTTCCCCCATCCCGAAACGTGTCATTTCCGCTGTCCCCAGGCGAATGCCCCTTGCGGCGGTGAACCCCTCATCCCCGGGAGTAGCCTGGTAGTTGCAAATGATGTTGTTGGCTTCCAGCCTGCGTGCAACCTCCGGGCCCCTGGCGTAGCCGACATTCAATATCACCTGATGGGTTTCGGTAAAACTGATGTCCGGGTCGCCGGCCACATCGAAGCCGCAGTCCCTGAGGGCCAGGGCGAACGCTTTAGCGTTGGCGATTACTTTGCGCTGATATTCGTCTTTGAAGCAGTTCATCTCATAGGCGGCCATGAGAAGCCCCAGCATGGTCCCCAGATGATGGTTCGACACCGCGCCCGGGAAAGTGCGCCGGCGGATGGCCTCCCACAGCTCATATCGCTCTTCATGCTCCTCGAAGCGGCTCGCTATTATGCCCCGCTGCGTGCCGAAAAACGTCTTGTGCGTCGATGCGGTAACCAGGTCGGCCCCTTCGGCAAAAGGTTGCTGAAAATGAGGACCTATAAGCCCGAGTACGTGGGCCGTATCATACATCACCACGGCATTGATGTGCGCGTCATCCAGATACCGGCGGATTTCCGCTACCGGTTCTTTATGCAGAACCATGCTTTTTCCAAAAATGATCAGTTCCGGCCGGCAGTCGCCGATCAGTTCGAGGGCTGCGGAGACATCGATTTTATAAGGGTTTTCAGCAAGCACCGGGAAATTTACCACGGCCGGGCGCTCCGTGTGGGGGTCCCTGGCGACGAAGTCCCGAAGTGCGCCCATGGGCTGTGCGCTGAGATGGCCTCCCTTGCCGATGTGATTGTTCATTACCCGGCGAATACGGCGTGGTTCGCTCCGGCGGTCGGCGCGGTTGATGTAGTCGACCATGGCGCTGAACACGGCTGCATTGGCCATTTGCCCGCTGATAACGCGGGTATCGACTTCAGCGCAGCCGAGGAATTTGCGAAATTCTCTTTCAAGCAGCCATTCCACTTCGGCGATGAAATCAGTCCCCTGATAATAAAAGATCTCGGAATCGTAAAAAGCCTTCGACTCTTTATGCTCTGCGTACCGGAAGGCAGGGTCCATTACGGATAACAACCGCACCATCGGTGAAGCGGTCATCTCCGAGGGTATCAGATTGATGCACTCCTGCTGGCGCCACCGGGTATTTTCCACTGTCTTTTCAAGCAGGGCGCTGGGAGCGCCAGCCGGGATGCCCGCTTGCAGAGTCGCCGCGGGGCCGCTGGGAGCGCCAGCCGAGATGCCCGCTTGCAGAGTCGCCGCGGGGGCGCTGGGAGCGCCAGCCGAGATGGACGCTGCCTGCGGCGGGGCGCTGGGAGCGCCAGCCGAGTTGCCCGCTTGCAGAATCGCCGCGGGGGCGCTGGGAGCGCCAGCCGGGATGCCCGCTTGCAGAATTGCCGCGGGGCCGTTGGGAGCTTCCTCCGACCGCGGGCAGGAAAGGGCTGGGATAGGCGCCTCGGGCATTTTCGAAGGAGGCTCATGGCCGTAGATAATAGGATGGGCATACGGGGGCGCATCGGACCGGAGATGGTATGGCACAACGACGGCGTCTACGAGCTTTCCCCGAATATCGATGCTGAGCCTGTCGTCCTCTATGATGTCGCTGTCGATGTAGGCTAGGCAGATCGCGCGCAGCTTGTGCTCACCGGTTTGCCTGGAAAGAAGCCCTTTATCCTCGAACACCCAGCCAGGGGCCATCGTACCACTCGATATATAGCCGACGTGCTTGCCCGCCTTGAAGACCCTGGCCCCGGCCCTGGCAATTCCCCGGCCTGCCACCGCTACACATTTGAACATGCGGGGCAGGTCGGTAATGGCGGAGTAGTCGCGGACGATAATCTTGGAGTAGGCGGCAAATTGTTTCTTGAGGGCCGCCCGCCCGATAAATTCGCCTTTAAGCGGTGAAAAGCTGACGGCCAATTTGCCTATTGGCACAGCAAAACAGGGGATTTCTTTACCATCCGGGTCGTATCCAAACTCATGGCCGTAGAGCGGAAGGGAAGACTCCAGGCGGAGCGTGTCGCGCGCCGCGAGGCCGGCAGGTCTGGCCCCTTTCTCTAAAAGGAGGTCCCAAAGCATCAGCGCGTTTGCACGGTCAACAAAAAGTTCAAAACCGAGAGGTTCGCCTGTGTAGCCTGTACGGCTGACCATAACCCGGGCGCCCGCGATCCTGGCAACGCCCACGGCATTGCGGTACGGCTCCGGAAGGCCGGTGGGACCGCCAGCCAGGTTGCCCGCTTGCAAAATCGCCGCGGGCGAGGCGGTGGGAGCGTCAACGACTGCCTCCAGCAGTCCGCGGGATTTGGGCCCCTGTAATGCGAACATGGCGATGTCATTAGTGCGGTCGATCAGCTCGACGCTGCCGAAGGTCTCTACATAAGGCCGCAGATGCTCCAAGTCTTTGTTTCGGTTGGCGGCATTGACGACCAACAGATACTCTCCTTCAAAGAACCGATAGAGAAATGCGTCGTCCACAGCCGCTCCCGTTTCACTGGCGATGAGCGTGTACTGCGCCCCTGCCGGCGCAAGGTCGAGCGCTTCAGCGTTATTGGTCAGCACATGTTGGACGAACCGGAGCGCGTTGGCGCCGCGAATGATAAACCGACCCATGTGAGAGACGTCAAAAATCTCTGCGCCGCTGCGTGTGCTCAAATGTTCCTCCACAACCCCCGAAGGGTATAGAAGCGGCATGTCCCAACCGCCGAATTCCACCATCTGGGCGCCCAGGGCCTTATGCCTGTCGTATAAGACGGTTCTTTTGGGCTGGTCCATCTCTGCAATCCCTTTCGATTATGCGCTTCTTTTAAAAATCGCTAGTATCGAAGAGGTCCTTGGCGTGATAGGAACTTCGTACAAGCGGACCGCTCGCTACCCGCCAAAAGCCCAGTGCGAGGGCAATTTCTTTCCAGTTGTCAAACTCTGCGGGACTAACAAAGCGTTCCACCGGAATGTGATCCGCCGAGGGCTGGAGGTATTGGCCCAGTGTTAGCAGGGCGCAGCCCGCATCCAAAAGGTCCCGAAGAGTCTGGTGTATCTCTTCGGGCAACTCACCCAGACCAAGCATCAGACCGGACTTGATTGCAAGAGAAGCATCGAAGCCTTTCGCCCGGCGCAGAAGTTGCGTAGAACGCTTATATGCAGCTCCCGGCCGGACCGGCGGGTACAGGCGCTCGACGGTCTCGATGTTGTGGTTCAATACATCCGGGTGGGCCTCGACCACTGCAAGAAGCGGCTCCGGGCGGCCCTGAAAATCGGGGATCAACACTTCAACCTGCACATCCGGAATTTGTTTGCGAATTGCTCTTATGGTTGCTGCAAAGATGGAGGCCCCACCATCCGGAAGATCGTCGCGGGTGACGGAAGTGACTACGACATAGCGCAATCCCAAACTCTGAGCAGCTTCGGCCACTCTGAAAGGCTCCTCGGGATCGGGCGGTCCCAAAGGCCCGTGTTCCACTGCACAAAAGCGGCAGTTCCGCGTACATCGAGGCCCCATAATCAGGAAAGCTGCCGTCTGACTCGCAAAACATTCCCACTGGTTGGGGCACCTGGCTTCCTGACACACTGTATGAAGTGCGCTGTTGCTGATCAGGGACCTGACGAGTTCGTAATCCGGCCCTGCCGGAAGCTTTAGCTTCAGCCAATCGGGCTTGCGGAGACGCGATTTTTTCTCTTCGTGCGGCACGATACCTTCCACTATTTTAACCTTACCGCTAGTGCATTTATTTAGTCGTTTGCCCATGTCGAAGCTAAGCAGCGTCTGGGGCTTAAGCAACCAGCGCACGCAACGCTAATCGAATCCTGGAACATTATGTATTTCATATAATCCTACAGGAGCGGTGCCATTGGAAGCTGCAAGGGTTACCTGGTACCAGTATCTTCTGCTCCATTTACCGGGGTCAGGGGCTTCCGACCTTTGAAGCGAGGTCCACGGCCAGTTTGCTGAGTGCACTCGCTTCTTCGAGCCCGTCGAGGAAGCGTTGAGGGATGCCCGAAAAGCCGGTTTGGGCGCCGGCGAGGGCCCCGGTGAGGATGGCGCGCGCCTGATTTTGTCCGCCGCCGTTAACAGCATGGAGCACGGCGGATTCGAAATCGTTGTGGAACCGGGCAGCGAGATAGTAGGCGGCAGGAAGCTGGTGGTAAATGGCGCAGGGCATGCCGTAAACGATGGACACCTTCCACGCAGGCTCTATGTGGATTTGCGGATCCGCTGCAGCTTGGGCCATATAGGAAGGCGAAAGCAAGGCGTCCGGTGAGGCGAACCGGCCGGCTCGGGGTGGGTCCGGGTCCCCGGGACGTGGCGGCTGGAGATTGTCGAGGGTCACGGCGTGAAAGGGCAATTGTCCGTTTTTTACCAATTCCATGAGTTCAACCGACAGTTCCGGGTCGAGTGTATGCCCCTGAACCAGCAAACCCAACACCGCGCCAAAGGCGACAGTCATCGAGACCACGGTATCATCTGTCTGGGTAAGGATGGTATTGGCGGCTATGGCAGATGCGAGCTGAGCGGGTTGCAGCGCATAGCGAACGGCTATGGCAAGGGTGCGTTCGATTGCTTCGGTGGTATCCGCGTGGCCTCCGGTTTGCCCCCAGGGCAGGTTCTGCTGCACGCGGCGCCTCCATGCCTCCCGGATTGACTGGCTGGTGTATCTCCCCGGTCCGCTCACCGGTGTTCCGTCGAGGAGCGGAAAGAGCTCTTCATCCATCCGGCGGCAAAAATCCTCTGCATCGTAACCGCCGCAATCAACGAGGGAGCGAAGCATGAGCATGAGAATAAAACCTGCCTGGGAAAGTTGACCTGCTTTGAGTCCGTCATGGTATCGGCCGGGTTTGGGATCGGTATAGTCGTCGATCCAATCGCCGTAGTCGCGGCGAAGTTCAACGAGATTGTAATACCAGTGAGGACCCAGGGCCAGGGCATCGCCTATGAAGGCCCCCATGATGGCGCCGGAGGCGCGATCTTCGATGATCTTGTTTGACATTTTATACTCCAGGGATTTTCATCGTAAGACTGTTGCTTAAGTTAGCGCTTGGGTGTCAACACTCCGGGAATACTCGGCGCCGAAGCGTAACAGCGCACGTGCAGGCCGATCAGTCACGCAGGGTAGCGGTGAGGCGTAGCGGGTGGAGCAGGAGGTCCAGCGCATCCAGTATATTCCGGCTAAGAATATCCGCAGCGAGCAGCGCTTCGATGGATGCGGCTTCGGCCTGAAGCAGCGCGATACCCAATGCGGCCCTTTTGAGCATGAAACGATCATTTCTTCCGTTTCCAATCGCCACGCACTCTTCGGGGCCGAGATCTCCTATGTATTCTCCTTTGACTTCGGCCTGGTTTTCATGGGAAATGACCGACACCCGGCAAGGCAGCTTTGCGAGTTCCTCTTTTGCGCTGCCGAAAGTATCCGCAGTCAGGACATGCACCTGAAGACGATCGGAGAGCAACTCAAGCCTCTGCCCAACACCGGTTATCACTTTACCGTCGCAGGCCAAAGTCCCGTTGTAGTCAAGCACCAGGTTGGCCAGAAACAGGCGCTTAAATCCTGGAATTTCAATTCCGAGCATGCTTGCCGGCCTTTGTTCTCAGGCTTGAATGTGTAATAAGACCCATTGTCATAGTTAAAGGTTGCTTTGTTCAAGGTGGTGGAGCAATCAGAGAGGGTGCTGAGGGGCTCTGGCTAAGAGCATCCCTCAGCACGCGGAGTTACTTGCTGCCGCTGGGCGCGTGGCAAGACGGTGCATGACATGCAGGGGCATGACATGTGGGAGCATGACATGAAGGGGCATGACAACTTGTGTTTGCGTCATAAGCGATACTGGCTGATCTTTTTTCCACCTCTTTCACCTGTAGCATCTTTACCTCCTTTAAAGGAATCAAAACTTCCACGTCCAGGGCCTGTTTCGTTACTTAATATGTGAACGCGGCATCTATTTGTCAAATAGGATATTTCGATTTCATCGGCCAAAACGGGTTCAATTCCACCATGGACGAAAGGCTGTCAAACTGAGCTTTCGGACCTTTGCTGCACTGCCTCCCGGGCACGGTCTGCGCCATTTTATCGGGATATGGGATGCGAAGATGCCCGGTGGGTTCGCCATGAATCATGCAACCCTCCCCAACTTCGCATTGGGACCCGCATGAATCCAGCATGAAGCATTCGCGCCATCTTTCGGATTGAATAGATTATTCCGATTAGCTACATTGGTTTCCACGATAAAAGCGACTGGACGGAAGCAAGCCTGGCTGGTATAAAGCTCAAGCACCAGTGTAGATGGCCAACCCTGCGTGGAGAAACTTACGCCGATGGCACTAAACGTCCATATCAGTCCAAATGTAGTCAGGCAGCTAAAAGACCTGCAAAGAGCAGGGGGCAATGCTTCACAGGCTGCCGAACATGCTCGCAAGATAATCAATCAGGCCCTTGAAGGTATTTGCAGTCCAAAGCATATAGGAAGACTCACCAGGTATGGTGAAGCACGCATACCCAATTGCATCAAGTTCGACCTTGTCAGGGGATACCGCCTGGTAGCAGTCATGGGGAAACGGGAGATTAGTTTCCTTTTCGTCGGAAGCCACGACGAATGCGATCACTGGGTCAAAAATAATGCCGGATTTGAAGTCCTGGCGGACAATAGAACAGCCGGGGTGTCGCAGGTGAGGGGCAAGACAGATGAGGAGAAACCCTCTTGCCCGATGCAGGAACACGAAGCCGAGATGGAAGCCGATGACTATGACGCTATGCTTTTGCGGGACCTGACCGACCGGGATCTTCGAGAAATCTTTCGCGGGCTTTGTGGAAGACGCCCATGATTGGCGCCAACAAAGCAAAGAGGCCTCCCGCTCGCGCTTCGCTATCAGGACTGAACTACGCTTCGCTCCCTGAGGACTGAGAGTGAAACCTTGACACCATTTTCACTTCACCTTCTGATGCGCTTAACATTTGGCTTGCCTTCAAACGCACCACGTTTAATGTCAGTGCGTTCTGCATGGCTGCGCGTACGGTCCGCCACTCTTATCATGTCAGGCGCATTTTTTTCGAGCAGGGTATTGTATAAGTCTATCATACGAGGAAAACAGGAGGAGGCAATAATGAAGAAATGGTCTGCTGTTTTGCTGCTCATGTGTCTGGCTCTCTCTGCCCATGGAGCTTCTGCGGCCACCCGGTCCGGAATGGTTTCGATGGATTTTGACCTGTCGGGCCAGAAAGCAGGTGAAGAAGTCCGGCTTTGGATTCCTTATCCCGTTTCGGACGCCGACCAGTTCATCACTGACATCAAGGTTTCCGGGGACTACAGCGAGTCTGCTGTCTACACGGATCGGGTAAATCAAACGCCGATCCTGTTCGTGCGTTGGGATAAGGATGCCAGGAGCCGGAAGATGACCCTTGCCTTTCATGCCGAAAGGTTGGAAGTTGTGCGCAAAGACCTTCCGCGCGCGGAAGCCTGCTGGGACCGGTCGGCTTTCAAACCGTACCTTACAGGCACAAGCCTGGGCCCGATCGATGGGGACGTGAAAAAGTTGGCCCTCCGGATCACCAAGGGCAAAAAGACTGTGGAAGCCAAGGTCCGGGCTATTTATGACTGGACCTGCGCCAACATGTATCGTGATCCCGACACGCCCGGGTGTGGAATTGGCGATGTGTACGCCCTGCTGGAGAAGCTCGGAGGCAAGTGTACCGATATTTCTTCTGTCTTCGTCGCTCTGTGTCGAGCGTCCGGAGTGCCCGCCCGGGAAATCTTCGGGCTTCGCCTGGGCAGGAAGGCTGAAGAGGACATCACGGGTTACCAGCACTGCTGGGCAGAATTCTACATGCCCGGCTATGGATGGGCGCCCGTGGACCCTGCCGACGTCCGCAAGGCCATGCTGGTCGAAAACCTCAAGCTTGAAGACCCCAAGACGGCCGAATACAAGTCCTATTTCTGGAGCGGCATCGACCCATACCGGATCAAGATTGCCGTAGGGCGCGACGTCATGCTCAACCCGCCGCAGTCCGGTGAGCCGCTGAACGCACTCGCTTATCCATTCGCCCAGGTCGGTAACCAGACCATCGACTGGCTCGACCCCGCCGCCTTCAAATACAAGTTCACCTTCAAAGAAAAATAGGCATTTGTCGTTTACCCTGAAAGGGTCAACAACGATTCCCGGTTCGGCTACGCCCCCCAAAAACGGGGGTGTAGCCGGACCGGCGCTCAGGCTCATGCCGATTGCTTCTTGGCAATTTTGGCCACATGAGCCCCCTGAAAGCGGGCAATCGTCAGCTCATTTTTCGAAGGTTGCCGGCTGCCGTCCAGACCGGCAAGCGTCCCTCCGCCATAAGGCGATCCACCTGTGATTTCGCTCATGTTCATGAGTTCCTGACAGGAATAAGGGACCCCCACAATGATCATACCTTGATGCAGAAGCGTCGAATGAAAGGAAGTAATCGTAGTTTCCTGTCCACCGTGCTGGGTAGCGGTCGAGGTGAAAACACTGCCCACCTTTCCAACCAGGCTCCCGTTGAACCACAAGCCGCCGGTCTGGTCCAGAAAATTGCGCATCTGCGCGCACATGTTGCCGAAGCGAGTTGGCGCGCCAAAGATGATGGCGTCATAGCTCGGCAATTCATCAACGGTGGCGATCGGCGCCACTTGATCCAGTTTGGCCCCGGCCTTGCGCGCCACTTCCTCCGGCACCAGGTCAGGCACGCGCTTGATCGTGACCTTGGTGCCCTCAACGCTTCCGGCGCCTTCGGCGACTGCCTTCGCCATAGTTTCTATGTGGCCGTACATGCTGTAGTAAAGGACGAGAATATTTGCCATCTTCCAGCTCCTCTTCTTGTGTGGTTGTAAGGTATAACGTTCGTGATTACCGGCTCCGGCTTGGAGCAACATTTAAATATTGTAAATTCGCCTGCTTGATCTGGTTCACAAGCGGCGCGTGAATCCCAATCATCTTTCCCTGGGCTGATCGAGCAGACCCATGCAAGACATAGAGCAAGAGGGTGGAATTTCAAGGTTCAGGTCCACATCGAAGACCTCTTTGATGTTGTGTTTCATCTGCTCGCGAACCTCTTTCATTGACACCTTGCGGGCGATCTGCTGTTCCAGGGAGGTCATTTTGACCCCTTGCAGCCCACACGGGTTGATCCAGCCAAACGGTTCCAACGACACATTCACATTGAGAGCAAAACCGTGGAAAGTGATTCCTCGCCGGATAGCGATTCCCAGGCTGCCCAATTTGCGGCCCTCTACCCAGATTCCATGGTTGAGCCGGTTGCGCGTGGCGTGCACCCCCCAGTGGGCCGCCGTTCGGATCATGATTTCCTCCAGTTTTTCCACGTAGCCGGTGACCGTGAGTTTGGCGGCGCGCAAGTCCAGGATCGGATACCCGACCAGTTGACCTGGACCATGAAATGTTATGTTCCCGCCACGTTCCACATGCACTATAGGGATTCGGGCTTCCTCGAGGAAAAGTTCAGAGACCATGAGGTTTTCCCGTCCGCCCCTGCGGCCCAGGGTGAAAACCGGCTCATGTTCCATGAGCAGCAGAATATCCGGGACGATGCTCCTGCGCTCTCTGGCGGTGACAAGACGCAGTTGGAGCTCACGGACCTTTTGGTAATCCGTCAAGGCTAAGTCCGCACAAAGCCAGCTTTTGGTTGTCCGCCCGGAAGCCGAACCGGTGGTATGCGTCTGCACTGGGGACCCCACTTTGTTTTATCCGGCATCAGGCGCCGGCTCCGCACGTCAACCGAGGGTTTCGTGCAGCGTCTGTTTCATCGAGCCGCCGCACTTTTGTACGCCAGGGCGCCTTATAGAGCCGCTCGGGATCTTCACCCGCTTCTCTCACGACTTCCTTGAAGGCTTCCACGAACAGGTCCAGCTCTTCTTTGCACTCTGTCTCCGTGGGTTCGATCATAATGGCCCCATGAACGACCAGCGGAAAATATATGGTTGGTGGATGAAAGCCGTAGTCTATCAATCTTTTGACCATGTCCAGAGTGGTTATTCTCAAAGGCGCCTGGAGCTTGTCGGAGAAGACGCATTCGTGCATGCAGGGCCTGTCGTAGGCAAGGTGCAGGGTGTCTTTGAGCTTTTCCTTTATGTAATTGGCATTGAGCACGGCCAGTTGGCTCACCTTTTTCAGGTCCGCTCCAAGGCTCAGGATATAGCTGTAAGCCCTTATGATGATACCCCAGTTGCCGTAGAAAGCATGGAGCTTGCCTATGGATGACGGAAAATCGCAGGAGAGATAATACTCTCCATTGTCATCGAGAATACGGGGCACCGGGAGGAAAGGCTCCATATGTTTCCTGACGCATATCGGGCCGGCGCCGGGTCCGCCGCCCCCATGGGGTGTTGAGAAGGTCTTGTGGAGGTTCAGATGAAGTACGTCTATTCCAACCTCACCCATGCTTACGATCCCCAGCATGGCGTTCATATTGGCGCCGTCGGCATACACCAGTCCACCTTTAGCGTGCACAATTTCTGCAATCTCTATGATATTTTCTTCGAAAAATCCGAGAGTATTGGGATTGGTGACCATGATTCCGGCCGTTTCATCATCCATGACCGCCGCAATGGTATCGGCGGAAAGCACCCCTCTCTCATTGGATTTCACATTGACGGGGCTGTAGCCGCACAAAGCAGCACTGGCCGGGTTCGTGCCATGGGCTGTGTCCGGGACAATGATTTTGGAACGCCGTGAACCTTTACTCTTATGATAAGCATGGAAAACGAGCATGCCTGCCAATTCGCCGTGAGCCCCGGCCGCCGGCTGAAGAGAAACCGCGTCCATACCGGTGATTTCCGCCAGAAGACGTTCGAGTTCAAACATCACTTTCAGCGCCCCCTGAGACAATCCGGCGGGCAGCAGGGGATGGGCCCCGGCAAATCCGGGCAGGGCGGCCTGCTTCTCATCGGTCTTTGGATTATACTTCATGGTGCAGGAACCCAGGGGATACATGCCCGTATCTACGCCAAAGTTCCACGTGGACAAGCGAGTGTAGTGGCGCACTACTTCGACTTCGCTCAGATCGGGGAAATTCGGGCCGTTTCCTGTCAGGTTTTCATCCAGTTCAGAAAATTCCACATCCCTCCGGGGTATGGAAATCCCCGATCTGCCCTTTCTGCCTTTTTCGAAGAGCAGGGGCTCATTGAGCACCAATCCAGTGGAGCCTGCGAATTCTTGCACGATTCAACCTCGTTTCACGAACCCCCGGCGGTGGGACCGCCAGCCAAGATCTCGCGAGCGTCTGGATTGCTCGGCGGCGGCACAGGCAGGACCTTGACAGCCCTCCCACCCACCCGCGAGGTAAGCGATCGATTTCCTTGCCAGAGCGAAAAAATCCCCTTGTTTCAGGTCAAAAAAATCCGAACGGAAACCTCATGGGTCGTGGAATTCTCATCCGGTGTTTCCGGATGGATGCGAGCTAGCCCTTCAATTGGCTCACAAGGGCGTCGATATCTTTCTTCGTTTTGGTTTCCGTAACGCACAGCAGGTAATGGTTGGGAACCTGGGGGTAGTAAGGCGCCAAAGGAAGGCCTGCCACCAGCTTCCGGTCGAGTAAACGCTTATAAACCGCCTCAAAGCCGGGCGAAAATTCAACGACGAATTCATTGAACGTAGCAGCGGCAAAGGGTATTTTGAATCCGGCCTTTCTCAGTTCCTTCTTGAGGTACTCGCTCTTGTCATAATTAAGCCGGGCCAGTTCACGGATCCCGCTCCCACCAAGCGAGGCCATGTACATGGCGGTGGTTACGGCGCAAAGACCGCTGTTGGTGCAGATGTTGGACGTGGCTTTTTCGCGTCTTATGTGCTGTTCCCGAGTGGCGAGCGTCAGGACAAATCCTCGTTTTCCGTCCATATCCTCAGTCTGCCCCACCAGGCGGCCAGGCATGCTCCGCACGTATCGCTTGAGACAGGCAAGCATTCCCAGCGCCGGTCCGCCGTAACTCTGGGCAATACCGAAGCTTTGACCTTCGCCGCAGGAAATATCGGCGCCCTGCGACCCGGGGCTCTTATAGAGACCGTAAGCGAGAGGTTCCGTGAAAGAAGCGATGAACAGGGTCTGTGTGTCGCGGGTCAGGTTGCTCACAGCACTCAGATTTTCTATGCAGCCGAAAAAATTGGGCGACTGAATGGCGACGGCCCCCAATCCTTCGATGCTTTCCAGTTTGCTCAGGTCCGTTCTGCCGTCTGCCGAAAAAGGCAGCTCGATGATTTCGAACTCCGCTGGTTCAAGATAGGTACGTATCACACGCCGATAGAGGGGATGAATAAGGCTCGATACCGCCACCTTTTTCAGCCGGCTCACGCGGGCCGCCATAAGCAGGGCTTCGGCCAATGCTGAAGCTCCGTCATAGAGGGAGGCGTTGGCTACATCCATGCCCAAAAGAGAAGCCACAAAAGTCTGGTATTCAAAAATTGCCTGCAGGGTCCCCTGACTTATTTCCGGCTGGTATGGAGTATAGGATGTGGAGAATTCCGAGCGGCCAAGAAGATAGGACACCGATGCCGGGATGTGATGTTCGTAACTGCCCGCTCCCAGAAATACTTTATACAGGGGCGCTACAGCCATCGACTGCGCCAGGGCCGCCATCATCTCGTTCAATTCCCACTCCGTCACAGGCCCGGGCAGCACGAGGTCCGTCTTGCGGCGGCAAGCTTCGGGAATCGATGAGAAAAGATCGTCCAGACTCGAGGCCCCCGTCACCTGGAGCATCTCGGTGATGTCTTCTTCGGTGTGAGGCAGATATCTCATTCTGTCATCCCCCGAAATTAGACTTGTTAGCAACACGTCGATCACTTCGTGAGGCGCCCTCGCGGCCCCCCTCATTGCTGTACCTCGCGGAGCGCGGAAGGCATCCCGCTCATTCTCGACGCTTTCCCTGACCTGTCTATGACCAGAGACGGGGTCCTCAGCTGGATGCCTTGAGCATCTCAAGATAAGCATCGTGGGCCATAAGGCCATCCATCTCGGAGAGATTGGAGGGCTTCACGTCTGCTATCCATCCATCCGTGTATGGGGCCGTATTGACTAAACCGGGCGACTCTTCCAGCGCGGTATTTACCCCGATTATTTCCCCGCTGACGGGCATGTAGATTTCCGCCACCGCTTTGACGGACTCCAATGTTCCGCATTCCTCGCCTTTCTTTAATGTCTTACCCACTTCGGGCGCCTCAAAAAAGACAATGTCCCCGAGCCGATCCTGAGCATAATCGGTAATGCCTATGCGAATTATCTTCCCATCAAGCCGTGCCCATTCATGGTCCTTTGTGTAGCCAATGTCGTGCGGAGTCACCAGCTCACTGATTTCTTTCATTTGTCAGCCCCTTTAGCGATACAAAGAACAGTGAAGAGTGAGGAGTGAAGAGTGAAAAATTCACCCTTCTAACTTCACCCTTCACACATCAGGCTACGCCTCCGCGCAACCCCTCCCTTCGGCAAGCTCAGGGCAAGCTCGGCGGGTACCTTTGTTTATAGTGGTAGTAATAATCACGAGGCGGCGGGCTTGCCATGCGTTGTTCGCCGAACAGGCCGGCCCTGCGGGCGTGGAAATGACAGGAAATGTTACGGTTAGAGGATTTTTTTCGTTTTTGGCTCAGCAAATACCCCGCTGCATTTAATGTCAAAGATCATTAGAATGAATACACAGGTAATCAGTGACATGCCATAGTGTCAAAGGAGACGGCCAACATAGCGCATAAAGTGGTCACAACCTCCGAGATGTGTCCATTCACCGGGTCAACTTAAAATTTTTGTTCTTCACTTTGGCCCGTACAAGATCGGCATCCAGTCCAAACAGGTCGCAGATCCACAAAAAACTGCCGGCATCTTCGCAAGACGATCCAAACCATGCCGCAGCGTTACGCTTATTGCGACGCGTCTCGGCACTGTTCGTCCGCCATTGCACCTTGATCCCGTTCATTACGATTTCGAGGCTCCGTCCCTTGGGGTGAAAATCTTCAATCGCCTGCAGTAAAACCGCCTCCCAAAGCTCGAACGCCCCACGGTTCCCGTCCATGGCTTCCATTGATTCGAAATCTTTGACGCAATGCCGAGACTCCATTTAAAACCCTCGATTTAGGAATTTAGGAATTGAGGAATTCGATAAATCATCAATTGAGGAATTGAGGAATTGAGGAATTGAAAAATCCCTAAGTCCTTAAATCCCTAAATTCCTTAATTTGGGAATTCGCCGTTGAGACTATCATCCCGGGATTTGCCCATGCAAAACGGCAACCAAAAGCGGCAATAGAAGCGGCAACCAGAAGTGGAAATAAAAACGGCAAAATGCAGGCATGGAAAAAAAGAAAGCGTTCACCGGAGTATCCACTACAGAGGCGCACGGGCAAAAAATCCTCACCGCAGAGGCGGGGCATAGTCCGGTCAAGGAAAGAGAAAATCAAAATTTGACAAGGCCAATCTTAAAAGGCCCTTCTCTGCGACTCTGCGGTTAAAGCGTACTTGATTTATGCACACATGGCTTGCAGTGGCCCGATTTTCATGGCCATGGGCGCAATTGCCGGTTTAAAATTAAGTTTCCATCCGGAAAGGGTCCTTTTCCGCCCTGGGGCTTGGGAACCGGGACCGCCCCGCCTCGCGGAGCGTGGAGAACAGATTATGCCTCCTTTCCGAATAGGAAACTGCCAGTCTTTTATCCGGTGTTTCCGGATGGACTCTAGTGCAATACTGAAAGAAGGGAAAAATGAGCGGTTTGGAAAAATCCGGGAGAAAGGGAAAATGGCGGCGGCCGGAAAGGTATATATGCAGCGCCTGCTCGCAGGAGCAGAGTTTTTGCTGGACCTGTCCGTGCGGTTTCATGATCTGTTCGGATTGCATGGAAGAAAATTTCTGGGGAATGACCTGTAACGGAATTCAGTGGACATGTCCGGACTGCGGAGCCATCCGCAGTTTCGGAAACGACTGAGGCGCCGGACGGAGGACGGAAGACGGAAGACGGAGGACGGAAGACGGAAGACGGAGGACGGAAGACGGAGGACGGAGGACGGAGGACGGAGGACGGAGGACGGAAGACGGAGGACGGAGGACGGAGGACGGAGGACGGAAGACGGAAGACGGAGGACGGAGGACGGAAGACGGAGGACGGAAGACGGAGGACGGAGATAAGAGGACGGAACCTGTTCGCTCTTTCCTCCATCCAGATTAGCGGGATCGGAGAAAGCTGATGACTGCAAAGCGTGTGGTGATAATCGGAGGCGTTGCTCTTGGGCCGAAGGCGGCATGCCGCCTGAAGAGGCTCGAACCTGACTCCGATGTGGTTATAATCGATCAGGACGAATACATTTCCTACGGGGGCTGCGGGATCCCTTATTTCATTTCGGGAGATATAAGCAGCGTGCAGGAACTGATGAGCACGAGCTTCCACATGCAGAGGACCCCCCAGTTTTTCCAGGATGCAAAGGACGTCCGCGTAAAGACACGCACGCGGGCGCTCGCGATCGACCGGGCAGGCAAGATGGTGCGGCTCCTGGATTTGGCATCGGGTGGTGAGGAAGACCTCCCATACGACCGCCTGGTTATAGCAACCGGAAGCATACCGAACAAGCCCCCGATTCCGGGCATTGACCTGCCCGGGGTGACTTCGGTATCAAACCTTCACTCCGCAATCGCCGTGAAGGACAGAATTTCGGGTGGCAAGGTGGACAGGGCTGTAATCGTGGGCGCCGGGGCAATTGGCTGCGAAATGGCGGAGGCGCTCGGCGACCTCTGGGGGATCGAGACTCACCTGGTGGAAATAGAGGACCAGGTGTTGCCGGGAATTCTCGATCGCTCGCTTGCAGGCATCGTCCGGACCCATTTGGAAGAAAAAGGCGTGCAGCTCCATCTCGGACGCCGGGTGATCGAAATCCGGGCTTGGGAACCGGGACCGCCTGCCGGGACTGACGACACCAGACTTGCCGCTACCTTCGGTGGCGGCGGGCGCTACGAAGTTAAAATGTCCGATGGGAGCATCCGGGCCGACCTGGTAATCACGGCCGCAGGCGTCCGCCCCAACTCGGAGCTTGCCCGGAGCGCCGGGCTTCTTGTGGCGCCCTCAGGGGCGATAGTAGTCAACCGGATGCTTCAGACTTCCGACCCGGGAATTTACGCCGGAGGCGACTGCATAGAAATCCAACACCTCGTCACCGGAAAGCCGGTCTACTTTCCCCAGGGTTCCCTTGCAAACCGGCAGGGACGGGTAATCGGGACCAACCTTGCCGGTGGGGCTGCAGAGTTCGCCGGCACAGTGGGCAGTTTTGCTATAAAGATTTTCGATCTGGCCGTCGCTTCTGCGGGCATAACGCCTCAATCGGCGCTGAAGAGCGGCTTCCAGGCCGAGCCGGTGCTGGTTGTCCAGGCCGACAGGGCGCACTTCTATCCGACCCAGGACCTTATCTATTTCCAGCTCACGGTCGACCGGAAGACCCGGCGCATTCTGGGCGCACAGGCCGTAGGCGCCAACGGCGATGCAGTCATCGGCCGGATAAACGCGATTGCCGCCATTCTTCCATTCAAACCTTCGATCGAAGATGTTTCGAATCTCGAAATAGCCTACTCTCCCCCTTTTGCGGCGGCCCTGGACGTAGTAAACGCCGCAGGCAACACAGCGGAGAATGTCCTGGACGGCTTAAACCGGCCGATGCAACCGGATGAGTTCGAGAGGTGTTTTCTTTTGGAGGAAAGTGCGGACTGTCTCTGCCTGGATGTACGAGGACCCGCCAATGCGGCCCCGTTTGTAGAGCGCTATGGAGACCGCTGGCTCAATATTCCCCAGGAGACCCTGAACAGAAGAATGGAGGAGGTCCCAAGAGACAAGCGGCTTCTTTTGGTGTGCAATTCGGGGGCTCGATCCTATGAAGCAATGCGTCAACTGGATCGGGCGGGAATCAACAATACGGTAAACGTCCAGGGCGGAGTTGCCGTGCTCAAAAAATCCGGGGCGGTGGGACCGCCGGCCGGGGCGGCGAGCCGCCGCAACCGGGATTAACGATCCTGACTCGCCGCTACCTTCGGTGGCGGCGGGGGCGCACGGTAAAGAGTGTTCACCGCACACAGGACGCGGAGGAAAAGCCTTTGGACAGGGTTAACAGAGGATTAACAGGATTGAAAAATCTCCAAATCAGGGATTTAGGGATTTAGGGATTTAATTCCTTAATTCCTCAATTCCTCAATCCGTTTTTAGCAAAGATTAACGAGACTGAGAAAGATGGAAAAGACTGATTCTTCCGGAGCTCCCGGCTGGGCCGGCCCTCCCGTAGCGGTCATGTGGACCCAGTCGCTCTTATGGGGGCTTCTTTGCATGGATACGCTGTCGGTGCTGGGGGTCCCCTTCCGGTTGATCAGCGCATCGGAGATTTGCGAGGACTGCCTTGACGCATTTCGAATTCTGATTGTGCCGGGCGGGTGGGCAGCCCATAAAGTGCGTGCGCTTGGAGAAACGGGCAGACTAAAAATAGCCGGGTTCATCGACGAAGGCGGGTCTTATATCGGATTTTGCGGGGGCGCCGGGCTGGCCCTGTCGAGCCCTCCCGCTCTTTACCTTACCCCGGTTCGCAGAATGCCCCTGTCCGAACGTCTTCCGAGCGCAAGCGGCGAGATTCATATCTCAGGCGCGCTTTCGCATCCCGCCTGGAAGAATCTTCCGGCCCGGATTCCCGTTTCTGTCTGGTGGCCCTCGCAATTCCGGCTGGACCCCGGTTGCCAGGCCGTTTACCTGGCTTCATACGCTGACCCCGGGGTTGGCTTTCAGGTCGCGGACCTGCGAGTATGCGACACAGGCGAAGGCGCCGGCTGGGAGCAACTGGAGGAAGCCTACGGAATCAACCTTGACCCGGCGCGGATCAAAGGCCATCCGGCAATAATCGAAATTGAAAAAGGAAAGGGCCGGCTGGTCCTATCATACGCTCATCTCGAAACCCCCGGCGACTGTTGGGGGAACCGGCTTTTTTTCAATATACTGAATTATCTGCATGATGTGTCCGGTGCTTCCACGTCCCGCGGCGAAAAAAGTGCGAACGGTTCGCCTCTCGGCCTGGGAACGAAACGGAGTTCATCACCCTTCACCCGTCAGGAGCGAAGCGCAGCGCCATCGGGCGTCCGGTATCCGGCATCGGGGATTTCGAAGGCAAAGCAAGCCGCTGCTGACCTCATAGCTTTTGGAGAGGCCAACCTGCTCTGGAACTGGAGAAAACCGTGGCTGCTCAACTGGAGGCGGGGCATACGGGGTCTTGAGTATGGCACTCTATATGTGGCGCTTAGCTATATGGCGGAGCTGGAACACAAATTAGCGGCCGAACCGGATTCAGGGTTGATGCCGGCTGTCTCCGGCGCAAACTGGCCGGAGAGGACTAAAGAGCTGGAAGAAAAAACCCTGGAATTCTGCGCTCTGGCCAAGCGGTTGCTCTTTGAAGAAAAGATCGCCGCCGGGATGGGAACGGTCAGCAAGACCGGAAAAGTAAATGAAAGGGTCGATCCTCTGCGCCGCACGCTCTTTGGGAAAAGAATGAACCACGGCGGTTTTTGCGGAGCGCTTTTCGACCTGGTCGACCCTATGCTTCTGGATTTGATCAGGGGCGGCGGGGCCGCAGCCAAGATCTCGACGCTCCGCGAGGTGTCGAGATTGGAGATTGACACAACCGGGGAGGAGAAGGACCCCTTTACGGATGGAAACTAAACTAAGGATTGTCATTTGCCGCACGTCACTTCTCAGATGATTTTAAGATAAGCGAACCACATATCTTGAAACATCGCAAAATCTACCTATTGGCAACCTGTTTGGACTTTCGCCGAGCCTGAGATGGCGGCTGTTTCAAAGACTTGTTACGTACAGCGGAAGAGTAGAGTTTATAGTAGGTTTTGGTTTTGCCTTTCCGCCCGGCTCATGACTGATCCGAGCACCTTACGAGCCAACTCCTGGCCAGAGATTTCATTATTTCGACCCAGTCCTCAAAAACTGCTGGTTTGGTGACAAATGATTCTGCCCCTGCTTTCATGCTGAAGGCAATGTCCTTTTCCTCTTTGGACGTTGTCAAAATGACTATTGGAATATGTTGAAGCGCTGGGTCGGCCTTTATTTCGCGGAGGGCCTCGCGTCCATCCTTTCGCGGCATGTTGAGATCCAACAAGATTAGATTGGGCAGTTCTCCTGTTTGAGAAAGGGAGCGCGCAGAAAGATGCTGCATCAGTTCGATGCCATCCAAAACGCAGGAGAAAGCAGCTCTGGCCCCACTTTCTGCAAAGGCTTCAGCCGCCAGCAAGCAGTCCTCCTCATCATCATCCGCCATGAGAATTGCGTATTGATCCTTTCTTTCCACTATATGCCCTCCCACCTGTCCTGCTTGACAGGCAGTCTGATTATGAATGTCGATCCATTCCCCGTTTCGCTCTCCACCCTGATACTGCCCCCATGACGTTCAGCAATTTCCCGGCATATTGTAAGCCCTATCTCGGTGCCTTCATATTCACTGCGCTTGTGCAATCTCTGGAAGGGCTTGAAGACACGTTCGGCAAAAAGGTATCCCGCGCAGCGCGGAAGGCGCCCCGCTCATTCTCGACGCTTTCCCTGACCTGTCTATGACCAGAGACGGGGCTGTCAACGGGGTGCCTTCCGGGATCGAACGGGTAAGGTAACGATGAATTTTGAACCCGACCCCGGCGTGCTCTTTGCCGTTATGCTCCCGCCGTGCCGTTCCACTATCTTTTTACAGATGGCGAGTCCCATACCGGTTCCTTCGTATTCGCTCCTGGCATGGAACCTCTGGAACGGGGCGAAAATCTTATCGAGGTACTGCTCATCGAAGCCGATACCGTTATCCTCGACAATGATCTGGGATCCTGCATCGGAATGAGACACGAAGCGTACCTGGACCATTGGCTTCTCGCCCGGTTTGTGGAATTTCAGAGCATTGCCGATGAGGTTTTGGAACAACTGCCGCATCTGTGTGGGGTCGCCTGAAATGACCGGAAGGGTCCCAATATGTACTTCGCCGCCTGTCTTGAGGATTCTTACTTCCAGGTCCGAAAGGACTGCGCCGACGAGATCGGAAAGATCAACCTCCTTGAATGGCTCTGATGCCATCGCAACTCGTGAGTAATCCAGAAGTCCCGCCAGAAGGGATTGCATCCTCTCCGTTGCGTTGAGCATTCTGTGCAGATAGTCGCTGCCGGTCTGCCCAAGCGAATCTTCATACTTGTGCCTGAGCATATTGCCAAAAGAGATGACTTTGCGAAGGGGTTCTTTCATGTCGTGGGCGGCAATGGAGGCAAAATCCTGAAGCGCCTGGTTGCTTTGCTCGAGCTTTGCCATATATGCGTTTAGCTCGGCAGTCCGCTCCCAAACGCGCAGTTCGAGTTCATCACGCGAGTTCCGAAGCTCATTGACGAGACTTAATTTCTCCATGGCGGTAGCGACCTGGTCGGCCACCGTCTTCATGAGAGCCAGGTCTTCGGCCGAAAAGCGCGTGCTTGTCCTCGTACCAAAAGAGAGCGTACCGATGATTTTGCCCTGGACCTCTAAAGGATGGCAGGCGTATGCCTGGATTCCATAAGACTTTACCAACTCGGTGCGGATATCCGGAGTATTGAAAATATCTTCCGCCACTATACGTATCCCATCGCGGGCCGCACATTCGCAGACGGCCACCCCGTAGTCAAACCATTCGATTTTTCGCGCTTCCTCTTCCGGGATTCCGGCGAATGCATTGAGGTGAAGCTTGCCCATTATTTCATCGCACAAAAAGTTGAAGAAGACATGGCAGTCCAGGTGCTGCATAACTTGCCGGCACAGCCCCTCAACGATTGCCTGGGGGTTCTCGGATGCCAGTAATTGAGACGATGTCTCAGAGAGGAGCTTAAAGCGCGATTCGCTTAGTTGGAGTGCCTCCTCGGTCCGTTTACGTTCTGTGATAACATCGAATACAGATACAAAGTGCTCTTTTCGCGGACTGTACGCAGAGATCGAAAACCACATCCCCAGGCTTTCAACATAGGTCTCAAACCGCTCTGGGATGCCTGCCAGCGCCACCCTGCCATAGAGTTCGAGGAGTTCCGGGTCGGATTGCCTTATGCCTGGAATTACTTCTGACACTTTTCGCCCGACAACATCCCTCAGGCCGGTCAGGGTTTCAAAGGCCCCGTTAACGTCGAGGTAGGTGAAGTCAATCGGCCGGTCCTGTTCGAAATGCATCTTGCAATATGCATATCCATTCAGCATGTTATCGAATAGAGAACGATAGTGCTCCTCGCTTGCCCGCAGGGTCTCCTGTGCGCGCCGTCTCTCCGTAACGTCGTGGAAAACCAGCACCGCACCGGATATCTTGCCTGTGTCGTCTTTGATCGGGGCGGCACTATCCTCAATCGGAATTTCACGCCCGTCACGAGAAACCAGGGTCGAGTGGTTGGCCAGGGCAACGATAGTTCCCTCACGAAGGACATGCTCGGCAATATCCGCTAGTGGTTCATGAGTCTTTTCGTTGATTATCCGGAAGACTTTCTGAACCGGAAGACCCACTGCTTCCTTAATCTGCCAGCCGGTCAGGGCCTCAGCGACGGGGTTAATGAAGGTGATCAGGCCGGATGCGTCAGTTGCGATCACCGCATCGCCGATGCTGGTAAGAGTCACCCGCAACCATTCGCGCTGCCGGCGGACATCCTCCTCTGCCTGCCTGCGCTGGGTGATGTCGCGATGTTGCCACATTCGGCCACGTGGCTTTCCATCGACCAGAATTGGAATATGATCCCTCAAGAGAACCCGTCCGTTGTGCATCAGAACCTCTTCATCCTCGATACGATGTCTCTGCGCGAGAATTTGTTGGATGCGAACTAAATATGCTTCGGGATGAGCATAAGCAGGCAACACTTTCTGCAACATTTCCTTAGCTGTCAGTCCGATCAAATCTGAAGGAGCTTCCGCGATATCAAACTGGTCACAAAAATTTTGATTTGCAAACTCGATTCGATCATCTTCGGTTACAACCAAAATGCCGACAAAGATGTTGGATAAGATTCTATGAAAGCGCTGCACTGTCGTTCGAAGGGTTTCCTCCATCCGTTTGCGCTCGGTGGTGTCCCAGATAAGGCCGTTCACTCTCACCGGCCGGCCTTTGTCATCATGGACTGACTTTCCGCGTGTGGTGACGTAATGGACGCTTCCATCCGGCCACACCGCTCGATACTCCGCTTCATAGGGCACATCCTGTTCAATGGTTCGGGCCCATACCGCTTTGAGCATCTCAACGTCGTCAGGATGTACCACCCTGTAGAACTCATCTGCGGTTCCGGTGAATTCTGCCGGGTTGATACCAAAAAGATGACAGACCTGGTCGTCAAAATGGCGTTTGTTTTCGAGTAAATCCAGGTACCACACACCCATTTGTGAGGATCGCAGTGCAAGATCGAGCCGAGACTTGCTCTCGCGCAGTTCCTCTTCCATCCGCTTGCGCTCGGTGATGTCGCTTCCGACGGTAAGTATTTCCAGCACTTGCCCGTCCTGGTCGAATACGGGCCTGTTGGTCCAGGCCATCCAGACCCGGCTGCCGTCCCGAAGAACGTTCTCATTTATAATGTTAACGTAGCTTTCCGGGTGGTTCACAATACGTTGAAACAGCCCGGTCAGGTCGTCCCCGGTGGACTCCTGTTCAGGTATGAGAATATTTACATGCTTACCGATGACCTCTTCGGCACTGTAGCCGAAGAACTTCTGAGCGTATTCGTTAAAAAAAGAGATAGCGCCGTCGCGCTTCCAACGGATGATGGCGCTGTTGGCGTTTTGGACGAGTTCGCGGTACTTGCTCTCACTTTGCTGGAGGTCGAAAGCCGCCTTTTCACGCTCGGCGGCAAGCCTTGACTGTTCCTCTGCTTTGTGCGCCCGCGCCTGGGCGCGGTATGCCGCCTCGGCCAGATAGGAGATCAGAGCGCCACTGGCGAGGAAGACGACTATGCTTATCAGGTCGGCGGAATTCGTAATGCCAAATTGACCAACCGGCTCCATCCAAAAATAGTCGGCGAGGACGGCTGAGACGAATGTGGCAAGCAAACCGGCGCCAAATCCCCCATATAGCGCCGCAACCGCCACGGCGGGGTAGAAGGTCAGGAAGATGACGCGGAGCTCAAGAATTTCGAGGAACTGCAACCGAATAGCAGCGGCGATGATAGCGACAAAAACACCCACTGAACAACGGAGCCATAGCGGACGGTTTGTTCGATCCCATAACATGAGATTCCCCTGTTTGAACAAAGAGAGCCATCGATCCCGGCAGGTGCCGGCTCTCCCCATGGCCAACCTGTTTTAAAGCTGCTGTTATTTTTCAGAGTGCAAGGTTTGTCTCCGAAAACTCTGCATTGCAATTAAAATTCTATATCATGCATTGTCGAAATGAGAAGCTTTTCTTGAAAGGAGCCGGAAGCGTTTTGATTGCATTTCTGGAGGTTCGTGGATTGCCGGACTTCTATACGTACATGGATCGTTATGGACAATGGGCAGAATTCGAGAGGACAGGATCAGCCCTTCGGATTCTCCAAAGACGGCGAATTTGTATTGATCAATAAGTTGGCAAAAGTTCGGCAAATCAATCAAAATCTGCTGTGGGCGCTTTTTGCTGCGGTGAGTGTGAAATCCTCTCGCCAGACGCCCCTGATCACTTTTCGATGTAGATACCACCTGTTAAAATAACCTTCCTCCTTCTTGAAAAATATACCCTAGAAATTTCTAAGGTTCCCGAATCTTATGTTTGTCAATGAGTTCGGGAGCGAGTCGTTCGGAGAGGAGTTGCCGGCAATGCTTTTGAATTGAGGAATTGGGGAATTGGAGAAATGATCAATTGGGGAATTGAGGGATTTAGGAATTGAGGGATTTGGGAACTCTTGCACTGAGAGGCCGAGAATGTGCTGGTTTGCAACCCGAATCCCTGAGTTGGAATTGTCAGCGCAGCGCATTATAGAAACCGTAGTGTTTGACCTGTAGTGTTTGATCTTGATCCCGAAGTGGGAACATGCTAAATTACTCGGATGCGGGTCATCTCTCGAAGAATGCTCAAAGAATTTTGGGAAACGCATCCTGATGCCGAGCAACCACTGCGAGCGTGGTATGCCGATGTCAAGCAGGCTCATTGGAGATCTCCCTCAGATATCAAGAACGTTTATCGGCATGCCAGCTTTATGGCCGACAATCGAGTGGTCTTCAACATTAAAGGTAACTCTTACCGGCTGGTGGCAGCCATTCAATATGAGTTCGGGATCGTCTACATCCGCTTTGCAGGTACCCAGCAGGAATATGGCAGGGTCAATGCAGCCACTGTTTGACTGGAGGTTTGTAGTATGGAAATTAAGCCTATCAAAACGGAAGCTGATTACAGAGCGGCAATGGAAGAAGTTGAACCCCTTTTCGATGCTGCGCCTAATACTCCGGAAGGGGACCGGCTGGAGGTGCTGATTACCCTCATCGAAGCCTACGAAGAGAAACATTACGTGATTCCACTGCCGGATCCGGTTGAAGCTATCCTCTACCATATTGAGAGCCGTGGACTCTCCCGCCGGGACCTTGAGCAATTCATCGGCAGCCGTGCGCGTGTTTCCGAGGTGCTGAACCGAAAGCGCCCGCTCACTATCGGCATGATCCGGAAGCTTCATGCCGGTTTGGGCATACCCGCAGAAGTGCTCATACAGCCGTACTCTTCGGAACGATCCGCTGCCTGAGAATGAGTGGCGAACGACCGTAGGCAATGGTTCCCATTGCTAAGTGTGGTAAGCGTCTGCCAAAATATTCGCCGCCTTGTAAAGAGATTCCGGCATGGCGGACACATCTGTACTGAGGTTTCCCAAAGCCTCCGGCCTTATAAAAACATAGCGGAAAGGCCAAAACGTTGCCAACAGGGGGGATTGACATGAAGGATAAAGAGCCCTGGTTAAAGTTTTACGGCGATGTCCCGGAGTCCATTGATTATCCGGAGGTCACCCTGTATGAAGCGGTTATGAGGACCTGCAGGGAGAATCCGGATGCTATTGCCTATGACTTTTTTGGGCATGTGTCGACCTACGGGCGGTTTGCAAAAGAGATCGACCAGTTTGCCGGTGTTCTCTCTTATCTTGGACTCAAGAAAGGAGACCGTATCACCATCGCCATGCCCACCACTCCCCAGGGCATCATCTGTTTTTATGCGGTGAATAAGCTGGGGGGGGTAGCCAGCATGATTCATCCCCTTTCAACCGAACCGGAGATTGAATTTTACGTATCGGTCAGCAAGAGCAGGTTCGCGCTTACCATTGATGCATTTTATCAGAAGTTCCGAAATGTAATGGACAAAACCTGCCTGGATTTGCTGATCCTTACAAAGATCCCGGACTATCTTCCCCTGCTGAAGGGGATTGGTTTCAATTTGACAAAGGGCCGCAAAATACCCAAGGTCCCCAGGGATTCCAGGGTCCGCTGGTGGAAGGACCTGATGCAACTCTCCCTTCCGGATGCTCCCACATCAGACATGAATACCCATGATCTTGCCGTTATTCTGTACAGCGGAGGCACTACAGGCAAACCCAAGGGAATCATGCTTTCCAACTACAACTTTATTGCGCAGGGACTGCAAAGCACTAGCTGGGCCGGAACAGACTGCGGGAGCACGATTCTGGCGATCCTGCCGATTTTTCACGGATTCGGCCTCGGGGTTTGCGTCAATGCGACATTTATGGGCGGCGGGAAAACCATACTGGTTCCAACCTTTACAGCCGCAGAGGTTGCCAAACTCATCAGGAAGAAAAAACCCTCCTTAGTAGTCGGCGTACCTACTCTGTTCGAAGCACTCATTCGGCACCCCGGATTTCAAAAAACAGACCTGAGCTGCCTGAAGGCGGCTTTTTGCGGTGCGGATACCCTTCCCCGTGTCATTAAGGAACGTTTCGAAGAGATCGTAAAAAAGCAGGGAGGCAACGTAAAACTGCTTGAAGGATATGGCTTGACCGAGGCGGTGACCGGCATTATGGCGACCCCGGTCAAAGAATACCGGGAAGGAAGCATCGGAATCCCCTTTCCGGACATGAAGGCGAAAATCGTCAAGCCCGGTACGACCGAGGAAGTTCCATGCGGAGAAGAAGGGGAAATCTGTATTGCCGGTCCGGCGGTCATGATGGGGTATCTCGACCAGGAGGAGGAAACCGCCAAAACCTTAAAGGTTCACGAAGATGGTTGCACCTGGCTATACACCGGAGACATTGGAACGCGGGATGAGGACGGCTTCTTCTATTTCAAGCTTCGCAAGAAACGGATGATCAAATCCTCCGGGATGAATGTGTACCCTGCCCAGGTGGAGGACAAGTTTTATCAGCACCCGGAGGTTGCCGATGTCTGCGTAATCGGAGTCCCCGATGAGGCCCAGGGGCAGCGCGTCAAGGCATTTGTCGTTCTCAAAGACAAAACCAAGGCCGGTCCGGATATGGAAAAAGAATTGATCGACCACTGCCGCAAGGATCTAATAAAGTGGAGCTGCCCCAGGGAAATTGAATTCCGTAATGAACTCCCCTTGACCCTTGTTGGAAAAGTCGCATACAGGGTCCTGGAGGATGAAGAGATTGCAAGACGAAAAAGCGCGGGCCCGTAACGCCGGGTGATCGCATAAAATATATCACAAGCAGGTGTCCATCCGGAAATATCTGTGGGTTCAAATCCAAAGGTCCCGAGGAGTATCATAAATGAAACATATCGACATGTTTAAGAAAATTGTCTCAAATCCCGCTGAATATGCTCAAAACTGGAAACAGCAAACCCATGGAAGAGTGATCGGCCATTTTTGTTCCTATACACCGGAAGAACTTATCACGGCTGCGGATGCCCTTCCATTTCGAATCCTGGGTTCCGGAGCGACTATTTCCAAAGCAGGTGCGTTCTTACAGGCCTATAGCTGTAGCCTTGTACGAGGTGCTCTGGAAGATGCGCTTGCTGGCCGCCTGGATTTCCTGGATGGAACGGTTTTCCCCCATACCTGTGACTCCATACAACGTCTCTCCGATATCTGGAGGATGAACACAAATTATGGTTTTCATGCGGACCTGATCATGCCTGTAAAGCTGGATACGGAAAGCGCCGAACAATATATGCTCACCGTGATCCACAAATTCCGGAAAGATCTTGAGGCCGGCCTTGGGATAAGGATCACCGATGCAATGCTGCAAAAGGCCGTCCGAACATCCAACCAGGTCCGAAATCATCTCGCGGCTCTGTATGAAATCAGAAAGGCAAGCCCGGGAAAAATCAAAAGCAGCGACCTTCACACAATTGTCAAGGCATCCATGGTCATGGACCGGGACCGGCTTGCCGATGTCCTTGGTGAGGTCGTCACGGCTCTTGAAGAGCAAAGAGATGACACCGCTATAAAGCCAAAACGGCTTGTTCTGAGCGGCGGGCTGTGCAGCATGCCGGATATCTATGATATCATCGAATCCTCCGGTGGCGCGGTGGTTTGGGACGACTTCTGCACCGGGGCAAGATATTTTGAAGGCAGGATCGATGAAACGGGTGACATGGAAAGAAACATAGCCCAGAGGTATATGAGCCGGATTGTGTGTCCGGCAAAGCATTCGGGGATTTTTTCAAGGGGAAACTATCTAGTGGAAAAGGTCAAGGAAAACAACGCCGACGGCGTGATTTTCATATTTTTAAAATTTTGTGATCCCCATTCATTTGACTACCCGTATATGAAAGAGATGCTTCAAAAAGAAGGCATCCCCAGCATACTGTTTGAACTTGAAGAACAGACGTCCTCGGGAGGCCAGCTCCGAACACGGTGTGAGGCATTTATGGAAATGCTGTAAACGCAAATGGATGATCGCAGGGAGAAAACCATGACAACGATGGAAAAAATAAAAGACCCGGAAAAAGAAAAACGAAAAATTAAGTCCGATAAAAAAATGAGAGCGATCATGACGGCCTACTATATGGAGGCCAAAACCCCAAAAGAGATAACCGGCAAAAAAATCGCGTGGATCACAAGCGGCGGACCGGTCGAACCCCTGCATGTGATGGATGTAATTCCGATCTACCCGGAAAACTACGGGGCCATGATCGGAGCCAGCAAGATGGGTGTGGAACTTTGTGAAAAATCCGAACAGATGGGATACTCGAGCGATCTTTGCTCCTATGCGCGGGCCGACATTGCCTGTGCTACAGTGAACGGAGGCCCCATCGGCGGATTGCCGGCGCCGGACATGCTGATCTGCTGCAACAATATCTGTGGGACCGTTCTGAAGTGGTACGAGGTGCAGGCCCGCTATTTCAATGTGCCCCTGTTCATTTTGGATACGCCTATCTGCCACACGGAATTCAATGCCGACATGAAGCGGTATGTAACGGCCCAGATAAAGGATTTTATCACACTGCTGGAGAAAATCTGCGGCAAGCCATTTGATTATGACCGCATGAAAGAAGTAGGCAGACTGTCCGTCCAAGGGCAGAGGCTCTGGCAGGAAATCCTGGATACCACCATGAACCGGCCGGCTCCCATGACCTGTTTCGATGCATTTTTTCACCTTGCCATGATTGTTACTTTACGGGGAACGCAGATCGCCGTGGATTATTACGAATCCTTGCTGCAGGAAATGAAAGACCGAATCGCCCAGGGCATCGGAATGCTTCCGGAAGAAAAATACCGGCTGGTCTGGGACAACATTCCAGTTTGGTACAGATTGCGATGGTTGTCCGACAAGTTTGCAGCTCATTCAGCATGTCTGGTGGCAGACACCTATACCTCCGGGTGGTGCGGCACTATGAAATACCTGGATGAAAACGATTTCTTAGGTTCCCTGGCGGAAATGTACACCAGGATTTTTCTGAACACCGGAACCGACATCATGGCCGACAACATTATCAAAATGGTTGAAAAATACGAGGCCGACGGAGTGGTTTTTCATTCCAACCGAAGCTGCAAGCCCTATTCATTGGGCCAGTATGACATACAGAGACTCATTAAGGAAAAGGTCGGCATTCCCACCCTGATGATCGAGGCCGACATGACCGATGAGAGGAGTTTTTCCGAAAGCCAGGTGGAAACCCGGATTGACGCATTTATTGAAATGCTCAAGTAGGTATGTTTTGCAGCTTAACGTATAATTTGCGTCTATCCGGAAATCGGCTGCATCAGCCATTTATGGAGGGCCCGACAACAATGAGGATTTCATGTTAACAGCAGGTATTGATGTGGGTTCAATCAGTGCCAAGGCGGCAATCATTCAGGATAACAGGTTGTTGGGCGCACGCGTCATCCTGACCGGATACAACGCCCAAAATGCGGGGCGGCAGGTTTTTGACCAGGTCCTGTCGGAACTTGACCTTACAGCCTCCAGGATCGACAGGATTGTTGCCACCGGATACGGAAGAAACAGCATTCACTTCGCCGACAAAGCGGTTACGGAAATTACCTGTCATGCGGCCGGCGGGATTTTTTTGAATCCGGCGATACGATCCATTATCGATATCGGAGGGCAGGACAGCAAAGCCATTGTGATCGATAAAAACGGAAAGGTTCAGCAGTTTTCCATGAATGACAAGTGTGCTGCGGGAACCGGAAGGTTTCTGGAGGTCATGGCACGCGCCCTGGAAGTGGACCTGGATGCATTTGGGGAATTATCGCTCCATGCGGACAATACCGCTTCCATCAGCAGCCTGTGCACGGTTTTTGCCGAATCAGAGGTAATCTCCCTGATTTCCAAAGGAGCAAAACGGGAAAATATCATCGCAGGGATTCATGCGTCTATTGCTTCCCGTATAATGGCCATGGGAGAACGGATCGGCATTACCCCACCGGTCATGATGACCGGGGGGGTGGCCAAAAATATTGGTGTGGTAAAGGCGCTTGAAGAAAAATTGCACACACCCATCATTGTTTCAGAATACGCACAGGTAAACGGCGCCATCGGAGCGGCGCTGATCGCTTCAACCATATAAAGATGAGGCCTCCCGCTCCCACCCCGTCTCTGGTCATAGACAGGTCATGGAAAGCGTCGAGAATGAGCGGTCGGCCTCCGCACTACGCGCTCGCATATCGCATAGGGAGGCCGGCAAGCATGCTTCACAAACTGAAGCAATGCGCAGCTCGCGAAGCGTAATCTATACGCCGGAGGCACTTCACTGTTTGAAGCGCCTCACCTTTGGCTTGCCTCCAAACACCACATTTTCTGTCTGCACTGTCTGCACGGCTGCGCGGAAAGAGCCGGTTCTCTTTTTTGAGCAGGATATTATATAAGCCTACCATACGAGGGCGAGGCGCACCGCACCCTCAGCTGCAATACCGAAAACCGGGTCCATTCGGAACCGGTTGCGGGCGTATCAGAACAGGAACAAGGACTTTAATAGCTGAGCAGACATGATGTCCCCCGAAAGCTGAAGCTTACCCGTCATGAAGGCTTTCATACCGTCGAGCTCACCATTGCACATGGCCACCCAGTCCGCACCCTCCATGGTGAAGGTCACGCTGGGGCTGGCGTGGACCCCTGTGCTCACCTGGCAGGCGCCGTCTTTGACCACCACGTTCCAGTCACCGCCCTGGTCGCCGGTGATGTGAAACTGGAAAATCAGGTTGACTCCCGCCGCCCCTCCAGCATTGAATATCTGGGGCATTTTCTCAAACACATCGTTTACTGTGGTGACTGCCATTTTTTTCTCCTTTTTTTTTTGTTGTGATGGTTACCAACTCCTGTCCCTGATCCCAAATAATGCATCAACTTGTGCGCTATGCATCCAGACCGCCTTTCCGTTCCGGGTCGGATTCTGCCCGAAAAAACTTCTTGAACTACTTCAAAGCCCGCAAGACCATACAATTTCATAGTCGAACATGCAAGTGATAGGTCTATGAGACTGGTTTTTGCAATTTCAGACACACCGCTGGCTTCGCAGTTAACGGCCACGTTTTCGTCACAAAGAACCCACACATATATTGCACTAATTACAACGACAGGATGGGGGCCTCATTGCAAGGCGTTCACAAAAGCGTTAAGCGTGCGAATTCTGACGTCGATTAAAATGCGGGCGGTCTTGAAAGCGACAATGCCCGGTCGGCCGCTGAGGATAAGACAGCAACGGTTTACTGCATAGTATCGGTGCTCACCACAGCATCTCATGTCCCGTTGGGACACCCTGAACTATGCAAAGATCCGTAGGGGGGCTAAGCGGAGCGCAGCCCGCCAAACCTTTTCGAAGTAGAAGCTAGCTAAAATATAAACCACCGTTAACGTTAATAGTTTGTCCGGTTATGTAGCCATTTCGGGCCAGCATGAGGACGACATCCGCAACCTCTTCAACTTTCCCGAAGCGGCCAACGGGGATGAGGTCGGGTTTTGCCTCGAGATCTCGGACCATATCGGTTTCGATTATCGCTGGAGCAACGGTATTTACCGTAATGCCATCCTTTATCAACAGAGCGGCATAGGAGTGTGAAAGTCCCCACAGTCCGGCCTTCGACGCGACATAGGGCGGTGCGGTAATTCCACCGGTCTGGGCTGCAGCGGAGGAAATATTGATGATCCTTCCCCAGTGCAGCTCGCGCATTCCCTGAAAAACTGCCTGAGTGATCAGAAAAGCAGACTTAAGATTTACCGCAAGCACCCGGTCCCAGTCCTGCTCGGTTATTTCGTAGAGGCTTTTTCTAATGGCAATCCCGGCATTGTTCACAAGGATCTGGACTTGCCCGAGTTCGCGCTCGACACTGTGGATCATTTTTGCCGTTTCCGAAGACCTCGAAACATCCGCTTGAACCAGCATGCCCCGCTGTCCCGTCTCGCGAACCAGAGCGAGGGTTTCCAGAGCTTCTTTCTCACTGCTGAAGTAATTGATAGCGACGTCTGCACCCGATCTTGCAAGTGTTGCCGCAACAGCGCGCCCGATGCCGCGGCTGGCGCCGCTGACCAGTGCCACTTTGCCGTGAATATCGTCCATACTGTTTCCCTTCTTCATGATTCCTTATGAAAAAAAATCAAGGGCTAACGACTGAATGTCCATTTGGTGAAGTATGGCAACAGAGAGTTTCGGCAACTTGAGCATGTCCGATTCTGTAAAGTTTTCCCGAAAAATCCAACCTACATGGAAAGAGTTTTTCATTAATCCGGAATAATGTGGCAATGGGATTTTGACCGAAAAAACTTCTGAGAAAACCCCAAAGCCCGCAAAACCATACGCTTTCACTACCAAACATGCAAGAGGTCGCCGATAAGGCCGGTTTTGGCAGTTTCAGGGCACACTTTGCAACACACATGTTCAAGGGACAGCCGCAGACATCACAAAGAAGGCGCTTGCATTACTCCCCCGAAGATTGGCGGATACCGGAGCCAAGATCATTGGAACGGTGCATGACGAAATTATTCTCGAAGTTACTGATAAGTTGGCAAACGATGCAACTGCAATTCTCAAGAAGACCATGATTCAGGCAGGCAAAGCTTATCTCAGTAAAGTTCCGGTTGAGGTGGAAGTTACAGTTGCAGACAATTGGGCGGAAAAGTAGAAAAAGCATGTCAAAACGAATGATGTACCTCGCAGGTCAAGGCGGACCACAGAACAGGGCCGAAGCGGAAAATTGGTTTACAAGGCTTATGAAGAATTTGAGGAGTTCGCGGAGCAGGGGCATGCTGGGGCACAATACAGGCGAGAGATGTTGTACGGTTTTGCTATCGATTACAGGTCTCAGAAAGATTGCACGTACATGGAACACAACTGTTTAACCATGCAGACTGGCCCAACATGGTGTGGTAGTGTGGGGGCTGGGGCGAAAAACCCCGGCTACCCAATTAGCCTGGGCTGTTACATTCATAGGATTGGTCCGATCAATAAAGAGATTATTTATTCTCTAATCAAATAAATACAAACTGTTAATGATATTAACATATCGGTGAAAAGCTCTGGCTATATATGTATATTCATTAGGTTTACAAGATCAAAATATCGTAATCTAAACACTTAACATCCATAGGCACGTTTACATGTAAAGCCGGAACAAAATATATGGGTCAGAACCACTCAGGGCAGCCAAGTTGCTTTTAACTAAAAACAAATAGGATAGATAAATCTGAAAGACGGGCTCAGAACCCTGATGTCCTGAATCTCAGTCTTACCCTACAATCACTTCGTAAAAATGGGGTGTTGGATTTCCGTCATATAGTGGTCTTACACGATCCCCTGCTGCCTCATGGGCAGGACTGCCTTGTGCTGCCTTAAAGGCCTCATGGTTCTCAAATTCAACGATAGCCGCGTAGTTGCCAGCCTCCAATGGCTTCAAAAGCCTCCTCCTGATAAAACCCTTGTGGTTGGAGAACTTTTCGTTTGACCAGGCAAACCACTCCCTAAACTCAGCATCTTTGCCTTCTTTTATGGGCGGGAAAGAGATCAAAATCACAAACATAGTATCACCTCCATACAGTTGATCGTTACATGTGTACTGGTTTGTTGCTGTGCACTGACTTGAATGGCCAAAACCAAATGCCGGCATTGCGGCCATTTTCCTGCCATCCGCAGTTTTTCGCTATCCTTTCGATGGCCCCATTTCAAGGACCGGAGTTCTCCATTGATCGAGATAGGTCAACGCTGCCGCGATCACCATTGGGATGACGCCAAATAAGATAAAGACGGTGTCGCCTGGCAGACGAGCCCATTCAATCAACCTCACAAACTCCTGGTTCAAATAGTCGAGTCCGCGCGCATGCCAGTATCCGTGGCTCAGTACGTCATAGAACTGCATAACGCCCCCAGGGAAAAGACTGCCTGCAATCATAAGCGCCAGGCCCGTGTTCAGGCCCCAGAAGGATACGCGTATGTATTTTTCAGTGCGCGCCCATTGCATGTCCGTCGATACTTGGCGAAAGGCCAGAACCATCAAAGCAATTGCCTCCATGCCGAAGGCGCCCATGAGCGCGGCATGGCCGTGGTTCGGCGTGAGTATCGTGCCTATCTCGAAATAACTCACGATGGGCAGATTGATGAGAAACCCAAAGATGCCGGCCCCGACGAAATTCCAGAATCCTACCGCCATCAGGAAATAGAACGTCCATTTATGAGGGATGGGAATAGGCTTACCGAACTCGTCGCGCATGCCCCTTGTCAGTTTGATGAAATCCCAGGCATCCAGCGTGAGGAGCGTCAGAGGAACAACCTCCATAGCCGAGAATATGGCAGAGAGGGCAAGATTGACATTAGACTGGCCGGTCCAATACCAGTGATGCCCGGTGCCGATAATCCCGGCGCCCAGAAAGAGAATGGCGTCCAGGTAGATGATTCGTGTCGCAGTGAGACGGGAAACCACACCCAGCCGGTAAAAAATGACGGCCACCATTACTGTAACAAAGAGTTCAAAAAAGCCCTCGACCCAGAGATGGATGATCCAGAAGCGCCAGTTGTCGACGATGGAATACTCCGTAGTGCTGCCGAAAAAGAAAGCCGGCAGATAGAAAAGCGGAATCGTCAGGGCCGAGAGCATGAAAAGCCACGAAATCTCCTTGCGTTCCGGGTCGCGCATGGCGGACGCAAGCCCTCGAAACAGCAGGACGGCCCAAAGCACCAGTCCCAAGGCGAGCATGATTTGCCAGCCCCGGCCAAGGTCGAGGTATTCCCACCCCTGGTGTCCGAACCAGAACCAAAGGTTGCCAAGGAGCTGATTGATGCCCAAAAATTCACCCAGAAGACTCCCTGCCACAACCACTACCAGGGCACAAAATAGCAGGTTGATCCCCCACACCTGCCCCTTGGGCTCGGATTCTCCCAGGGATCTGGCCAACAGCAAACCACCCCCGACATAGGCGGTCGCGATCCAGAAAAGAGCCAACTGCAGATGCCAGGTGCGCAAAATATTACTCGGAAATACCTCGTTGAGATCAATTCCGTAAAAGCTCCCCGGTTCAGCCCGGAAGTGCGCGGTGGCCCCGCCCACCAAAACCTGCGCCAGGAAAAGGAGGGAAACTGTCAGGAAAAACTTGATGGTCGCTCTCTCGCTCTCACTTCCTCTGCCGGGCAGCATGTGGGGATGGATGGGCGAAGCTGTCCCCTTCCAGCCGAGGTAGTCGAATTTGCCGAAAGCAAACAGCACGAGCGCCGTGCCAACGAGCAGAGCGATAAGGCTGATGGCGCTCCAAAGAACGGCGTCGCTGGTAGGGGTGTTGCCCACCAGCGGATCATACGGAAAATTGTTGGTGTAGGTTTGATTCTTGCCGGGGCGATTGGCAACCGAGGCCCACGCCGCCCAGGCAAAAAAAGCGGTCAACTGCTCCAGTTCCGTGCGGTCGCTGATATAGTTGCGCTTCAATCCCCCGTTGCCGGCCGGCATCGAGAAGTAGCCGGTCCATTGGCTTATCTGTTTTCGGTAAGAAGCTGCTTCCGGTTCGGTGAAGACCAGTGTTCCGGTCTCGGGGTCATAGCGATTCTGTTTCAGCAGGAGCCGGACTTCCTCTTCGACGGTCCCCCGCTCCCCTGGGGACAGGTGGTCCATGCTGCGGCCGAAGAGCTTTTGAGCCAGGGCCTCGGCGGCATCAACGCCCAGGGTGTGAAGGTATGCGGCGGAAAAATCAGGCCCGAGGTAAGCTCCGTGTCCCCAGAGGGTGCCGTTTTCCATTAGCCCATACTTGAGAAACACTTCCTGACCCGCCAGGATATCTCCCCCGGTCAGCAGTACTTCCCCGGAGGAGGTGATAATTCCGTCGGGAATCGGCGGAGCGTCACGGTAGGCAAGCACTGCCACAAGAATCAGAACGGTAAATCCGATCAACATCGTAATAAGGACCGCTCGTTTCCACCATGGCGACAGTTGTTCCACGATATTATTTTCGGGTTCCATTCTTCCCCCCATCATTTAATCGGAGAATACCTGCAGGATGATTCTATCGTGTTGATCCATAGGATGCCGCCTCTACTTTGATATACCGGGTTCCGCCTTCCCATTCCATTACCGGTTTCAGTGATGTGAGCCGCATTGCCCTTGACATGGATGGTTTTGTCTTTCGATCAGAGCATCAAGCCCCTGCTGCATGTTGCTCGTAAAGGGCCAGGTGCTTTTTGAGCGTCTCAGGGATAGGCAGGCTGTAGGGGCAGCGTTCCACGCACTCCCCGCACTCGGTGCAATTCCTGACGGATTCCATCATCTTTGCCGCGAATCCTGCCGCCTTGGCGTCGGACATCCTGCGAGCAATTATCGGGTAGCTCATCGCCGATGTGATCATAACCCCCTGTTCACAGGGCTGGCAGTACTCGCACCGGCGGCAAAACTGTTGCCCCAATTCCGTTCGGTACCTTTCCATAGCAGCGAGGTCTTCAGGGAAGACCGCGTTTTCAGTCTCGTAAATGGCCACAATCTGATCGACCTGCCAGACGGCATCGAACCCCGGCAGCGGGATGACGTCAGTGAACTGGCGAAGAAACCTAAAGCACAGCTCGGCCCTATCCAGTACACCTCCACCGAAAGGTTTCATGGCGAAAATGCCCATTTCCTCTTGCCGGGCAGCCGGATGGAGTTCTTCGACGGGTGCGGACTCTATAAAGTTGAAGGGAAATTGGACGGTGCTGAAAAGTCCGGTCTTGACCAGCTTTATGGCCATCTCGATGCTGTGGGAAGTCACGCCGATGTGCCTGATCTTGCCGGCCTGCTTTGCCCGGAAGATTGCCTCCAGTGCTCCGTCCGGCCCGGTTACCGCCTGATAATCGCGTTCAAGCGACAGTTGATGTATCTGAAAAAGATCGATGTAATCGGTCCGAACGCGCCGCAGGCTGAGGTCGATATCCGCCTCGGCGCCCGCGCGGTCGCGCTTCAAAGTTTTAGTGGCAAGAACCAGACGGCTTCGGATTCCATCGAAAGCCTGCCCGATTTTCTCCTCGCTGTCGAGGTACACATTGGCCGTATCGAACAGGGTTATCCCCCTGTCATAAGCCCGCCTGAGAACCTTCACTGCCTCGGCAGCGGATAGACGGATGATGGGAATACCTCCAAAACCCACCTCGGAGACTTCGAGCCCTGTTTTCCCGAGTCTGACATATCGCATTACTTTCTTCCTCCCTTCATCACTGGACAGCTTTGCCCGAAACAACCGGGTTCCCTGAAGCGCCGGCCCTCGATGTATTCTTCTTCATAATCTTATGCTGATGGGATGGGTCTCGTCAACTTGAAGGGTTGCAACTTCCGAAATCGGTCATTCGGATGAGTAATCTTGGAGCCGTCCCTGAGAAGACTCCTCCTCCAGTACCTCGTCTATGTTCAGCGGATTGAGAGGCTTACAGATGATCTCGTGAACACGAAGCCTCTTGAGATGTTGAGAAGAGGCTGCCTGCATGACAAGTGCCGTATCCGAACCTCTTGCGGTCCCGGCTATGGCGATCAGTTTCTCTCCGGATGCCGCGTGACCTGCATCGGTTACCATGAGAACTATTTCAAAGCATACCTTGACTCCCTGGCTGAAGCAGCGAAGCAGGTTCCCCATGACGATAGGGACATTGGATTCGTATAGGCCACTGGTGTGGAATAGCATGGTGCCGAAATGGACTTCGTGGCCTGAGTCTCTCAGGGACCTTACCAGTTCAAGTGGGAAAGGATTGACTTTCCTTCGGAAATCAAACTGATGAGGCACAACGATAAGCTTTACGCTCGAGTCCTTGAAGAAGTCCATGGCTTTTCTTGCGGTGGCACCGGTTGTTGAAGCTATCACCAGCTTCTTTATCCCTGTGGTCTTTAATTGCTCCTGAACAAGGCGGAAGGTTACATCCGTGTTTTCAGGTTTTCTCTCCTCGAAATAGACGATCTTGCTCTCCATACCTTTATTTCCACACTCTTGGACAAAATGGCGCGTCGGCCCAAAACATGGGTCCGGCGCTCGGCTTCGGAGTAATTCATAAGGCCCCGGGCTGAAGCCTTGTTAGGCCCGGCAGTGGATTCCAGATGCTTAGACCAATCGCAGAGCTTCGAATCCCTGAAGTGAACGGATCTTACCACAATGCATACAGCATCGTCACCTGCTTGAGATAACCTACAGTCTCATGAGCAATACATAAAACGATAGGGGAAACCCTGCTGCGGGTCGGGGGTCGTGCCAAATCAAGGGCTTATGTCTATTGAATAAAGTTATCATGTACGCCCCTTTTTGAGGCTTAGAGTACTGGTTTTGAGGTCAAAAAAACCAGTTTAACATGCCGAGTGAGTAAGGCAGGGGAGAAAAGGCGTATTCCGGGAGGACCGCTACGATGCGACTGCCGTTGAAACGAGTGGGCATCTTAAGTTTCCAGGCTTCACCCCGGCGCTGATGGCCTCGGAGAAGTCCACGAGTCTGCCCCCCTGGAAGTGATTGAACGCGAAACGAGAATCGGCCACCCGTGTAACCGGTGGCCGGAATCTGACAATTTATAAATGGAAGTTGCCGACTAATTTGCTTTAGCGCTGTCCGGCGCAGGGTTCACGGGCGTTTCGGCCTCGTCCTGGCTGTCTCCGTCTGCAGGCGAAGCCGAAACCGGGCTTTCTTCAACCGTGCGGGCGAAGGCCTTGATGTTATATGTCCGGCTTTTTACCGGAAGAGTAGCCAGAAGGCCGGGTTCAACCTCGTTTATGATCGCGTCGACATCTTTCAGGTCAAGTGTCTCGCGGTCCAGCAGAGCTTGTGCGATCTTTGCGAGCAGGCCGTTGTGTTCGGATAGAAGAGTTCGGGCACGCTGATAATTCTCATCGACTATTCGCCGCACTTCCTTATCTATATTGAGTGCGGTCTGTTCACTGAAATCTCTCTGGTGGCCAAGCTCACGGCCAAGAAAAGGTTGTTCGTCACGCCTGCCGAAAGTGACCGGCCCCATCTTTTCGCTCATGCCCCATTCGCAAACCATGCGCCGTGCGATCTGAGTCGCCCGCTCGATGTCATTGGCAGCCCCGGTGGTATTCATATTGAAGGAAATCTCCTCGGCAACGCGGCCTCCCATGAGAATGGCTATGCTGTCGAGCAGGAAGTCCCTTGGATAGGTGTGGCGGTCATCCTGGGGCAACTGCTGAGTAAGTCCTAGAGCACGTCCGCGCGGGATGATGGTGACCTTGTGCAGCGGGTCTGCTCCGGGAAGCAGCCTGGCGACCAGAGCGTGTCCCGCTTCATGATAGGCCGTGATGCTCTTTTCCTCGTCGCTCAGGATCATGCTCTTTCTCTCGAGTCCCATCATGACCTTGTCCTTGGCTTCCTCGAAGTCAAGCATTGCGATGAGGTCCCTATTTCTGCGGGCAGCCAGAAGTGCAGCCTCATTGACAAGGTTTTCCAGGTCGGCCCCGGAAAATCCCGGCGTACCCTTGGCCAGGGTCTGAATGTCCACATCGGGAGCAAGCGGTTTGGCTGCGCAATGGACTTTCAGGATGCCTTCCCTGCCCCTGATATCGGGCACCGGGACCACAACCTGCCTGTCGAATCTGCCCGGGCGAAGCAGGGCAGGGTCGAGAACGTCGGGCCTGTTGGTCGCGGCAATCAGAATCACGCCCTCGTTGGACTCAAAGCCGTCCATTTCTACCAGGAGCTGATTGAGAGTTTGTTCGCGCTCATCATGCCCACCGCCAAGACCTGCGCCGCGATGCCTTCCCACAGCGTCGATCTCGTCGATAAAGATAATGCAGGGGGCATTTTTTTTGCCCTGAAGAAACAGGTCGCGCACGCGCGATGCGCCGACGCCAACGAACATCTCGACAAAATCCGAGCCGCTTATCGAGAAAAACGGGACCCCTGCTTCACCCGCGATGGCCCGCGCAAGTAGAGTTTTGCCCGTACCGGGCGCGCCTACCAGCAGTACGCCTTTTGGGATTCTACCCCCGAGTTTGGTGAATTTCTTCGGGTCCCTTAGAAACTCTACTATTTCTTCTAATTCTTCCTTGGCCTCGTCCACTCCGGCCACGTCATTGAAAAGCACCTTTTTGGAGCTTTCGTTAAGCAGGCGCGCGCGGCTCTTGCCGAAGCTCATCGCCTTCCCGCCCCCCATTTGCATTTGGCGCATGAAGAAAATCCATACGCCTACCAGAAGAAGCATCGGGAGCCAACTGACAAGCACGTTCATGTACCAGGGGGATTCTTCCTCGGGTTTGGCCTGAATATTGACCCCGTGGTCCCGCAAAATCTTGATCATATCGGAATCCCGTGGAACAAAGGTCTTGAACGTCTTGCCATCGACGAAGGCGCCGAACACATGATCGCCCTGGATGGTGACCTGGGCGACTTCGCCTTTCTGGACGGAAGCAAGGAACTGACTGTAAGTGGTCTCCAGGTTGGACTTCTGCGGCTGGTGAAACATATTGAAAAGAAGAATCACCATCAAGCTGATTACCAGCCAGAGAGCTAGATTTTTATAAAATGGACTCAATTAGAAAGCCCTCCTGACCAACAATGTCAATGCGCGGTGGGACCGCCACGCCCAAGATCTCGACACTCCACCCGCCCACCCGCGAGGCGGGTGGGCGCAGAGTGTGACATCCGGCGTTTCGTCTGCATCCCAATGAGACGCCGACTGAAAATTATCACTCATATTCGCATTTATGTCCAGTGACTCAAAGCAACGATTGAAAAAAAGGTCCTCTCTTTCAGGTCGAAAAATCCTTATGAGCTTTTGGAGAGCGCCCTCTTTTCGACCGAGACGGATTGGAAAATAAAGCTGAACGCCAGGGCGCCCACTGCAACCAGACCCGCCGTAATCAGAAAGCAGGCTCGAAAACCAAACCTCCCGGCTACTGCCCCCATTATCAGCGAGCTTAACATCATGCCGGTATAGATGCAGGTATTATAACCGCCCATTGCAAATCCCCTGGAGTCCGCCGGGACCAGTTCGGAGATCAGCGCTCCTACAGCCGTAAAGGCAATCCCCATGCCGATTCCCATCGCGAATGCGCTAACGAGAAACATCGCAAGCGAGGTGGAAAGGCCGATCCCGGCAGTGGAAGCAGAATACCCGAGAAGGCCCCATACCACCAGGGTGCTCCTGTCAGGGACCCGGTCGCTTAGATATCCGAACGGGATGCGGCTAAGAGCGTTCACAAGCGCCTGTGTGCCGAAAATAAGCCCGATTTTTCCTACTCCTATCCCCTGGTCGCTTGCGTGAAGGGGCTGGAAAGTAATAAAGACCCCGAGTCCGAAGCAGCTAAAAAGAGTCACCATCCAGCAGGCCAGAAGAGGGCGGTTTCCAAGAAGCTCCCCGATTATCTTTCGGCGGCCCCTTTTCGGTGGTGCGTCCGGATGCGCCGGCCTTTGCTTCGGAAAGGAAAGCAAAGCGATCAGGAACACAATAAAGCCCATGATTCCCGAGATCATGAAGACCCATTGATAGCCGAGCAAATATGCGAAAAACCCCCCGATCGTTGGGCCAAGGCCCATTCCTCCGTAAATGGCCATTGTGTACCAGCCGTAAGAACGCCCGAGGTGAGTCGGAGGTGAGAAGTCGGCAACAAAGGACATCATCGTGGGGCCGAAGGATGCGAGTCCGATCCCTGCAAAGACGTATATGATCATCATTTGCGGGGCGCTACGGCTAAAGGTCAGCAGAAGCGAGCTGAGGGCCGAGATCAAGAGGCCTGCCAGGACCATCCGTTTTCGGCCAAGCCGATCGGACATGATTCCCAGGGGCATCGAAAAACCTCCGGCCGCCAGCATAAACAGGGAGTTTATTACCCCAATCTCGATGGTGCCGACCCCGAGCGAACGCGCATACAACGGGAGGATCGGAATACGCATGTAAGCCCCGGTGTAGCAGCCCAAGCCGGCGGCGCAGGAAATCAGGATCAATGTCCGATATGATGGACCTAAGTTATCCAGGTTTTTTTCAGAATGCATCGATTCGATTAGGCCGATTGTTTTGCCCGAAATCTTCTGGGGTCTATTCCGTATTTTTCCACCTTGTACTGAACGATCCTTTTGGTGGTGCCGAGCAGGCGGGCGGCCTGGGACTGGTTTCCGCGCACGTCCTTGAGGGCGTCGGTAATCAGGTCGCGCTCGAAGGCGCTGGTCAGCGCTTCCAGTTTTCCCCGGCTGACGTTCTGCATGCCTTCGGGCTTCATCTGCAGAGTTGGGGGCAGGTGCCAGGAGTCGATTGCGTTTTCCTGCGAGAGCAAAACCGCGCGTTCGATGCAGTTTTCCAGCTCGCGAACGTTCCCTGGCCAGTGGTAGGACATCAGCATGTCTATGGCGCTCGTGGTGATTCTTTTTATCTGTTTGGCGAACTCGCGGGCGTACTTCAGAACGAAATAGTCGGCCAGCAGCAGGATATCGGGTCCCCGCTCGCGTAGAGGCGGCAGATAGATGGGGAAAACATTCAGCCTGTAGAAGAGGTCCTGGCGAAAGGCGCCCTGGGAGATCTCCAGGTCCAGGTCCTTGTTTGATGCGGTTATAACCCGCACATCCACCTTAACGGTCCTCGATGAGCCGAGCGGCTGGAACTCCCTTTCCTGCAAAACGCGCAGCAGTTTTGCCTGAGCGATCGGGGAAAGCTCTCCCACTTCGTCGAGGAAAATGCTGCCGCCCTGAGACTCCTCGAATCGTCCGCGCCGCCGTGTTATAGCCCCGGTGAATGCGCCCCTTTCGTGGCCAAACAGCTCGCTCTCAAGGAGCGTGTCAGGCATTGCCGCGCAATTCACCTGTACCATGGGCCCGCTTCCCCGGCGGCTGTTCTCGTGTATCGCCTTTGCCACCAGTTCCTTCCCTGTGCCGGTTTCACCGGTTATGAGCACAGTGGTGTTCGTGTCGGCAACCTGGTCGATCAGGCGAAGGACTTCCTGGATTACCTTGGAACGGCCAATTATGTTGGTGGTTGGACGCTTGGCCTCGGCAAGCATGCGTCTCAGGCGCCTGTTCTCCTCCTCGACCGCACGGAAATGGACCACCTTGCCAAGCAATTCAGCAACCGCGCTCAACGTCTTGACTTCTTCGCCGATTTCTTCGACCTGGTGGGCAAGCTTGTCCGCAGAAAGAATGCCGACGCAGCGTCCCTGGTAGAAGATGGGGACGCACAAAAAGGCCAGCTCGGCCCTGTTCAAAGATTTGCGCGCTCCGGTCCGGTCGAGGAAATGAGTCTCCTTGCCCAGATTGGCTATTGCCATGGGACGTCCGGTCTGAGCAACCTTGCCGGTGATTCCTTCGCCCGGCCGGTAGCTGATTTGTCCGGTTTCCACATCGACCCCGCGGGCCACATCAAGCCATGCCTCACCGGTCTGCAAATCGAGAACGGAGATCATTCCGCGCTCCATTCCGAGGCGCGTGCTGAGAACGTCAAGGGTTTCCTGCAACTGGTCCTTTAGTTCGCTTGAGCGGCAAAGGACCCTGGCTATCTCGTGCAACGCTCTCAGTTCAATTAAACTAAAATCGTCGGGCATTTTTAACCTCGCAAGACGGACTTGAGGCACAGCAGGTTGCCTGCTCTAATATGTGATGATTTATTTTTGAATGAGGCAAGATTACGAATAACAAATGTGAACAAAATTGTCACTAATTTAATGCTTGGTGCGGGCGAAGCGGGAAGCGTGAGGGGTGAAACAAGGAGCGGGAAGCAGGGAGCGAAAACCAGCTTCACGCTTCGCCCGCTTCCCGACGAATTAGATGTCCAAAATAATGAAGGTCTCCCATCCGCGCGGCGTGTGTTCTACTTTGAACCTGTGGAGGGTAACGGCTTTTACGTCAACGATCAGTTGGTGCCGCCCGGGGTCGATCTGCTCACCCCAGCAGGTTGTTTTTACAAAGTAAAGGCCATTTTCGTATCCGGTATTTGCATCCTCGATTCGAAGAAGAAGCTGCTCGGCGTCTTTAAAGAAGATGATTTCCTGGAGCAGGTTAAAAAGCAGCATATCAATGGCGTCGGAGCGGATCTCTATTTCGCGCTTTTCCCGGCGCTCGATTTTTTCAAGATCTGCGACCATCACGTTCATTGTGGCTTCGGCAGCGGATATGAACATCTCTTCGATTGTTTCCCCCCATGCTTCGAAGGCAACATCGGCTGTGGCGATTTCATCAAAAAATTCAAACGGCATTTATCGCACCTCGCACAGAAACAATGCTTGGAATTAAGGAATTGAGGAATTAAGGAATTGAAGAATTGAAAAACTTAGGAATTTAGGGATTGCGGAATTTAGGAATTGAGGAATTAATTCCTAAATCCTTTAATTAATTCGGAATTCTTCAATTCGTTTTTAATCCCTAAATCCCTAAATCCTCGTCTTCGCATTGCCCCGCCTCGCAGTCGTGCAGCCTGTTCTCTATTTCCGGGCGAAGCCTGTCCGGATTATGGCCGATGAAGACCAGTTCGGTCCGCTCCACGTTAAATTCCTCGAAATCGGCCCGCCCGGCGACGTAATTGAATAGGCGGCCCCCATCTTCGAAGCGCACGAAACCCTTGGCGCGAATCAGATCATCGGGAAGTTCGCGGACGAGTCTCTCGAATTTTGCGCTGTCGAGAGTCTTCTCAGTGGTCCAGGTAAATGAATGCAGTTGGTGGGCTGACGAGATACTGCTCCTGCCGCCCGCCTCGCGGAGCGTAGAGATATGGGCTGGCGGTCCCGGTTCCCAAGCCCCGGAAGTCTGCCCGAAGAGCAGGTTCGTATCGACGCCGCAGTTCACGGTCCTTAGCAATACGGCGCGGTCATTGTACTTTCTGACCTGGACCTCAACGGTTTCGGCCTCGGCCGGCCTTACGAGGTCGATTTTGTTTATCAGGATAATGTCGGCTGAAGCAATGTGAGTCCTCGATGTGTACCCGACATGGGGATATTTGATCCCGAGATAGGCGTCCACGATGCAGACGACGCTGTCAAGCCGGACTTGCGGAAGGTTGTCCTCGACTTCGAAGACCAGAGCGTCCGACTCGGCTACGCCCGTAGCCTCAACCACGATGAAATCAGGCCCGATTGTTTGAATTATTTCTCTTACGGCAGCTTCGAACTCCCCGGTCATAGAGCAGCAGACACACCCGCCTAAAAGCTCGATAATATCGATATTTTTGCCGCTGATTACCCTGCTGTCGACCGCCAGCTCGCCGAACTCGTTCATCAGGACCGCGATGCGAAAGGCGGTTGAACCGCCGGCCGGCTTGCCCGCTTGCAGAATCGCCGCGGGGCCACTGGGAGCGGCAGCTAAGTTGCCCGCTTGCAGAATCGCCGCGGGGCCGCTGGGAGCGGCAGCCAAGTTGCCCGCTTGCAGAGTCGCCGCGGGCAGAGACGAGGCAGAATCTATGATGCGCCTCAGAAGGGTCGTCTTGCCGCTGCCAAGACTGCCGGTGATGAGCATGATAGGAGTTTTTGGGATTTCGGCCATTTTTGAAGCCTCAGGTGGTGCGGTCCCCGCCGTGCGAAGGCGCCCGCCTCGCAGAGCGTGGAGATCTTGGCTGCGGTCCCACCGCCCACCGCCACCGAAGGTTTGAGTGGCGAGTTTGGTGTCGTCAATCCCGGCTGCGGCGCCTCGCCGCCCCGCCGCCTATCCTTTGACGTTTCCCACCGGCACTAACCGCGCTACCCGTTTGCTGATGCCGGCCTCTTCGGTGGCTTCAACCACCTCGTCGATATTCTTGTACGCCGCTCCCGCTTCCTCGGCCAATCCGGACCATGAGGCCGTCCTGACATAGATGCCGCGATGCTCCATATCCTGCTGGAGCGTCTTGCCATGGAACATTCTTTTTGCTTGGCGCCGGCTCATAGTCCTGCCGCTCCCGTGAGCGGTGCTGAAGAACGTCTGGTCCCCGGAACCGACTCCGGCAAGCAGGTAAGAACCAGTCTCCATGCTTCCGCCGATAATCACCGGCTGCCCGGTTTTGCGATACAGCGCCGGAAGCCCTTCGGCGCCCGGCCCGAACGCCCTGGTCGCCCCCTTGCGATGAACCAGCAACCGTTTTTGCCGGCCGTCAATGCTATGAGTTTCGAGCTTAGCCGTATTATGAGCGACGTCATATACCTGGCGAAGCCCCAAATCGGCAGGGTCCCTTCGAAACACCTCGGAGAAGACTTCGCGAATCCTGTGCAGAATCACCTGCCGGTTAGCGAAAGACATGTTGATCGCGCATTTCATGGCGGCGAAATAGTTCTGTCCTTCGGGGGAAAGGAAGGGGGCGCAGGCAAGCTCGCGGTCGAGGACCCTGATGCCGTATTTTGTCTCCATCACCTTCAGGAAAACCTGGAGATAGTCGGTTGCGACCTGGTGACCGAAACCGCGGCTCCCGCAATGAAACATTATCACTACCTGGCCGGGGATGTTCAGTCCGAAAGCCTCCGCCAGTTTGGCGTCGAAGATATTTTCACGCCGGCTCACCTGGATTTCCAGATAATGATTGCCTGAGCCCAGAGTGCCGATCTGTTTGTACCCTCGTTCGACTGCCTTCTGGCTTATCTTGGAGGCGTCCGCGCCGCTTATTTGGCCAAATTCTTCCGTACGCTCAAGGTCCTCCTCCCATCCATACCCGTTTTGGATGCACCACCGGGCGCCCTTTTCGACCATGGTCCTGAACTCATCATGCGAGAGTTTGATAGATCCGCTGCTGCCCACCCCGGCCGGGACCCGCTCAAAGAGCCGATCCACCAGCTCTTTGATGTGCTCTTTTACTTCATCGTAGGTGAGACTGGTCAGGACAAGCCGCATGCCGCAGTTTACATCGAACCCGATTCCCCCCGGTGAGATGACCCCGGACTGCTCGTCCATCGCAGCCACCCCTCCTATCGGAAAGCCGTACCCCCAGTGGCCGTCCGGCATGCATAAGGCATATTTTTGTATGCCGGGCAAGGTGGCGACGTTTGTCACCTGGTCCACAACTCCCTCATCCATTTCCTTTGCTAGCTTTTCCGTGGCGTAGATACGGGCGGGAACGCGCATTCCTTGCTTGTAGCTCGAGGGAATCTCCCAAACGGTATCAGATACTTTTTTAAGCACGTCAAAAGTGGCCATCGGTCTTTACCTTTGTTTGTGTCCATCCGGAAACGTCGAGACAAATTCCACGCCCCGCGAGGTTTCTGTTCGGCAAGGAGGGATTTTCCGTTATGGCAAGGAAAGCGAGAGCTTGCGCGGAGGCGTACATCAGCACCGCCTCGCGGAGCGTCGAGATCGATGATCGAGCCCCCCGAAGTCTCTGCGGCCACCGCCTAAGGCAGTGGCCAAGTCGGCCGGCGGTCCCGGTTCCCAAGCCCCAGGGCGGAAAAGGACCCTTTCCAGACGGAAACCCAGTTTGAATATACTGATCGAAAACCCGATTGTCCATCCGGCTGCCTCATGCGGGCCTCGCCTGCGGATATCACGCTTGATTTCCTGGACCATGAGGAATAGAGCGCTGAAAAACGCAGCCTTCTCGAATCATATGTTGTGTTCACCCCTAGTCCAGTCAGACTCAAGGATCTGGCAAGATTACGCGAAAGTAGACACCGCCTGTCATTTTGGCTCGCCTTGACCCTGAGAACACATAGCCAGCCCACTCCGTCTGTGCCTTCCCAACTTGAGTCCAGTATCCCCTTTTCAGGGAACCCCTCCTTTTCAGGCTTGACATAATCATTTTCTTATGATAATGGGTCTCCATAACCTGTAATCGGAAAGTCCCAATGCAAGATATCCCCAGCCGCTTTGACAGTATGCTCCGTAAACTCCGGGAAATGGGATACCGCATTACACCACAACGGCTGGCAATACTTAAGATCCTAGCTGAGAGCAAGGGGCATCCCGGCGCAGAGGATATTTACGCACTGGTAAAAACAGATTTCCCCACCACGACAATCGCTACCGTGTACAAGACTTTGGCTGTTCTCAAATCAATAGGTGAAGTACTGGAACTTGAGTTCAGCGGTGATTACAACCGGTATGACGGAAAAAAGCCTGGTTCCCATCCTCATTTGATCTGCATCAAATGTAAGAGGATTGTCGATCCCGATTTGACTAGCCTTGACGAAATGACTGCAAAGCTTGCCTCCCAAACCGGCTATAAGCTCATCAGTAACCGGCTGGACTTTTATGGCATATGCCCGGAGTGTCAGCAGAAAGGGTAGCCTCCATTTTTTGTCCGTTATGCAGAATGATTCTCCATAGCAAGCCATTGAGCTAGATGCGTCGAGTGTCAACAATTCACACAACGAAAGGAGTGAACATTATGAATGAAGAAAGCAAGTGCCCGGTAACGGGCACAGCTCACACACACACTGCCGGCGGCAGCACGACGAACCGAGACTGGTGGCCGAACCAGTTAAAGCTCGATATCCTGCACCAGCGTTCCTCCAAGTCCAATCCGATGGGCGAGGGTTTCAACTACGCTAAAGAGTTCAAGAGTCTCGACTTGGAGGCCGTGAAAAAGGACCTCCGTGAACTGATGACGAAGTCGCAGGACTGGTGGCCGGCGGACTTCGGCCACTACGGACCTTTGTTTATCCGTATGGCGTGGCACAGCGCCGGCACCTACCGCACCGGCGACGGCCGCGGCGGCGCAGGCAACGGCAGCCAGCGCTTTGCACCCCTCAACAGCTGGCCCGACAATGTGAACCTCGACAAGGCGCGACGACTGCTCTGGCCGATCAAGCAGAAGTACGGCCGGAAAATTTCCTGGGGCGACCTGATGATCCTCACCGGCAACGTCGCCTTGGAATCGATGGGTTTCAAGACGTTCGGTTTCGCCGGCGGGCGCGAGGACATCTGGGAACCGGAAAAGGACATCTACTGGGGCTCCGAGGACGAGTGGCTAGGTGACAAGCGCTACGCCGGCGACCGGGACCTCGAAAATCCGCTCGCTGCCGTGCAGATGGGCCTAATTTACGTCAACCCGGAAGGCCCGAACGGCAACCCGGACCCGGTCGCTGCGGCGCGGGACATCCGCGAGGTCTTCGCTCGCATGGCGATGAACGACGAGGAGACGGTGGCCCTCATCGCGGGCGGCCACGCGTTCGGCAAGACCCACGGCGCTGGTGATGCGAAACATGTTGGGCCTGAGCCCGAAGCGGCCGGCATCGAGGAGCAGGGCCTTGGCTGGAAGAGCAGCTTTGGCACGGGCAAAGGCGGCGACACGATCGGCAGCGGCCTGGAAGTCATCTGGACCAACACGCCCACGAAGTGGAGCAACAACTTCTTCCGGATACTGTTCGGCTTCGAATGGGAACTGACGAAGAGCCCGGCCGGTGCGCACCAGTGGAAGCCGAAGGGTGGCGGAGGTGCCGGCACCGTGCCGGATGCGCACGACCCGTCAAAGCGTCACGCGCCATCCATGCTGACCACGGACCTCGCTCTGCGGTTCGACCCTGTCTATGAAAAGATTTCAAGGCGCTTCAAGGAAAATCCGGATCAGCTCGCGGACGCCTTTGCCCGGGCGTGGTTCAAGCTGACGCACCGCGACATGGGCCCGCGCGCACGCTATCTCGGCCCGGAGGTTCCGGCTGAAGAGCTCATCTGGCAAGACCCCATCCCTGCCGTCAATCACAAACTCATTGATGCACAGGACATCGCCTCCCTCAAGGGCGAGATCCTGGCTTCCGGCCTGTCCGTGTCGGCGCTGGTTTCGACCGCCTGGGCGTCGGCGTCCACCTTCCGTGGCTCCGATAAGCGCGGCGGTGCCAACGGTGCCCGCATTCGTCTGGCGCCGCAGAAGGATTGGGAAGTCAACCAGCCTGCCCAGCTGGCGAAGGTGCTCAAGACCTTGGAGGGCATCCAGAGCGCGTTCAACAGCGCGCAGTCCGGCGGCAAGAAAGCATCACTGGCTGACCTGATCGTTCTGGCCGGTTGCGCGGGCGTCGAGCAGGCTGCGAAGAATGCCGGTCACGAGGTGACGGTTCCCTTCACGCCGGGGCGCATGGACGCCTCGCAGGAGCAAACCGATGCGGCCTCCTTTGCCGTGCTCGAGCCGATCGCGGACGGCTTCCGCAACTACCGGAAAACCCGCTATGCCGTATCGGCCGAGGAGTTGCTGGTTGACAAGGCGCAATTGCTGACCCTGACCGCACCCGAAATGACAGTGCTCGTGGGCGGCATGCGCGTCCTGAATACCAACTTCGGAGGGTCCCAGCACGGCGTCTTCACCAAACGGCCAGAGGCGCTCACCAATGACTTCTTCGTGAATCTGCTCGACATGAGCACGACGTGGAAGGCAACTGCGGAAGACGATGGCGTATTCGAGGGTCGTGATCGCGCAACAGGCGCACTCAAGTGGACCGGCACCCGTGTCGACCTAATCTTCGGTTCGAACTCCCAACTCCGGGCCCTGGCGGAAGTCTACGGATGTGAGGACTCCCAGGAAAAGTTCCTGCACGACTTTGTAGCGGTGTGGAATAAAGTCATGAACCTTGATCGTTTCGACCTAGCTTGATCGTAGCATAAACGTCTTCGAGGGCTTCTGACAGGGCGACGAAAAAACGGTCAGCAAACAACCGGTTCAAGCGGACGGCGTATCGCCGCCGCTGAACCGGAACGTTCGGCTGGAAAAGAGAAACTCCACACTCTCCTGAACATTGATTTCAGAAAGGCAAAATCAACCTTTCCATGTCCATCACATTTGTGAACATTCATAGCCTGCTCCATCCGGATCGCACGCCGGCCCATAACCCGGCCCTGCATATGAGATTGCCTACAGCATACGGTTTCCGGCAACTCGCTGAGGGCCAACGTTCGGCCATGGGAGGCAGTTATGCAGAGAAACAGGACTGAGGACTGAGGACTGAGGACTGAGCAAAAGCGGCGAGCGTGCGAGCAGCCGTGCAGAACGCACAGACATCAAACGTGGTGCGTTTGAAGGCAAGCCAAATGTTAAGCGCATCAGAAGGTGAACTTACAATGGTGTCAAGATCTCGCTTCGCGGGGCTTCGCCCTACTTCACTTTGTGAAGTGGGCTTGCCCGGCCTCCCTTAGCGAAGTGCGAGCGCGTAGCGCGGAGGCCGACCACAGCGGAGGTCTGTCACACGCGATGGGCGAGAGCGGGAGGCCTCATTGGTGCGAGAAGGGCCATATCGGGTTAATTCTCGAAGGCAGCCTTGAGGATCCGCAGATTACGCAGATGGCGCAGATAGAAAATAGCCATATAGGGCTAATTCTCGAAGGCAGCCTCGAGGTTGACTTTAGGGGCAATGCTGTCATATATGAGAAGTATGAAGAAACTTTCGCCCCGCGTTATATCCCTCGGAAAAAGGCTCAGGAAAAGCTCGATTCGGTGCGTCGGCGTGAAACCCAACTGGAGCGACTACCCCGAAGAGTTGCAAAGAGAAATCCTTCTTGCCGAAAAGATATGCTACCCCGGTCCGGTTTACTGCGAGATTTTACAGGCAGCGGGACTCGATGTCTTTCCGCGCAATTATTACCATTTTCTCGGCAACAAGATAGCGCAGACAGACCTTTTCAATCTGCTCGCAATACCCCATCCGAGGACTGGAATCTATTACGGACGTGACCGCTCCGGAAAAATACAGAGCGATTTCAACTATCCCTTTGTTGCAAAAACCCCCATCGGATCGTCGCAGGGCGAGGGTGTCTTTCTGATCCGCCGTCCGGAAGAACTTTCGCAGTATCTGAGGACCCACAATCCTGCATACATTCAGGAGTACCTTCCGATAGAACGCGATTTGCGCGTGGTGGTGATAGGCGGCAAGCTGGTTCACGGTTATTGGCGCATCCATGCAGAGGGCGACTTTAGAAATAATGTCTCCCAGGGAGGGACCATCTCGTTTGAAGACATTCCGGCTGCGGCCTTCGATTTTGCCGTCGAGGCAGTCCGCAGGTGCTGTTTTGATGAAGTCGGCCTCGATATCTGCGAGCACGCCGGAAAGTATTACGTCCTGGAAGCCAACATGGTCTTCGGCCAGCAAGGGTTCAGGAAAAAAGAGCTGGATATCCATCAAATAATTGCGAACCTGTTCGACTTCCCCTAGCGAGAAGCAGGAAGCAGGAAGCAGGAAGCAGGAAGCAGGAAGCGGGAAGCAGGAAGCGGGAAGCGGGGAGCGAGAAGCGAGAAGCGAGAAGCGAGAATCACTTTTCGTGCACACAGTGGAGGTAGGTAGCCAGTTGAGCTGCGATTACGTCCAGTGCTTTTTGCAGTTTGAGTGTATCACCGTATTCAAGATCCCGGGCCAGAATGCAGTAATAGCGACATTCCTCCAGTGATCCTTCGGCAGTGGTAAAGAAACGCGCCTTGTCAGCCGGTGTGTACTTTCGAAATCCCTCGGCAATATTCGCCGGAATGGACACGGCCGCGCGCCGGAACTGGCTGATCATGCCGAATCGCTCATCAGTCGGGAAGGTCGCGGTCAGGCGGTAGACATCAAGTACGAAGGCATGCGAATTCTTCCAGACCTCCAAATCCTGAAACGTTTTTGCCGGGGTCTTCATTCCAGCTTCCTGCTCCTTACCACGTAGCATGAAGGAAGAAGCAAGAAGCGGGAACCAAAACTCCATCATCCCTGCCTGCTCCCCGCTTTCTGCTCCCCGCTTCTCGCTTCATGTTTCTTGTGGTGCGGTCTTTATTCCTGCTTCCTGCTTCCTGCTCCTTGCTCCCGGTTTCCCCGGGCGCTTTGCAGCGCTTCATCCAGATGGGCTTTGGCCGAAATCATTTCATCTTCGATCCTCTGGAGCACATGTGGCGGGAGGTCAGAGCCGGGGTTTGCCAGAATGCTCCTGAGCGCGTCGGTTTTTTGGGCCAGCTCGGAAATACGCCCGCCCCACCCCGGTCCTTCCGTTTGCATCGCAGCAAATGTTTCCGCCCGTTGCATCGCGACATAATCCGTTATGCGGTCCCCGATTGAAGGCACTTGAGTATCAAACCCGAATTTCTGTCTCACGATGTTTGCAAATTCGTCGCTTACACTCTGTTCGCCGTGTATCACATAGACCCGCATCTTCGGATTTTTGAAATGGCTGATCCACTCAAGCAGCCCATTTTGGTCCGCGTGCGCCGATAAGCCGCCAATGGTGAAAACTTTTGCCCGGACGATCACCCTTTCGCCCAGTATTCTCACCATCCGCGCACCTTCGACGATGCTTCTGCCCAGGCTGCCGGCCACCTGAAAGCCTGCTATTACAAGAGAACATCCCGGCCGCCAGAGGTTGTGCTTTAGATGGTGCCTGATTCTGCCGGCCGTACACATTCCGTTTCCCGCGATCACGATGGCCGGGCCGGGATGCCCGTTTATTGCCATTGACTCCAAGGCCGAAGGGGTGAGCACGAGTTGATCAAAATCGAAGGGGGCGAGTCCCGAGTCCAGCGCAGCCCTGGCTTCCTCGTCATAATACTGTTTCATGTTGCGAAATATGGTTGTAGCTGCTATCGCGAGGGGGCTGTCCAGATAGACCGGCATCGGCGGTATCAGCTTTTGCCGGAAAAATCCGGCAAGGATAAAAAGCAACTCCTGTGTCCGCTCCACGGCAAAAGCCGGAATAAGGACTTTTTCGCCGCGTGAGCAACTGTACTGGATTGCCTTTAGCAGTTCACCTTCGCTTTCTTCGATCGATTTGTGGTTGCGGTTTCCGTAAGTGGACTCGATAAAAAGGATGTCCGCCTCCGTGAGGATTTCGGGGTCTTCGACAATCATTTGCCCCTTGTGCCCCAGATCGCCCGTAAAAACGGTCTTTGGGGCGCTCTCCGAAGATCCGTCCCAGATTTCCAGAAGCGAAGACCCGAGAATATGTCCGGAGTTGCGGAACCGGATGCTCAAGTCCGCATCGGGACGAAGAATTTCGTCCTGTTTCACCGGCTCGAAAAGATCAAAACACGCCTCTGCGTCCGCGAGCCGATAAAGCGGTTCTGTAATCGCTTCTCCCCGGCGCTTATTCTTTCTCGTTTGCCACTCGGCTTCCATTTCTTGGATGTGAGCTGAATCCAGGAGCAAAATCTTGGTGAGCTCGACTGTTGGCACGCTGGCATAGATTCTGCCTCGAAAACCGTCTTTCACCAGCTTGGGTATCCGGCCGGAATGGTCAATATGGGCGTGAGTCAGAAAGAGCGCTTCGATATCGGCGGGGTTGAAGCCCCATGGGCCGCGGTTTAACGCTTCCATTTGACGGCCGCCCTGAAAGAGGCCGCAGTCAACCAGGTATTTTCGGCCTCTTTCGATGAGAAAACAGGAGCCGGTCACACAACGCGCGGCGCCAAGACAGGTGATTTGCATTCAGAACCTTCCTTTCCGGATACCGGATTACCGGTCTCCGGATATGAATTTTGGGTATCCTGTTGCCGGATTGAAACGAATTGGTTCTCATTGTCTTCTATTTGGCCACAATCGGCAATATATTTAAGAGGTTGAAGCATATTCAAATCGATTTGTCGAAGTTGGTTTGTTCTTGACAAATTCTGGAAGAGGGTGGAAACAAAGATTTCCCAATGACCGATAATGTTTTGCAGATGCACTCTAAACGCGGCATAAGCGATTCGAAGCTGCGTATAATCGTAACCGGGCTGGTTGGGTTGTATCCGCTGGGCGGTGTCGCCTGGGACTATCTTCAGTATCCGATAGGTTTTTTAAAGCTCGGTCATGATGTCTATTATCACGAGGATACGTGGAACTGGCCCTCTCAGCCGATCGAAAAGACATATACGCAAGATCCGAAATACTCGGTCGAATACATCGGGGATTTCGTGGAGAAGTACGCGCCCGGCCTGCGTGAGAAGTGGCACTACCTCCACCTGCACGAGACCAGCTTCGGGATGAGCCGGGCGAAGTTCGACGAAGTAGCCGCCTCTGCCGACCTCTTCTTGAACGTAAGCGGTGCATGCATGATTCCGGAAAACCTTTCCGGCGCGTGCGTCAAAGTGTTTCTCGATACCGATCCGGGCTACAACCAGATAATGATGACCGAGCGGTTTGGCTGGTCGGAAAACGTGGATCGGTGGTGTTCCAGCGTTGATGCCCACGATCGGCATTTCACCTATGCCGAAAACATTCATGGGCCGGATTGCCTGGTTCCAAGGCTCGACTATGATTGGAAGACTACCCGGATGCCGATCTGCATCGAACACTGGGAGCATCTGGCCAGCCTCAGGCCAAAGGGTCCGTGGACAACGGTCATGACCTGGAGCGCCTTCAAGGGAAAGTTGATCTACAAGGGTGTGGAATACGGAAGCAAAGGGGCCGAATTTGAAAAACTGATGAACCTTCCTGCAATGGTGAATGTGCCGGTGAAGGTGGCCCTCGGGGGTGTAAACGCTCCGCTGGAAAGGCTGTCGCAAGCCGGGTGGCAGGTGGCCGACGGTCCTGAAGCGACCGTAACGCCCGCCATGTACCAGGATTTTATCGCATCCTCGCGCGGTGAAATCTCGGTTGCAAAGCAGGTGTATGTTGAACTGCGGACGGGATGGTTCAGTTGCCGTTCGGCCGGCTATCTTGCATCGGGAAGGCCTGTTGTGGTTCAAGATACCGGGTTTACCCCGATCATTGAGTCCGGGGAAGGCATTATCACATTCAACACGGCGGAGGAGGCGGCGCTGGGTTTGATGGAGGTCGAAAGAGAATATGAGAGGCATGCGGGGGCGGCCCTTGAAATGGCAAGGCGGTATTTCGACTCATCAAAGGTGCTTCAGAAGTTGATAGATGATGTTTATTCGATCTGAGCTGGATGAAGGAGCAGATATGATAAAAGGGAAAAATGGCAAAGGCAAACTCATAGTATTCGGAATCATCTTCTGGTACCCGCTCGCGGGGGTGACCTATCAGTTTCTGCATTACCTGATCGGACTTCGGCGGCTCGGGTGGGACGTTTACTATGTCGAGGACTCCAGCCGGTGGGTCTTTGACGTGACAGACTTCGAATTAACCCCTGATGCGTCTCGGAATATCGAGATGGTTGCCCCCGTACTGCAAAGATATGGATTTTCCGGAAAGTGGGTCTTTCGCGGCGGCTACGAAGGCGGCAAGTGCTACGGGATGAGTGAGGATGAGCTGATGCGACTCTACAGGGAGGCTGACGCCTTCCTTAACGTGACTGCTTCCCAGGAGCTTCGCGAAGAGCATATGTCCATCCCCAGAAGGGTTTATGTAGAGTCCGACCCTTTCCATGTTCAAGTGAAGGTATTGGAAGGGGACGTGAAGACCTTGAATGCCCTTGCCGCACACGACATCCATTTTTCCTTCGGAGAGAACCTCGGGCAGCCCGACTGCGATCTGCCGGTCGATCTTGTTTGCTGGCATCCGACCAGACAGCCGGTGCTCATGGACTTTTGGGAGAACCCCTTTCCTCGCGCGAAGGATTCGGTGTATACGACCATTACGACCTGGAAAAACAAGGGCAAGGACCTGACCTTCCGAGGCGAGACGTACTACTGGACAAAGGACAGGGAGTTTATAAAGATCATCGATCTGCCAAAGCGCAGACCTGCCGGTTTTGAACTTGCAACGCAGGTAGACGATCAGACGCGGCGGTATCTTAATGAAAATGGATGGAGGATTACACCTTCTCTGCCGATCTCTCAGGATGTCGATAAGTACCGGGAGCACATCCAGAGGTCCAGGGGCGAGTTCACGGTTACAAAGGACCAGGTGGTGCGTCCAAGGACCGGCTGGTTCAGCGACCGGAGCGCTTGCTTCCTTGCTGCCGGCCGGCCGGTCATAACCCAGGAAACCGGGTTCAGTAAGTTCCTGCCGACCGGCAAAGGGCTTTTCGGATTTTTGACGATGGATGAAATCCTGGCGGCTGTAGACGTTATAGAAAGCGATTACGAGGCAAGTTGCAAGGCGGCGCGCGAAATTGCGCAAGAATACTTTGCGGCGGAGAAGGTGCTTGGCAAATTGATGTCTGAGGCCGGCCTCGCGTAAGGGCACAAAAAAGCGTGAAGAGTGAAGAATGAAAATAATTTGTTCATAATCTGGTCATTCACCGCCTTTAGGCGGAAGATCCCCTTACCGGCTTTAGCCGGAAGTTCGCCCTTCTAACTTCGCCCTTCACCTTTCACCCTTCACATTTCAAGGTCCGCCCCCATAGTAGGGGGTCTTCCTGGTTTTTGCCTGTGCGGCGACAGTCCCGATCGCCCTGGTTTCAATGTGTTTCGAGTACACGGTCAACCGCGCCCGAAATCTTTTTTTTCTCTGGTTTCTGTTCGAATTTTTGTCAATCACCTTTGCAGCCTGCGGCAACAGCCAGCCGAGCACAACGGCTCGTATCCGACAGATTGTAGTATCTAATTGGAATGATTATTTTATATTCAGAAAGAGGGTAAAAAGGAGAAAAAGAGACCTATGGAAGACAAGCAGTGCAAAATCGAAACGAAAGTTTACGACCGGGACTCTGAGGTCTGCGATGAAAACCTTTGTTACGTTTGCAAAGACGGCATGTGGCAGAAGAAAGGCGCTCTGGATTTCTTAGTCGGCGGACCGTGATCCATTTATTACCAGCGGGGATCTTTTAAGTTGAGTTTCGGCGTTACCCAGGAAATGAATTTCGAAATGATATAAAAAACCCCCGCCTGAAAAGACGGGGGTGAAAATACATAGGGCGCCCCGGGGAGCATCTTCCCGGGGCTTGGTTTTTTCCACTTTGTTTTGAGCCTGGCGGCTTTTCACCGCTTGAGGGCTCAGGCTTTGACCTACTTCGCAGCAGCCGCAGATGTTCGTAGCTGTTCAGCGGAGGGCCGTTTTGTAAGACGGGCCAGGACGACCGCAATAATCAGAACGATGCCGGACATATAGAAGGCATAGTTGAGGTTTCCGGTTATGTCCCTGATGGTTCCGCCAAGTCTTGCCATGAAGAAGCCGAGACCCCAGCCGATGAACACCAGGCCGTAGTTGAAGCCAAGGTTCTTGGGTCCGAAGAAATCCGCAACAAAAGACGGCATGAGCGCCAGACCTCCGCCATACTGCCAGTAAGCTATGCCGACAGCGAGGAAGAGCAGGAAAGCGCTTTTCATGCCAATAACGGCAGGCATCGCGAAGAGGCACAGGGCGGAAACCAGGCAGTTGAGCGTATAAGCGTTAGTCCTGCCAATTTTGTCGGAGTACAAACCGGTGCCGACCCGGCCACACGCGTTGACCGCACCTCCAAAGGAAACAAGGGTCCAGGCCAGCGCCCCGAGCAGCGGAGCGGCCAGAGGCGATGCGAAGGCGATGATCAGAAGACCGGACTGAGTCGTACCAATGAACATGAGGACCAGCGCGAAGAACTGCCAGGTCTTGACCATCTCGGATGCCGACCAGTCCCACGCCGTCATGGCGCCTTTGCCCGGAGTGGCTGCTGCGGGCGTCTGGAGGCCAGGGGGAACGTAGCCGTCCGGAGGCCATGACAGGAGCTGTCCGGCGATTATTACGACTACCGCGAAAAAGATCCCAATTATAATGAAGCTGCCGCTGAGGCCATAGCTGGCAATCAGCCATCTGGCCAGGGGCGCGATGTAGAGCGCTGCGCCGCCGTAGCCGCCAACGACCAGGCCCGCAACGAGACCACGTTTATGGGGACCAAACCATTTCAGCGCTGCGGGTGTGGGAGCGGCGTAGCCGATGCCCATGCCGATCCCGCCCATAATCCCGAAACCGATAATCAGTCCCTCGTAGCTCTTCATCAGACCGGCAACGATACATCCAGCGGCCAGGAACAACCCGCCGAGGGTAGCTCCGACCTTGGGGCCGTACTTGTCCTGGATTCTTCCGCCGGGGATCATCAAAAGGGCGAATATTACGACGCACAACGAGAAGGGGGTCGCAGCCTGAGCGTTGCTCAGGTACGTCCAGGCAGAATCGATCCCGGGCAAAGGCGTGCCGAGCAGAGCTTCGTTAATTTTACCGCCTGCCGAGGGCACGGTCAGCTTCCCGCCCCATACGCTCCATGCGTACAGCATCCCCAGACACAGATTGACCGCAGTGCCGGCGAAAGTGACAATCCACGCTTTTCCGGGCACTTTTTCCAGTGGAGCCGCCATTCTATTTCTCCTTTCACATAGAAAACTGCTTTACAGAAAATCTGGGTCTAAAGAGAAAACCCACCTAAAGTACGGCTGGATCGAAGCCCAAGTGGGTGAGGCCCACCTAAATTGGAAAAGAAATAAGGGCGAAGAGAGAAAGAGAGATAGAGAGGCGTTTAAGGCAAAATAATGTGCGTAGACAGGGAAATAGAATTCCGTCCATCCGCTGTGGAACGAAAACAGGAGTTTAAGGCCGGACGGACAAAAAGCCTTTGAGCGAGGTGGAAATTGGGCTTTCTTACGACTCTGACAACGAGAAATACCGCGTTCAAGAAGAAAAAATTAACAATATGAATCCGCTTGTTCAGTTTTCAGCTCGTCTATGCTCCTTCAATCACCCCCTTACGTGTATGATGAATTTGTTTGATCTATTAAGGTTCTCAAATTTCCGGTGAAGCTATCCCCCAAGAGGCCGAAATTCCACCATTTGCTGAGAACCCCTTCTCCTATCGCATAGGTATGGATATTTTGTCAAGGTAAATTCCTGGAGGTAATTCAAGTGCCTAAAGTAACAAACGTGTTCGGCGGGAGCCTAATTTCCGGTCCATTTCCTGAAGACAAGAGTCCCGTTGGTTCCGCCAAAACCAAATGAGTTGGAGAGCGCCACCTCGATTTGCGCCTTGCGGGCCACATTGGGAACATAGTCGAGATCGCAGTCAGGGTCCGGGAATTCGTAATTTATGGTTGGCGGCATTAGCTGGTTATATATGGTGAGGGTAGTGTAGGCGGCTTCGACCCCGCCCGCCGCGCCGAGGAGGTGTCCGGTCATCGACTTTGTTGAACTGACCGCCATTTTGTAAGCGTGATCGCCGAAGACAGTCTTTATCGCCTGTGTTTCATATTTGTCGTTGAGCTCAGTCGAAGTGCCGTGGGCGTTGATGTACTGCACATCCGAGGGTTTTATCCCGGCGTCGTCGAGAGCCATCTGCATACAGCGGGCGGCCCCTTCGCCGTCGGGCGCCGGAGCGGCCACATGGTAAGCGTCTCCCGAAACGCCGAACCCGATTATTTCGGCATAGATCCGAGCGCCCCGGGCACGCGCGAAATCGAGTTCTTCCAGGATCAGTATGCCGGAGCCTTCACTTAGTATGAAGCCGTCCCTTTCCTTGTCAAAAGGCCTGGAAGCGTGCTCCGGGTCGTCATTGCGCGTCGAAAGCGCACGCATTGCGTTAAAGCCGGCTACTGCCAGGACGGTCACGGTGGACTCGACACCCCCGGTGATCATCGCCTCGGCATATCCGTCCCGAATGAGATGATAAGCCTGACCTATAGCATGAGTTCCAGCGGCGCATGCAGTCTGTAAGGAAAGGTTGGGACCTTTTGCGCCGTGGTAGATTGAGATAAGGCCGGGGGCCATATTGCTGATGATCATCGGAATGAAAAAGGGGCTCACCTTCTTTGGACCCGATTCCAGGATCAGTTTGTGGGATTCCTCTATCGTGAACAGGCCGCCCAGGCCGCAGCCCATTACCACACCAACTCGAGACGAGATCTCGGGCTCCACCTTGAGTTTTGCGTCTTCCATCGCATAGTGGGCGGCTACGAGCGCAAACTTCAGAAAGGGATCCATTTTCCGGAGTTCTTTTTTGCTGATGAAATCCTCCGGATGAAAGTTTTTGACCTCTCCAGCGATATGGGTCGCGAATGCGGAAGAATCGAAGCGGGTGATCGGCCCTATTCCTGACTTGCCGGAAATCAGATTGGACCAATTCTCTTCAATGCCGATACCAACCGGAGAAACCAACCCGATTCCAGTGACCACCACACGCCGCCGATTATTCTCTGATCCCATCGTGTTGTCTCCCGCCGCGACCAGGATATTTTGTCTAACCCATGAACATACCGCCATTTACATGTATAACTTGTCCGGTGATATACCCGGCCGCATCGGATGCCAGGAAGGCAACGGCAGCCGCAATATCCTCCGGAGCGCCGTACCTTGCCGCCGGAATCTGCGACAGCAACTCTTCGCGCGATTTTTGCGGTATAGCCAGCGTCATATCAGTCTGGATGAATCCCGGGGCGACCGCGTTTACGGTTATGTTCCTGGAGATAATCTCGCGCGCAAGGGACCTCGTAAAGCCGATAAGGCCGGCCTTAGCGGCCGAATAATTGCACTGCCCGGCACTTCCGGTCACGCCGACCACCGAGGTGACATTGACAATACGCCCGTAGCGCTGGCGCATCATGGGTCTTATCACCGCCTGAGAGCAAAGGAAAGCTCCTTTGAGGTTGGTGTCCATAACGTCGTCCCATTCGCTGGGCTTCATCAAGGCCAGGAGGTTGTCCTTAGTTATCCCGGCATTGTTGACAAGCACATCGATGCGACCATGGGCATCCAGGATTTGCTTGAACGCTGCCTTGACCGCGCCGGGGTCTGCCACGCTGAACTGCATGGCGGTCGATGTGCCGCCCCTGTTCTCGACAAGGACCGATGTCTGCTTTGCGCCGTCCGGGCTGGAGTTGTAATTGACAATGATATGGTTTTTCGGACCGGCCATCTCCACGGCAATGCTACGGCCAATCCCACGGCTTGCTCCGGTTACCACGATAACGCGTTGCTCGCTCAATCTGGAATCCCCCAGCCAGCTTCAGGACTGAGTGCTGAGGACTGAGTGGAAAAGCACTCTCATACTTCCTCAGTCCTCATACCTCAGTCATATTACTTTGTAACTTCGCCCCGCTCGCGCTTTATTCGCTTGACTAATGAAGGTATGAATTCGAAAAGGTCTGCAACGACGCCGTAAGTGGCCACGTCAAAAATCGGGGCGTGCGGGTCCTTGTTTACCGCGACGATAACCTGGGACCCCTGCATTCCAACAAGGTGCTGAATTGCGCCGGATATCCCGACAGCCATGTAAAGGGTCGGCGCGACGGTGCGGCCCGTCTGGCCTACCTGGTGAGAAGGAGCCATCCACCCCTCCTCTACCGCCCCACGGGAAGCTCCCACCGCCCCGCCAAAGAGCGTGGCAAGCCCGTCGATCAGTTTGAAATTCTCACCATTGCGCAGTCCTCGGCCACCGGAGATGATAACATCGGCTTCAGTGAGTTTGGCGGTCTGGTCTTGTTCCGCAATGACTTCCAGGACTTCCACCCGCGCCTCGAAGCATTGGCCTGGGAGTTCCATCCGTTCGATGCGAGCCTTGTGGGCTGGCCTCTTGAGCGGTTTCATGACCTTGGGCCGCACGGTGGCCATCTGCGGCCGCCGGTTCGGGCATATGATAGTAGCCATGATGTTTCCGCCAAAAGCAGGCCGTGTCTGGAGTAAAAGCCCTTCGTCGTTTATATCCAATTCCGTGCAGTCGGCGGTGAGACCTGTGCGAAGTGAAGCCGCAACACGTGGAATAAAGGAACGTCCCATGCTGGTAGCCCCTGCGAGCAGGATTTCGGGGCGGTTGCGCCTTACCAGTTCGACGATGCATTTAGAATACCGCTCGTCGGTGAAATGAGCCAGTTCAGGGCGGTCAACCACATAGATCACTTCTGCGCCGTAGGAGCTGAGTTCCAGGGCGGTTTGATCATCAATGTCCGAACCGAGCAAAACGGCGCCCAGTTCGACACCCCGCTTGTCAGCCAAGACGCGGCCGACGCTCAAAAGCTCGTGGCTTACCTTGTGGACCTTGCCTTCGCGCCATTCAGCGTACACCCAGACTCCTCGATAGCCCAGGAGATCTTCCGCCGGGCCTTTGCCCACCTCCGGAAGAGATATGGCCCCAAACTCGCAGGTATCCACGCAAATGCCGCAAAGCGAGCAGTCATCCGAGATTTCGATCTGGTTTTCACCAAGCGAAATGGCGCTCATCGGACATGCGTCCGAGCAGACCCCGCAAACCGTGCATTTCTTTCTGTCTATAATTGCTTTCATAGACCCGGCACCCTGGCGTTCTTCAAATATTGGAAAAGCTGTTCGGCTTGATCGTCTATGGTCCCTTCAATCTGAATACGGTTGGTTCGCCTCGGCGGGCTGAAAACGCGCACAACCTGCGTAAAGGAACCGCACAGGCCGGTGAGGTCCGGATCGAGGCCTAAATCGGCCGCCCCCCAGACCGGGATTTCAGCTTTCCTGGCTCGCATCTTGTGCCTGAGCGAAGGGACCCTCGGTTCGCCGATTTCTTTGATCACCGTCAACAAAGCGGGCAGGTGAAGCTTCCAGACCTCGGTCCCCTCATCGGTTTGCCGGACTACCCTTAAGGAGCCACTCTGCGGCATTTCAATCTTCTTGACGAAGGTTGCGTAAGCAATATCGAGCAATGCGGCCATTTCCGGTCCGACCTGGGCAGTATCGCCATCGACGGCTTGTTTTCCACAAAGAACGATATCCGCGTCGCCTATCTTGCGGACAGCCGCTGAAAGGGTCGTCGAAGTGGCCCAGGTATCCGAACCGGCGAAAGCACGGTCGCTGAGGAGCACCGCGTCATCGGCTCCAAGCCCCAAAGTGTCTCTGAGCGACTCGGAAGCCTGGGGCGGTCCCATCGTAATAACCGTGACTCTTGCGCCGTTTTGGTCCTTGATCTTGAGTGCAGCTTCCACCGCGAACAGATCGAAAGGATTTATTATACTCTCGACTCCCTGCCTGACCAGTGTATGAGTGTCCGGATCGATTCTGACGTTTTTGGTGTCAGGCACCTGCTTTATGCATACGACTATGTGCATATCAGCCGGAGCTCCTGTCTCGATAGTTTTGAGTTTTAGAAAAAAGTGTCCTTGAGCCTGCTGTATTCCTTATTTAGTTCCTGGCCAATGATGTTTCGCTGGATTTCGTTGGTGCCCTCGTAAATTTGCAGGATCTTGGCGTCGCGCATCATCTTTTCGACGGGATAATCCTGCATGTATCCATAACCTCCAAGCACCTGCACGGCGTTTGTCGCCACCTCCATGGCCACATCGCCGGCGAATACCTTAGCCATTGCAGCGACTTTGCTCACGTCGTGAGGTTCTGTGTCCATGTAGCGGGCAACGCTGTACACCAGGGCGCGCGCAGCCTCGGTTTTTATGGCCATATCGGCAAGCTTGTGTTGAATCGCCTGGAAGCTTATGATTGGCTTTTCGAACTGGACCCTTTTTCTGGCATATTCGACGGCAATATCGAGCGCCCCCTGTGCGAGGCCGACTCCAAGCGCGCCAATGCCCGGCCGGGATTTGTCGAACGTTTTCATGGCAATGATAAAACCCATTCCCTCCCGGCCTATGAGCCTCTCGGCGGGAATGCGACAATCCTGGAAAATCAGCTCGCGGGTGGTGGATGTGCGGATGCCGAGTTTTTTTTCCTTCTTGCCGAAGAGAAATCCCGGATCTCCTTTTTCGACTACGAAAAAGCTGGCGCCCCGTGGACCCTTGGCGCGGTCGGTTATGGCCAGTATCGAATAGATTTCCGCCTCGCCCCCATTGGTGATCCACTGCTTGGACCCGTTGATAATGTAATGGTTTCCGTCTCTTACTGCCGTGGTCTGAATTCCCGAGACATCGCTTCCAGCCCCGGGTTCGGTAAGGCCAAAGGCCGCGAGTTTTTTCCCGCTGGCGATCTGAGGCAGGTATTTATTTTTCAGCTCCCCGCTGCCGTAGAGCAGGATCGGATAAGCTCCAAGGCCGCTTGCAGCGAAGGTAGTGGCGATCCCGATGCAAGCCTCCCCAAGCTTTTCGACAGCAAGGCAATTATCGAATATTCCTCCACCCATTCCGCCATATTCTTCAGGGATATATAGGCCGAAGAGGTCCGCCTGGGCGAGGATCTTCATGATCTCCCACGGAAATCGCTCGGTTGCGTCCAATTCGGCCCTGATCGGACGGATTTTTTCCCTGGCGATCTGCGCGGTTAATTCCTGAATCATCTGTTGTTCTTCAGTCAAGAAATAATCCAAATTAATTACCTCCAATGAAAACCCCTGCCGGCTTCGGCTGCCTGGCTTCAACCACCCGGCATCGCAATGGCAAAGAACAGGGCGCCGAGAATCAAGAATCTGCCTTCCTTAACACAAAAAGCGGGGTTAAGCCAATATTGAGTTTTGAGCAGCACGGGGTCGCCCGGGCACAGTGGATCGGGCCGGAAGGATTCATTCGACCACGGGTCCGGGAGCATGCTCCCCGCCCATGGCATCTATCGCAATTCTTATCCAGCAGACTCGCTTAACACGCTCGACCGCAGCCTTACTCTTCCTTGAGTTCCAGGACCAGGCGGCCTTTGTAGTACCCGCAGTTCGGGCAAGCGCGGTGCGCCAGGCGCATTTCATTGCACTGAGGGCAGCGGGCAAGGGCCGGCATGGCAACGCCGTGGTTGGCCCGCCGTTTGTCACGTCTGGCTTTGGACGTTTTTCTTTTCGGTACACCCATCATTTAACTCCTATCTGGAATCTGCCAGCCAAAGCCGGCGCAGCATGCCCATAAGGGGGAAACTATTCAGTGGATTCGCCTGATCCCGTTTTTATTAATTTGAGTTTTGCAAAAGGAGACTGCGTACCGCCCGCCTTGCACAGACAGGCCTCTTCATTGAGATTAGCCCCGCACCCCGGGCATATGCCCTTGCAATCTTCGCGGCAAAGCACCTTCACCGGTAAGGCCAGAAAGATTTGCTCGGCTACGAGCTGATCCACTTCGATCACCTCGCCGTCAAAGAATTCATATGTGAGTTCATCGGGTGCGAGTTCCCTTTCTTCAGCCTTGGGCGCCCGCTCGCCTGCAACCAGGTAGATGTCAACCGGTTCATTGAGACCGAGTCGAAACCGTCCTAAACAGCGGTGGCAGCTAGCCCTCAGGGACCCTTCGATCGTTCCGGTAATTCGTATATGGTCAGCACGCCTGTTGAGGTTCAGCACGACGTTGACCGGGCGGACAAGCTTGAGGTTGAAGGGGTCGCCCGGTGGAACGAACTGCCTCAACCTGTCCTCGTCCCAGTGGAACCTGAGAGTGCGTCCTGATTCCGGTATTTCGTCAATGCGAACGCGCATGTGCAACACCTTCCAAGGGAACGGAAACCATTTAGTATAAATAAATTCACGGACCTGTCAAGAAATTTCGGAGAATTAGGGTAGGGTCTGGTGGGTTTTACCGGTCTTTGATAAGCGTGGGTTTGTGTTCTTCATTATATGCAAGTATCGCTAACCGAGCATGGTAGAGCGAGAAGAAGATCCATAAGGCGGTCACGCCTGCTAGTTTCATTCCGAGACCAATCTGCAGAAAATAGGAAGCGATAAGAAAGAGGCTATAGAAAATGGCGGCGGTCAGGCCAAGCGTGCTGCCGATTTGCTCTGGAGAATAATCAGGATCTTTGCTTCCCATATAGGCAAGGGGAGCAATTGAAACGGAGGAACTCCAGCCCAGAAGGATTCCAAGACCTACGCGCGGCGCATGAGAAAGGTAGAGATCAAAGACAAAATAAACCCACTTCAGGATTAAAAAGTGAAGGTAAAGGCAGTTAAGTGATCCCAAGGTAAGAGCGAGCACCTTTTTGCCGAGGACACTGGGTTTGGCCAAGAGTTTTGATAATAAATACGATGGAATATAGAAAAGACAATAAATTTTGGGCATAACAAATGCGGCGGAAAACCCCAGAATCACGAGCCAGTATTCACCCTTAATCAAGAGCCAGATTATTAATGGCGGTGAAGCGGGGAGCAAAAGGAAAAAAACGAGTACGGTGATTGAGACTATTATCTCTTTGCCCAGCACCGGGGAATTTAGCGTGTTTAGATGGTTTTCAGGATAGAAGGCCTCCCATCGCGAAGTGTGGGCGCGTAGCGCGAAGGCCGACCGCGCGATGTGTCTATCGTGCGCGCCGGGCGGAAGCGGGAGGCCTGCTAAAACTTTTTGACCGCCTGATTAACTACGTCTTCCACAACTTCATCGAATACCTTTTTCCAGGCGTTTCGAGTAATTGTACCTCTGCCAAAGGCAATCGCATGCTTCGATTCGATTGTCGCTATGTGTCTGCCACCCTGACTGAGTTCGACCCTCACCGCCAGCACAGTGTCGCCCATGCGTGGCAGGAAGCGCTCGGCCATCCCCCCTTTTTTGAAATAGAGGACGTGGCCTTCCATTACGTATGGCTCACCCTCGGCGTTCGGCGTCCAGAGCATTCCCCGATTCTTAAGCGAATCTTGGAGCCCGTTCCACAGAAGGCCGATAACGTCCACGTTAAAGACCTTGTGAGTATCGTTGAATACCTCAGACACCTTCACTTTGTAGGGCGAAACGACAACCGGCTTGGGCGTGTATGTTTCGTCCGCCACATGGCCCCCCTTTCCTCCCTTGTGACATGCGAGCATGAGCAATGGTATGAAAACGATGGCAAGAAGGCCGATTTTTCTGTTCATAGTTGTACCTTTCCAACGAATTTTCAGCGAATTTATACGAAAACATCGCGATGAGCAATTGTTATCGGTAAAAAGGCCCCATCTTTTCGCTTAAGTCCGCACAGTGCCAGAGGCGGGTAAAATGAGCAAGCTTCGAATTCGCTTCATCCGGTATTTTTATCCGCCGGGAGTTTGATTGAGTTTGCAGGAGTATTATGCTATTGAAAATGCCCGCGTTTCAGAGATTTGGTCTCCCGAGTACACTCACTCACAGGGGCGGGCTTAGCGCTGACCCGCCACAGGAGTATCGTTAAGATGGAACCTGTAATTACCCGATTTCCCCCCAGTCCGACAGGGTACCTGCACATCGGAGGGGCGCGCACCGCTCTTTTTAACTGGCTTTTTACACGCAATCGGGGCGGAAAATTCATTCTCCGGATCGAAGACACCGATGTGGAGCGTTCTACGGAACAGTCCGTGAAAGCCATTCTGGATGCAATGGAATGGCTGGATTTGACCTGGGACGAAGGCCCCTATTTTCAGACCAAAAGGCTGGATGTCTATAGCGAATACGCGAAAAAACTGGTGAATTCCGGCCACGCATATTGGTGCCAATGTAGTCCCCATGAGCTTGAGATTCGGCGAAGCGCGGCAATGGCCGAAGGGCGCAAGCCAAAGTACGAGGGAACCTGCCGCACAAAAGGCCTCGGCCCGGGCCCCAAACGGGTGCTCAGGTTCCGGAGTCCCGACAGCGGCACGACGCTTTTAAGAGACATCATAAAAGGCCCAATTGCATTCGATAACTCGGAACTGGACGACCTGGTGATCGTGAAAAGCGACGGCATAGCCACTTACAATTTCGCCGTCGTTGTGGACGATATTACCATGGGGGTCACGCATGTGATCCGAGGCGACGATCACGTAAACAACACTCCGAGGCAGATTCTTATCTACAAGGCGCTGGGCGCAAAACTGCCCGAGTTCGGCCACGTGCCGATGATCCATGGCGAAGACCGTTCACCTCTGTCAAAGCGCCACGGAGCGACCTCGGTTATGGAGTACAAGGACATGGGGTTCCTTCCGGAAGCCCTGCTGAACTGCCTGGTCCGGTTGGGCTGGTCCTGCGGGGACCAGGAGATTTTCTCGCGTTCCGAGATGATAGAGAAGTTCACCCTCGAAAACGTCGGAAAATCACCAAGCATCTTCACGATGGAGAAGCTGTTATGGCTTAACGCACACTATATCAAGGAAAAAAGTCCCGAAGAACTCGTTGCGCCGCTCAGGCCATTGCTGGTTCAACGACATTACCCGGATAAACCCGACGCCTACATAGCCGGAGCAGTTCGCACTCTTCAGGCCCGCTCGCGTACGCTGGTCGAAATGGCCGATGCTATGCGATTCTATATGGTGGACGAAATTGAGTTCGATCCCGATGCCGCAGGCAAGTTCCTGACTCTGGAAATGCGCGAGGTTTTTGTGTGGCTTATCTCAGAGTTGTCCGAATTGGATATCTTTGACGAAAAGGGTCTGGAAACCGTTTTCAGGAAGATTGCGCAAGATTTGGCAATGAAGCTGGGTAAAGCAGCTCAGCCGGTGAAGCTGGGTAAAGTAGCTCAGCCGGTCAGGGTGGCACTGACGGGTGCCACGATAAGCCCAGGCCTTTTCGAAATAATAGAGGTGCTGGGCAAACAAACCGTACTCGAGCGTCTTCGAAAGGGTCTGGAATATATACAGGGACAATAGAAACGGTTGCTTTGAAGCTTACCGCCTCGGCCCCGAATTATAGAGCCCCAGGTCGTCCGGCTGGTAGGAATCCAGCTCCGCGCCCGTTTTGTCAAGGTCCTCGACAACCGAGTAGATATCCTTTCCTTCCTTTGCATGGCCGGCCTGCGCTTCCATAATAACTGCGGCCAGATACCCCGCCTGTACCGCCAACAGCTTTTCGCGCACAGCCAGTTTTTTTGCCTCCAGTATAGTGCACTTGTCCACAAGGCGGAGGTAGTCTTCCAGAGTTTCCTCCCACGCACTCGTCCACTTCAGGCTCCACTCCGAAAGCCGGGACTCCATGTCGGGCGTTATCTCCGCCTCGTTATCCGGGTCTCTCAGGGAGGGAAACTCAAGCAGGATTTGTTCGAACTCGTTCCAGTAAGGCCGGCCGCGGAATTCACTAACCTCAGCGATCACCGAACTTAGTTGGGCATAGAAGGCGGACGAACCCTCGTTTACCGCATCGAGCGCTTTGTTTTCTTCCATCAGTTTTACTTCAGCCGGGGAGGGGCCGGGAGCAACCCCGCCCCTGCCTTGCAGGCCTGCGCATCCCGTAATCGCAGCGATCAGCACAATGCATCCGGTAAAGCAGCCAAATGTTTTTCCGACCATGTTTTTCACTCGCTTTTGAACTCCAGGTAGAAATCGGCCTTCCTATATACCGTATTTGTTAATGGAAAATACATTCCAGACCTGATTTGCAAAAGAAAAAAATCTGCTATTGTCTGCAATCAGAAGAATATCTCTCCTTTCAAGAGTTTGGTTCCCACGTATCTTTTAACTATTCGCCCCGGAAAGCCAGGACCCCCGCCCCTGGCTTTCTTTCTTTTTTGCACCTGGGTATTTTCTCCCAAATACGGCGCACTCATAATTTACATTATAAAACAGTGCCTTATGGCGAAGGAGAAAATACCTCTTCGGCGGGCGCCACCTGATCGGGATGGTTATCTTCTTTCTTAGATTTTGACAAGGAGGAAAAGGATGCCGGAGATAGTGGAATATGTGCGTGAGAAACTTGATTGGGTGGCAGGCCGAATTCTGGAGCTTTTTACAGGATTAACAGGATTGAAGCTGGAAGAAGTCAAAGCACGGGTTCCGGAGGTTCGCAGAGTCGCTGACGCTCGTCCGGATCTCCGCCTTCCGCCTTCCGGCCCTACCTGCGACCGATACTGAATCCGCTTCCGCCGGGCCGAGGCTTGGGAACCGGGACCGCCAGCCATAATCTCGACAGCCCGCGAGGCGGGCTGGGGTTATGTGAATCGATCCAGAGTGCAAAAGCCGATCTCGACAGCCCACCCACCCGCGAAGCGGCGCCCCTTCCGCCTAAAGGCGGTAAGAGGAATGACCAGATTATGTACGCTTCCGCGCTAAAATCCCCCCTGCCCCCCTTTAGGGGGGTTCATTGCGCGCCAATTAGTCAAATCCCCAAAAATGCCTGCTTTACCTGATTATTTTCGAGCAGTTCAGTTCCTTTTCCCTCGAGGACGATCCTTCCGTTTTCAAGAACGTAGGCCCGGTCGCAAATTGCCAGGGTCTGTTTGACGTTCTGCTCGACCATGAGGATCGTTAGCCCCTCCTCGTGAATCTTGAGGGCCAGCCGAAAGATTTCCTGGGTGAGCAGGGGCGACAGGCCCAGCGAGGGTTCGTCGAACATTATCATTTTCGGCCTTGACATGAGGCCTCGAGCAATTGCACACATCTGTTGCTCCCCGCCCGACAGCGTGCCGGCCAACTGTTTCCTGCGTTCCTTAAGGCGGGGGAAAAGTTCAAGCACCCACTGCAGTGACTCCTGGCGCCTTGCTTTAGCCTGGGGCGCCAGAGACCCGAGTTCCAGATTTTCCAGCACGCTCATCTCAGGGAAAAGCTGCCGTGCTTCGGGCACATGGGCTATCCCGTGTTCTACAATCTTGTATGGCGGGACCAGATCGAGCCGCCGGTCCTCAAACCAGATCTGTCCCTTGCTGACCGGAACGATGCTCGAGATCGTCCTCATTATGGTGCTCTTGCCCGCGCCGTTGGCGCCGACAAGCACCACGAATTCATTCTCGGCCACATGGAAAGACACATCCCAGAGCACCCGGACGTCTCCATAGCCCGCTTCAACATGCTCAACCCGCAGCATTGCTATTCCTTTCCGAGATAGGCTTCGATGACGGCCTGGTTGTTGGCGACCTCGGAGGGGGTCCCCCTGGCGATTTCCTGGCCGTAGTTGATGCAGAGGATGCGGTCACAAATATTCATGATCACCTGCATGATGTGCTCGACGATGATGATCGTGATTCCCGAATCCCTGATTTTGCGGATGAGCTGCACGCCCTCGGCCTGTTCCTGGGGTGTAAGACCGGCCATTGTTTCGTCCAGCAAAAGGAGTTTGGGTTCGGTGGCAAGGGCTCGTGCTATTTCCATTCGTTTTCGATCCCCGATGGTGAGGCTTTTCGCCGGGTAGTCCAGCTTGTTGGCCATTTCGCAAAAATGGAGCACTTCAACGGCCCTGTCTCTGGCCACCGTTGAGTTAGAGGTCCTGCAGAATGCCGAAGTCATGACGTTTTCCAGAACCGTCATTCGGCGAAGGGGTTTGACTATCTGAAAGGTCCTGCCGATTCCCTCCTTGCAAACTTTCCAGGTGGGCAAAGCATTTGTTTCTCTGCCCCTGAAATGAATCGTCCCGGAAGTAATCGGATAATAAGCCGTGACCAGGTTGAAAACGGTAGTCTTGCCGGAGCCGTTGGGACCGATAAGGCCGCATATTTCACTTTCCTCAACGGTGAAGCTTAGGTCGTTTACCGCCACCAGGCCTCCAAAAGCCTTAGTGAGGCGCTTTGTTTCAAAAAAGCTCATATCTCAATTCCCACCTGCACCGGAAACCATTGGTTTTTTCCGGGTCAAAAGATTGAGAATTCTTGGAAAATCCCCTACCACTCCATTAGCCATATAGCGGATGGCCAGGATAACGAGCAGCCCGAACGCCAGGGCGTGAGCATCGCTGACCCACTTTGGGGCATATCCGAAAAAGGAGCTTCTGAAAAGCTCCTGGAGCAGCACCATTACGAACGCGCCCACCGCCGGCCCCCAGATAGTTCCGGCCCCTCCGATCATGGCGACCAGAATTGCCATGATAGAGATAAAATAAAGGGAGAATACGACCTCCGGATCGATGAAACCCATGTAGTTCATGTAGAAGGCGCCCGCAAGACCCGTGAAAAAGGAACTAACCATCAGCGAGAGGCTTTTGTACCGGAAGGAGCTGATTCCCAGGGCTTCGGCAGCTTCCTGGTCCTCGCGGATGGCTATGAAATAGAAGCCCCATTTGGATTTCATGATCCGGCTTATCGAAAACACGCACAGGGCCGCAAGTCCCAACGCCAGAAAATAGTAAGGCAGCTTGGAGCGAAAGGAGGTAATAATCAAGATTCCCTGCATTCCTTCGGTGAAATTTCTCCAGTAAATCGCCACCAGGCGGAAAACTTCGGCAATGGCCAGGGTCGCCAGGTTGAAATAGGAACCACGCAGCCGGAAACATATCCATCCGAGAAAAAGTCCCGACAGCATGGCCATAGGGCCGCCCAGAAGCATTCCCCACCATGCGGAGATTCCCAGCTTGGTAGTGCAGATGCCGGCCGAATAAGCCCCCACACCGAAAAAGATCGCATGCCCGAAAGAAATCTGCCCCGTATATCCAGCGAGAAGGTTCCATGAGGAGCCGATTACCACCCACATTAAGGCGATTATGAAAATGTGGCGGTAGTAATCGGACCGCTCCACTAGCGGAAAGACCACAAAAAGCGCGAGCAGCCCCAGTGCGATTAATGTCGAGCGTTTTTTCATGACAACTTAAACCCTGTTAAACTCTTGTAAGCGTCTTAAGTCCGCCGGGAAGAAATACGAGCACGAGAACAAAAATGACCATGCCCACGGCGTCTTTGAGCGCCATCGAAATATAGGTGGCGCCCAGAGATTCGGCCACTCCCAGGACAAGTCCTCCGAAGATGGCGCCTACCGTGCTGCCCATTCCACCCAGGACGGTTATGATGAATGACTTCAGTGTGAATGGCCCCCCCACATCCGGAAAGAGGTAATAGATCGGCAGAAGCAGCGTTCCACCGGCAGCGGCCATGGCTGCGCCAAGTCCGTATGTGAGCTGGGTGATCCATTCGGCGTTGATGCCCATGATCATGGCCGCATCCTTATTCTGCGCCGTAGCGCGAACGGATTTGCCGGTATCTGTCTTCAGGAGGAAAAAGAACAGACCCGCCGTAATCAGCACGGCCAGTGCGAATGCCATCAACATGGGAACATTCCATGAAATGGGGCCGATCATGAAAGTGGATGAACTGTAAGATGTTTTCACGGATTTATAATCGGAATGAAATATGAACCGTATCGTCTCGGTCAGCACCATTCCGATGCCTACGGTCATCAAGATTTGATTTTGCGGGATTATCGAGTCGATCTTGAGGAGCGGATCAAGAAGATATTTCTCGATTGCCACTCCCAGCAGGAACAGCGCCGGAGGCGCAATGAGCAGCGAGTAGTAGGGATCGAGCCCCAGGAACTCATATAAAACGAATGTAATGTACATGGCGACCATCATCAATTGGCCGTGGGCCAGGTTGATGATGCGCATAACGCCCATTATCAGGGTCATGCCAAGCCCGATCAGGGCATAGACGCCGCCGATCAGAATCCCCGCAACGAGCGTCTGAATGAACATTTCCATTGAAGCAGTCCTTTTTGCCTGCAAAAAAATCAGGGGGCATCTTCCAAACTAATGCCCCCTCCGGTCCTGCTTACCTCCAAACTTTTTCCCAATCTACGGGATATACATAAGGTCTTGTCGCCGTGGCCTTAGGCCATACCAGCTCGAGCTTTCCATCTATCCATTGCACCAGATAGGTCGGGAGCTTGTTCTGATTGGTCATCTTGTCATATGCGACGAATTTGACCGGTCCGAAAACTGTCATCATATCGGTCTTGGTAAGCGATTCCCGGACGTCGTCCGGGGTTGGAGACTTTGCCCTTTTGAGCGCGTCTGCGATAACATACGCCGAAGAGTATGCCTCGGCGCCGTGGTATTCGGTGGGCATTTTGTTGCGGGCTACGAATTTGTCATAGTATTCTTTGGCCCCCGGGTAGGGCAGCGTCTGATACCACAGGGTCGCCGAATAGACCATGTTTGCCGCTTTGCCCGCATTTTCGACGAATTCGGGCAGTGTAAAGCCTGCGCCCCCCCCAACGAAAATCTTAGGCGAGAGTTTCAATTCCATGGATTGCTTCATCAAAAGCGAAGCATCCATGAGGTAAGAAATCATGTAGACGACATCGGGGTTCGCCTGCTTAACCTGGACCAGCAGGGGCTTGAAATCTACTCCGCCGCTCTGGTAGCCTTCATTCATTACCACCTTGAGTTTGAGCTTTTCGCAGCTCTGCTGGAATTCCTTCGAACCCGAGGAGCCGAAGTTCGTATTCTCATAGAGAATTGCCATCGACTGCGGTTTTAGCACATCTGTCATAAAAGACTCGAGCGCCATTGGATAGTCGCTTACCGGCTGGTTGAGACGAAATACATAGTCCCATTTCATCTCGGTGATCTTGTTGTCCGAACCTGTGTTAACCAGAAAGGGAATCCGGTTCTGCTGAGCAACACCGGCGATGGCGAATGTCTCAGAGCTGCCGTAACCTCCGCCGAGCATTACGACCTTATCCCTGGTGATCAGCTTTTCTGCCGCACTCCTGGCCACATCGGGCCTGCCCGTATCGTCTTCGTAGAGGAACTCGAGTTTCTTGCCGTTCACTCCTCCGGCCGCGTTGATCTCTTCGAGCGCCATCTCGAAGGATTTTTTCTCGATCTCCCCGAATTTTGCTTTCTCACCCGTTGCCGGTAGAATAATTCCCACTTTTATAGGGCCCTGGCATAAAGCCGCTGATGGCAGCAGCACAAAAAGCGCCAAGGTCAAAAGAAGAACACATCCGAAGTATCTTTTCATTGTCTTCCTCCTCGATCAAACATTTCAATCACCATGGGTCTTTTCCCAGACAAAGGCAAACAGATTACGCTTAAGGGAGAAATAGAGAACAAAGCAGCTATTTTGCCGAAAATCAGCAAATTCAGGATACTATCGAACACCGGCAAGTCAAGAGCCGAATCCATCATCGGGGCTAAAAAGAGGGGGTTTTTACGCAATCTGCACCGCTTCTATATACAGTCTAAAAACGGCAGAACCTCTGTCCCAATTTATAAAGGGGTCAGACGCCGGAAAACGCCACCTGCTCGATCAGAGAGTCCACAGCCTGCCTCGCTTTGGCCCTGTCCCGCACTTCATTGAGCATGACCACCGCCGCGTAGGTCTTGCCGGACGGCCCCGACACATAGCCGGCAAAACCGATCACATCGTTAAGGGTCCCCGTTTTGCCCCTCACCGTGAGGTCCGGCTGACGCATCCTTCTCCTGAGGGTCCCCTGCTCCCCGTTGGCCGCCAGGGAGGATATAAATTCTTCTCTTATTCCATTATCATTCCAGGCGGCGGCAAGAAGCCGGCAGAACGTTTCGGGGCTTATCCTGCAAAATCTGCTAAGTCCCGACCCGCAGTCGAGAGTTCCGATTTGCTCCGGAATACCGGCTTCGCTGAGGGTGGTCCTGACAACGGCAATTCCCCTTTCGGAGTCGCCGGGGACGCCTGCCACATACCCCCCAAGCGACTTCAAAAGCATCTCGGCCATGAAATTGTTACTGTATCTGTTGAGCCCGGATATCAATTCCGCAAGCTGAGGCGAGTCGTAAGAAACGATCACTTCGGCCCCAGGAGGCGTCGTTCCTTCTTTAGCCCCGGTCCCCAGCACCCTTACGCCCGAGCGCTCCAGGGCCGCCCGCATGGAGTGGGCGAAAAGCCCGGCAGGATCAGCCGCGTTGAACCGAAACTCTCGAACGCGTCCTCCGCGACCCGATGCCCGCCCGGAAAGCTGGAATTGTTCCCGGCCGTTTCCGGTCGCGCCAAGAGAACGGAGCCCCAGTGAGTTTCCCCCCTTTTTCCCCGGACCCGCCTGGCCGCTCACCCGGACATAGCCTTCCGCCAGGCCCGAATCGGCGATGAAAGCCTTTCGTGACTTTGCCGGGATGGTGATCTTCACAGTCAGTGTGTTAAAGTTGATTGCCGTTGCCGAGACCACCGGATTATATGTGCCCTTGCAGTCACTGTCCAGGCAGATGCGTTCCGACAAAGGCTGAAAAAAGCTGTTGTCCACAAAAATACTGCCCCTGATTTGCCTGATCCCCTTTTCTTTAACCGCTTCCGCCAACTGAAGGGCATTTTCTGAAGCGAAAAAAGGATCGCCGCTTCCTTTTATCCAGATATCTCCTGAAATGACCCCGTCCACCGGCCCCTCAGCCGCCAACACTTTGGTTGTAAAGCGAAAGGAAGGACCCAGCTTCTTCAGGGCTGCATAGCTGGTCAGCAGCTTCATGAGTGAAGCGGGAACAAGCACATCTTTTGGCCGGTACTCGCAGACAACCTTCCCGGATGAAAGAGAGACCACCAGGACCCCTGCGGTTCCGGCGGCTTTGCCGATGCGCTCCAGGGCCTGTTGAAACGCGGCGGTGCTCTGAGCTTCAGACGCCACGGAGGGGAACTGGTTTTGAGCGGAAGTTTGAATTTGAGACTCGGCCGCGAATACGACCGTGTGCATAAACAAAACGGACATACAACACATCAGGGGAAGCATTCCCATAATTTCCGACTCACTCTAAGGTTCTTTTCGGATTCAATCCTTCCCCAAGCTTTCGAAGATGTCCCAAAATCCCGGAAAAGATTTATTGACGGATTCCGCGCCCTCGATAACAACTCCATGGAGACGCAGACCTGCAAGTGCAAAGGCCATCGCAATCCGATGATCGTCGAATGACGAGATCGGGCCTGAGGGCGGTCCGTGGGGGGCGCCTCCATGGACTATCAACCCATCGGGCAGCTCTTCGGCCTCAACTCCGAGCACCTTCAAGCCGGCCGCAACCGCATAGAGCCGATCGGATTCCTTTATTCTCAAGTGGGCCACGTTGCGGATGCGGGAAGTTCCGCTTGCGAATGCGCTCAGGACGCCCAGTGTGGGCGCCATGTCCGGCATTTCATTCATGTCGATATCAATGGGCAGGAGCCGCTCGGGTCCTTTTACGCGGACCCCTTGATCTTTCCACACGATGCGGCAGCCCATTTTATCCAGAACGTCCAGAAAACGGCAGTCCCCCTGAAGACTGTAAGGCGAAACGGGTGAGGTTAGCACCTCTCCGCCTGTCAGGGCGGCGGCGGCCCAGAAATATGAAGCTGAGGAGCAGTCGCCTTCGACCGTGAAACTGCGGGGCGCATAGACCTGTGGCGCCGGGATCGCTATCATGTTGGAAGCTACCCGCTCAAAGCGGATTCCCGCTTGCTGCATCATTCCCAGAGTGATGTCCACGTAAGGCCGGGATGCAACAGGTTCGGACCATTCCACCCCGACTTTTCCGCGCGCCATTGGCGCCGCAATGAGGATTCCGGATAAAAACTGGCTGCTTTCCGAAGCATCTACAAAAACATCCCCGCCGTTAAGTCCCCTGCAGGTGATCTGCACTGGAAGAAACCCGGTTTTCCCGATCCAGCGCTTTATCGTCCCGAGCTTTTCGAGAGCTTCTGCGGCCGGACCGACCGGGCGCTGCCGAAGACGCGGAGTTCCGTCGAGCACAAATGTTCCGGTCCCCGCCGAGAAGACTGCGAGAAGAAGGCGGGCGCTCGTCCCGCTGTTTCCGAGAAAAATCGGTCCATCGGGCTGCCGCCAGCGATATGCCGGTGGCGCCACCCGTACAGAATCGGCGCTCCATTCGATTATTGCGCCCGAGGCCTCCAACGCCTTGGCGGTAAAAAAGGTATCCTCTGCTTTGAGCGGGTTGCCTATCTGTGCAGGTCCTTCGGAAAGAGCGGCCATAATGAGCGCACGGTGGGTTATCGACTTGGAACCCGGGAGCCGAATTTGCGCATCTATTTTCGAAACGGGGTTTATCGTTTTAAGAAGCTTTTTCATTTATGGCTTCTTCCAGGGCCTGTCGCATCGCCTCGATGGCGGGAGTTTCGAATACGGCGCGTCCCAGCCACCATTCGAGTTGAGCGGCCCCCTGGTACAGCAGCATGTCCAGACCGGAGACAACCATGCACCCGGCGTCCCTGGCAGCTCTGGAAAAGGCGGTCCATCGGGGGTTGTAAATTATGTCCATTACGGTCATTTCGGGTTTGAAAAAGGAGTCGAAAACGATGGGAGAGGCTTCACTGTCCTCCAACCCTACCGAGGTGCACTGAACTACTATGTCGAAGTCTGTTACAACTTTTGCCAGAGTGTTGAGCGGAATGAAATTGCTCTTAATCTGCCTGGACAAAACCTTGCCCCGCTCGACGCACCGGTTTGAGATCGTAACTTTAGCCCCGGCCTTTATGAGGCCGTAGGCCACCGATCGAGCGGCCCCCCCGGCGCCCAGGATAAGAGCGTTTCGGGCCGAGACTTCAACGACTGCCGAAAGGGCCCGCAAAGCGCCGATCCAGTCGGTATTGAGGCCTTCCCAGCCCAGGCTCGTCCTGCGCAGGGTGTTTGCGGCCCCGATCTTTTGGGCTGTCTTGTCGATTTGTTCGGCCAGCCGGCATGCCATCTCCTTGTAGGGAATGGTCACGCTCAACCCGCTGAAGCCCGTTTTGTGCAAGAGCTTGAGATCGCTGTCAAGCTCATCGACATAGAAAGCCGCGTAAAGCGCGGGAACATCGAGCGCCTTGAAGCACGCGTTCATCATGACGGGACTGAGACTGTGGCGCACAGGATTCCCGATAACGGCGAAAAGCTTTTTCTGTTCAGGTCTGATCATTTCATCGTCACCTTGAAGATCAACCTATTGCAATCATCGCGGCAGTATCCCGTCGAGCTGAAACTTCAGCTTCTTTCTGAGAACCTCAAGGTAATGCAGTAACTCCGGTTCACGGTAGTCGGGATATGTCCAGGGCAGGGGATGGTACGCTCCTTTCTGATAAACGAGGGTGAGATCGGCATAGATTCCGTCACGAAGATAAACCCTGTGCGTAAAATTCTTCCCGGTTGCCAGGACGAAGCGCTCCTGGCTGAGAAGTCCCGGATCGATATTAACCTGCCGTTTTCCATCGCCTAAAAGGTTGGCTTCAATTTCATTGGTTCGAAGCTTGATATCGGGCAAAGACTCCGGGGCCACGAGATTCAGAAAGCCTGCCGTCTGTCTGCGGATTCCCCGCCCCATTTCATCATCGTAATAAGCAGTATAGGTAAATGCGCCGGAAATGGACAGAAAATCCATCGGTCCGAAATCCGATACAAGGGCATTTAGAGCTTGTCGCTGAGCTCCGGAATCGCTAAACAAAAACCGGATTATGAGCTTGGCTGGGTAGGGTTCTCTGGGCTCACTCATATTATTGGTGAATCGTGAGTAGTGAATAGTGAATAGCTGGTTTTTTCAAGTAACTATTCACCCATCACTGTTTCAAAGCGGTTTTGCTTCCTCGATCAACATGATCGGGATATCTTCCCGGATATCATACATAAGCCTGCACTGCTCGCAAATGAGTCCGGTTTCATCCGGGTTTGGATGTATCGGCCCTTTGCATTTAGGGCACCTGAGGATTTCAAGAAGCTCTTTTTTGACAGCCATCCAGCAGACTCCTTTTTTTAGATTTGCTCCGGTGTCTGTTTTTCTTCGAATTTACGCGGAGCATCTTTCCCGTCCTCATCGAGCATCTGGCGGAATGCGTCAAGGAGCGAGCGCATCCTAGCCCCGAACTGGATTCGATTCCGCCTCATCTCCGATATTTCCTGCTCCATTCTGGTAAGGCGATTGCCGGCTTCATTGAGGATTTGTTCGGCTTTGACTTCGGCCTGCGAGATAACCAGCTTGGCCTCGCGCTCGGCGTTCGCCTTAATCTGCTCTGCATTAACTTGAGCGCTGATAAGCACGGCTCGAATGGTTTTCTCCCGGTCCCTGTGCTCCTTTATTTCCGACTCCAGAGTTTGTAGGTCCTTTTTGAGGTTTGCGTTTTCCTCCTTGAACCGGCGAAGCTCCTCAGTCACATCCAGCAGGAAAGCTTCCACATCGACCGGGTTCAGCCCCATCAAGCGCTTGCGAAATTTTTTCTCCTCGAGGCCATCTATGTCCATCAAACTCACTCCTGCCCGAAGCGGCGGAATTTGAAAAAGCTTTAAAGACCCAGGGCGTAAGCTATTCTGGTCAAGGTCGGCACGGCGAACTGATCTAAAAAGATGAGCAGCAGGATCAGTATAATGGGGGTAACGTCGATCCCGCCCATGTCGAACGGGAGTAACCTGCGGATGCGATACAGGGCAGGTTCGGTTATATTGTAAAGCAAACGCACGATGGGGTTATAGGGATCCGGGCTTACCCACGAAAGGATCGCGCGGGCTATTACGATCAACATGTATGTATAGAGGACATAGTGCAAAACCGTAGCAAGCGCCAGCAGAAAATATGAAATAACGAACATGTCTGACTCCAGGCCCAAGGGTTGCGAATCAACTATCGGCAAAACAACTAAAACTACTTTTTTTCACGTGGCCTGTCAACCCGGCACTCAGGTGTGTATCAGCTTTTTGGATAGATTTTTAGCTTGCGGCTGGACATAGAGCCCTTCATGCGGAACCCGAAACACCGAGTTTGCTTTGAAGCAACTTGAGGTTGACATTGGCCCCAAAAACAGGGATGAAGGGGCGACCTGAAGATTTCCATTTCCCCAGGGGGGCCGGGTGGATGAGTAAATTCCAGTTGAGTGAGTGGGTTCTACTGACTTCTCAAAAAGGGAAGAAATGGCTCGTTCAAGTAGCGGATGCGCCGTTTTCGTCCCATCTTGGCGGCATTCATCTGGGGGATATAGCGGGCATGGAGGAAGGCGACTGGCTGATTACCAGCAAAGGAGCAAAGCTGATGCTCTTCAGGCCCACCCTGCAGGACTACATCTTCAGCATGAAAAGGCGCACCCAGATCATTTACCCTAAAGACCTCAGCGCGATGATTTTCTATAGTGATATCTATCCCGGGTGCGTTATCCTGGAGACCGGGATCGGCTCGGGCGCGCTTGCCCTTGCTCTGCTGCGGGCTATGTGCGGCCGGGGAAAACTTATTTCAGTCGAGAAGAGGGCTGAATTCGCTGTGGATGCCCGCGAAAATATCAGGCGGTTTTTCGGCACGGCGCCTGAAAACCACGAGATCATCGTTGCCGATATAGAAGGGGTCTGCCTTGCGTGCGAGGTGGACCGAATTTTCCTGGACCTTCCTGAACCATGGCGCGCTGTGAGCAACATGTCCGGAATGCTCCGAATGGGAGGGCTTCTGGTTAGCCTTAGTCCCAATGTGGGTCAGGTTCAGCTTACCCACCGGCAGCTTCAGACAAATGGATTTGGGGACATAGTCCATTTCGAGCTTCTGAGGCGGGATTGGAAGGTTGACCAGCTTCGCGCCCGCCCCTTCGACAGGATGGTGGCACACACAGGGTTTATCACGGTTGCAAAAAGAGTTTCGGCCCTACGGGGAGAGCCGCTGGAGAGCGGACCTGGAAACGAGGAATTTATCCAAACCGGGAAAGCCTCCGAAGGAGGCGAACTCATTTAGCGCGTATGCTGAGACGATGTGCAATTGCATGGCATTATCGATGAAAGGAGAAAAAATCGACATCTCTATAGTTATTCCGGTCAGAAACGAAGCGGAGAATATCCTTCCTCTGGCCAGGGAATTAGAATCCATAATGGATCGGGAATTTGCAGAATGGGAATGCATCTGGGTCGATGACGGCTCGAGCGACGGGAGCCTGGCTCTGCTTGGTGAACTTGCGCGCGCAGATCACCGCCACAGGTATATCTCCTTCGAACGAAACGCGGGACAATCGGCCGCTTTCTGGGCTGGGTTCACTGAAGCCAAGGCTGCAATAATCGCTACAATCGACGGTGACGGCCAGAATGATCCTGCGGACATCCCTGCGCTCTTTCGAACAGTCGAATCGGGCGCCGCCGATATGGCCAACGGCTATCGCGTCCGCAGGCAAGATAACCTCAAAAGGAAAATCTCCTCCATTCTCGGCAACGGATTCAGAACCTGGCTGACCGGCAAAACCGTGAGAGACGCCGGGTGCTCAACCAGGGTCTTCCGTAGAGAATGCGTTGAGTCGATCCCCCGCTTTGCCGGAATGCACCGGTTTTTGCCCACACTGGCAGCTCTGCAAGGTTTTAAACTGACCGAGGCGCCTGTAAATCACCGGCCCAGGCTCCAAGGGCGTTCCAAGTACGCGATAGGCAACCGGTTGTGGGTCTCAATGCTGGACATTTTCGGGATATTCTGGCTGAAAAAGAGGGCCATCCACTACAGGATCAAAACGAAATCGGATTTCGAGAGTGACCGCCAGCCTTAATGGTTTTGGTATTTCACCACTCGTGTTAAAGGGCCGATCTCACATCTATGACTCGCCAGATGAGACTCGCAATGAAGCCGGGGCAGGCTGTCATGTTGTCCTTAGCCACTATTGCAGCCTGCATCATAAGTTATGAAGTGTTCGATGCGCCGGCCGCGCGTTTTTGCGCAACTGTTGACTACAGGATCAGAGACATCTTCGATCTGATAACGCGGCTGGGGTTATCCACGCCCTATCTGGCAGCCGCACTCGCCGGATTTATCTACTTACGATTCGTCAAAAAGAACAAAATCCTGGCAACAGCGGCCGCTTTCCTGTTCGCGGCCGTCGCTATCTCAGGACTTGCCAACGATCTGGTCAAGGTGCTGGCTGGAAGAAGCAGGCCCGGGCTGTTGTTTTCCCATGGCGTATACGGTTTCAAGCCCTTTACGAATCAATATAATTATGCCTCGTTTCCATCAGGCCACGCCAATACTATAGCCGCCCTGTGTTACGGATTGGGCGTGGTAACGGGCCGCTTCAAGTATATCCGGTTGAGTATAGCTTTGGCTGTAATGGCCAGCCGTGTTATAGTAGGAGCTCATTTCCCGAGCGACGTATTGTTCGGGGCTTACCTGGGAGTAGTTGTTACTGAACTCATAGCTGTGAGCTTTGAGAAAAAAGGACTTGTGATAACGCTACAGCCCGAAAAAGCGCAGCCGCAGCCCGTGGAGAAAACCGATGCCGTTTAGCAAAATTGGGGATATCGATCTCTATTATGAAATTCATGGCGAGGGGTTTCCCCTCCTTTTCATAAGCGGGCTTTCCGGAAGCACCTACTCGTGGGAAGGACAAATCCCTTTTTTCGAGCAACATTACAGATGCATAGTTTTCGACAACAGGGGGGGCGGGCAGTCCGCGATGCCCCCGGGGCCATATACCATGTCGAAAATGGCCGAGGACGCGCTCCGTCTGCTTGACCGCCTCATGGTCGAAAAGACCCTCGTATTTTCCCTTTCAATGGGTGGAATGATTGCTCTTGAGCTGGCAAGGATTGCGTCCGGGAGGCTTGGGGCCATGCTTTTGGGATGCACCCACGCAGGTGGAACCTCCCGTATTTCGCCCTCGGCGGAAGCGGTCTCGCTGCTGGTGAACAATGCGGGGCTCAGCCGCGAGGAAATCCTCTGGAAACAAACGCCCCTGTTTTTCAGCAAGAGATTTCAGACCGAAAACTCCAAAGTGATAGAAGAACACTACCGCGTGCAGCTTCTGGCGCCTCTTCAGCCAGAGCACGCATTTCAGGCTCAACTAACGGCAATTTACCTGTTTGACTGCACCGAGGCCCTGGCAAAAATCAGCAACCCGACGCTCGTCGTAACCGGCACGGAAGATGTTCTGATTCCGCCGGCAAATTCAATTTATCTTGCCGAGCACCTTCCAAAGGCTGAGTTGATCCAAATACCAGGGGCGGGGCATGCTTTGCATGTCGAATGCCGAGATATTGTCAACCGGGCTGCCCACCGTTTTTATCAGAAACACCTTGGGGAAACTCAAACTCCCTGAGAAGGCCTCCCGCTCATCGCGTATGATAGACCTATCCTGCGGTCGGCCTCCGCGCTACGCACTCACACGTCGCAAGGGAGGCCGGCAAGCATGCTTCACTTTGTGAAGCAATGCGAAGCTCGCGAAGCGTGATCTATACACCGGAGGCGCTTCACTTTTTGGAAGGGCCTCACATTTGGCTTGCCTCCAACCGCACCACAGTCAGTGTCTGCGCTGTCTGCATGGCTGCGCGGAAAGAGCCGATTCTTTTTTTGAGCAGGGTGTTATATAAGTCTATCATACGAGGCCTCCCGCTTCCGCTCATCGCGTATGATAGACCTATCCTGCGGTCGGCCATATGTCGCTAAGGGAGGCCGGGCAAGCCCACTTCACAAAGTGAAGCAGGGCGAAGCCCCGCGAAGCGAGACCTTGAAACCATTGTCACTTTACTTTCTGATGCGCTTAACATTTGGCTTGCCTCCAACCGCACCACATTCAGTGTCTGCGCTGTCTGCATGGCTTGCGCGGAAAGAGCCGATTCTTTAATTGAGCAGGGTATTATATAAGTCTATCATACGAAGTTGAGCCTGAGGAAAGCTTCTATTTTTGCTGAAAGCTCCCGCTCGGACCCCCAATAGAAATGATCCAGGCGGGGAAATACTTCCAGCTTGGCATCCGGTTGGTTGGAGAGCCAATTTTTCAGAGATTCGACGGAACAGAACTGATCTTGATTTCCGAGTGTGACGAGTGTGGGCGCATCAGGCAGTCTGAGTCCCTCAAAAGAAATAAGATCCAACGGAGGCGATATAAGTATGAGCGAATCCGGACCAAGGCCCATTCGGATTGCTTCCATTGTGACCCATGCTCCATAGGAGTAGGCGGCAAAATCAATTGGCCCGGGGGATCGAGCGCGGAGGAATTCTGAGACGGCAATCAGGTCTGAAGCATCTTTTTGTCCCTGCGCCGGATACTCGCCGCTTGCGCCCGTTGCCCTGAAATTGAATCGCAGAGTTCCCCACTCGAGGCCGGCGAACGTCTGCCGCGCGGCCTGGACCACATTATTGTGCATGTCGCCTCCGTAGAGCGGATGGGGATGGCAAAGGATTACATTTCGGCCGATCCGGCCCTGCTCGAAGAGTCCTTCGATACTTGTTCTGCCGCTCTCAACTGGTATCCCGACCGGATCTTCAGCCATAATCCACTCCTTTTCGGCCGCCATTTGATTGATTATATCTGAAAAGGATGTTGAATGTCCCGCTTCAAATCGGCTCTCGTGCTTAGCGGAGGCTCCGCACGAGCACTGTCCCACCTGGGGGTCATCCAGGAAATCGAGCGCAGGAACCTGAAGTTCGACTTGATAGTCGGTACGAGCATGGGGGCCGTAATAGGCGGTATGTACGCCTACTTTGGTGACTCGGCAAGGGTTATAGAGAGGCTGAAAAACCTTTTCGAGAGCGAACTTTTCCTCAAGACCACCTCCATCGCGGTCGATGAGGATTTCGTTTTTACCGGTTCCGACAGTTTTATTCACCGGTTTATGTGGCTGTTCAGACAGGGGGTCTTCTACACCCGCACGATGCTCAAGATGGAACTGGTGGCCTATGATCTCTATGACGGGTTGCTGTCCATGCTAATGCCGGAGGTGCTTATAGAAGATCTGCCGGTCCCGTTTGCAGCAGTTGCAATGGACCTGCGGACGGGAGAAGAGATCGTGCTGACGAAGGGGTCCTTGAGACGCGCCATCGCCGCAAGTTCCTCGATTCCCGGAATGTTCCCGGCAATCCGGATAAACGGACGGATGCTGGTTGACGGGGGCTGGGCAGATAATGTCCCCGCCGTCCCTGCGATAGTCCTGGGGGCTCATTTCGTCCTTGCCGTGGATGCAACTCTCGATATTGCGGGAATTTCGACATACCCAAAGTCCGCAATGGGTATGCTGCTGCGTTGCGATGAAGTCTCGCGCATTCTACTGAACAGACACCGGAAATCAGCCGCTGACGTTTTGATAGTCCCCGAAATGGGCGACATATTCTGGGCGGACTTCAAATCGCTTGACCACTGTCTGGCCACAGGGAGAAAAGTCTTCGAGGACAACGCATCGACTGTCTACAAGCAAATTCTCCTGCGCCGGTTTCGCACTCTCAAAGGGGCCATTCATCCCGGCAGGACCCGAGAGTGGAAGCATCCGTTGGTCATAGTGTGATTCTGTGCCAGCCTGTTGAAGGTCCCAAGGCGTCCCCGCGAAATTAATTGACAGCATCGGGGCCGGCGTTTTCGCGGAGCCGAACTTGCGTGTTGACACCGAAAACAGCGAGACCCTGTCCGCTTTTTTCCTTTGACAAGACACTGCTTAGTTATGCAATAGTAATGCATCTTTTTAGACCACAGCGATCAAGAACAAATTGCAGAATGAAAGGGGATATCCAATGGCTCAAAGGAGCGCCTTAGCCGTTTTCGTCATGGTCTTGAGTCTGTGCCTCCTTCCGCCCGTGTTATCAAGAGCTGGAGTCAGCGAGGAAGCCAAGGTCCAGGCATCGACCGCCATTATAAGAGAGGTCATGGATATTCCTGAGTGTGCAATTCCCCCCAGTCTTTTGCGCAGCGCGCAGGGGATCGCGATTTTTCCCGATGTGCTCAAGGGGGCATTTGTTTTTGGGGCTCGTTATGGAGTCGGGGTAATGCTCGTGCGCAATGAGGACCGATCATGGGGCAACCCCGTCTTTTTCCGCCTGATAGGAGGCAGCTTCGGGTGGCAGATCGGTGTTCAATCCACCGATGTGATACTTGTGCTCAACAGCATTCGCAGTCTGGATAAAATATGCGGCGGCAAATTCACCCTCGGGGCTGACGCTTCTATAGCGGCGGGGCCTGTCGGCAGGCAAGCAGAAGCGGGAACTGACGTTTTGCTCAGGGCGGAGATACTCTCCTACTCGAGAAACAGGGGCCTTTTTCTGGGACTTTCGCTCGAAGGGGCCGCAATTCAGGTTGACTACGGTGCGACTTCGGCCTTCTATAACGTTCCAGGGTTGCTGCCGATGCAGATTTTGAGAAACTCCAATATGATGGCCCCTGCCCCTGCGTCTGCGGCAGAGCTTAGACGGGTGCTCGATTGGTACTCAACGCATTAAAGACGGGTTCGGCAGTCCTGCCGGGGGTAAGTAAGCGTTCACCGCGACCCGCTCAAATCCACAACAGAGGCACAGAGGACACAGAGAAAACCACAATCCAACAAGAGTAAGGAGCAAAAGCTTCCCGCTCCTCGCTTCACTCTGTGTCTCTGTGGTGAGTTCACCCCGGTACTCAGCAACCGGAGTGCTCAGGCTCAGGCAACCAGCCAAACCGCAAGACCTTCCGCGAGTTGGACTAACTTGCCCGTCACGCGCCCCATGTCGAACTCATCCACGCTGGAAAGCCCTTTTCTTCCCACCACTACTGTGCCGTAGCCTCCCCGAAGGGCCTCGTCAAAAATCGCCCCGGCGCGGCTTGCGACACCGGAAATGAATTTGGTCGAGATTTTCTCCAGCCCGATTCCCGATGAGACAAGGATATGGGTTGCAGCATCAAAGGTCGGTTTGATCTGGTTTTCCGCCTCTTCAATCAGCCGCTGCCGGTATTCTTCCGGAAAGATCTTTTCATGGCCGGTCCCGGAGACCGTTATTCCACGAATCACGTGAAGGAGTCTGACGGAGTTGTTTGAGGCATTGATCATCTTCGATACGTGATAAACTGCCCTCATGGCCGACTCAGAGGAGTCCATCGCAATAATCACTCCCCCGCTCCCGGCGTTTTTCCCGACCAGCCACAGGTTCGCGGAGTGCAATTTTGCCGCCATTTTTACCGCCACACTTCCGAGCACCTGTGCGCCGGCGCCCTTAAACCCGCCACGGCCCATCAGTATTGCGTCATACCCTCGCTGTGCCTCTTGCAACAGGTCTCTGGCAATGCCTTCTTTGACTTTCCGGATGCTGATCAGAATGGAATATTCTGGTATTCCTATCCCCATGAGCCGGCGCCGAATATCGCGCATAAGATCGCGAACCTGTTTTTCCCGCTCGACTTCCCATATCTTGAGATGCTCAACATTTGGTAAGTTAGACGGCTCTTTTTCCAAGTCCCAGAACGATTCGGGCGCCTTGGGCATTACGTGGAAAAGAACCAACTCGGCATGCCGGGCGGAAATTATTCCGCTAAGGTAATCGACGAGCCCCCGGGTCTGTTCCGAGCCGTCTATGGCGATAAGCACCTTATTGATTTGGCCTTCCATATTCTTCCTCCGGGACGAAACGCTCCCGGAAAGTTTCCGTTCGAAAGGAGTTCTTTTCCGCCCTTATCCAGCCGAACGATCAATCTTATTCTTTTTCGATCGGGAAGGTGAGTTTTGCCCCGTACCACCCAATCAGTAAAACCATAGGGCAAAGGGAAGAGATGAGCAATAAATAAATGAAGTCAGCGCCCCTTAACCTTGTCAGAACGTCGGGAGTCGTTTCACGCCAGACCAGGGCGACAAGAGACACGAGCAGCATGAGCGGGGAAACAGCCATCTTCACATTGACCGACCGCATTGGTCGCGCCAGGTAATTGACCGTCCAGGATATAAAGCCGGTCAGCATCACGATCGGGGTAAAGATTACACCGCCTGCGAGGCAGTGGAGGGCGGTGGTATCGTATGAAGTGTCGCCTGTAATGAGATACAGGAAAGTAAAGAAAACCGCCGAGAGCATGAATACGATAGGAAAATGCACTGTCATCGGATGCGGGTGTCTGCGAAGAAAGGGCAATTTCTTGAACAGTGGTTCAAGAAAGGTCTTTTGCTCGATTTCGGCAACGGACTTGTGCCTGATAATCCCGACCTGTGGATATCTCTGGAGCACTTCCGGTCCGTGAGGAGCGCCGCCCATATCAGCAGTGAGGTCCTTTCCGGAAGAATGGCGCCTCATGTGGAGCCCTGTTTTCCATAGGCTGCTCTGGCTTACGTCATAGATTTTGCCTTCATAGGCGATATAAACGGGTCTTTCTTCCTTGCCGTCTTTTTGTGCAAGTTCCTCGATGCTGAGTTGCGTGTCCGGCATATCGAATCTCCCTTGAGTCGGATCGGGTTTTCTGTTCAACTCTAAATTATAAGAATCGAACGGCTTAATACAATCATTACCGGACCATGGATTCTAGGGCGTCCCTCGATTGCATTTCTTATGCGGATTACTTATGGTGATTGCCACATCTGCATGACTAAAAGTAGTGGTGGGCGGGGGCGGTTTTATCGCAGCTTACTGCCCGGTCCGCGGCCAAGAGCAGAAAGAAGCCCGGATAAATTCTTCCTGCATAAGCGCTGTTAAGGCGCGGGAGGTCGGTTACTTTGAAAGTAGCGCGCTCTTTTGTGCTGTGGGTTATGTTTTTGCTGTTTCCCGCCCTTTGCTCGGCACAGATGTTCAAGGACGCCTCAGAAGCCCGGCTTTCGAACGGTCTTAAGGTCATAATGCTCGAAAATCACAAATCTCCGATTATATCGTTCCAGGTCTGGTACCGGGTTGGAGCGCGGAACGAAAAAACGGGCAAAACCGGGCTCGCGCACATGCTCGAGCACATGATGTTCAAAGGTACGAGCAAGGTAAGCGGGGAGGAGTTTATCAGGAGAATCTATGAGCTGGGAGGCGAGCAAAACGCATCGACCTCGCACGACTCTACGGGTTATTTCGAGACGCTTGTTTCGGACCGGATAGGGGCGCCAATCGATCTTGAATCGGACCGTATGAGCAATCTGGTCCTTAGAGAGAGCGACTTCCGAACGGAGAGGATGGTCGTTCTCGAAGAGCGGCGGATGCGCGTTGATGATAATCCGCAGTCGTTTCTGGTGGAGCAGTTGGAGGCCGCCGCGTTCCAGTCTCAGCCGTACCACTGGCCTGTCATTGGATGGGCGCAAGACATCGAAAGGCTGACGATCGAGGACGTAAAGGCTTTCTACTCAACCTACTACAACCCGGCCAACACTTTTGTCGTCGTAACCGGCGACTTCAAAAAGCAAGCCCTCTTACCCAAGATGGAAAAGGCATTCGGGAAAATTCCGGCCGGCGCGCCGGCACAGCAGTATTTCATACAGGACCCCCCTCAAACGGGCGAAAGACGCGTGATTGTCGAGCGTCCGGCCCAAGTCAAGTCCCTGGTCGTAGCCTTTCACGTTCCCAATCTGCGAAGCCGGGACAGTTACGTACTGGAGGTCATAAAGGCGATTCTTGCAGAGGGGAAGACTTCCAGGTTCTATGACCACCTGGTGCGCGGAAAAGAGCGCGTGATCGAAGCTAACGTGGACTATAGCCTGGCTACCCGGGACCCGGGCCTTTTTTATATTTCCGTCTCCGTTCTTCCAGACAAGGATCTTGGAGAAATTGAACAGGCGATCTATGATGAACTTGAGCTTCTGAAGAAAGCTCCCGTAGGCTTTCGGGAAATGCAAAAGGCAAAAAACCAGCTCGAGGCCGACTTTGTCTTTGACCAGGAATCCATCTTTTCCCTTGCCCAGAAGCTGGCCCAATACGAAACAGCCCTTGACTGGGCATCTATCGGCGCATACGTTCCCTCAATCCGGAGCGTTGGGCCGCAGGAAATTCAACGCGTTGCCTCCATTTACTTTACGGCCCAAAACCGCAATATCGGGATTCTGATCCCGACTGGGCCGCCCGTTAATCTGCCCACCGATGCTGCTCCTCAGCCTGCAGGCGGCGGTATGAAAGGTCGGAGCATAAGGCTTAGGGCTTCCGATGTTCGAAATGAAGTTATCCCCTAGGGTGCGAACGGTAATTATGAATCCAAAGAAAACCTGCATTGTTTTTATTGCGGTCCTGATCGCGCCTTTGCTGACTGTTGCATACTGCCTGGCGATGCCCAAGGCCGAAGGGATCGAATTGTCTAACCACCTGAAGCTGCTCGTATTCGAAGAGCATTCGATTCCCATTGTTACCCTGGAATTGCTGACAGCCGCCGGTTCGGTGCGCGATCCGCAGGATATGAAAGGTCTGGCTAACCTGACAGCTAAGTCTATTCTGATGGGGACCCGGTTTTTATCATTCGATCAGATAAATGAGAGGCTCGATTTTATCGGGGCCTCTCTAGATGCGGATTGTTCCAAAGACTTCGCCATGATTGGGATGCAGGTGCTCAAAAAGGACCTTGGAACAGGGGTTGGCCTTTTTATGGAGATGGTTGTCCATCCCAGCTTTCCCGCAGCCGATGTGGACGGACAAAAAGATGACATAATCGGGTTTTTGCGGGCCAAAGAGGACGATCCGCTGGAGGTCGCAACAAGGGCCTTCGATAAAGCGCTTTTCCTGGACAACCCTTACGCCGGCCCGGTAGAGGGTACTGAGAAATCGGTCGCCGCAATAGGTACGGAAGTTCTTCCCAAATTTTACGCCTCCTTTTATAGGCCAAACGACTCAGTTCTGGTGATCGGAGGAGACATAACGCTTCAGGAAGTAAAGACGCTGATAGTTCCCTTATTGAGTGAGTGGCAGGCCGACGAGGTCGCCGAACCGTCTTTCAAAAATGAATTCGCCGAAGGGGCCGTGAGTGTGCCCATTGATAAACCCGTATCGCAGGCCACCATCATAATCGGCTGCCCGGCCATGGAAAGAGCCAGCGAAGACTATTACCCCTTCCTGGTGATGAACCAGATTCTGGGCTCGGGCGATCTGTCCAGTCGGCTCATGACTGAAATACGTGTCAAAAGGGGACTTGCCTATGGGGTCGAAAGTTATGTGGCCGCCCGCAAACAATTGGGTTCTTTCCGCGTTATTATCCAGACCAAGGATGAGTCTGCGAAAGAGGCTACAGCGCTTGCCCGAGAGGAATTGGAGCGGCTTCAGCGTGAGCCTGTTTCAGAGGCGGAACTTCGGGGCGCAAAGAAATTTTTGATCGGCAATTTCCCATTAAAATACAACGCCCAGCAGGATATTGCGAAATTTCTGGCGCAGATCGAATTCTACGGACTCGGGTCCGATTATCCCCAAATGTATGCCAAGCTGATAAATGCGGTGAGGGCGGACGATATTCTCAGGGTGGCGAAGAAATATATCAAACCCGACAATGTGTTTGTCATTGTGGCCGATCTGAAGAAGGCGCAAGTGAAATGAGGCCTTCCGCTTCCGCTCCGTCTCGCGAAGCGAGACCTTTACACCATTGTCGCTTGACTTTCTGATGCGCTTGACATTTGTGCTTGCATTCGCGCTCTGGTCAATGGATTCCACCGAGCTGTTCCTGAACGCATAAGCTCTCTGAGTGCGGGAAATACACTATTTAAGCTCCGTGAAAAAGTCCACTACAAAACCTGGTAAAACAGATAATGCCCAGCCCACGGCAGGATAGGGATAGGGAAAAATGAATTCAGACTTTCTTTGGGCAAGCTTGCCCTTTATGATACCAGCCGCTCGGTCCGATTCAACGCGCCATGGCATTTTATAAAGATTTGAGTCTGTCATCGGGGTTTTCACGAATGAGGGAATAATGACTGAGACACTGATACCTTCGCGCTTCAAACGTGCCCGCAAGCCCTGCCCAAAAGTACGGATAGCTGCTTTGCTCGCACAGTAGGAAGGCGAATGAGGAAAGCCCCTTAGGGCGGCAAGCGAACTCATAAGCGCGATCTGACCTCTCCTTCTGCTGCGCATGAGAGGCAGGGCGGGCAAGACGGTATTCAGCATTCCCCCGACGTTGACCTCAAAAACAGCTCGAATCTCGTCTGCCGTTTCCTCTTTTTCTAGATTGCCGTGCGAAATACCGGCGTTGGCAATTACGAGATCGAGCGGCCTGATGGAATCAGAATCAGAGATCCATCTTTCCATTGCAACCCGATCTCTGACGTCCACGAAGTCCTTATGGGTTGTGGCGCCAGCGTCGTTGCACAACCCGCAGACTCTCTCCAGACTTGTGGGCGTGATGTCGCCCAGGAACAAGTCAATACCTGGTGCGGCATATGCTCTGGCTAACGCAGAACCAATACTACCGGCCGCACCCGTGATCAAGATGGCTCTCGGACCGATCACCGTGATTTTCTCTCCTATTGCTATTTCTCGTGTCCGCCCTTGCTGAATGGTACTGATATAAGCCAGTCGCGAAAGAAGGTGGGAATGATATTCAACAGGAGCATTAACCGAGTGTCCCATGTGACAAGATAACGGCTCTTAGGTTTTTTTGACATGAGTGCATGAGCAACCGCTCGAACAACATGATCGACTTGCATCCCTTTCGCGGCGCTTGCATATCGGCGCAGAGCGGAGAGGGCTGGTCCGTACAAAGCGAGCCCCTGGTCCGGAAGTCCCTCTAACGTAGACTGTGCGGCGGCAATTGATTTGGCCCATACAGGAGTTGAAACATTTCCCGGCTCGATGACAGCTACTGGAATACCCCATGGGCGCAGTTCAACTCGCAGACAGTCGGTGACCGCCTCCAGAGCATGCTTTGAAGCGGCATATGGGCCGAGAAAAGGCACTGCAATCCGGCCGGATATCGATCCCATGTTCACGACGCGACCGCGACCCTTTCGGATCAGTGGGAGCATCGCCTGAGTAACAGCTACCTGCCCAAGTACATTCACTTCGAATTGTTCACGGATCTTGTCCAGAGGCAGGAATTCGAGTGGTCCGGCTACGACGATCCCTGCGTTATTGACCAGACCGTACAGCCCTGCATCACCCATCTTCCGGGAGATTATTTCCGCGGCTATGAAAATTGATTCCGAGTGGGTCACATCAAGTCGCACAGGCAAAAGATTCGAGGATGCCCTCCGACGCAATGCCTCTCCGTCTAAATCCTTTCTGATTCCAGCAAAAACACGAAATCCCATGGAATCGAGGTACAGAGCGCAAGCCTCTCCAATGCCCGATGATGCTCCGGTGACGAGAACACCGCTCTCCCCGGCGGGTTTCACGAAGTTTTTGCCGGCTCTCGGGTTGTTCAAGAGGGAAGCTATGAGTGTGAAGGCCGACAATGGATCTCCTTGAGTCCTAATAATGTGCCAACTTGATCACAGATGAATCCAAAGATGCATTTTCGGGGTCGGGTTCTGACCGAAAAAGCTCTTGGGACCCGTGGAAACCCCATCGGATCATCCAATATACCAATGAAAAACGCAAGAGAAAGGTCAAGGCCGATTTGGCAGTTCCAGGGCACACTGCGGCGAGCTGACCGTACTAAAGACGGAATAACTAAAGAACCGCGAAAAACGCCGTGGACATGATGCTCCACTCCTTAATGTTGAAGATTCCGGCAAAGACGTTCAAATACCTGAGACAGACTATTGTAATTGCAACACTCAGTATTATTTTTCTTTCGCAAAGGGTTTCGCAGGCCATATGCGGGACTTCATCAGGTTGTTATTTCACTATTTATCAAAATATTTATATTTGCGCTTCTTACAGACTTGCGGGGCTTTCTCAAATGCCGGATCTGCGCCGCCGGGATTTTCTGAAATTATTCGGAATAGCTGGAACAGGAGCAGTGCTGAGCGGCTGCGGCGAGCCGGCCACGCGGTATCTTATTCCCTACATTAATCCGCCTGAAGACGTCGTGCCCGGAAAGGCAGTGTACTACGCTACGACCTGCCGTGAGTGTCCGGCGGGATGCGGGATGCTCGCCAAGAATCGTGAGGGACGGATCGTAAAGGTGGAAGGCAATCCGGCACACCCTGTCAGCGGAGGCAAACTCTGCATGAGAGGGCAGGCTTCACTGCACGGTCTGTACAACCCCGACCGGTTCACGGGTCCAATGCAGCGAAATGCGGCCGGCGGCTTTGATCCCATAACCTGGGAGCGGGGCGAGGCGATTCTGGCCGCTAAATTGTCTGAGGCGGTCCGCAAGGGCGACAGCGGCCGCATTGTCGTCATGACCGACCTGGTCACCGGATCTTTACGCGATCTGACAGGGTTGTGGCTGAGTGAAATGGGCCGGCGAAACGGTCATATAATGTATGAGCCCTGGTCCTATGAGCCTCTGAAAAAAGCCAACCAGGCGGTTTTTGGCCGCGATGCTATTCCGACCTACCGGCTCGATGAACTCGATTTTCTCATCTCTTTTAACGCGGGTTTTCTCGAAACCTGGATATCCAATCTCGAATTTGCGCGGCAATACGGATCTTTTCACCCACTCAGCGGTGAGAGGAAAAATACCTTCGTCTTCGTCGGACCTCGGCTTTCGATGACGGCAAACAATGCCGACCTGTGGATTGCAACGCGCCCCGGAACGGAGTACGCGGTGGGGCTGGGAATCATTCGGGAAATCCTTGACAGGAATCTCGGGCCCGAGCTGCCTGGGAATCGGAGGGCGGCGCTTGCATCGATGGTTGGAAACTGGCCCGTCGACAAGTCGGCAGCAGTAGCCGGGTGCGATCCAGGCCTCATTCAAGCCGTCGCCAAAAGGTTTGCCGGGGCAGCTCGCCCTCTCGCGATCGCTGAGGGCCTTTCTCAATGTTTGCCCAATGCAACCGAAACCGCCGTTGCCGCAAATCTGCTGTGCACCGTCAAATCTGCGACTCTCTCAGCGATCGACTTCAAGCGGGAATCATCCCATACCCTGGCCGCCCGGGCTGATGAAGTCAAAACCCTTGCCGACCGGATGCGTTCCGGGGAGGTGGACGTTTTCCTTTTCCGAGGAGCGAATCCCGTTTTCTCGCTCCCCAAATCCTGGGATTTTGCCGGAGCGATGAAGGCCGTGCCTTTCGTGGCGGGGTTTTCTCCGGCGATTGACGAGACCGGCGCTCTGGCCCACCTGGTGCTGCCCACCCATTACTCCTTCGAATCCTGGGGCGATTATTCACCAAGACCGGGAGTAACGGGGTTCATGCAGCCGGTTATGGGACCGATTTTCAATACGAAGCACATGGGGGATATTCTGATCTCCACGGGCAAAAAGGTAAAGGGAGAAGACAGATTTCCCTTCAAGGATTTCTATGAGGCGCTCCAGGGCTACTGGACGAGAATATCGGCCGAGGCCGGGATCGAATCATTCGATACCTTCTGGCAGGACATGGTCATGCGGGGCGGTTACTGGCCGGAGCAGCCGCCTGTATCCTCAAAGCTCTCCCTGCCCGTGCCGGCGTTCAATTTTCCCGACCCGGAGCGAAAGCCGCAAGCAGGTCTTCCTCTGGTCATCTATCCAACGATACAGTTCTATGACGGCAGGATGGCCAACCACATGTGGGTCCAGGAGATCCCCGACCCGATGACCCAGGCGACCTGGGGGGGATGGCTGGAAATTCATCCGGGGACTGCCGGGAAACTGGACCTGAAGAAGGGAGACCTCCTCCGGGTGAAAACGGATTATGGGACCATCCGGATTCCGGCCCTGCCCATCTACACCGTACCGGAGGGCGTCGTCGCAATACCTGCCGGCCAGGGGCATTCCAACTTCGGCAGGTTTGCAAATGGGCTTCCGGCGAATCCTTTCGAGCTTCTGGCTCCGGATATCGACCCGGTTTGCGGCGCTATCCTGCGTCAAGGGCTGAATCCGGAGATCGAAAAAACGGGCGAGACTTTCGATATTGCCAATACCGACGGAAGCTTCTTCCAGCACGGCCGGGAGATGGCGGTGGCAATAAGCCTGGAGGAGCGAAACAGGCTGGCGGCGTCCGGAGAAAAGCCCCGCCTCTATTACCCCTTGCCCGATGGCTATCAGAAGTCAAAAGATTTTTATCCGCGTCAAATGTATAAAGAATATCGGTGGGCAATGGTCGTGGACCTCGACCGCTGCATTGGCTGCGGCGCCTGTGTAACCGGATGCTACGCGGAAAATAATGTTGCCGTCGTAAAACGACAGCAGGTCCTCAAGGGACGCGAGATGTCCTGGATAAGGGTCCAGCGATATTTCGACGATGACGGAAAGGCCGCCAAATGGCTGGTAATGCTTTGCCAGCATTGTGACAACGCGCCGTGTGAGTATGTGTGCCCCATTTTCGCGCCGCATCACAGCCAGGAAGGGCTCAACAACCAGATTTACAATCGCTGCTTCGGAACTCGTTTCTGCTCTCAAAATGATCCCTACAAAGTGCGGCGCTTCAACTGGTTCACCTTCACCCGGCCCGAACCGCTCAAGTGGCAGCTCAATCCCGACGTTACGGTGAGGCAGAAAGGCGTAATGGAGAAATGCTCCTTCTGTGTTCATAGAATCATAGAGGCAAAACTCGACGCCAGGGCCAAAGGCCGCGAAAGAGTGCGCGACGGGGACTTTACGACCGCCTGCGCACAGACCTGCCCCACCGGCGCGCTGATCTTCGGCAGCCTGCTCGACCCGGACAGCAGGGTCTCTAAGCTGATCAACGATGTCAGGGCTTACCAGGTGCTGGCGTATCTCAATACCAAGCCTGCCGTGATCTATCTCAAGAGGGTGACACAGAAGATTACGGTTTGATTTTTGATTAAGGTTTTAAAGGAAACTGCACAATGGGGGCGATAGTTTCCAATGGGGTGAGCGAGGCGGCGGGGCCGCAGGATCTGACTACTTACGGTGCGGTAGACGATCAGATACTGGGGGCCATGTGGAATCCCGGCGGCTTTTACTGGCGTTGTGTAGCGATTACCGGGCTGGGCGTTCTTGTCGGCGCTTTTTCCTGGGGGTACCAGATTGCAACGGGCCTCGGAATGGCCAATATTACCCACCCCACGATGTGGGGCTCTTACCTGGTGAACTTTGTATTTTGGGTAGGCATCGCCCATTCCGGCACCCTTATTTCGGCCATTTTATTTCTATTTCGCGCATCCTGGAGGACTACCATTTCCAGGAGTTCCGAAGCGATGACCGTTTTCGCGGTAATGATAGCCGGGCTGTTTCCTCTCATTCACCTGGGGCGCGTTTGGTTAGTTTACTGGATAATTCCATACCCGAACCAACGGAATTTATGGCCCAATTTCCAGTCGCCTCTGGTTTTCGACGTGGTTGCAGTCTCTACATATCTAACCGTCAGTTTTCTATTCTGGTACACCGGAATGGTCCCGGACCTGGCGACCATCAGGGACCGCACTGCCGGAATAAGAAACAGGATATACGGCTTTTTCTCACTTGGCTGGCGGGGGTCGAGCACTTCCTGGAAACATTACGGGACCGCCTACCTGCTTTTTGCAGCCCTTGCCACCCCGCTCGTCATTTCCGTGCATAGCGTCGTTTCCTGGGACTTCGCCCTGGGCATCGTTCCGGGATGGCACAGCACGATATTCGCTCCTTACTTCGTTGCGGGCGCGATTCATTCCGGGCTTGCGATGGTCCTGGTGCTTCTCATCCCGATGCGCAAGATATTCAGGTTCGAAAACCTGATCACCATCGGAGTGCTCGAAAATATCGGCAAGACGATCATCCTGACGGGCCTTATCGTGGGCTACTCCTACATGGTCGAACATTTCATCGCCTGGTACGGCGGCGGCAAGGCCGAACAGGCCCAGTACATGTGGCGGATGACAGGCTACTATTCCTGGTGCTTCTGGCTGATGATCGTCTGCAATGCGGTAGTTCCGATAGCCCTGTTCTTCAAGAAAGTCAGGACCAGCATACCGGCCCTGTTCTCCATAGGCGTTTTGGTGCTGATAGGAATGTGGTTCGAGCGGCTGGTGATTATTGTGGGGTCGGAGGCCCATGAATATGACCCCTACTCATGGGGTGTTTATAAGTACCCGTCCATAGTTGAATGGGGCATCCTAATCGGCTCATTCAGCCTCTTTTTTTTCCTTTTCCTCCTTTTCGCAAAATTTTTGCCCACGATTGCCATAACGGAGGTAAAGGAGGCGATACCCGTTCCGGTCAGGAAAAAGTAAGAGGAAACCTCAATGGCTAAAAAGCTGGCTGTAGTCGGGATTTTCGCATACCTCAACGAGGTTGTGTCGGCTGTAGAGGGCCTCAGGAAGCAGAAGGTCCCTATTGAGGCGGTTTATTCCCCGATGCGGGTTAGAGAAATCCGGGAAGCGCTTGGCGAACCCGTCCTGGGACTCGGTCGTTTCTTCACCCTGACCGGAGGAATTCTTGGGGTCCTGACCGGGATTTTCCTTGCCTGGTACACAGCCGCCCAGTGGCGGTTCATAGTGGGCGGCAAGCCTCCGATCCCGGTAATACCAACAGTAATACCGGCATTCGAGTTTCTTATCCTGATAGCTGTTCTTTTTACGCTGGCAGGTTTGCTTTTTTTGAACAGGATGCCGAAAATGCGCCTTCCCGCGCATTACGACAAGCGTTTCAGCCAGGACCGTTTCGGGATTTTGGTTTATTGCACTGATGCCGATCTCGAGTCGGTCTCGAGCATCTTGAAGAACCTGGGCGCCGAGGAGGTCCGTCGGATTGAAGAATGAGATTTACCCGGAAATCGAGCTTGCAAAAAAGTCTCTAAACTGGGGAACACTCAAAGCGTTGAGCCTGGTCCTTTTTTTTATAGGCGCGGCGGCCTTTTTCTACCAGCTCTTTGGGGGTGACGCAAAGAGGGCATGGTCCGCGTATCTGACCAACTATGTCTATTGGACGGGCCTTGCGTTCGGGACTTTCCTGCTCTCTCCGGTTCTCGTTTTGACAAACGCGACCTGGGGAAGGCCGGTAAAGAGATTATCAGAATCAGTCACCTTTTTTCTCCCCTTTTCTTTCATACTGCTTTGGCCTCTTTTCTTCGGAAGGGCGAATACTTTCTGGTGGGTGCTCCACCCGGAAGAACAAAAAGCTCCATGGCTGAATACGTCCTTTTTCTTCGCGCGCGAGGGCATCGGGCTGCTTGCCATGACTGTCACAGCGTTTCTGCTCGCACACCATTCCGTCAGGAGCGACATGGAATATCTGGAGGGGGTTTCGAGCGCGCCGGACCGCCAACGCGCTCAGTACACCCTGTCCACCGTATACGTCATCCTCTATGCGTTCATTATGACGCTGGTGGCGTTCGACATGATGATGTCGCTCAGCCCGGAATGGTTCAGCACGCTTTTCGGGGCATATTACTTCGTAGTTTCATTCTATGCGGGGCTTGCGTTTTTGGCCGTTCTATCCACATTTGCCGTCAAGAAAATGGGTATGGGCAAGGCCATCGACAAAAAGCAGTTTCACGACATCGGCAAGCTCCTTTTCGCCTTCTGTGTGGTTGGTTTGGATTTTTTCTACGTTCAGTTTCTGGTCATCTGGTACGGTAATCTGCCTGATGAGACCCGGTACGTGATCTGGCGCGTTATTTACGATCCATGGGCAGCGCTGGCGTGGACGGTGCTCATTGTGCTTTTCGTAGTTCCATTCGTGATTTTGCTCCTAAGAAAAATAAAGATGAAGCCTGTCCTTATGACGGGGATATCGATCTGGATTCTGATCGGAATCTGGCTGGAAAAATTTCTGCTGGTGACTCCTTCGCTGGTGAAGAGCCAGTCGCTGCCGCTCGGAATATTTGAGATACTGATCACCATGGGATGGCTTGGGCTTTTCGCCTTCTGTGTGTGCACTTTTTTACAGAGATACCCGGTGCTGGCGGTTTCCGACCCGAAACTTGCTGCGGCCCTCGAGCCGGAACAGAAGGCGCCGCACCTGGCGTGAGGACCTGGATGTGCGGTGAGCGTTTGAATAATTTTTGCTGTCATCGACCGAGAGAAAATGGCTGAAGGCGCCAAGGCTACGAGAAAAGAAGCGATGTGGTGGACGGGGTGGTTCGTTGCATCCGTTCTGCTTGTGCTCACCCTTCTCTACTTCTACTACCTTTTCCCGGGACAGGACATCGGACCGGTCCAGCCGATCTATTTCAGCCACCGCATACACGCCGGCGTTAAACAGATCAACTGCCGTTTCTGCCATCCTTATGTCGAGCGTTCAGAGCACGCGGGACTGCCGGAAGTGGAAAAATGTTTCTTTTGCCATAAATATGTAATTCCGATGCACCCCCAGATTGTGAAAGAGAAGCAACATCTGGACGACAAGGTCCCGGTCCCCTGGGTCCGCATCTACTTTGTTCCCGATTTTGTGAAGTTCAGGCATCAGCCGCACATGATTGCGCAAATCGACTGCCTCAGGTGTCACGGTGAGGTGCCGTCGATGGACCGTTTGCGCAGGGTGGATTTCCAGATGAATTTCTGCATCACATGCCACCAGGAGAAAAAAGCGCAGCTTGACTGCTATTTGGGCTGTCATCATTAAAGCAGTCTAGAACCGGCGAGGTATAAGCAGGTGCAGCTTCTAAAAGTTGAAGAAAACGGGACCGCAAAGCTTTTTTTCCTGAGTTCGGCCCTCTGGTTTGCCCTGGCCACCCTGGAGGGCATTACGGCCGCCACCGGGTTAGTCATTCCAGACCTTTTTGGAGGCATTGCCGGGCTGGTTTTCAGCAGGGTTCGCCCGATGCACACTACCACCATGATCTTCGGTTTTGCCGGCACAGCTCTTCTCGGCGGCGCCCACTACATACTCCCGTCGGTGCTGCGGACCTCGCTTTGGAGCGAGAGGCTCGGGAAGATTTCCTTGTGGATTTGGAACCTGTCCATTCTTACGGGTGTCGTGGCGCTCGACCTCGGGCACTCTCAGGGCAGGGAGTACGCCGAATGGATTTGGCCGGCCAACGTAGGGATTTTGTTGTCAATGGCGCTCATGTTCATGAACATGCTTCAGACTGCGGCCAACCGGCGGGAAAAGATAATGTACGTCTCGACCTGGTATATATTTGCCTCCCTCGTATATACCTGGCTGATCTATTTTTTCGGACACGCCGTCTTTAACATGAAAGGCGCGATAACCGGGTTGCCTGACGCCATTCTTGCCTGGTTTTACGGGCATGGCATCGTGGGGCTGTTCTTAACCCCTCTTGCCATCGCCGTAGCCTACTACATCGTGCCGAGGGTGGCCCGCAGTCCGCTGTACAGCCACGTTCTCTCGCTTGTAGGCTTCTGGACCATTTTGGTCATATACACTCATATCGGGGCGCATCACATTCTTCAGGCGCCCATACCGGTCTGGCTGAAGACCATGGCCGTGTCCGGGAGCATCGCGATGATCATCCCCGTTTTTACCGTATTGGTGAACCTCTGGCTCACGATGCGGGGCAGACTGGGGTTTTTCCACGCAGATATCGGCGGAAGGTTCGTAGCGGCCGGCCTGGTCTGGTATATGCTCACCGCCACGCAGGGAACAATTCAGGCGCTGCCGGTCGTGCAGAGGGTAACTCATTTGAATAATTGGGTTATCGCACATTCTCACATAGGGGTTTTCGGCTTCTCGGGGATGATCGCCCTGGGGGGACTATATTACATGCTCCCAAGGATTACGGGAAAACCGCTCTATAGCGGCCGTCTTGCAGACGTCCAATACTGGCTGCTCGTTCTCGGCATGGCCGGTTTTTTCATGGTGCTCACGGCCGGAGGCCTCGTCCAGGGGAACGCCTGGCTTAACGGAACAACCGTCTACCGCACGCTGCCCATGATCCACATCTATTTCATATTGCGTGCGGCTGTGGGAGTGCTCATCGTCGGGGCGGCTTTCATCGGCGCCTACAACGTGATCAGGACCATTCAGGGCGAGCAGGCGCAGGACGAGCGCATATTCGGAGAAGCGTTTCAGGGAGAACCACAATGAGGATGACACCGGGCGTACTGATTCTCGGGGGGCTGCTCATTTTCGCCCCGGTGCTCTTCATGTTCGTGATCCTGCCCTGGATTACGATGAGCGAGCAGGGGTCGGATATCTTCAGGCCGCGCACCGCACTCGAGGAAGAAGGGCGTTCAATTTATGTGAACAATGGCTGCACCTACTGCCATACGCAGTTCATTCGCAACTTCGACTGGGACATCGGTTCCGAAAGGATAGCGCAAGCCGGAGACTACGTTGCAGACTCGCCCCACCTTTTAGGGACCGAGCGAACCGGCCCGGATCTTTCTGAGGAAGGCGGAGAGCATCCCAACGACTGGCACCTGGCCCATTTCGCCAACCCCAGGTTCACCCGGCCCGAGTCGCTTATGCCTTCCTGGGAGTTTCTCGGCCCGGAGAAAATCAAGGCCCTCATAGCCTACAAGCAAAGCCTCGGATTTAAACTGGCCGACGAAAGAATGGCCCGGCAGGATTACTGGAAAGCCGAATCGGCAGCAGCCTTCGAGTCAGGTCCCGAAAAGAACGTCGAATGGCTGCACTCCCATGTTCCGGAAGGCTGGAGAAAGCTGCCCAACCCCTACCTGACCTCGGCTGCCGGCCTGGGGCGCGGACATCGGATTTACCAGAGTTTTTGCATCGGCTGCCATGGTCCGGTGGGGGACGGCATGGGCCCCGCCCAGCCTTATCTTTACCCCCCGCCCCTCAATTTTACGATACTCAGGGACAGGGGGATCTCCGGCGGCATACTCTATTACCAGATAATGAACGGAATCACGGGCACAGCGATGCCCTACTTCAAAAAGGACCTCCAGTCCGAGAAGATTTGGGACGTGGGCAATTATGTGGCCGTGACGTTTATCGGGCAAACCGATGCCCACGCTGAGCCTAGGGGGATCGACGCAGCATACGAACCGGTGGTGAAGGACAAATGATATATTACTCCGGATGGCTTTTTCTTGTCGTAATCAGTCTGATCGTGAGCCTTGCGGCATTCATCTGGGGGCTCCGGGCAGGGCAGTTTTCGGACCAGGAGCGCGCGAGGTATCTGCCGCTTGGAAAAGACCTTCTATCGCAGCCGATTACAGCCGTAAGCCGCGCAAAACGCAGAGCGCACACGGCCGCCCTGTTTTTTATAGCAGCGATAGGCTTTACCGCTTTTGCAGCCGCATTGACGCTTGGTCTCTATCACCGTTGAACGGATACGAACATGCGATTCTTTGTCTGGCTCGATTTCCAGTATGAAATGATCGCCCTTTTTCTGGGCGGGATATCTCTTATTATGGTCTATGCCGCCTGGGCGGGTTACCGTAGAAGACGCGCAGCCGGGACCGAACGGGAATTCGATCAAACAGGACCCCGCGAACCCGGGAGCGGAGATCACACGGATAAGGGCCCTATAGGTCCTTTTCTCATCTACACTTACCTGCTGATAGCAGCGTGGGCTTTCTCCTATTTGATTTACGTCTGGGCCAACGGCAGCAGGTTTTAAGGCCGGAGTATCCTGAGATGCACTCAGAAGAAGAATTTAGCTGGGTTAAGACCTGGTCGATCATTAGCGCAATAGCGGCAGGGTTTCTCGCGTGGGGTTTGTTGATCTATTTTGTCATCGGTGACAAAGGGCCCCCGGACTGGGATTTCAGCGTTGTCCCCGACATCCCGGGCCAATCGGCATATTTCACCTATAGTCCGGCCAGGCCCCACGGCCTCGTTCCGGGACCTGAGCCGGCCTCGGTTGAGCCTCAACACGTCATGGGGCCGGTATCGGAAATGCAACGGATGGAGGCGCCGAAATGAAAACAGCCCGAAGCGCGTCCACTCACTCGCTTATGCGCCACGCTGTGTTCATCGCGCTGCTTGGCTTTGCGTCCTTCGCCCTGTTTGGCTGCAACTACTCCGAGATGCGGGACGACGAGGCGGTACAGGCCTACAACGAGGAATTCCCGCAGATGCCTAAAAAGACCATCCCTGTTGAAGGAGGCGTCTGGGTGGAACGTGAAGCAAACCCGATGGAGCTTGTAAACCCGCTCGCCGACACTTCCAAAATGGTTGCCTGGGGGTGGGAAAGGTATCGTTTCTACTGCGTACAGTGTCACGGTCCCATGCTGGACGGCAACGGCACGGTTGGACAAAGTTTCGCCCCTCTGCCCGCAAACCTCAGAAGTTCTAATGTGCAGGACAAGAGCGACGGTGAAATCTTTTATGAAATCCGGTTCGGTTTCAACAGGCATCCTGCCCTCTATGCCACCCTTACAAAGGATGAAACCTGGGCCATTGTGGTTTACTTGAGGAGCATGCGAGGCAAGAGTGAAGAGTGAGGGGTGAAGAGTGATGAGTGAAGAGTGATTTTCACTGCTCACTGCTCTGCGGTCTCTGTAATGGGGCAGGGAAGATTGTTGGTGAGCGGCAGCCGGGCGCCCTGTGGCGCAAACCGTGTCCCTCGCGTAAAACCTCGCCGGTACAAATTTCGGCCTGCTTTCGCTTTCGATTGCACCTCGTTTGCTGTATACCTTGACAGATACTAATAGATACTATAAGATACTGTGAGCAAAGGAAATCCTGGACTATGGGCAGAGGGAAAGTATTCCAGTGTGAGCTCACAGTTTCCTCAGGGGTACGGGAAAAGCTGTTCAGCAAGCATGGTATCGAGATGTGGGAAATCGAAGAGGCCGTCTACGACGATCCTGATGCCTTTTCAATCAGTTACCGGGAATGCCATTTTATTTACGGACGAACTTTTGCAGGCAGGTATCTGCTCGTACTGGGAAGGATACTGTCTGCGGAAGAGGTTTGTCAATTTGGTCTTGAAGCGAAAACAAATGTCCTTAAAGTCATAACTGCCAGAGACATGAACAGGAATCAGAGGGATACATACAATAAGAGGAGAAAGACTCAGTGAAGAAAACAGTAAAACACGTGTCCGAAATTCCCCCCATGGATGATGAGGAGCTTGAGCGGTTCTGGGAGGCGCATGGTCCCGAGGACTTTCAGGGCTGGACGGAGGGTGGGCTGAAGTTTACTCGCCCGGCCAAACGGCTGATTCAGTTGCGGCTTGACCCAAAGGATATCAGGGTGATTGACAGGGAATCCAGGCTGTCAGGAATCGACAGGGCACAACTGGTGCGCTCCTGGGTAAAGGAAAAGATAAGGCATCTGGAAGCGCAAAAATGATTGAACATCTCGCCAAAACACCGCCCATTTTTCCTATACTTTGCTAAGTAATTATCATTGCGGATATTTTTGTTATCTGCCCGCCTTCACCGTTCACTCTTCACCGCCTTGGCAGCGGTCCGAAGCTTTTCAACCTCGAATCCGGTGAGATGTCCGCAGTCGTTTGCATTTTGTCCAGTTTTAGCATGTTCTAATCACAGTCTCGATGTGCTTCTATTCTCTTGAGAGCTTCGATTAGTAGATCCCCATCAGCTTGTGTCGTGTCATAAAATAACTGTGGATCACCATAATGCACCCTTACATCGTTCATTAAATTAGACATTTTAGAAAGTATGTTTTCAACTGGACTTAATTGCCAAGGTGATGGACCAGTAAGCGGGACCCTGCGTACGTTATTTAAATCAGAATGACAGAGATATTTGTTGCACCACTTTTTGAATAGCGGCACATCATTAGTCTTAATATCCTCTAGTTATTTTTTTATTTCATTAGTAAATGAATTATTTGTACTATTACGTTAAATCGTTTTAACAAGTATTTCTAAGCAAAGATTTTCGCTTCCACAGCTTTTTGGAGGATCTATTATACGTCGGATCATAAGGAATATAGAATCTCGTAAAGCGCTCTGAATTACAAAATTGCATATAGGAGCAATATAAGGTAGCAATATATCATTAGTCATTTCATAATACAGTTGCGTGTTTATTTTTACGAATATGTGGAGCCACACAATTGCTTCGTCCACTTCCTTAAAGACTTCGTAAATTACTGGTGGTATTTGTGTTGTCATAACTGTTCCTTGTAAACAAATGTACTTATTTTTCACTAGGGTCTACAGTTGCAGGAAGGCAATACCATGAATACATTTTTGTCATATCATCAGTTCTTAGAGAAATTACAAAAGGCGCACTCTGAGTTGTTAAAGGCACAAAGGGTCCATTCGAACTGTGCGTTTTTACCTGTTTCCACATTTGTGCAGCTATATCAAATGTTTCTACTCGTGCGGCTTTGCACTCTTTCGCTGTTCCATACCCATCAATAATTTTCCACTTAGTGCCTACACTATTTGGAAATCCTTTATTATAATGAACCTCTTCCTTTTCCCATAATACCCAATCTGCTGCATTTGCTGTTGAATGTAATATTATTATTAAACAGATTGCAATTATCAAAATATTTTTCATAATTCCACCCTTAAAGAAGCCGCAAGATTTTGTCTTTTGAACACGAAATCACCCATATACCCTCATCGTATGGATTTCGCACCAAATTAAGAGCTCCTTTGATTTGATCAGCCACTAAATCCCAATCCCAATCGCACCTCGATGTATCACGCACAACAAGAGCGCAATTAGGACCATAGTCTTTTTGTAATTTCTTTTTGATACATTCCACCATCATCGCAGAAACATTACCCTGTAAACAGCTAACCCATTCCATCGGGTGCGCCTTCCCGGCCTTCACCTCAGCTAGGTGCTTTCTTAGTGCCTCCAGACCTCTGTGATCAGACCTTCCTAAAGCGGCTTGAATGTCCTTGTGCCGATCTTCAGTTAGTGTGACATCAAAATTAAATGCGTTGCCTGCTGAATCCTCACAGCGGATGTCCGGGGCATCTGAGTATTCAATTATTGAAAATGAAGTCCGCATCAGAGAATTGTATAGCGGCACAAATGCGTCAGCAGTCGCCTTTTCAATGGCCTCTTTTTCATTCAAGGGCATTACTCCATTTGTGGGAGCACAGGAAATGTGGGTTTATAACTGGACAATTTACAACACTGTACGTTTCGCCCGCTGTTTTTACTAGCTTTTTTGGCTCGCTGACAATTGTGCCGCGAAAGCGTCACCAGTCGTCCGTATCCTCCTCCTCTATGACGGGCACGACTCCGCCCTCGCGTTCCTTGACTTCGCGCTTGATATCGAATTATATAAGATTAATACGGTCGCGGTCATCTCGCAGGCGCAACGCTTCCGGCATGACCTTGCTTTCCGGGCCGTAAAGCCGCTCTCTACTTTCGTGTTGACCGGTTCCTCCGGTCAAGCGTAAAGCGTCCAAGCCTCGCGTTGCGTATGCGCGAAAACTCCGAATCAGATACGCCTGTTAGTCTTTCGGCCTCGCGTGTTGGTAGACCGCGCCCGTCAAGCGTGCGTATGATCTTCGCTGTAAGAGTGGCGCGGGCCTGTTCAACAGCGGCATTAACGAGGCCAAAGTCATGAAAGGAATTGCCGCTGCCGTGAATGAGTTCGAAGTCGTAGTTTATGGCCGGAGCTTGCCATGCTGGGCGGGCGCCTAAGGTTCATCACGCAGCATAGTATAGAATTTCAAAACCTCTCCGGCTTTATGCTTTTCCATTTTAACCGGCTCAATTTCATCGAATACGGCCACTTGCCATTCGTCAATCCGGACCACCTTTTCTTCCGGGACCTGCGAAAGATCGACGAAGTAAACGTAAACTTCGTCTTCTGGGTCGAATGAATCGGGGTATTCCCATCGGACCGTACGCTTTGCGCAATCAATCCAGCCTATTCCCGGCGGCTGGGCAGCGAAGGCGAGGGCAGTGCCGAAATCCCATGTAAGGTAGACCGCCTCGAAGCCCTCATCCTTGGGGTTCCCGTCCGGGGTCACCGGATGCCGCTTCTCGATTCTTGAAAACAGCCGTCTCGACCCGTGATACCATTCCGTCTGCATATTCTGCATTTCCTTACAGGCGCAGATTTGCCCGGTCATGATAAATGATTTCGGCAAAAACCCCGTTGCCTTCGACACTGAAGTGGCAGACGTCGCTTTTAAGAAAGTACTTCTCGGCAGACTGAGAGCCCGAACAAGTCTTTAAAGATTCTCTCAGGTTCAGGTAGGGAGAGTTGTTTTTGGCCATCAGATTCCGAAGGTCGTTTATTTCGGATTCATACAGACTCGTGTTCGACGGCAGGAAAATGAAAATTAGTTTGAAATGGCGCGCTTGGGCCTCGATATTGAGCTGCCGCAGCAAATCATCGGCATCATCCAGGCTGCGCACCACTGCATTGATCGTCTTGCGGTCCTGAGTGAACGCTTCGAAGGAAATGTCCCTGGTGAATTCCGCCGACTCGTCGATGGCGGCCAGGATGTCTTCGAGGTAATCGCGATAGTCGCGCTTCACAACATCGCCACCTCGCTCAGAATGTGACGGCCGATATGCGGCTTGAGCGCCGCCTTGGTCACCAGGTCCACTTTCGCACCGAGCCATTCACTCAAGCGTTCTTCAAGCTCCAGGAATTTGAAAAACCCCACCGGCCTATTGAACGCCACCAATATGTCGATATCGCTGTGGCTGATTGCATCTCCCCGAACGCATGAGCCGAAGATGCCGATTTCCGTGACGCCGTAGTCTGACGCCAGTTCATCACGCCGCTCCCGCAAAATCGCTTCGATTTCTTTGAGACCTGGTGGTTTCATTTCCGATATTCACCCTTCTTGCGTGCTCACCCAATGCATTCTTCACGTCATAGATGGTTTGCAAATGCAGAGCGGCCCGCTTCAGGCGTCTTACTCTTATTCCAAGACCAGCCGGTTAGTCCAGCCAGCAGCCGATCATGTCGGATTATGATCAGATATAAACAAGATAGTGTAAAAGCGGCCTAAAAGCAAACACTGCGAGGCGATACACCCTATATACAAAATCTACCCGGCCAAGACTGGGGAGATGTTCACCTCCGTTTATTTTCCGGAGGAAATCCTGGCCTTCAACTGTTCGATTTCGGCGGCGCTCAGTTCGCGGCCGTCGGCGCCGATAACCTTCGCCGAAGGCGGGACCTCCAGTTGGAACAACGCGGGATCGAGGCTCGAATGGGGCGCAAAGGAGTCTAATGCGATCTCGTTGCTGTTTCCCACAATATCCTGGCTTTGTATGCGGCAAATCCGGTAGCTTATAAGGTCTATCCACAGATAAAGCAGTTTGACGCTCGGGTCCTCCTGCCTTGGGACCAGCTTGAGAACGGCCAGATTCTGGGTTGACTCGGTGGGGTCGATGGTCACGTTAAAGTGGGTCTTAAGTCCAAGCGCCCCCTCAAAGAAGGTGCGGGCCAGAGGGGAGGCGAAAAGCTTGTCCGCGTCGAACATGGTGATCTGGTTTTCAGCACGCACATAGAGCCAGGCGAACTGGTTGCTGGCAACGAAGACCTGTTCCTCGGGCTTGTCATATTCCCAGCGCATCTGCCGAGGCTTGGCATAGTAGAGCCTGCCCTGGGCCTCGGCAGCACTGAGGCTCCCCGCTGCCGCCGATGTGGTCTTCTGGTGGAAAATTGCCGTGAAGGCATGGATATTCTTATAATTTGCTTCCGTTTTTGCGAGGATTTCCCCGAGCATCCGGGGGGGACCGGCGGCTGAAACAGGACCGGCGGAGCGCAAAAAGAAAAGTAAGACGAGAAGGCATGGGAATGCAGTCCGGCAAAGGCCTGTTTTCACAGCCGCAAGATTAGTAATATTCGTCATAGGATTCCTTGATTTTATGAGCTGCGGGTGACGGCGCCCGCAGACTTTCGATCTTCGAGTTTCCACTCTTGATCCATCCCGGTAAGTGTCCATCCTGAAACGCCGGATAAGGACTCCACGCCCCGCGAGGTTTCTGTTCGGATTTTTCACCTAAAAAAAACATTTTTCGTCCCCGGATCAGGTCTGGGAGCGGAAAAGGACCCTTTCCGGATCGGAAACTAGGACAGCCGCCTGCCGAGGACCTCCCTTGGCTTTATTCCGTCCGAAGGCGACACTATCCCCTGTTGTTCCATTACTTCTATCATGCGGGCGGCGCGATTGTAACCCACCCGCAGTCTTCTTTGCAGCATGGATATCGAGGCCTGCCTGGTTTCCATAACGAGTTGGACCGCATCCTCGTATTTTTCGTCCAGTTCCTCTTGTGCGATCTCCCCAGCCGCCGCTTCCTCACGCAGGTCGACCCTTCCCTTGAGCGGGTCATCGAATAGCTTCTGAGACTTCCAGTGCTCGGTGAGCCTCACGATCTCGGCATCGGAGACAAAGGCCCCGTGTATGCGCTGGAGCTTCGCGGTGCCGGGCGGCTGGAACAGCATATCGCCTGCGCCCAGCAAAGCTTCGGCGCCCGAACCGTCCAGAATGGTCCTCGAATCGATTTTCGATGAGACCTGGAAGGAAATCCGGGTGGAGATGTTGGCTTTGATTATCCCGGTCAGAACGTCCACCGAAGGCCTCTGGGTTGCGAGGACGAGATGGATGCCCGCGGCGCGCGCCATCTGCGCAAGTCGCGTGATAGACTCTTCAACCTCACGGGAGGCAACCATCATCAAGTCGGCAAGCTCGTCAATTATTATTACCACGTAAGGGAGCCTGTAGTGCTGAAGGCCGGCATCGGAAAGCTCACCGGTTTCCAATTGCTTTTCCACCTCTTTTCCCTTTTGTGGTTTTTCGCGGGCGAGCTCCCGGTTATAGGCTTCGATGTTGCGAACATTCTTGTCGGCCAGCATCTTGTAGCGGCGCTCCATTTCCTCGACTGCCCACCGCAGGGCCCTTGTGGCCATTTTAGCGTCGGTTACCACGGGGTGGATCAAATGGGGTAAGCCTTCGAAGCTGTTGAGCTCGATCCTTTTGGGATCGATCAGAAGGAGCCGCAGCTCTTCGGGTGTATTTCTGAAAAGCAGACTGATCAAAATCGTATTGATGCAGACGCTTTTACCGGTCCCTGTGGCCCCGGCTATGAGCAGGTGAGGCATTCTGCCCAGATTGGTCACAAACGGCTGGCCGGTTATGTCTTTTCCCAGGGCGATCGTGAGCGGGGCGACGGCCAGAGAGAATATCTCCGATTCGAGTACGGCCTTAAGAGACACAAGTTCTCTTTTGAGATTGGGTATTTCGATTCCCACAGCTGCCTTGCCCGGAATGGCGGCGACCACGCGCACGCTGATGGCTTTGAGGGCCATCGACAGGTCGTCGGCAAGGCCGGCGATCCGGCTGATCTTGATTCCGGGCGCCGGAGCATATTCGTACATCGTAATCACCGGCCCGGGATTGATACCCACCACTTTTCCCTGGACGCCGAAGTCGGCCAGCTTTTCTTCCAGAACGGCGCCGTTTTGTTCGAGCCGCTTCCAATCGGGTTTGGCGATGTCTGTTTCATAGGTGTCCAGCAGGGTGAGATCGGGAAGCCAATATTGGCCCGGATGCACGGGAGGGGACGCCATCGAAATGGATCCGCTGCGGGGCTGCCTCTTTTGGAACAGCTCTGTTTGGACAGTCGGCAAGGGGAGTCTTTGCTTCTTTGTCACTCGATCCGGGGGCGCATCGAGCGATTCGGACTCAGGTTGCCCGCCTTGTTCTGCTCCACTATTTCCCAGAAGCCAATCGGACGTCTTGCCCCAGAATGCTGAAATCCCCTGGAGCATGGCTTTTAGCGTGAGGGGGGTGGAAAGCAGAAGAGCAATGAGAAACATGCCTATTAGAAGCGTATGGGAACCCAGCGCCGAAAGCCGGTCGTGAAGAAATTTAGCGAGGATCCCGCCGATTTCTCCGCCGGCGCCGATTTTGAATTCCTGGCCCAGGAAAGGGACCTCTTCCCAATGCATGGCTCCAAGTGTCATTGAGCTCACGATCAGAAGAGCGATACCCAAAAGCCGGAACCACATCCGTTCGATTACGGGTTCCCTGTAAAGACGCCAGCTTGCCCACAAACCTGCAATTACCAGCCCGTAGGCGCCCAGTCCCAAAAAGGTGATAAGCGGCCAGGCAATGTTGGCCCCGAAGGCGCCTACCCAGTTGCTGGTAAAATCTGTGGAGGGAAAGAAAATAGTGGGGTCTTTTTCGTGGTAGGACAAAATACTGAAGGCGACCAGAAGCGAGATCGTCAAAAGGCATAAAGCCCATATTTCGTGCTTTTTTCGATCCATTAGGAGCCTCAATAAGGCGGTGAGCAGTGAGCAGCAAAAGCCTTTCACTTTCGCCTCTTTTTTCTGTTCACTGTTCACTGTTCACGGTTCACTGTCAAATCTCTACCACGATAGGATAAATAACCGGCCTCCTGTCCAGGGTTCGGTTGAAGAAGCGCTTGAGTTCGCGGCGTATTTCCTCCTGGAGAAGCACGCAGTCCAATTGGTGGTCCTCCTCCAGTTGCCTGTCGATGGCTTCGAATATGATGCACTTGGCCTCAAAGAGGATTTCCGGTTTTGTCTCTTCGTGAATGAAACCTCTGCTGAATATGTCCGGGCCGCTCAGAATTTCGTAAGTCTCCTTGTTTACCACCAGCGATGCTATTACAAGCCCGTCTTCAGACAGGTGCCTGCGGTCCCGAAGCACGAGGCCTCCTACGTCGCCAACCCCTTTGCCGTCGACAAAAACCCTGCCGGCTTCAATTTTGTCTTTTGTACACACCGTGTCCCGGCCCAGGCATATAATAGCCCCGTTTTCTATCAAAAGGCAGTTGGCGGGGGGCATACCGAGGGACATCGCCAGTTGCCTGTGCTTCATAAGATGGCGGTATTCGCCGTGAATCGGGATGAAATAGCGGGGCTGGACCATATTTATAAGTATCTTGAGCTCTTCCTGATACGCGTGCCCCGAGACATGGATGTCTTTGACCTGCTCGTGTATTACATCGGCCCCGTTCCTGCACAGGTGGTTTATAATGTTGTGAATGGTACGCTCGTTTCCGGGAATGAACTTAGAGGAGAGGATTATCGTGTCCCCCTCCTTTATTTTGAGTTTCTTGTGATCGTTGAAAGCCATCCGGCTCAGGGCGCTCATCGGCTCGCCCTGCGTGCCGGTGGTCAGCATCATCACCTGTGAGTCGGGCATGTACTGAAGGTCCTGAATCGATATCTCATCGTCCCTTGTAAAATCGAGATAGCCCAGTTCGCGAGCGATCCGAACGTTTGTAACCATCGATTTGCCGTTGAGCAGGACCTTGCGCCCGAACTCGCGCGCAATATGGATAAGCTGCTGTATCCGGTGCAGGTTGCTCGCAAATACGGCGACTATTACCCTTCCCTGCTTTTCCTGGAATACTTCGCGAAGCGTGGCGCCCACTTCCTTTTCGGATACCGTGTAACCCTCGCGCTCCACGTTGGTCGAATCGGAAAAAAGGGCCAGAACGCCCTCTTCGCCATAGGAGCCAAGCCGCGCGATGTCAAACCTTTTGCCGTCTACGGGCGTGTTGTCGATCTTGAAGTCGCCCGAGTGGATGAGTACCCCTACCGGGGTGCGGATGGCAAGCCCTACGCCATCGGGGATGCTGTGGCAGACCCGGATGAATTCGAAACCGAACGGCCCTATCTCAATGACCTGGCGGGGGGCGATCTGAATAAGGTCCGCTCTGTCGAGCAAGTTGTGCTCCCGGAGTTTTTCCTTGATCAGGGCAAGGGTAAGGGCTGTTCCGTATATCGGGATGGACAGCTCGCGGACAAGGAAGGGAACCGCGCCTATGTGGTCTTCATGGCCGTGGGTTACGACAAGGCCGGCCACCTTGTCTCTATTTTTGAGAAGATAGCTCAAATCGGGAATGACTATATCGATACCCAGCATCTCTTCTTCGGGAAACATCAAGCCGGAGTCGACAATCACGATGGTATCCTCATATTCGAGGACCATCATGTTGAGGCCTATTTCTCCCAGACCACCCAGGGGGATGACCTTTAAAACGGGATCCGTCAATTTTTCAGGCATCGCGGCAGATGTTACCCCCGTCATGCAAATCGGTACTCTTGATTTCCGGCTCAACTTCGGGGCCGCCCCCGGCCTCTTCAAAAGTCAAATTGGCGCGGATCGCCTCCCGGATCTGTTCCAGCAGGAGGTCTCGGTTTACGCTTTCACTGCCTGCGGTCTGAATCGGCTTGCCTATTGAAAACCTGATTTCGCCCGGATGGATCGTACAGCTCTTCTTGAGAAGAATGCGATAAGATCCGCTTATGCTGATGGGGACGACGGGCTGCTGCGATTTGGTGGCCAGGGCAAGCCAGCCTTTCTTGAAATCTCTGATTACCCCGTCAGCGCTTCTGGTGCCTTCAGGGAAGATGAATACTGAGGTCCCCTGCCCAATCAGTTCGGCGGCCCTGTTGATGCTGCTCATCGCTTTCCTGTGATCCCTGCGGTCGATTGAGATATACCCCGCCCTGGACATCGCGGCTCCAAGGACCGGAATCTTGAAAAGCTCCATTTTTACGAGCCAGCTAAAATGGAACGGCAACTTGCCGATCGCGGCAAAAATATCGAACCAGCCCTGATGATTGCTGACGAATATGTAAGGGCCCTGGTTATTTATATTTTCAAGACCGGTGACGTTAACCTTTACCCCGGAGGCCCAAAGGTTTACGTTGCCCCATAGCTTTTCCAGAAAACTCAGCCATGCCTTGTTTACAAAAGAAACTATTACAACCGAAATCCCCAGAATTATGGTAGAAAAAAATAAAGTGACGTAAAAGAAAACCGAGCGCGATAATCTCATTTCTCACCAGCCTGGGGCGAGGTGCATCAAAGAATTGGAAACAAATTTCAGGGTTGTTTTCGAACATTTACTCTAAACTGTTTCCAGACGGTAGTCAATCGGAAGCCGGAGGGCGCGCATCAGATACTCGAGGTTGCGCTATCAGGCCAAAGGCGGGGCGAGGCCTGAAAAAATCCCCTATGATTTTTCTCCTTTTTGATTCATGATATAAGGTGTTTGTAATCCAGGGGTTTCCACGGCATATTTGGCGGGAAGGGGAAGGTAAAAAATGGCTAAAGGGACGGTCAATAAGGTCATATTAGTCGGCAGATTGGGGGCTGACCCGGATATCCGATACAGTCCCAACGGAGTCGCAGTTGCCAAATTCAGCCTCGCAACAAATGATTATGTCTCTGCGGGAGCAGAAGGCAACCGGGAGGAGCGAACGGAATGGCACCGTATCGTTACCTTCGGCAAAACGGCTGAATTCTGCGCAAATTATCTGGCCAAAGGCCGGCAGATCTTTGTTGAAGGCAGTATTCGGACCAGCCAGTGGGACGACCCTCAAGGTCAGAAACGCTATTCTACCGAAATTATAGCCAGGGAAATCCAGTTGCTTGGGAGCTCGGAAGGCCAGGGCCAAGGGCAAGGACAGGGCCAAGGGCAGGGACAGGGCCAGGGGACTGCAGGCGGCCAGAACAATATGAGAAACCCCGGTCCCGCCGGGCGCTCCGCAATAGAAGAGCTGCCTGCCAATACGGGGGCCCCGGACGACGATATACCCTTCTAACTTCACCCTTCACACTTCAGGGTACGCGCCTCCGTACAAACCCTTATCGTGCGGCGTGGCCGCAGGTTCGGGTCGCTCAGGGCATTATAAAAACGGGCGTGCCGACCTGGACCACGCTGAACAATTCCTCTATGGCGCTGTTCTGCACTGCTATGCAGCCCAGGGTCCAGTCCTTTTGGCAGCCGCCTCCATGGATGAATATTTGTCCGCCCAGGGCCGTGTTGGATGGCGGCAACCGCATTGCGTCATTTGCCTGTTGGATCAAGCAGTAGTCATTATTGGAAATCATGCCGCATGAAAGGGCGTTTTGCGCATTGTGCGGATTGGGGTAGTTTATTCCAAGCGACTTGTAAAACTGGCTGGAAGAGTTCTTGCTGCAGACGAAGTATTCTCCCTCGGGGGTCCTGCCGTCGCCTCTAAAGTATTTGTCCCCTTTCGGGTTGGGTCCAAGTGCGATGTGAAATTCGCGAACGAGCGTCTTATCCTGGATCAGCCAGAGCCGGCGTTCCTCTTTTAATACGTAGATCTTGGGATTGGTGATAAGGGATAAGGGAAAATCAAGGTCTACCGCCCAGTAGGGAAGCTCGCACTCCGGAGGGGATATAGGCGGCGCGTTGGTCTTTGTCAGGGGCCGTGGAGTCATCTGTGATTGGAAAAGCGAACATGAGCATAGGGCTGCGCCAACAAGCGCCCCGCAAAACAAATGAAACACGATACGCCAAAGAATTCGCCTGCTGACTTCCATTTTCTAAATCCCTCCCATTGTGACTTTGTTGCTGTTTCCAGGAAACTGTTTCGATGTTTCATTTGCGGATTTCTGCCGATTATCCTGTTTGCCCTTTTCTTTTAACGGCGGAGCCTTTTGCGGATTGAGTTTGTCCAAACGAGCGGTCTTGATGTCGCGGCCCAAATCCGTCAAAGATTCCGTAATCAGGACCGCAGTCCCGACGTCGGTCCAATTATATAGCTTTTCGGCGGGATATATCGGAACGTTTATGCAGCCGTGCGAGCAATTTGGGCCGATCACGTCCCCGGTGTGAATCCAAACACGGTCGTAGATGTGCAGGGCATTAGGCATGAAAGCGGGATAGCCGTAAGCGTTCGGGTAGGTGGACATGTGATTGGGATCTTTTGCTTTTACTCTGTATAGTCCCCTTTTCGTCCAGGTATTCATCTTTCCTGTGCACACATAGGTATCGTCAACCAGTCTGCCGTTCTGATACCATCCAAGAAAGTGGATATTTTTTACCAGCAGGATTAACTTGGGTACCTTGCCCGCGCCCGCAATGTTTCCGGGAAGAGGCGACCAGTCCTTGTAGGAAGAGAAATTCTTTGGCACAGTCAGGGGACGCATTAGCTTCATATCCTCGCGTATATATTCCTGATCCTTGTTGTTCAGGCGGCAAAGAATTTCGATGCAACGGTCAAATTCCAAGTCAGGGTCCTTCTGTTGCAACTTTCGCACCGCCTTATCGGTTATCACGCGGCGCAGGGTGGACAAGTCCTTTCCAGCCGGCTTCACGGGCGCTTTCGGGAAAGAATGCGCCTCCGGAGTCGGCTCGGCAACAGGCACGGCTTGTGCTTCATCATTTATGGGATCGAACTGCTCAGTGTTGACAGGTGCTTTTGCGCATCCGCAGATCAATAGGAGCACAATCAGACTAATCCACAAGCCAGGATTCAATCCTCTGAGCATAGAATTCCCCTGGAACTCAGTCCGAACCGGTGTTCAGTCAAGCTTTAACAGATTCGCTACGCGGATATCAATTGGTCCAGTTGGGCCGGTCCCACCCCTCCGGGTGAGATAAATACGTTATCCGAGGCCGATTTGCAATAGGCATGTGGAGGGATTCAAAAACTCAGGGATTCGGAGATCCTCGTGTAACCCGCGGTGGCGCTATAACTCAAGAGAAAATTGCTCTAATACGCGGCCGTGCCGATGTCAACGAAGTGCTGCTGGCTTGCACCTGATGTCGCAACGATTTCGATCTGTTTCCGGATAAACTTGAATTATTCTTACAGGCGTCTTATTTTTAGTCGCATGTGGTTATTTCTTGTTGTCGTGTTCAGGAGGATTCAAAAATGAGCAAGGAAGACATACTTTTCCTTAGAAATATGCTTATCGAGAGGCGCAGCAGCGTACTGGAAATAGTTCGCAGGCTTGCGGCGGCATGGCAGGAACTGGAAGAGCCCGCCATAGAGTTGGAAGAAGAGGCTCAGAAGGCCAGCATTGCCAAGCCTTACGACAAACTCGACGAGAATGGGAAAATCGAAATCGAGCAGATCGATCTGGCACTGATCAAGATGTCGCTGGGCGATTATGGGGTTTGCGAGTCATGTGGGGACGATATAGCGCCGAAAAGGCTGCACGCGATACCTTGGGCGCGACTTTGCGTGGAGTGCGCCCGCGACTATGAAAAGCAGCATAGGAGCCTGCCGCAGGTGTATGAAACGGTCACTTCCGGAAAAGTCCCTGATGAATACCAGGGTTTGGCCAATGAACAGATAGTCCATCTGATCTATGAGCGCCTGCAAACCGACGAGAGAATCGACACGGAAGAACTCAGGATTTTCTTCAGAAAGGGAGTTGTTTTTCTGGAAGGCACGATTGAAAGTGAGGCCGAACACGATCTCATTCTCCAGACGCTTGCCGATTCGATGGGGTTTTCATCTATTGTCGATCGAATCGAGATCAATGAACTGGGCATTGATCCCGATGGAATCTCGGAAGGTGTTCCGGGAATGGATAGACGGGACAGGGGCCTGTTTTATGATCGAGACATGCACGAAGAGGCTTTTGAAACAAAAGGGCATTGCCTTTTAAGATATCGTAAAGATGACTTATTAGTTTAAGCTGATGTTTATTAAAACTTCTGTTGACCAGCCCGGAACCAAATCTATTTTTTCTTTTTCGTCTTCAGACTCTGAACCGTCTCGGCTGAAGGCTCCGGCGGCTGGTCCGGAGCTGCGGGAATCGAATTTGTCCCCACGGGGAAAATCAGCCGGAAAGTAGTCCCTTCTCCCGGAGTGGAATCCAGTTCCATAAGAGCACCGTGTTTTTCGATTATTTGCCTTGATATACTGAGACCCATTCCTGTCCCTTCAGGTTTTCGCGTAAAGAAAGGGTCGAAAATGCGGCCTTTGTCTTCATCCAGGATACCGATCCCCGAATCGTGAATCTCAAAGATTTGCCCCTGCTCCTGGTGCAAAGAAGTGCTTATCCTCAATTTCCCGCCCCCCGGCATAGCCTCGATGGAATTGATTATCAGGTTCATCAATACTTGGCAGATCTGATTGAAATCCATGACAGTGGGGGGCAGGTCCGGGCACAGATCAACTGAAACTTCAGCACGGGCCTTTATGAGGTACATCTTGGACATATCCAGGCAGTGGCGCACGACTTCATTCAGGCTGCCGGGCACGAACTGAGGATCGCGAGGCCGTGCGAAATGCAGCACCTGCTGAATGATACGGTCCGTCTTGCGTATCTGCTCGAATACGTCTTCTAACATCTCCTGTTGGGCCGGTCGTAATTTCAGTTCGCGCCGAAGCATCTGGGTATTGAAGTTTATGGTGGCCAGCGGGTTTCGAATTTCGTGAGCGATTCCAGCGGCCAGCGTCCCCAGCGCCTTGAGGCGCTCCGACTGCTGAAGGCGTTGTTCGAGTTTCCTGGCTTCAGTGGCGTCCTTCTCAAAATAGATTACCCGCTCAAGGTCTCCGGCCACGTTGAACACAGGAAATGCATGATAGTGGTAGTAGCCTCCCCAGCGCGGGTGAGGGCCCTCCCCGCGAATGGGCTGAGCACCCCACAGGCATGCCCAAATGGGACACTCTATATGGGGCTGTTCGGTCCCGTAGATTACCCGAGGGTATTTTTGCCCGACCAGGTTCGGCCCGTAAACCATCTCGCTGGTGCGGTTCACTCGATAAATCCGCATTCTGTTATCAATCAGAAAAATGGCGTCCTGAATGGCGTCAAAGCTGATCTCGAGTTCGCACTTCGCACGTTCTACCGAGTCAAAGAGCATCGCATTCTGAATGGAAACCCCGAGCTGGTTTCCGATGGCCCTTAGAAGTTCGCTTTGCCCTGCTCCTAACTTATATGTTCCGTCATTGGTGACGTAAAGCAGCCCTACGACATTTTTGTGTGACATAAGAGGGATGCAGATGATTTCATCGACTCCCTCCTCTTTCATGCGCGCGCGCAGGCTGGCGAAAGTAAGCTTTGAGATTGGAAACCACCTGATCGGGTCCTTATCTTCGTACCTGCCCATCATCTCTGAGGTCATGGTAAGGTACTGGATACAGTTGAGCAGGGTGGGCGAGAATCCATGATGAGCCGCAAGCTCGAGCAGCCACTTTTCACCCGATGATTCTTTGACGAGGTATAGAGCCCCCATCTTGAACTTAAGGGTCCCGAGAATATTGGAAAGCGCGCGCTTGAGAACATCCTGAAGATGCGGTGAACTGTAGAGAGCAGAAAAGATATCGTAGAGTATCTGAAGCTCCAAATGCCTGGTCAAATTTTCATGGCCACGCTTTACGGACTTAGCGCCAACCGTCTTTGACTTATTTGGCTTCATTTTCAGTATCGGTTCTGCCCTATGATTTGTGACAATGCGGGATCAGGGCATGGTCGAACGCCTGTTCATTGCTTCCCATTGAGCATGAATCACCCGAGCGACCCGTATGGACGCGGCATCGACCATTTTTCCATCCAGGGCGAGCGATCCCGCCCCCGCCGCCCGAGCCTGTTCATAGGCCTCAAGGATTCTTACGGAACGTTGGAAGTCTTGCTCAGAAGGAGAATAGACTTCATTTACAATTGCAACCTGATCCGGGTGAATCACCCATTTGCCGTCGTACCCCAGGGCGGCGCTCATAAGGCATGAACGCCTCAGACCTTCGGGGTCTTTGTAGTCTCCATAAGGGGCGTCTATAGCTGCCAGACCCGCAGCCTTCGCCGCCATTGCCATATGGCTTAATGGAAAATGGAACCTGTGACCAGGGTAGAAATCCTCCTGCTCACCGTGACCGCTGACACCCTTACTCAACATGGTCAGGGAAGCGCTGTAATCAGCAACCCCAAATACAAGCGTCTCAACCCGCGGCGAGCTCAATGCGATTTCCCCGGCCCTGAGCATTCCTGATGCCGTTTCTATTGAAGGTTCAAGCCCAATGGGTCTTTTAAAGCCCATCCGAAGCTCTATCTGGGTCAGAAGATAGTCGATCGCTTTTATTTCCGCCGGGTCATCGACCTTTGGGACAACTATAGTATCGACGTATTCGCCCGCTTCCTCAACTACATCAATTATATCACGGTAGGCAAAGGGCGTATCCATCGCATTGATGCGAAACGACCTGAGCTTCCCTCCCCAATCCTGTTCCCGCAATGTGGAGATAGCCCTTTTGCGGGCCTCCTCTTTTTCGTTGACCGGAACGGAATCTTCAAGGTCCAGCATGATAACGTCGGCATCGAGTTTGAAGGCCTTGTTGAGCATCTTTTCGCGGTTTGCGGGAACAGAAATTATGGAGCGGCGAAGCCAAGTTGTGTTTTTCATGTGCTCTCCATCAGATCAGAGCAGGGTCGCCTATCAGCCTCATAATTTGACCACAACCGTTGGAACCGCTGCATATTCGGAATCCTGCTTTTCGCGTTTCTGCTTTATGGCAGCCTGGGCGGCGGCAAGAGTAGCAATCGGGATTCTGTATGGTGAGCAGCTAACGTAATCGAGCCCTATTCTGTGGCAGAACTCGACGGAACTGGGATCGCCTCCGTGCTCGCCGCAAATACCGATCTTGATAGCAGGCCGGACGCTGCGTCCTTTTTTAACGGCGATCTCCATGAGCGCGCCCACCCCCTTCTGATCAAGCCGGGCGAAAGGATCGTGCTCCCATATTTTTTTTGTCACATAGGCCGGAAGAAACTTGCCCGCATCATCACGGCTTATACCGAATACAGTCTGAGTCAGATCGTTGGTCCCGAAAGAGAAAAATTCCGCGTACTCGGCGATTTCGTCAGCGGTCAGGGCCCCGCGCGGCACTTCAATCATCGTCCCGATGTGGTATTCGATGTCGACTCCATAGTCTTCAATAACCTCGCGGACAACCGCTTCCACCACATCCCTCTGATTTTTGAACTCACCAACGTCGCCGACCAGAGGAATCATTATATCAGGACGCACGTCCATTCCTTCCCTGGCAACCTCGCAGGCGGCTTCCATAATCGCCCTGGCCTGCATCCGGGTTATTTCCGGGAAGGTCACTCCAAGCCGGCATCCGCGGTGGCCAAGCATCGGGTTAGCCTCATGCAGACTGACCACCTTGGCGTAAAGCTGCTCAAAAGGGATACCCATCTTGGTTGCAAGCTTTTGCATGTCCTTTTCATCGGTGGGGAGAAATTCGTGAAGGGGAGGGTCAAGTGTTCGAATAGTTACCGGTTTTTCTCTCATGACCTTGAACAGGCCCTTGAAATCCTCTTTTTGCATCGGCAGCAGCTTGGCCAAAGCCAGTTCGCGTCCCTGGGAGTTTTCAGCAAGAATCATTTCGCGAACCGCATCGATCCGGTTGCCTTCAAAGAACATGTGCTCTGTGCGGGTGAGCCCTATTCCCTCCGCCCCGAAAGCTATGGCTTCCTCGGCCTGGTTCGGTTGATCGGCATTGGTCCAGATCTCAAGGCGGCGGAACTCGTCCGCCCATCCCAGCAGGGCCACGTAATCCTGGTATATCTGAGACCTTTGCGGCGCTAGACTCTTGTCTATGATAACCCGGAGCACTTCCGAGGGCCGTGTGGGAATCTGGCCGGCAAAAACTTCCCCCATTGAACCGTCGAGCGACAGGTACTGGCCTTCCCTGATTACACGGTCACCGATAGTCATCCTCCGGGTGCGGTAATCGATTTCGAGGTCCGAGCAGCCGACCACACAGACTTTTCCCATCTGGCGGGCGACAAGGGCCGCATGTGAGGTCATTCCGCCACGCGCAGTCAAAATTCCGCGCGAGGCGTGCACACCGCGAATATCATCAGGGGAGGTCTCCAGACGCACGAGTATAACTATCTCGCCCTTCCTCGCCCATTCCTCGGCATCGTGAGCATTAAATACCACCCGGCCTGTTGCCGCTCCCGGACCCGCATTGAGACCTCTGGTCAACAAATTGCCTTCCTTGATCGCGTCGTTTTTAGCCTTGGGGTCGAATGTGGGCCGCAAAAGCTGGTCCAATTGATCGGGTTCTATCCGCATCAATGCTTCCTGCTTACTTATAATGCCTTCCCGGACCATATCCACGGCAACCTTAAAAGAGGCGAAACCAGTTCGCTTGCCGCTCCGGGTCTGCAACATCCAGAGTTTCTTGCTTTCGATAGTGAACTCGACGTCCTGCATATCCCGGTAATGACGATCCAGCTTGGTGCGAATGTCTTCAAGTTCGGCATATATCTCAGGCATAGTTTCTTCAAGAGACAGATCAGTGCTATCGCCTTTCTGGTGCCTGTTAATTGGCAGCGGGGTCCTGGTGCCCGCAACGACATCCTCGCCCTGGGCATTAATCAGGTACTCGCCAAAAAGCACATTCTCGCCTGTGGCCGGATTGCGCGTGAAGGCCACGCCCGTTCCGCAATCCTCACCCAGGTTCCCGAAAACCATGGATTGCACGTTTACGGCCGTGCCCATGGAATCCGGAATGTTGTTGAGCTCACGATAGGCATTCGCCCGGGGATTGTGCCATGATCCGAAAACCGCCGTGATGGCCCCCCAAAGCTGATCCCAGGGATCATGGCGAAATTCCACCTTTTTTCGATCTCGAATCAACCCTTTGTAACGTTGGATCAATTCCCTGAGGTCCGAGGCGGCAAGCTGATTGTCGAACTCAACGCCACGTTTCTTTCTCGTTTCCTCGATCAACAGGCCAAAGGGATCGTGCTCATCTTTTGATTGGGGCTTCAAACCGAGCACCACGTCCCCATACATCTCGATGAGGCGCCGATAGCAATCATATGCGAACCGTTCGTCCCCCGCCTGCTTGATCAGACCCTCCACTGTATGATCGTTGAGACCGAGGTTGAGGACCGTGTCCATCATTCCGGGCATGCTGAGGGCTGCGCCGGAACGCACCGAAACAAGCAGGGGATTCTCAGTGTCGCCGAATTTGCGCCCCATAAGCTCCTCGATCCTGTGCAGGGCCTCTTCGACCTGGTCTTTTAATTCGGCTGGATACTCACCGCCATGCTGATAATAATATGTGCAAACATCGGTAGTGATTGTAAAACCGGGAGGTACGGGGATGCCTAATCGGGCCATCTCTGCCAGATTGGCGCCCTTTCCGCCCAGCAGAGCCTTCATTGTGGCGTCGCCATCGGCTTTTCCGTTTTCAAAAAAATAAACAAACTTTGGCATAAGCGCACCCCTGAATTAAACTTTTCGCTGGAAAGGCTCAATAACAGCCGCACTTCGGTGGGATCGACATCGCGAGAACAAATGAAGCCCGCCCTCACCGCTCTGTACAGTTAGGGCGGGCCTGTTAGCGGATTTCAGATTTCAAGCCATGAATCGGAATAGAGTGTCTGGCCCAGGATTACTTTGGCCGTCTTTACGTATTTGCGCTCCTCATCTGAAATGGTGTTCATGTCAACAGGTTGTCCATCCTCGACCTTATAGACCAGAGCTTCCAGCTCCGGACGTTTGCCTCGGGCAATTTCGTGGAGCTTGGTGTCGAAACAGTCCACAATCGCCGAATACAGTCCATGCCGCTTAAGAATCATCAGCATTACCTGGTTAAGTATCGGGCGCAGGTGATCGGGCGGGCCGTTGGAGACATTCGAAAGCCCGATGGTGCTTCTGCAGCCTGGAGCGATATCCTCGAACATCTTCATGAACTCCAGAACGCTCATGATCTGAATCTGCTGCACGTTGACCGGCGTCTGGATGGGATCGACATAGATACGTTCCGGATTTATACCAAATTCGCCCGTGGCCTTAAACACCAGTTCGGCGCAAAGCGCTCCGCGTTCGTTTTCGTCCCTGGGCATTCCTTCGGGTCCCCAGAGCAGACCGACAAATTCGGCGTCATACTTGGCGGCAAGCGGAAGGAGGGCTTCCATTCTCTCGGGGCGGACCATAATCGAATTGATGAGCGGCCGTTTCTTCTTGCATGCTTTGAGGCCGGCTTCTATCGCCTTGACGTTTGAGGTATCCAGAGCAAGTGGAATATCCACAACTTCTTCGATAACCGGGATGAGCCACGTCATTAGCTCCACGCCCGTTTTTCCCGCCGGACCGATATTGAGGTCTACATAGTCCATTCCGGCTTTGGCCTGTTCGATTGCAAGCTCCTGGAGGGGTTTGGCCTCTTTCGCCTTCAGCGCGGCCCCATACTTTATGCTCATTATGTTGAGGTTTTCACCTATTAGCTTCATTCCTTCATCTCCCGTCTACGCCTTCATGCTTTTAAGGTATTTTGGGATCTGGCTGGCTTCCCTGGGACCGACCGAGATGGTCCAGCCCGCGCCGAGTTCTTCCTCCAGCTCACCGCTTATACCGGCCGCATACCCTGGGATAATAAGGTTTTTGTGTTTTACCTTATCCTTGATTCCACTCTTGTTGATGAAGGTCCCGACGCTTTCACCCGAAAACTTCCCGGCGGCCCACGCGGTCATGACCGAAAGTCCCTCGGTGTCCTGAACGCAAAGCCACGACGGCACCCTGCTGGACTCGATTTCACCGGATACGATAAAGTAGGTCAGCGAGAAGTTGCACGTCACGAGAACCGGCGAGTTCTCGTCGGGATTGTTAATCGGATAGATTCCCTGCTCGGCCGTCATCGGCCGTTGCGGGTCGGTGTAGATATTGAGCCGCCCGAGAAGAAGAGGGAAAATCACGTGCGGCTGGAGGTCGCTCATAACTATTATCGCCCCGTATTTGGCCACGAAAGTGGCTGCCACAAGGGCTTCGTCCATGATCCCGTCACCTATTTCATTGGCCATGATGATCGTTGGGAACCCAAGCGGCCGGAACCTGTCCTTGAGGGCGGCGCGGCGGATCATGATCTGCTCTTCGAAAGCTTTCTTTAGGTCCCGCGTCCCGGTGTCGATCACGATGTCTTTAAGCCCCATCGAGGACAATTTTTCGGTAAGTGCGATAACGCTCTCCAAAGAGCCGTCTCCCTTAACCGCCAGCGGGCACCCGGCAGCCTTGGCGAGATTTCCGAGCGCTTCGGCGTTCTCCGGCGTTGCCGCATAAAGCAGCGGCTTCTTTTCTTTGAATGAATCAGCGGCCGCAGTAAGGACATCAACCGAATCGGACATAAAAATCATGGTCGCCCCGGCCTCATCAGAAATCTTCTTAGCCAAGGCGCAAAACTTTGCTGCGTCACCGTTGGCGTCCTTTATCGCAAATATCTCAGCCCGAAGTTTAAGTCCGACCCGGTCATATTGCGATTTTTTGAACCGGTCGATCTTTCCGGCAACCGAAGCCGCATCTTCATCAGTTGAGACCAGAACGGCAAAGCCCGGAGGATTGACAAAGGTTTTCTCATGTCTGAAAAGCACTGTTTCGCCGCCGACTTTTACAGCGTATTCGCCGGACCCGATTGTAAGCGGCCGAATGGGAGGCGCCGATTCGGAAGCGAGTTTTTCCTTAGCCTCTTCCGACACGTAGGGACACTTTTCCAGTTCGGCCTTGCCCGAGGCAAGGTTCATCGCAAAAGCCAGGCAGGTTGGAACCCCACACTCTCCACAATTGGTCTTGGGCAGCAACTTAAAGATTTGAATCCCGGTAAGGCCCATGTTGTTTTCTCTCCTGGTAAGAATCTAATTGCTCATATGAAACCGGGCGCAGACCCGTAATATCTGCGCCCGGATCCTCTATCAGCCAAGAATGCTTTCCATTGTCAAAGCGGGATGTCCCACCTTTTCCAGGAATGCATAAACCTCGTCTTCGGTAGTGCCGTTTTCTTCGGTTGCGATCATATCGATGAAATTCGGAATGCCCATTTCCTCGCCACGCTTGACAAGTCTGCTTCGGATTTCCTCTTTGAAGATCTTGGGCACCCACACAAGCCGCGAGAGACCACCGTCACCCGCAATGAACTTACGCTGAGTGACATTATACTTGCTGTGACCCACAAAACCAGGCGTAACGTTTCCGCCGCCGATCGTACCGGCAAGCGTGGTGAATTTCATGCCGCTGGGGGTCATGCCTGCGTAGTCGCGGTTTACAGTCATGATTCCGTTGCACATCGGCAGGACCGCTGCGATGCACTCGCAACACCCGCAGGTTGTCATCGGATCGTAAACCAGGCTGTAGAAATTATAGCTGGAAATCGACTGCCTCGATGCCTTAAAGACGAAGTCGTTTACACCCTTCCAGTTGCCCAGCTTTTGATCCAGAGTGTCACCTTTCTGAATGGGCTGGTTGGGCCCCGTCGGATTGATTTCAAAAGAGGCCTTGCAGTCGAGCCAGTTATAGGCGCCGCAAAGGCCGGTGCGCTCGGGGCTTATCACGCAGACGTGCGTCGGGGCAAAAGACTGACAGAGCGTGCAGGAGTAGTATGTTTCAGTACCTTCGTCCGTCATGCCCTCGATGCGCTCGTCGCGTGTTCTGTACGCAGCCAGTGCGACAGGCAGGATTTCTTTGACCTTGGCCTCGTCTGTATAGATCTTGACCTGGCATTTGTCAAAAATAGCGCCGAAATCCTGATGGAATTTAGCGTGCAGGATTTTCCCTATGTGTTCGAGGGTAAATCCTTTATCGACCGCCTGCTTTGAAATTCTGTACCAGGCTATATCGCGCTGGCCGATATGCATAAGGCCCTGGGCGTAGTTTACAAGGTGGTGAATCTGGCGCTCGAGGATCGGCTCATAGTCTTCCTGCATCTTACGGCCGGCAACTTCGGCCAATATCGCCATTGGCAAATGCGAACCTACGGGCACGTCCTTGATATCCGGGCCGATAATTTCCACCCTGCCGTCTTCAACCGCGTCCATGTCGGCAATTCGGACCAGTTCACAGCAGGCTGTTTTTCCGCCGCCGCATTCGAGGTAGACATCGTCCTTGCGCACGCGCTCGCCCTCGAAAGCCGGACCGTATGAAACAGGGACCGGTACTTCGGTAATGGTCACCTTGAGCCCGCGGACTTCGATCGACTTTGCCGTTATCTGTTCGTAGGGGATGCTGGAGACAACATGTTCGTACGTGCACACACCGGTGGGCAGGATCTCGGGAATGTCGGTGTCTGCGATTGTCGGGAAGCCCCAGTTGATCGCCCCGGCTGCGTTGGCGGCCCACTCGGCGTTAACTTCGCCAAAAGCGTTCACAAACGCGAAAATACGGTCTTTGTTGTATTTCAGAACGGTTTTGAAATCTCCGGGCTTGACCCCACCGAACGCCATGGCGGCCCGGTTTGCAAAACCAAGCGCGAATACAGCGGCGGAAATATCGGGACCGAATGGCACAAGACGCGTGTTCCACCCGATTTCCACACCCGCCTCGACGAGCTGTTCGGAAAATGTGGTGCCTGTCTGATTGGCGCACATGAAGACGTAGAGGTTCTTCTTCTGATAATCTTCGGCAATCATTTTGGCGATTTCCGGATTGGGGGCTGCCCCGACGATCGCGGCAAAACCGGGGGCGCTGCCGTCAACGAATTCGATACCCCTCTTTCTCATGACGGTATCGTCGGCGGCGCCAAGCCAGATCTTTCCACCTTCCAGATCGCATTCTTCGCTGTGAAGATAAAAATCGGGATCTTCCACGTACCGGATCGCTTCGACCACCTCTTCAGCCAGAATGGCGGCCATTCCGGAATCGAGCGTCCCTCCCAGGTAAGGAAGGTTAATGTTGTGCTGGCCTTTGATGTGCGCGGGCAGAAGCTCCCGGCACAGCTTCATTACAGGCTCGGCGTCGGTCAGTTTTTCGACTTTGGTGCCGAGGATCGAGTAAATGATGGGAAGATAATAGGCCGTATTCGGAAATCCGATCGGCTGGTTCGGCCCATACTTATCCATGGCCTGTTTGAATTTGCCTTCGGCTTTGGAAACTATATTGTAAGCTCCCTGGATCGCTGCAAAAGCGACTAACCTGGACATAACTAACTCCTTTTTCTGTTTTTCCTTGCCACGCAGCCGGCTTCAAGCCGGAATTTAGATACGGATTGACTTCACAGTACCGGTCCGGCTTAACCTTCAGACGCTCTGCGGTCTTCCATGCTGAAGAGTTTTCGTTCGCGTTGTTCGGAAAGGCCGAGCGCTGCCCTCTTCTTGTCGATATGATCAATCATCAAATGGGCCATCTCGATGGGATCGTTAGAGAATCCCCACTTGCCGAAGCCCTGTTCCTCGAGGCCGTTGAAGAGCAGATCGTGGAACTTTGTGCCCTCAACCGTAGGGAAGGTTACCCCGAAAATTGTGTAGACTCCCGAAGCCACAAAGTACTGCCCGATGCATATGGCTTTTTCGCTCATATACTCGGGGGCGGCGCCCGCAACCGGCAGGTCGGACAACTTGTCTCCGAGTCCGCCCATCCGGACCATCTCGGCGCAGGCAATAAGGATGCGGCTGTTGTCTACGCAGGACCCCAGGCTCAAGACAGGCGGAATCCCGATGGTTTCGCATACTTCCTGAAGACCCTCACCGGCAAGCACCGCCGCATCCGGTTTCATGAGGCCGGCCTTGGCGAGCGCGATCTGCGAGCATCCGGTCTGGACCACCAGAACGTTGTTCTTGATAAGTTCCTTAACCAGTTCCACATGCAGGTAGTCCTGCTTAACGCGCGGATTGGTGCAGCCGACAACGCCCGCTACGCCTCTAATCCGGCCGTTAATGATGTTGTCGTTCAACGGCACATAAGACGCGCGGAACTTTCCGCCAAGCATGTAGTTGACATATTCATGCGAGAAGCCGTGTACGCCCCAGTCCTGCCGCTGCGGAATGACGACCTTCGCGGTCCGGTTGGCGAAACGCTCGATAGCTAATGCGATGATCTGGTCTGGAGCTCCCATCGGGTCGTGTTCATCGAATTCGATGTGGGTTGCGCCTTCGATCTTGGCCCTCGGGTTTGTCGTAAAAACTCTTGTCCCGTAGCATTCAGCGATTTTCGGCAGGGCTTGCATGATGCACTGGACGTCCACGCCCATTGCATCGACTGCGCCTGTCGCAATAATAGGCTCAGCGGAAACGAAATTTCCGGCATGGGGAATACCATGCCGTCCGAGAACTTCGGCGCCCGAGCAGCACATGCCGAGCAGGTTGAGCCCTTTTGCCCCGGCGGCTTTGGCCTTCTCCAGGTTGGCGGGGTCATGGGAAGCGGCAATCATGCCTTCGAAAAGAAGTGGCTCGTGGCCGTGAATCACAATGTTTACCTGGTCTTCCTTCAGAAACCCCATATTTACACCGGCCACCCTGGGTGAGGGAGTGCCGAAGAGGATATCCGAAATTTCGGTTGCAACCATGGAACCGCCCCACCCGTCGGCGAGGGCCGTGCGGGAGCACTGCTTTACGATGTTGTTATAGTCCTGGTCAACACCCATATGGGTGCGGTGCATCAGCTCCATGATCTCGCGCATTGCGCCTCGCGGAACGATCCCGGCTTTGCGCCACACCTCCAGGGTCTTCGGGGGAACGCGCTTTGCGAAGGGAATTTCCCCCTCGACCTGCGTATATGTCCGTTCCAGCTCCGCATAGAGGTCGTTGGCTATGTCCTTGACCGACCTGCCCTCCGTCGAGATCCCGATGCTCTCTGCGACATTTTTGAGCTTCGTTTCGTCCTGAATCTTGAAATGAGTGATTCTCCCGTTCACCACTTCCCGGAAAACATCGAGCATGCCCATGCCGTGGTCGGTATGGGCGGCCCCGCCGGCGGCCACATTGCGCGCGAAGTTCCGGGCGGCGATGGTGTCGATGGTAGCCCCACAGACTCCGACCCTGGAATAAGGATCCTTAGAGTTAAGGCGGCAGGGACCCATGAAGCAGTGCTTGCAACAGGCCGACTCGGCGCCTATGGGACAAGGCCTCATGTCCGCAGCCCGGTTGAACATGGATTCATGCCCATCCGCCTCCATCTTCTTGAGCATCTGGAGGGTGGTCTGGCAAGTGGTCACCTCACGCAAATCCAACTTCTTTGCCTTTTTTTCTTCTACAATTGAAACTGGTTTCTTCTCATCTGACATGTAGCACCTCTTTTCCCCTTCCTGGGGAGGTTCATTTTACCAATAAATCACTTGCGCAGCCGAATTTCCGCAACATTACATCATCTTGGCTATATAGTTTCTCACCAGCTTTACCGCCTCAGGGTGGCGCATAACCACTACGTCAGCCCCGGCGATCAAAAGGTCAACGGCTGTAATTGCTTCCATCAAAACACCGCGTTTGGAGGGATCTCCGAGCTCCGGAGCATCTTCGGCGCTCAGGTTCGACTCCTTGCACTTCCATGTCTCGTTGGCCACATTGGCGATAATGGGCTGCTGGAGCTTTTCGTCTTCCTGAGTGAGAGCAGCCTGCTCGATGCGCTCCATGACCGAGTAGCTGTATTCCAGTCCGTATCCAAGCCCGCCCGTAGTCGGGTCGATGACCATGTCGTCCGAACTTACCCCAAGATTTCCGAGCAGGATGTTGAGCTGCTTGGCCAAGTTTACGTCAATGGGGGTTGAAGCGACAGTCACCTGTTTGTAGCCCAGGCATGCAGCCCCAATCTGCTTGTAGTCACCTTCTTCCACCGGACATAATGCGATTCTGCGGCCCGAGCAACTTTCGGCAACTAGCCTCATAACCTCGACGTCCTTGTCGTGATTGGCAACACCCCAGACGATTACGGGCACATCCACGGCGTCCACTACCTTTTTAACCGTTGCGGCTACCTCGGCGGCCGGCCGGTTGTCACCGTTCGGATCGGCGCTTTTCGTCTGGACCACGATTATCTCGGCCCCATAGTCCTCTATGCACTTGCGCGCCCAGGCCGCCGGATCGCCAAGCACGCCGCTGAAGGGCGCCTTGGCCGCCTCGGCCCAGTCCTCGCTCGGATCTTTGTCCCAGACCTCCATTGCGATCCTGGGAGCATTCGGGATGGATCCCTCGAATGAATGGAAGGAATAGACCCCTTTCCCGCCAACCGTGACTGCTTTGTCTCCGCTTCCAAGGGTTACCTCCCTGATTTTTCCCGAATACACCTGCTTTGATGGTTGAAATGTCAAGGTAAGCCTCCTGCTTGAGAGTCGATTTCACGTTAATCCGCGAGCGGATTAAGGCGCCTGAGCGCTGCCTTAACCCGAATCAGCGGAACACATATCCGAAAAAACATTGCCTGTCTTGAGCCAAAACCTTGGGATTCTTTCCTGCCAGACCGAAAGTGATTTCCTTCGGGGGCGCCTGAAAAGCTCTCATGGTCAATGCCCGGTTCCACGAGGATGCATCCGACGCATTCAACACGAGGAAATGCCCAAGTGAATGGAACCGGGCGTCTTGAGATCCATGAAGAGCGTGAAAATGAGCGCAAATAAGAGCAGGCAACGTCCTTCATTCCCTTCTTGGGCGGTGGAACCATTGCTTAATATATGGATTGCAGTAGAAAGTCAACCATTTTCCTCCGGCAGAGGACGCCTAATTTGACACCATCGCGCAGGGGCCAAAAAGGCATACACAAAGCTAAAGATCTGACCGTCTGAGAAAACTGGACATTTGGGAAAAAAGGCGCGTTTTGTCTGCCCCCAAGCCCCACTCCGGAATATTTCAGACAGATACTGTTGAAAGAGGGGTTCACAAAATCAAGATTCGACGAAATTTGCTTGTTTTCCTCACCTCTTTTCTATATGCAGTCATCCTGTCATAAGTTTCGGAGGATTTTAGAAAAAAACGGCCTATGGCCTTGCTTAATGGAATTGAGGAAATGACCTTTTTGGGCGCGGGATCAAGTTCGAAAGTGCGAATCATTCACACGCGGTTGTTCGCCCTGTTAGTCTTTTTGCTGCTGATGGTGAGCGGAAACAGGATTGAGAACGGTCTTCGGCAGGGCTTCATTGATTTCGCGGGCCTTGCCTGCGTCATAGTCTGCGCTTTCGGCAGGGTCTGGAGCTCTATCTTCATTTCCGGTCACAAGACAAGCACCCTAGTGGAATCGGGACCTTACTCGGTAACACGAAATCCGCTCTACCTGTTCAGCCTGATCGGCATCGCCGGGATCGGGCTCGCTACCGGAAGCCTTCTGATTACCGCTTTGCTCACGATCTCATTCGGGCTTTATTACCCTTTCATAATCCGTCGGGAGGAAGCGGGTATGAAGGCGCTGCACGGCCAGCAATTTCAATCGTACATGGAACGGGTGCCCGGATTTTTGCCGAATATGTCCCTCTACTCGGAACCCGACACTCGTATGATCAAAACGAAGCAATTGAGAAGAGCTCTCCTGGACGCCAGTTATTTCATATGGATTTATGGAGCAGTCCAACTGATACAAAGGCTGCATGAAGCCGGCATACTTCCAGTATTGTTTAAGATCCCGTGAAATATCCTCGCCTGAATATAACATTAAAAGGAGGCTGGCTGGAGATGACATCGCCCCCTCAGCTCTCACTCGCCAATCGTCACTTCACCTAGAGTTTTCTCGAACAGCTCAAGGTCGTCTCTGGACCATAGACACAGGATTACCCTTTCCAAATTCGTTTCCTGGCTTTCCAGAAATTCTGAAACGGTTTTCAGCATGATTTGGGCGCACCTGTCCTTAGGGAAGCCGAAAATACCGGTACTGATGGCTGGAAATGCAATGGATTTCATGCCCCTTTCACTTGCGCGCTTAAGGCTGTTGAGGGTTGCGTTCCGCAGCTTTTCGTCCTCGTCGCCCTCGCCGTAGGACGGGCCAACTGCATGAATCACGTAGGTGGCCTTAAGATTGCCGCCTCCGGTAACGACGGCCTCGCCCACCCGGATCGGGCCAATCCGGTTGCACTCCTCCTGAATGCTGGGGCCCCCTTTGGTCCGGATGGCGCCAGCAACGCCGCCCCCTAACTGAAGCCGTGAGTTGGCGGCATTGACGATTGCATCTACCGCCAGTTCCGTAAGATCACCCTGGACAAGTGTTAGTTTTCTGCTGCGGATTGTTTTTTCCATCTGTCTTCTCCTCTATGTCACGTGCTTTTCAAGGTGGACATTTGATTTGCTTGGTGCAATTTTGAAGATGCCCGGTTTACAAACCGCATATTTTCCGCTATAGGAGCTATTTCAGGAAATAATTCAAATCCTTAGGCGGACGGAATGGCTTTTACGGTCCAGGATCACTATTTTCGCAAGGCAAAGAAGCAACATTACCTTGCAAGGGCTGTATATAAACTCGAAGAGATCCAAAGAAAATATAAGATATTAAGGGTGGGATACCGAGTCCTTGACCTGGGAGCGGCCCCTGGCTCATGGATTCAACTTGCCAGAGGGGTTGTAGGGCACTCCGGGATCATTGTGGGGATCGATCTGAAGCCGATCGAACACGCGTTTCCAAACGGCGTAGTGACTTTGCAGGGCGATATCTTTGACCGTGAATTCGTTGAAGCAGCCCTGCGCGACCATCTACCGTTCGACGTTGTGCTTAGCGATATGGCCCCGGCCACCTCCGGCATAAAGGTGGCCGACAGCGCCCGCTCGGCGCTTCTTTTTGAACGTGCATTCGAAATAGCCGCCTACGTGCTACGACCCGGAGGGACTTTTCTGGCCAAGATATTTCATGGGTCGGAGTTCCACCAGTTGCTCGCGCAACTCAAGAAACAATTCGGCCAGACCAGGGTAATAAGACCCGAGGCTACTAGAAAACAGAGCAGGGAAATCTATATACTTGCCATGAATCTGAAAAGGACGTAGCAGGAGGCTTTCATGTCAGGTCATTCGAAATGGGCAACCATCCGCCACAAAAAAGGGGCGGCTGATGCCAAGCGAGGAAAGATTTTTACGAAATTGATAAAAGAGTTAATGGTGGCGGCCCGGATGGGAGGTGGAAACCCTGAGGGCAATCCGCGGCTCCGGGCCGCACTTTTGGCCGCAAAGGCCGAGAACATGCCCAAAGACAACATCGACCGGGCCATAAAGAAGGGCACGGGCGAACTCGAGGGCGTAAATTACGAGGAATTTGCGTACGAAGGATACGGACCAGCGGGGGTGGCCGTTCTTGTCGACATCATGACCGACAACAGGAACAGGGCCGCAAGCGAAGTCCGGCACATTTTCAGCAGAAACAGCGGAAACCTTGGAGAGGCTGGCTGTGTCGCCTGGATGTTCAATAAAAAGGGGAGCATCGTTTTCGACAAGAAAGCCATCCCAGAGGAAGAACTCATTGAACTGGCGCTGGAAGCCGGTGCAGAAGATGTGAAAGACCAGGAGGACCAGTTCGAAATAATTACCTCGCCCGAGGATTTCGCAAATGTAAAAGCGGCTTTCGACGAGAAGGGCCTTAATTACGAACTTGCTGAAATTACCATGTCCCCGCAAACCACCGTTCGAATTGAGGACCCCAAAACCGCTCAACAACTCCTGAGGCTGATGGATGCCCTTGAGGATGCCGACGACGTGCAGCATGTTTACGCAAACTTCGATATTCCGGACCAGATCATAGAGTCGCTGGAATAGGAAATGATTCGAACTATTGGGGTAGATCCCGGGTCCCGCTATACCGGATACGGCATCGTGGAGGGAGATGGCTTCCGGCTGAAGTACATCCACCACGGGACCGTAAAGCTGCCGGCTGCCCGCCCGCTTTCCGAGCGCCTCAAAATCATCTTCGAAGAAATCAAGGCCTCGATCCAAGAATACGGCCCGGAATTCATGGCGGTCGAAGAGGTCTTTTTCGCAAAAAACGTAAAAAGCGCATTGAGCCTCGGGCAGGCCCGCGGGGCTGTAATCCTGGCCGGGGTAAGCTTGGGACTTTCTATTCACGAGTATAGCGCACTAAGGATAAAACAGTCCGTAGCCGGATACGGCAGGGCGGCCAAAGAGCAGGTTGCCGGAATGATCCAGAGGCTGTTGCGCATTGAGGGCGGGATTGAACCCAATGCCGCCGATGCCCTTGCAGTGGCGGTCTGCCATATAAGCACTCATTCCTCGAACCTTAGATGGAAGATTCCAGGCAGGTCATGATAGGTTTTCTTGAAGGAAAGCTGCGGGCCAAGAGCCCTGAATACGTTATTGTCGATGTTCATGGTGTCGGGTATCATGTCCATGTCCCATTGAGCACTTTCTACGACTTACCCGAACTCGGGCAGCCCGTGGGACTCAACATCCATACCTACGTGCGCGAGGACGTCATTCAGCTCTACGGCTTTCGCACGATTGCCGAAAAGGAGATGTTCCTGCTCCTGACCGGCATAAACGGAGTGGGGCCAAAGCTGGCAGTAGGGATACTTTCGGGTATCAGCCCCGATGAGTTGAGACAGGTGGTTATACTGCAAGATTATCTGCGGCTGAAAAACATCCCCGGTGTTGGCAAAAAGATTGCCGACCGGGTCATGCTCGAGTTGCGGGACAAAGTTCAAGGCAAGACGAAGGAAAGAACGGGCCCGGCCCGGCCCTTCATGGAAGCTGGAAATGCATTTGCGGACGCCTTTTCAGCCCTGGTAAATCTGGGCTATCGTCCAGCCGAGGCAGAAAAGGCGCTCAAACGCGTGTTGGAAGCGCTGGGCGAAAATCCGTCGCTGGAAGATCTTCTCAAGGGGGCCCTCAAAGCGCTGGCGTAGGGCCGAAAGGGTCCTCACAACTGCAACTGTCGGAAGCAGGGAGTTTAAGTAAACTTCTCGCTTATTGTTAAGAGATTTGCGGTAAATGACTGACCGGGTAATCACACCACAGAAAAAAGAAGAGGACCTCCCGCTCGAGGGCAGCTTACGGCCCCGCACCCTTGCCGAATACATAGGCCAGGAGAAGGTCAAGGAAAACCTCGAGGTCTTCATAGCCGCAGCCAGAGGGCGTTCGGAACCTCTGGATCATGTTCTTTTCCATGGGTTCCCCGGCTTGGGTAAAACGTCGCTCGCCGCCGTCATCAGCAACGAATTAAGGGTCAACCTGCGAAGCACCTCCGGACCGGTAATCGAGAGGCCTGGAGACCTGGCCGCCATTCTGACAAACCTCGAACCGGGCGACGTTCTTTTCATCGACGAAATCCACCGGCTCAATTACGTTGTCGAGGAAATCCTCTACCCTGCAATGGAGGATTTTAAGCTTGATATCATCATAGGCCAGGGACCTTCGGCGCGGACCATAAAACTGGACCTCCCGCCATTCACCCTTATCGGCGCCACCACCCGTGCGGGACTGCTGTCTCCACCCCTGCGCGACCGGTTCGGCGTTTCACTCAGGCTTGAGTTCTACAGCCCTGTCGAGCTCAAAAGCATTATTTTGCGTTCGGCAAAAATACTTGGGATCATAGTCGACCAGGAAGGCGCATTCGAAATAGCCCAGCGCTCGCGCGGGACCCCAAGGGTGGCCAACCGGCTTCTGCGCCGGGTCCGAGATTACGCGGAGGTGCGCGCCAATGGGAAAATTTCACTCCAGGTTGCCGATGCCGCCTTGAAGATGCTCGATGTGGACCAGAAGGGGTTTGACGCCATGGACCGCAAAATCCTTAGCACCATCATCGAAAAATACGATGGAGGGCCGGTCGGGATCGAAACCCTGGCCGCTTCGGTTTCAGAGGAAAAAGATACTTTGGAGGACGTCTATGAGCCCTTTCTCATCCAGGAAGGCTTCATAAACAAAACACCCCGCGGCCGCCTGGCCACCCGCCTCGCTTATGAACACCTGGGCATTCCATATAACACCTGCAGCCGGCAATTAAGAATGGACCAGATCTAAATCTTTTGTGGCTGCTTCCAGTGCAAAAGTTGTGGGCCTCAGCCACCCGGTTACAAAAATCTTTAGATTCCGTTTCCCTCCTCTTGTTCCGAATCATAGCTTTCCATTGCAACACGGAGTTTGTATTCCTCTGCTCTCCAGTCTTTTAGCACCGGCGAATATTCATCCCACCCTTTTCTTTCTGTCAAGCTCTTGATATCTGGGGCCTGATAGACAAATCTTAGATCATAATTGCGATAGATACTCGGCATCAGTTTACTGAAATGCAATGGGCTGTCGGGGGTTGGGTATCCTTGGTGGATCGAACCGGATGAGTCACCGTCCACGTTGACGATTACGAGAGAGACTGCCTCATATTTCGAAACATCGTTCCGAACAGCGTTTCGTCCTGTAAAATTTGAAAGAGCCAAATGGTAGCGTACCACAGACTGGTTAGGCTGCCCATTTGCGAGGATCACCACATCATTTGATCGAGCCAAACCACCCGGAACGCCCAAAAAAGCAGGCGCATCGCGTGGGAGACGGCCGGCCCTGTTCCCCCGAATGATTCCCCAATACGCATAAACAAGGGTCGGATAGGTAATGTGAAGGTTGGTGCAGTCTCCGCCGGCTTCCTCAAGCCGATTTGTAAGGTTCCTCAGAGCATTGAGGGTCCCTTTGATCGAAATGGCGATTACCGGACCGATGTTGGGCTTTGTAACAACAACGTCCACTTTTTTCGTTTTAAGCCCTCCGAGTATAGTCATTTCACCACCACAACCCGAGCTGGGATCATACTCAATGAGACGACGTGCTCGAGCACCAGAACCGGAGGTGTTTACGCGGAAGGGCGGGCGCGGAGTTATCTCGTCGGGATCAAATCCGCCTTCAAGGCATAGGCGGCAAGCCATGTACCAGTGTAGAGGCCTGATGTGACGTTGGCTGGTGGTAGGAAACTCACCGCGGACAAATCCCAGGAGGGCCTCCTTGAGACTTGTCCATTCACAGCCTTCCGGCGCTTTAGGCATGATGCCTCCACTGTCTCATCGATCCTATTCCTTCTTCGAGCTGGATGTTTTCGTGGGGTTGAATGGGTGTATTGCCGCTTATCACTATTCTCTTCGCTTCTCCGGGTTCAACTTTAAGCAATCCTCCTCCAAGAGGGTGGCCCTCAATCTCACAGCTCAACTTGGTTAAAGGATCGTTCCATTTCTCGTGAAGAGCAGCAAAAGTTACATTCTTCTTAAGCCTGACTGCATGCACTGAGTTCGTGCATGCGCATCTAGCCAAATTAGCTAACAGTCTAGGCTCCTTAGAGTTCATGTAGGACAAAAATGCATCAGGAACTTTAACATCTGGCACGACATACCAGGGATTGCGGACTCTGCATTTGTAGGTTTCCCGGGCCACTCTACCTCCTGGCCCATCGAGATACTTTCTAACTGGCTCGGGCAAAGCGTGTTCTTTCTCTATTTTCAATAACAATACTGGATAGTCATGTTCTAACCATTTGCAAACAGTGGAATGGGTTATGGCATCTCCGGACAGCATTCTTCCGTTTCTGATCGCAGGATAGAGAAATTTGTCGGGAATACCTGCTTTTTTTGCCTGAGACGGGCGAAGATGAAAAAAATCATTGGCGCCAGTCACGTATCCAATGCCGATTTCGGCTACGCGGCCAAACAGAAGATTCGAAGGGCTATCCGCCAAATTTCGGTATAAGGTTCGTACTCCTTCAGAAAGGAGAAAAGGCCTCAAACGAAAATTGAAAAGCCGCCAATCCCCAACATTTATCAATTCGTAATCTTCAGGCGGAGTTGAACTCTCAGAAAAACAAACCCGCTTTGAAAAGCGGATGGTTTGAGTCCTGGCCCCGAAACCATCCAAATAAAGTAGCCAGCAGTCTTCGGACAGATATGGAAAGATTTTTTGCTGAACAGCTATTAAATGGACAATAGCGAAATTCTCAATGAGGTACTTTAGTAGTGGAACGGAGTAGGGCGCATGGCCTATCTCGGCGGGTACGACGAACGCCATTCGCCCGCCATGCTTGAGTAGAGAGGCGGCAGCTACCAGGAAAGGCGCCCAGGAGGATGTGAGTGCAGAGAAGTGAGCGCCTAGTTGTCTGCAATATTCCAGAGCATGCTTCCGAATAATTCCATTAAAATGTTGATAACGTATGAAAGGTGGGTTCCCGGCAGCGCATTCATACCGTTCACCTGTATTCTGGGCCCAGGTAAAGAAGTTCCCCGTGTGAATAACGGCCCAAGGAGCGCGGGAGATTGCTGTCTTTATCGCCTTGTTGTCCTGCTCTACGCCAACGCAATTCCGATGATGCGCTAAGAACCTTCCATCGCCGCAAGCTGGGTCCAACATGCAATCATCGGATTTACGAACAACCCACTTTACAAGCGAGGCAACAACGTCGTCCGGCGTGTAAAATGCTCCGGTTGTTTTTCTCTTAGTTGCTTCCATGTCGCTCCATCTCAGTTGAACACCTGGGGCTGACCGGCTACTAGGCTTAAATACTACTCGTTTGAATGGCTTAGCGCAATAGTCCATATATCCGCTCTTCTCGTATTAATTGCCAAAAATCCCCTTTATCCATCTAAGTGAGGCACCCTGTGTCCCACAAAGAAGGACCGCACCACCCAAAATGGTGTCCATCCCCTGAACACCGGAATAGAAACTAGCGGTTTCCGATTCGAAAAGAAGGCATAATCTGGTCTCCACGCCCCGCGAGGCGGGTCCCACCGCCCCAGGACGGAAAAAGACCCTTTCCAGTTTCCGGAAACAAAGTAGCATGCAGTAAAACATGAGGGGGAGTTTCAGGGATTTGTTTTTTTTAAGAGGAGGTATGAAACTTTCAGATTACATGCAACTGTCATCTGAATCGTTCAGTTTTGGTCTGATTGCCTCTTTTTCAAGCCTTCGGAAATGATCCAACCAAAGAAAGTCTGATCGGTCCTGCCGTGAAACAGCTTGATTTTATTAGTAAAAAACCGCAGTCATCTCTCCTGGAACAGAAATTGCTAAACATGGGGGCGGGGAAAGTGCCCCTTTTGCAGAATGCCAGGCTCCGACCCTGGTATTCAGCGTGCCACGCTATCACGCTGGTGGATGCTCCTTGATAATCGTGTCCTGTTTCACTTCTGTTTCGTTTCTTCTGGATTCTTCGACGCTCAGACTCTTCTTCCCGTTGCTACGCGTGCTCCCATTCGAAATAGCACTCCCCTATCCAGACGTTCAAGTTCGACAGCTACCTCGACCTCATTTGCCTTCTCACGCTCAGTATCAAGTTCATTCAGGGTTGTTTATTCTAACTCGTTTCTGCCTCTTTCGACTTTTCCACTCCCCCTGCGGCCTCCTTTGGCCACCAAGAGTTCGAGGGTTGCGATCCCCCGCAACCCTCGAACGTTTTGGTCTGCTGTTCCGCGTTAGTCTGGTTTCCGTCCGAAGATGGTTCCTTCCGGTATCTGTACTTCTAATCTTTGTTCGTGCGGCTCCCATAGTATTGCCTGTACCAAGCTATGAAACTTGATATCCCCTGGTGCAGGGGGGTCCGAGGGCGGAAGCCGAAATCGCGAGCAATGTCCTTAGTATCCGCGCAGGTTATCCGGACATCGCCGGGCTGCATGGGAAGAAATTCCTTTTGGGCCTTCATTTGAAGGCAATCCTCAATTACCGATACAAATTCGAGAAGCTGGACGGGTTCGTTGTTTCCTATATTATAGATTTTATACGGAGCGAAACTGGTGCCGGGATCCGGCCTGAGTCCATCCCAATTCGGGTCTGCAACAGGAGGATGATCAATGAGCCGGTGTATTGCTTCCACAGCATCGTCCACATAGGTAAAATCGCGGCTCATAAGACCGCTGTTAAATATTTTGATAGGTTCCCCTGCCAGTATTGCGCGAGTAAAAAGAAAAAGAGCCATGTCCGGACGTCCCCACGGACCGTAAACGGTAAAAAATCGCAGACCTGTGGAGGGGATCCCATAGAGGTGGGCGTACGTGTGGGCCATCAGCTCGTTTGCTTTCTTGGTAGCCGCGTAAAGGGAGACCGGGTGGTCCACGCTATCGTGTACGGAGAAGGGGATTTTTTCGTTTGCGCCATAGACGGAACTCGATGAGGCAAAGATCAGATGCTTAACTCCACTGTGCCTGCAACACTCGAGCACGTTTGAAAAGCCGTCGATGTTGCTTTGAATATAAGCGCGCGGATTGATCAGCGAATAGCGAACTCCAGCCTGAGCAGCCATGTGCACCACTATGTCGAATGAACACTCTTTAAAAAGCTCTTCAATGGAAGAATGGTCCTCCAGGTTAAGTTTGAAAAACTTAAATCCGGGATATTGGAGGAGTAAAGAAAGCCGGTCCCGCTTTAGCCTTACGTCATAATAGTCGTTGATATTGTCCAGACCTGTTACAATCCATCCCGCTTCAAGCATCTTCAATGCTATATGAAAACCGATGAAACCGGCCGCGCCTGTCACCAGAATGGGTTTCCTAAAGTCCATTGAAATCAGCCCTCGCATTGTGTAATTGCGGAACCTGGAAATACATGAACCGCTGGGGATAGATGCCCTAAAAGCAGGCTGGAGCCTGCCTCAGCGGGTTAAGAGCTCAGGAGTTAAACTTCGTTGGCTCCATCTGCCTAAGATTTTATTCGGGATCTCGCCCCCACATGAATTCCTTATTTTATGCCTCCGAAGGGTCAGACAAACTGCCCTTCCCGCGCCCGAGCCAAACATGAGGGTCTTTCTCCCGCAACGGAATTACGACAGTATCCCCATGCTCCCAAGAGATACCGGCAAGGAACTGTGCGCTAAAATCGACCGTAATGATTGTGCCTTGACCAGGCAACAATTGCAAGGATTACCGGGCGGGCGGGGCGTGGAGTTCTCATCCGGGGTTTCCGGATGGACACCGGCTAAAAAAATCATTTGTTCATTTCTGTCCAGGATTTCCATCTCATTCCAGAGCCGGATGTAAAAAGAGGCCAACCCCTCGCTCTTAGCCCGCTCCATGTGAGCGGTACTAGAGACTGATCGATTGGTTATCGCCCGCCGCTGATTACGTCAACCAATGTCCATTGCGCACCGCCAATGTCTTGCCACGGGGCCCGGATCAATGACGGCGACCTGAAATCAGAGAAGTTGACCACAATGAGGTATCTCTCTTCCCTCCAACTCCAGCACCAGGCCAGTACATTGATCCGGGACGAATTGTCCGGCCAACCCTTCCTATCGCACAGTTTCCACTCCCCCTCATCAAAGCTATCCGAGCTGAGAGCGGCCAACAACCGGCTATAGAAGTCCTGAAGGGGTGTTTGCGGCCCCTCCTGCGGACGGCGCCCAGGAGAAACAGGGACACGTATTCTCCGGCTCTCGATCTGGCCGTCGTGGAAAAGCTTCGCTCCAGGCACAGAGGCCGCAGGCGATCACTTTCCCATCGGCTTTGAAAAAAGCTGCCGGGGCGTTTGCCAAGTCGTTTACGCCACCCTGAATGTAATATTCCGGGTGGTCGGAAATCCATGGATGGTCCTGGGCGGTGTGATTGGACACAAAGTCGAGGATCAGGCGAATTCCGCGCCTGGCCGGCTCTTTTCGAGCGGCAGCCAAACCCTTCGGGCCGCCGATATGTTCGTACACAATATAGCGCCTGTCGCAATAGGCCGATCCGGCAACGCAAAATCTGCAAGTATGCGATGGAACTCCGCCAGTTGCTCCTGCTGCCTCAGAAGGAGACGAACTGCGGCGGGACTCCTTTCCCAAACGCCCATGAGCCAGACCGCGTCCACTCCGGGCAGGGCCGGATACTCCCAATCCTGGCAGGGAACCGACCCCAGATCGACCCTGCGTCCGTATTTTTGCCCGAGCTCGTTTAGCCAGACCCATGTATTGATTTCGTAAATTCGTCTTCATTTGAGCAAAGCGATCAGCGGAGTGAGAGTGAGCGGGCTGAGGATAGTGGAAAGGAAGACCACGCTTGTGACAAAGGCCGGTTCGACCTCAAACTCTACGGCCAGGATCGTAGTGACAACCGCCACCGGCATCGCTGACTGGAGGACGCCCGCCTGCCGGGCTGCCCCGCCGAGCCCCAGGAACTGTGCTAATAAAAGGCCCAGCAGCGCTGAGACGATCAACCGAAGCCCCACAGCCAGCCCGACCAATCGTAAACGGGCGGGCTTTACCGCCCGCTCCAACTGCATCCCCAGTACCAAGATCATAACGGGGATGGCCGCATCGCCAAGCAGTTTGATCGGGCGCATCAGCAAAGATGGAGTCGCGACACCAGTGAAAATCACGACGATGGCAGCCGCCGAGGCGTAAATGCTTGGAATTCTTAACACGCTCAATAAAGCTTCACCTAGGCTCCTGCGCCCGCTGGACGCCAGGAAAATGCCTATAGTGTACGTAAGGACGATACTCACGACGAAATAGATTGTGGCGCGCGCCAGCGCTTCCTGCCCAAAAACAAATAATGTAAGCGGCAGGCCGTAGTTGCCTCCATTGGCGAACATCACGACGACCATGAAAGCGCTGGTCATTACCCGGTCGAGCCGCAGCGCGCGAGCCGCCAGCCATGCGATCAATCCGATACCGAGTATCGTACCTAGCGCGAGCAGCGTCAGCCGTCCGAACTCGTCAGCACTGACATCGGAAGTGACAAGTACATCGAAAAGAAGGCATGGGGTGAGCACATAGATGGTGACCCTGGACAGTGTCCGGACATCGGCCTCCAAATAGCGCACGATCAGAAACCCGATGCATGCAACAATAAAGATGGGCAAGATGTTTTGCACGAAGATAGCAAGCAGTTCCATTGCGTATGCCCTTCCATTTGCCGCATGCGCTGGTTCCCCGCGCGGCTGGCAGACGATAGTCTAGCATGGAAAGCCGATTATGACATATACTTGATCGGTTTGAGACGGATCAACCGGAGAGTTTGGCGGACCGGTAAATATCCCATGGGGAGGGCAATAAAATGGAAGTCTTTATCACTGCTCGGGTACCGGAAGAAGTTTTGGCCCGAATTACCTTGGACCATACAGTGGAAATACACGATGAAGACCAGCCGATCAATCGCGCCAGGATGCTGAAAGGCGTTGAAAACAAGGAAGGGCTTTTATGCACGATTACCGACCGCATCGATAAAGAGGTCCTGGAGCGTGCGCCGGGCCTTAAGGTGATTGCCAATAACGGCGTGGGCTACGATCATATCGATATTGAGGCTGCAACCGCGAGGAGAATTCCGGTGACAAACACTCCAGGTGTCCTGACGGACGAAACCGCCGACCTCACCTTTGCCCTGATCCTGGCGAGTGCTCGAAGAATTGTGGAAGGGGACGCGATGACCCGGGAGGGAGAATTCAAGTACTGGGCGCCCTTACACTTCCTGGGCTTGACGGTGAGCGGAAAGATCCTTGGAATCGTGGGCATCGGCCGGATCGGGCAGGCAGTGGCAAGGAGGGCGCGCGGATTCGACATGAAGATTCTCTATCACAGCAGGACCCGCCTCGATCCTTCGCAGGAAAAGCACTTGGATGTTTCCTACGCGCCATTTGACGAACTCCTTCGGGAAGCCGATTTCGTCACACTCCACGTTCCCCTGAGTCCTTCGACCCGGCACCTGATTGGAAGCCGGGAACTGGAGATTATGAAACCATCCGCCTGCCTTATCAATACGGCCCGAGGCCCGGTGGTTGACGAAAAGGCGCTTGTTGAGGCCCTGCGGCACGGACGCATTCGCGGCGCCGGGCTGGACGTCTATGAAAACGAGCCGAAATTAAGCCCAGGTCTTGCCGACCTGAAAAATGCGGTTTTGCTTCCCCATATGGGGAGCGCCACTATCGAAACCCGCACAAAAATGGCCCTTATGGCCGCCGAAAACCTTCTGGCCGGGCTTCGGGGAGAACGCCCTCCCAACTGTCTAAATTGGGAATCAGTAAACCGGTGAATGGGAGAGCTACTGCCTGTATCGCAATTCGAATCTTAAAGGCGCCTCACACGCCATTTTCCCGGTTTCATTCATCACCAACGCGCGCTCTTTCGGCAGCCGCACGACCCCGCGCACACAAATGGCCTCGCCATCGAACTCGACCTCAAGGGTCGACATGAAGAACGGCAGCGTAGTGTAAAGACGTGCTTTAATATCCTCTGCCAGCGCTCTCATTTTGAGCGCGTTTATGGATTTTTCATCCATGAGACGATCTTTTTCGGGAAGAAGTCCTGTGATGACGGCGGCGATTCGGTCGATAGGTGTGGCTGTGGAATCGAAGACAAGATCATAATCGGCCGGGTCTTTGCCGTCCCGGCCATAAACGCTCATCAGAAAACCGGCCCTTTCGCGATCTGTTCTTTCAATAAGCCAGCGGGCCGAATCCTCGTCGATTCCCTCTCGGTTGGAAACCCTCGCAAGTCTTTGTTCAATGGGCGCCACAATGCGGACGCGCAGCGTAAATGGAACCCCAGTGAGCAGGTAATTGCCCCCTCGCCCCATGATGATCACACAGTTGGAGGCGGCCTCGTTCAGTATCTCGCTCCGGACCATAGCCACAAAGCCTCGGTAAGACCAGTCGTATTTTTCCCAAACCCGTGGAGCATGTTCATCCAGGCCTTCCGTCCACTTCTCCCATTTGTGGCCTGCCGCCTTTAACCGGGCAAGGATGCGCTCCCGGTCCAAGAATCTGTATCCCAGACTGCTCGAAAGCATCAGTGCGACTTCACGGCCTCCGCTGCCCAGATCTCTGGAAATGGTTAGAACTGCCATGTCATTCCTCAATTTCTCCTCTGGATTGCCCTGTGCTTTCTGCGCTTCTGTCAGCCCCGATCAGGCGCTTCAGAGAGATTCTACCTGCGAGAATCACTCCGGCCGCGCAAAGCGCCTCGAATCCATAGCGCGCAAAGGCGGGCAGACTGATATAAGGGGTCAGGACGGGGTCGGTCACCATCATCTCTGCACCCAACCTTCCCAGTATTGCGGCCCCGATGTAGATTATAATAGGATAGCGGTCCATGAGCATTGAAAGCAGACCGCTGGTAAAGATTACGAAAGGAATGGAGGTGCCCAGCCCTAGGAGCAGCAGCAGTATATTGCCTTGAGACACGCCGGCGACAGCGATCACGTTGTCGAGCGACATAGTCAGATCGGCGATCAGCATGATCCTTATCGCCTGGAGAAGAGTTGCCGCCTCTTTTTCTTCACCGCCGGGAAATCCCTGCACGAAAAGCTTGACTGCGATCCAGAGCAGCACGATGCCGCCGGCCAGCTTGATACAGGGAATTGCAAGAACCTGTGCGATAATCAAGGTAAGAACGATTCGCAGCGCCACCGCAGCTCCGGCGCCAAAAACGAAACCTTTTTTCCTAAGGTCCGGCGGGAGCCATCTGACCGCCATGGCGAGCAGGATCGCGTTATCTCCGGAAAGGATCAGATTGATTATTATAATGTTGAGCAGGTCCCAGAGGAAAGTCCAGGGGAAAATGAATCTCAGAGGTCCAATATCCAAGATGGATGCTCCTTTTGAAACCGTGAACCGGTCCTGAAATCCGGACGAAAGTTCACGCGGGATTTTAATAAGGCCTCCCGCTCCCGCCCCGTCTCGCGGGCGGGCGGGCGGGCTGTCGAGAATGAGCGGTCGGCCTCCGCGCTACGCGCTCACATGTCGTTGCGGGAGGCCGGGCAGGCCCACTTCACAAAGTGAAGTAGGGCGAAGCCCCGCGAAGCGAGACCTTTACACCATTGTAACTTCACTTTCTGATGCGCTTAATATCTGGCTTGCCTTCAAACGCACCACGTTTAATGTCTGTGCGTTCTGCATGGCTGCGCGGAAAGAGCCGATTCCTTTTTTTTGAGCAGGATATTATATAAGTCTATCTTGCGAGGTGTATAATTCAACTTCAGGTGCTTAGCTACCCTTTAACTTTCGTGGAGACATTTTTCGGAGTGGAAATGGCCAGGAGCGGACGGTTCGGAAAATATGGAGACCTGAAGAGAAAAGAGCAGATCAGGGAGACCAGGGTTTCCCGGTCCGGACAGAGCAAGGCCTTGCTGGCGTCAGCAAAGGCGGCGCAGGAAGACCGCCCCGGGAAATGTCCGAAGAAGTAGGCATTTTATGGAAGAAAGCGAAGAACGCCCGCCCCCTGACCAATTCGACCTGCCGAAGGATTGGCAAAAAATACCGTTGAGCCTTGGCCCATCCGCCTGAATGCGATGATTGACGCCGGGATGCCTGGATAAGCCAGGAGATTGTTTCCGGCAGGCCCCTGAAATCAGCATTTTTAAATTTTGCTTTTGAGCGTTTATGATGTAATAATCGGAGTTGTTTCATCGTGATAAAGCATCATCAACAATTATTGTTCAGCCGGTCATGAAAGCATACAGCCTCAATATCCGGATCGATTTGAAAAGAGCCGCATTCCCCGACACCGGCCGGGCCTTGGGAGTACTGTTTCGCAGGCATCTCCATCACGGGCTCGCCGGCTGTAGTGTGGACAGGCAGAGCGATACTGAGGTTGCACGCAAGGCCGAGGCGGTCGTCAAGTGCATGTTCGATCGCCCTTCGGCCCTGGAGCGAATTGCTGGCCCAACCCCGTCCGAAACACGTGAGATTCTGCTAAATGACGAGGAGGTGGGACGACTTTCGAAGTACTGGGGCAAAAAGGAGATTCCGGACTGCACGATAGTAGTTCCGCACATGTTCTACCTCACACTGGTCCAGTCCTTTATCCGGAATTTGGAAAAAAGATCTCTCAAAACCTTGAAACAGGCGTGCTTTGTGTTCGATTATTCCGCACTCCAAGACATATCTGAGATCGTAAGAAAGAGCTTTTGGGGTGAGCGGGCCTCCGTACTCCGTTTTTTGCGCAGCAAAGGGCTGCGCTGCATCGATCCGGGGCTGCGACTAAACCTGGAAAACGTATTCTCGCTTGCCTGTTACATCTTTCCGGCAAAATACCTTGTCTTCATGGATGACGATTTCTTTCTGAAAAATGGGGCCTCTCTCGACATGCTTCTCGAACCGCTCAGGTCCGGATATCAGATGTCCGGGAGTTACGTGCTGTCCACTGATCGGCTTCACACAAGTTTTTTTGCAATGAAGCCGGATTGTCTTCGAGACAAGCTCGATCTTTTCGATGACGGGGTGAATCTCTATATGGAGGATTTGCGGGATACCGGGACCATTACTTTCAGAACTCTGGCAGCCCGTGAGAAAGGGGTTTTCGTTACTGGGGACTACGTCGACAGAAATGGGCCGTTCGGGCGGCATCTGGGTCATTGCACGATGGAATTGTGGAACGACATGCCGCAAATCCTCAATCTGCATTTCAACAAAGAAAATCTGTCCGGCGCTGCCCGAATGAGGCTGGATGCATCGATTCTGCTGGAAGCGCTTGCAACTTACCTGGGGGTGCAGCCCAGGCTGTGCGGTCATAAGCCGGTGGGCACAGACTTGAGGATCAATGGGCTTACCGATTTTGTCCCCTATTTCCAAAGAATTTACGACAACCATCATTGGCTTTTGAGGCAATCCGGGTCTGAAAACCCAACCGGCGACGACTCAGCGGGAGATCCCGGAGCAAGGACCTAAAATGGCGAATGTAGTCCTGACAACATACTGCAACCGTTCCTGCCCTTACTGCTTTGCGAAAAGGGAGATGTCGGAATCCCCGGCGAAGAGTCTCATGTCCTGGGAAAATCTGATGTACATTGCCGATTTCCTCCAGGCATCCGGGCAGATGGGTGTCTCACTGCTTGGCGGCGAACCAACGATCCATCCCGACTTCCTGGACTTCGCGCTTTATCTTCTGGAGCGGGGTTTCAGTGTGACGGTATTTACCAATGGGATCGTGGCGCCCTCCAGGCTGGAAGAATTCCGCAAGAGCTTTTCCGAGGTCAATTCCGACCTGCTTACTTTTGTCTGTAATCTTAACGATCCCGTCCAGACACCGCCTCTACGGGGTGAGGCAGCCAGGGTCGAGCGATTCCTCTTTGCCCTCGGTCCATGGATTTCGCCGGGATTCAACATCTACCGGCTGGATTTCCGGCTGGAGTTCCTTTTGGACCTGATCAACCGCTACGGGATGAAGCGGCACCTGAGGCTTGGAATCGCGCACCCCGTGCCCGGAAAGTCCAATGGATTCATACGGCCGCAGGATATGCGCCATGTGATCGAGCGGCTGTGTTCATACCGGAGTTTTTTTGAAACAGCTCGAGTCGTCCCGGGACTCGATTGCGGGTTTCCGCTTTGCAAGTTCACAGACGAGGAACTGGGGTGGCTGTTTCGCTCCGGGTCTCAGCCCCGCTTCGGTTGCGGACCGGCTGTCGACATATCCCCTGACATGAGTGTGTACTATTGTTTTCCCCTGTCAAACTATAAGAGAAAATCACTATTTGAGTTTAATTCACTGCGCGATCTCGAAGATTTTTTTGTCAAACTGCAGTCAGAGATCAAGGCGGAGATTCCCGGGATATTCAAGGAGTGCGAAGGCTGCAATCACCAGAGTGACGGTATGTGCTTTGGCGGAGGCCTGTGCCAGGTGCTTAACCGCTTCATCGGTGAAGCTCCTGTGAGACTTGCGGAGATTGAGAATGAGCTTTGCAAATATCGTTTGTCCGTATAACGAGCTATTGCTCGAAACACTGAAGGGGCACACTGTTGCCGTCAGGGTGGACGATCCCGCTCATGCCGGGGAAGCCGCCGCCTGCGTCCGGCGGTCGCGAAATACCCTGGCGTGCGTCATCGTGGAGGCTTCCAGCCCTGTGGACGTCATGGATTCCGGTGATGGTCTCAAAGGGGTCCCCCTTGCCGTCATGTCGCCTTCTCTCGGAAAGCTGCGGAACCTGTGGAAACACGTGAAAGGAATGCGGGAGCTCAACCTGAGGATCTATCTCCCATGCGAAAGCCGCGAGAACATAACCGGGTTGCGGGTTTTGTCGTCACTTGGATTGCACGGGTGCGCGATTTTCGGCAACGGGGAGACAGACTGGGACGCTGTGGCCGACCTGATGACATATGCCGTACTCGAACGCGCCTACCACGCTCCCATCGAGCCCTTCTCATTCATTGCCTCTCACTATGACCCGCACGGTGGGATAGAATGGGGTCACATCTGGTTCGACGATCCAAGGTATTTTCTTCATCTGGACGAGCGGGGCCGAGTGGCCCTGTCCGCGATGGACCTGAAAAAGGGCCGGTTCATTGCGCAAGACCTTTCGGAAATTCCCGAGCCGTCCGCTTTTCCGGCTATAAGGGATAGGGTGAATGCCTGGAGGAGCCTCTTCATCCAAAACCATGCATGCGCCTCCTGCGCCGGATGGAAGATCTGCCGCGGCAGGTTTGCAGGTGAGGTTTCCGGGGACAGGGACGGGTGCTCCGCCTTTTTTGTCGAGCTGATCGAGGTCTGCCGTCAGTACAAGGCAGGCATTGACAAGGCCGAGGAGAGCAGGATATGGCGACTGTAATATTCAAGGCGACCGAGGCTTGCAATGCCAGGTGCATTTATTGCGATGTGGTCCACAAGAAGCCTCGCAATCCTGTCACGATGCCCCTGGAAACGCTCGAATTGTTTTTTTCTCGGATAAACGAATTCCTCACGGAAAAACCCCAAGAGAAGCTCGATCTGGTCTGGCATGGCGGAGAACCGCTTCTTCTGGGGCCCGATTACTTCTCGAAAGCCCTCCATTTCCAGCAAAAGCACTGCGTCCGGACAAGCGACCGCATACATCACAGCATCCAGAGCAACGTCACTCTTTTCTCCAGGGAATTTACGCCAATACTCAAGGAACTCGGGATCGACTCTATAGGCACGAGCTACGAACCAATACCCGGCGTTCGCGGGCTGGGGGCAAAACGGGACTGGCGCGAGTACAACAAACGGTTTTTGGAGGGCATAGGCCGCCTGGAAGAAGAGGGGTTTTGCTGGGGTATAATTTACGTGGTGAATAAGCTCTCCCTGGCAAAGCCGGTCGAGATCTTCCAGATGCTCCACAACCTGGCGCCCAAGGGTGCGTTTATGTTCAATCCGGTCGTTCTATACGATTTGAAAGCGGTGCACCTGAAAATCGAGCCGGAGGAATATGCGGACTTCCTGGGAGCCATTTTCCATTTGTGGTGGCAAAACCGGGAAGAACTGGGCAACGTTGACCCTTTCGCTTCTCTCGTCAGCAACCTCGTCGACGGGAAAGCCTCGCTGGGTTGCTCCGATTCAGGTGCCTGCGCCGACACCCATATCAATCTCCTGCCGGACGGCAGCCTCTCCCATTGCGGACGTTCCGCCGACTGGGGGCTTCTCAATTACGGATCCATCTTCGATACGAGCCTGTCCCGCGCTTTTGCCGATCCGCAAAGAGACGTGCTGCGCCGGCGCAACAAAGTCCTTCCGAAAACCGTGTGCAAGGGTTGCCGATTCTGGAACATCTGTCACGGCGGGTGCCCGCTGGACGCTTGGTCTGCCGAAAAGACCTTTATGCACAAGACTGAGTGGTGCATGGCCAAAAAGAAGTTCATCGAAGAGTACTTCGAACCGGTTGTCAAACAGCCGGAAGGCCCGAAAGAACCGGGGCCCGAGTGCAGACCTTACTCCCCGCCGGTGCAAACCGTTTTCGAGACGTCGTGGCTGGCTGATGGAGAGCCGGTGTGGATCAATCCAATGGGGGGGCTGGGAGACACTCTGATGTTCTCAGGAGTTCTCAAGCTCCTGACGGACAAGTATCCAAACCGCAAATTCAATTTGGTCGATCGCACGAAGTACAGGGAGTTTCTGGAAGGGCACCCCGCGATAGATCGAATCGGTCATCCGCCGCCTGGCGCTAGAATTGTCCACACTTCCTACTGGGAGCATGAAATATTTTTCTCGCGGGGTCAGAGAGCTTTCCAGACCCTCGCGCGCATTTTTGGCCTGGAAACCCCGGTGCAAGAGCGTCTCTACGTTCCCTGGGATATCGAACAGGGGGACCCGGAGATCGAGAGGATAGTTCCATGGAAAAAGCGCAACGTGCTTATCTCCCAGAGTTCGGATTCGTTCAGAAAGCGGATGGACGTCGCGAAGTGGGAATCCGTGGTGGATTTGCTGAAGAGGCAAGGCATTGGTGTCGTGCAGGCGGGAAGAATGGGAGACCAATATGTCCGTGGAGCGTACAGCCTGATCGGGTTGACATCTGCCCGCAGCATAATCCGCCTTCTGAGACGCTTTGATGCGATCGTAACAGTCGACAGTTTCATGATGCACGCAGCGCATCTGTGCAGCGTACCCGCAGTTGTTCTATGGGGACCGACGGACCATCTGGTTTATGGATATCCCGGGCAGGTGCATTTGCAGGCCAAACCAACGTGCGAAAATCCGGAAAACTGTATCGGACCGGGACAATCCAGGATGTATCGTTTGGACTGTCCGGAAGGGGAAGCACGCTGCATGAACGCCTTCAACCCTGAAGATATCACCAGGGAAGTTTTCACTCTGTTGACAAAAAAACTGAAAAGACGTGCAAACCAACCGCAGAACGGCCGGTAATTATGACAGTCTGATTTCAGATGCCGCCTATTTTCGACTCGAGTAAGGCGGTGGAACGTAGATCTTGTGAGATCCGTAGCTGGTGTAAAAGGACGAGTACCGCACATAAGGCGGGTGCGGTGGCACGTATACGGCGTCAGAGTAAGGATTGTACGGTCTTTGTTGGGCCAGATGCATTTCGTCGGAGGTCTGCTGACCTAGTGCCGCCGCCCCTGCCGCTCCCGCGAATATGGTCGCAATTCGCTTTATGGCAGTTCGCCTCGACAGTTTTTCTTCACCAGCGTTTCCCTTTACCTCGCCGCCGTTTTTCCCGTTCTTCTTTTTCATAGGATTCACCCATTCGATAAGGGTTGCGCCAGGGTAGCCTCTTAAGAAAATTCACCGTTATCTATAATTAAGCAGGTAACATTGCTTGTCAAGCAAATAAGTTCGGGCCGGACCTGCCTCCTCTCGCGTCACAAATGAAATGCGCGTTATGGCCGCCAGGGCGGCACGTAGATGCTGGAATATTGCAAGAAGCTGCTGTAACTGAGGGACAGATACGCGAAGGACGAATACCGCACATAAGGCAAATTAAGGGACACATACGAGGATGAGTAGGCCGGGGGATCCCCGGCAGCTCCCGTGGCGCTGATTGCCGCCCCTGCGAACACGGCTGCGATGCGCTTAATGGCAGCTCGCCTCGACAGCTTTTCTCCCCCTGCGCTGCCGTTTGTCTCGCCATTTTTGTGTTTTTTCTTTTTCATAGTACTTACCTCTTTCATCACACCGCCGTGATGCTCAGAAACACAGGCGGCCAGGCCGCTTCTTCCAAACCGGGGGATGCCCCAAGAAAGCCGGCAACATAGCCAAGAGACGCATTTTCCACCAAAGTAACATTCAGACTAACTTGATCGACTTCCGGCGCCTCGCATTTTCGGCAAAATCTTTCGAAAGCGCTTTGCAGCAAACGGCCCTTGCCTTGCACTTCATCGGGGTTTTCGCCCGTGGCTGCGCTTGTTATGAAATCTTCGAGGCAATGGCGGCAGGAGGAGAGAAGGTCCGGCATTCCGGGCGCCTCGATGAGAGTCCGGAACTGTTTGCTCCCCAGACCGTCCAGCCTGGGAATCGACCCCAGCAAGTGAGTGGCGGCTGAAAATTGCTTTCGATCTCGCTCGCATCCGGTCCGGATCATCTCGATGGCCTCCTCGACGACCTCCGGAAAACAGCTCACAAAGATCGGCATACTCTCAAGCGGCTGGAGCGAAAGCATTCGAAACCAGCTCTGGATTCGCCTCGGGAGCATATAGAGCAGACCGTTTGTGTCCGGGGCGAGCGCCGGGGTGAGATTGGTTTCGGCCCGGTCCGATTCCTCATCTTCGATACCCAGTATGTCGCGAAATTCCTGTTCGATGGCATTCAGATGGGCGTAGCTGGATGCTATCTCCAGTTCCTTTTCATCCAGTTCGCGCGCTATTTCCAGAAAAATCGCCGCCTGGACGATCTCCTTTTGAGCGGGGTCCAGGTCGGGCGGACAACTCCCCCGGAGTTTCTCCTGGATGCGGTATCGTGGTTCGTCGGTTTCGTCGAGCGCCCGGCTGAGAAAACCGAGCATCCCCCCCGGGCCGCCATGAACTTGCGCGAAAGCCCGGTATCCTTCGACGCAGGAGCCGATTTGGGTCGAAAGCTCCCCGCCGCGCAGAACAGGCCATCCGGAAAAGTTTTCCTGAGCCCATTCGGGAATCGAAGCCTGCCGGGCGATTTCCAACACGCTCAGACGAGGCAGAAAAACGCAAAGATTCCTGAAATGATTCTCGGAAAGTGTCGTATGCGGGAAAAGAAAATAATTCAATTCGTTGGCTGCGGTCATAATTCTCATCGGTTCGTGATAGGGCGACGAAATATCAAGGTTGAGGGGCGGCTGCATCAAAAAACCGTTTGGTCTTGATCTGTTTATCCGATTTTCTGACTTGAGCAAGGTCATACTGTAGCTGAAGCTGCAACCAGCTCTCAGGACTTCGGCCAAATGACTGCGACAGTCTGACGGCCATTTCAGGGGAAATACCCGCGTGGCCGTTCAACAGCAGGGAAAGTGTCTTGCGGGTCACGCCCAGGCCTTCAGCGGCCTGCGTGACGGTCAATCCAAGGGGGGTGATGCACAAATCCCGGATAATCTCGCCCGGATGCGGGGGGTTCTTCATGGTCATGGCGTGGTCTTCCCTAATGATAATCAATTAAATCAACGTCGGTAGCTTGGTTGTCCCCGAAACGGAAAATCACCCGCCAGTTGCCGGAAACGGACACCGAGTAAAACCCGGCCAAGTCTCCCTTGAGTTGATGGAACTTCAAGCCGGGGACATTCATGTCCTCAGCAGTGCAAGCAGTGGCGAGCAAGGCGAGGATTTGCCGTAACCGCTTCAAATGGGATTGTTTCACCCCCTTTATCCGGTCGTCATAATAAAGGGCGGCTAACCCTTTGTGCCGTATGCTGCCGATCATAACATTGTATCCCGTTACGTTTCTGGTTGCAAGCCGGGAACTTACTACACCACAATTCATTGAGGGACAAGAAAAAATCTGATTCTTCTCCCCCATTCAGCCTTAAATGATTTATGATATCCGCATGATAAGACATCCATTACATCTACTTCTACGACGGATTTCAAGGCCTCCCGCTCCCGCCCATCGCGCATGACAGACACATCGAGCGGTCGGCCTTCGCGCTACGCGCTCACACGTCGCAAAGGGAGGCCGGCAAGAGCACTTCACGAAGTGAAGTGTCTCGAAGCTCGCGGAGCGTGATTCTGACATGGGATATGCTTCACTTTCCAATGCGCTTAACGTTTGGCTTGCCTCCAACCGCGCCAGCCTTAATCGCTGTTCTCTCCGGATGGCTCCGCCTTGTTATCTAAGGTCAAGCGTTAATGGTATGATTCGGGCTCTAAGTGCTATATAGCACACAGCATAATACCCATTCTATGCAATCGGAACTGGTATTATTTTTACCGACTTTACGTTATTTTGTACTGAGTATATTTAAGTCTATCATACGAGGAGAAGCACCATGGCCGGAATTTTCTCGTCTTGTTGCCTGATCTTCATGCTGATTTTTACCGGAAGCTCCGGCGCGTTAGCTCAGAGCCGCGAGATGACGCAGTATTCCACTATCGACGTCCTGCTGAAAGGCGTCTACGACGGATATGTGCCGATCGGGGAAATGCTCCGGCACGGGGACACCGGCATCGGCACGTTCGATGGTCTGGATGGTGAAATGGTGGTCGTGGACGGGATAGCGTATCAAGTGACCGCGGACGGAGCTGTCCATATCCCGGAACCGGCAATGACCACACCGTTTGCGGCGGTTACCTTCTTCCACAACGATCAGGAAAAAGTCCTGCCGCCCGGCGCCAATCTGGAGTCGTTCACCAGGGAGGTAGACGCGATCATTCCGACCCCGAACATTTTTTATGCTATAAGGATCGACGGGACATTCGAAAAGGTAATAACCCGCAGCTTTCCGAAACAGTCTAAGCCCTATCCTCCCGTTACCGAAGTCGTCAAGACCCAGGCGACCTTTACCTTTGAAAACGTAAGGGGTGTGATCGTAGGCTGGCGGTGTCCGGCCTTTGCCAAGGGGCTCAACGTCCCCGGCTATCATCTCCATTTTCTGACGGAAGACAGGAAGGGCGGCGGCCATATACTCGAATTCGTGGTTAAGGACGTCACCGTCAAGATCAGCCACACGTCAGACTTCCACATGATCCTGCCCGAGGGCGAGGACTTCTATAAGCTCAACCTGGAAAGCACCTCTGAGGCGGTTTACAGGCAGGTTGAATCGAACGCTGGGCAGAAGGAAAAATAGATGGGAACGGGAATGGTTGTGAATATGCAATTCGCTATAATCTCGCCCGGATGCGGGGGGTTCTTCATGGTCATGGCGTGCTACTCCCTGATGATAATCAATTAAATCAAACAAATGGGATTGTTTCACTCCCTTTGTCCGGTCGTCATGATAGAGGGCGGCTAACCCTTTGTGCCGTATGCCGCCGATGATAACATTGTATGCCGTTACGTTTCTGGTTACGAGCCAAAAGCTTACTGCACCCCAATTCATTGAGGCACAAGAGAAAAAACGACATAGGTTTCCCACGCGGCGTTGTCTCACAAATCAGATTCTTTGTCAGAAAAGATGATCTATTTTATGATATAGTGGGTGTATGGTTTTGAGGTAATAACCGGCTGGCTGTCACTTCGCCAGTTGCCCGAAAGGGGGGGCAAAATGAGTAACATCATCGAAAAAGCAATCAAGGCAGGCGATCTGCCTCCGCAGTTGCGTGGGGACATCGAAAAGGACGCTTTGGTGCTGGTATCCGTGCGCCGCTTGACCGGCAATGGCTTCACGGAAGAATTTGAAGAGGGTGTATTGAAGGCGGAGGAAGAAACCGAAGGAAAGCCCTTTCGACCGGCTGAAGAGGTTATCAAAGAGCTGAAAGCTATCGCCGCCGATGAATCTTAGGTATTCCCAAAAGTTTGTATCTTCCCTTCGTAAGCTGGCGGCGGCTGACAAAACAACGGTAATTCTTGCGGTCGAGTTGTTTCAAGAAAACCCTCTACATCCCTCGCTACGCAACCATGCCCTAACAGGTAAGATGAGCGGAAAACGGGCGATAGTCGTTGATCACGATCTGCGGATTATCTTCACAGAACGGGGCAATTATCAGGACGTAACCCTGCTGGATGTCGGCGGCCATGCTGAAGTTTACCGACACTAATGCCCGTAAACACCCTATTTACTGCCAAGGCTACACGCGCGAACGCCAAACGGCCAGCTTTGGCAAAGTGCCTTAAAGCTCTTACGGCTGGCGACGCGCTGGCGGTCTGGAAACTTGACCGGCTGGGCCGGTCGTTGCGTGACCTTATAACCCTGCTGGATGATCTGAAAGGGCAGGGCGTGGCTTTCCAATCGCTGACTGAGGCTATCGACACAGAAACCCCGACAGGCCGCGCAATGTGGCAAATGGTGGGTATACTGGCAGAGCTTGAACGGTCGTTGATCCAAGAACGGACAAAAGCGGGCCGCGCGGCGGCTGTGGCTCGCGGGGTGCGGATGGGCCACAAGCGGCTGCTGTCCGCGCAACAGGTTGCCCACGCCCGCAAGCTGACAGAGCAGGGGGAAGGCCCCAGTAATGTAGCTAAATCCCTCATGGTTTCGCGGTGAACGCTCTACAGGGCTTTAACCGCTCCGAGTCCTTGCTAAATGGGATTTCACTAACTGGACAGTGTTGTAAATTGTCCAGTAATGGAATCCTGAGATGTCCAATTTACGTTAAACATTGGCTGGTGGCTGGGGCAAGGTCAGGGCGCTACCTAAAGGAAATAACGTATGAGTTTATGGAAGAAACTATTTGGACCGTCTTCATCTGAAATAGCCGCCTTTTCAAAGGCGGTTTGCGAAAATAACATTGAATTAGTCAGGGAATTGCTCAAACGTAGTCGTCGACTGGCTTTCAGCAAGGCTGAGGACCGACCGCCACCTTTGTTTCTAACAGTGTATCATTGCAATCTGCAGTTAGTGGAATTGCTGATAGCCAAACGGGCCGATGTCAATGCCAAGAACAAGCACGGCGAAACACCTTTGTGGGAAGCAGCGGCTCGTGGCAATCTGGAGTTCCTGGAATTGCTGATAGCCAACGGGGCCGATGTCAATGTCAAGGACGACTGCCTCGGCGATACGCCTTTGCACAAGGCGATATGGCGTGGCGACCGCATTACCAGCGATTCGCGTTGGGAGGAGCAGGCAAAGGAATTTTTCAAGAAGCTTCTGGAATTGCTGATAGCCAAAGGGGCCAATGTCAATGCCAAGAACAACTACGGCAAAACGCATTGGAAGGTAGCGAATTATAACTACTATTATAAGATGCGAAGCTTGCTTTTAAATAAGCAAAAGACCATTGAAGAACTCATGCCTATAAATCTAGATGAATATGAATAAGATGCCTGAAAGGGCAGCACGAGGCAACCCCGAAAAAGTAGACAAAGAGCGTAAATTGTCCCTATGCTGAAAACTGCCCCGCGCCCCGCCTTACTGTGCGGGCCGACCTATTCCCCGGTAACTGGACAAAAGACGGTTCGGTTCCGCAAATCTCAACGTAGTTTTCTATGTTTTTTCGGTAGGTTGGATATTGTTGTCTCGTCGGTCTCTGAAAGTCCAGCCTAACATGGGCATCTCGCCAAGCCTTTACGTTTAGACGGTTCTATTAGTTGGAAGTGTTAAGCCACTTGGGATAACTGAACACTTTGCGCTCTTGTCCAGTTATCATATTATTTCTGTTAGTTACTTTCCGATATCGGTAGCTGGCTGTTCAGTTGGGGCGGGCTGTTGGGCCGAAATCTGTTTCTGGTGCTCGACGGGAGTGGCATACCGTCCAATCGCCCAGCCCCCTATTGCTGTCATAAGAGCGATCAAGATGGTAACGATAATTTGGAAGAATGTCATTGGCTGCCGTTCAATTGCCTTCTTCAGCCAACACTTGCTATCCTCAGCAACAGCCTCAAACCCTTCGAGCGTCACCATTATGGCAGGATTTTTGCTCACGGAGCCGCCCATGTTATCTCGTTCGTAATCAAGGTAAGTTATTTTAATAAACCTTTCCTCTAAAAGGGTATTGAGGTCATAGGCTAAGTCACTGCCGCCTTCGTTGACAGGGTTTTCTCGATCAACGAAGTTGGTTCCCATAGAGAAGCCTATCCCATTAAGCAATGGTGCTATTTCTGGCAAGGGGAGTTTGAGGTCGTGGCGTCCTCTCGCCTTGTGCGCTAGTTTCTTGAGTAGGACTCCAGTTTTCCAAATCACCCTAAAAAGCGATTCTATCATCCTGGAATACCAGACTAATTAGTGTAATGAGACAAATCTGGCCGTCAGGTATATTTTTGGAGTTCCAGAAGCTCGAAGAGTCGCTT
>JBEKTT010000003.1:0-168780 GCA_049515795.1 Syntrophobacteraceae bacterium
TTGGCAACGGATACCTTTAAAGGCCCTGACGAGACACAAGAACCTGGATTCCGGCTTAAACACTGCCGGAATGACGACCTGACTCCCGGAAATGTCAAACTCTGCGAGTCCGCCGGCAGAGCCGGAGAATTACCCTGTTATTTAGGACACACCTCGTCCCACAGTCGGTGAACGCTATTCGCCGCGCCCCTTGATAGGACTTGCGTCAGGCGAATAAGATACAATAGTAACGGGCGAGAGAAAAAACCGACACAACATGGCCGTACCATTTTCTGGCATTGTAGACGATCTAAGCCCCAACTTTTACAAGCCGCCCGATGATCGCGTCTAAATATTGTTAGGGTCAGCCGGAGTCGCGGCATTTTGCCTCTGTACGTAACAAACCATGAAATTCGTGTCTGATTCGGTGACTTAAAGAGTTTCTGTCTCTTGCCAACACATTAACTTTGCCCCATCTCAAAGTATGTAAGTCATATCGCAAAAGACCCGCAGCCGGGCAGCCAACCGGGAATTGGCTACAAATCGTTACATCGAAATACTGCAGGGAGCAGTAAGGCAGGTCCCAATAAAGAAGAAGACACAAGTGAGCCGAGCGGCGAAGCTCCTCAGGCTGGAAGAAAAAAAGCAACGCAGCATCTCGAAAACTGAGAAGTCGAGAAAGGTCCCCGCCGAGGATAAAAGATGCCGGCCCAGCGGGAATAAAGGTAAAGGAATAGCTTGAGCGGCTCTGTGCCTCACCGATCCTCTCAAACGTTGTGCGCAGGGCCTCCCTTGATGAGATCAGATGGAAAGAGCCGCCTTGGCCCCCTGGGCGATAGCGTGCAGACACGTTCCCGTCGAGCGGGCGTCGCCGATCACCTCGAGCCGGCCGCCGTAATCTTTAAGCTCCTCGGACAGTGGATCGAAGGGACGAACACCCAGCGCATTGACGAAGGTGTCTATCCCGGATAGGGCCTCAGACACAGGAGGCTCTTCAGACATCTTCAGGTAGTTCACCCGGTCTTCTTCTATGGAATGAACGGCGCAGTTCGTCAGGATTTGAACCTTCGCCTCCTTGAGGGCCTGGAACAACAGGGAGCGGCGAGCAGGTCCAATATCCTGACCCGCTCTCTTGAGCTGCTCCAAAATCACGACTTCTTTGCCCAGCCCGGTCAGGTAATGGGCCGTCTCGCAACCGGTCATTCCGCCGCCCAGGACCGCCACTTTGCAACCGGTCTCCACGCGGCCTGCGAGCACGTCATGCGCCCGCACCACACGGGGTCCATCCAGACCGGATATGGGGGGTTGCACCGGGACAGACCCGGTGGCGAGAATTACAACTTGGGGACTATGATCGAGGATGCGGCGGCGGTCCGCTTCAACACCCAGGCATATGGCGACATTCAGGCTTTTCAGTTGCCCCTCCAGGTACCGCGTCACCCCCTGAAAGGATTCCTTGTGTGGCGAGACGCTGGCGAGATTGAGTTGCCCTCCCAGGCGGGCCGACTTTTCGTAAAGGAACACTTTGTGCCCGCGCAGTGCTGCTACACGGGCCGCCTCCATTCCAGCCGGTCCTCCCCCCACGACTACCACGGTTTGAGGATGTTCCGCTGCTGAGGGGGCATAATCCCGATCTTGTCCCACCGCAGGGTTCAACGTACAGGTGATATCTTTCTGCCGTAGCAAGTTGTCGATGCATCCCTGGTTACAACCCAGGCACGGTCGAATATCGTCTATATTGCCTTCTAAAGCCTTTTGAGGCCACTCGGGGTCGGCAACAAGAGCGCGACCCAGCGCCACAAGGTCTGCCCTACCCTCTGCCAGGGCGCGTTCAGCAAATTCCGGAGTGGTGATCCGTCCCACTCCGATCACCGGGATGCTCACGGCGCCCTTAATAGCGGCGGACAGATGGAGATGGACTCCCGGGCCAAGAGGTAGTGGAGGGATGATCAGATGCGGGGTTACGTAGACTCCGCCCGATACGTTGAGGATGTCTACGCCCTCGGCTTCCAGCACCCTGGCTATCTCAATTGCGTCAGCGATGGTCAGGCCCCCGGGTATGTAGTCGTCGCCATTCATTCGCACAGAGATTATAAAATCGGGCCCCAGCTTGAGCCGGGCGCCCCGGATTATATCGACCAGGAGCCGCAGCCTGTTTTCCAGGCCCCCGCCGTACTCATCGGTTCTTTTGTTGGTGTACGGTGAGAGAAACTCAGAGACCAGATATTCGTGAGCGGCGTGGAACTCCACCCCGTCAAATCCTGCTTCTTTGCCTCTGGAGGCAGCTTCTATGAAGGCCTCTTTTATTTCGGCGATCTCCTGATGGGTCATCTCCTTGGGCATGACCCGAGATATGGGACAGGCAACGGCCGAAGGAGCAAGGGGCTGAATGCCGGAAATCTTCGGGTTGGCCTGCCGTCCGCCGTGGTGAAGCTGGATGATGCTTGCGGCGCCATTGGCCCTGATGGTCCGGGCCAGACTCTCCAGCCCTGGAATGAAACCGTCCTCATAAGCTCCGAGTTGGTTCACGAAGGCCTTTCCGCTGAGGTGGACACAAGTTCCCTCAACGATTATCAAGCCTGCCCCCCCACGCGCCCTCGCTCCATAGTGATCAAGAAGCCGCGGCGTCACCTCCCCCTTGGGAGTGGCAAAATTGGTGCTCACCGGCGACATGCAGATACGGTTTTTCAGGGTAAGATGCTTGATTTCCAAAGGGGCAAAAAGACGTGTAAACGTTTTGGACATGGTCGTATGGCCTCCCAGCCTGCAAAGTTGGCTTCAGATTTTTCGTGCAGGGATAATCAAAGGGCATTAAACGCTTCGGCGGCTCCGGACTCACTCCTCCCCTGAACCTGCAGATCTGTTTACACCTCGTCCCATTTCGGGCAGCAATAAGGCGATCACTACGATCAGGGCAGTTTGAGATATACTCCGAGCATCCTGATTTTGGAACCAATATTCTTTTGGAGAGTGTATAACTGGAGCCGAACAGGCAAAGACGGTGTCATTCGAGTCATATCGCGAAAGTCCAGGTAGGCAAGCTTTGAATCATCCTTCCGTTGGTTGTTCTTGACTCCTTGGTGGATACGTCTATACTATGTATCTATAATTTGTGTGCATAATTTATCCCGCGAAAATAAGAGGAGCAAAACAGCCATGAGGGCGCAATTAAAGAAATGGGGAAACAGTCTTGCGCTTCGAGTCCCAACTGGGCTTTTGGCCGAACTTAATTTGTCGGAAAACTCGACTGTGGATCTCAGGGTTGAAGATGGAAAGCTCATCATCGCTCCCATGCAAAAAAAGAAATGGAAATACTCGCTTGAAGAACTGCTGGCGGGTGTCAGCGAAGAGAACATCCACCCCGAAACAGACTGGGGGAGCGCTGTTGGAGAAGAATTGTGGTGAACCAAAAGCTTTTTTTCCCAAGGCGTGGTGATGTTATCAAGATCGACCTCGATCCCGTGAAGGGTCACGAGCAGGGCGGACGGCGACCGGCGCTTGTCTTGTCGGCAGACGACTATAACAGGGTCGTCGGGCTCGCTATCGTCGTCCCGATTACGATGAAGGCGAAGGGCTACCCCTTTGAGGTGCAGATACCCCAAAGATTCAAGGTTAAAGGAACGATCCTTGCCGACCATATCAAATGTATTGACTGGCGCGGAAGGAACGCCGAGCATATCGACACCCTGCCTGCCGAAGTCCTTGAAGAGGTCCAGGAAAAGCTTGGCCCGCTGATTTTTCCATGATTGCCTCGCAGAGCATCTTCGCGGCACGGCGGAAGACTGTTAGAGTGCAGAAAGCCACACTGGATTCAATCTAATTTTTCCTCAATAATTGTGGGCCATGGTGTACTGCAATCCACCCCACAATTTAACAGGGGTTTCTATGCGATCCATGCAATGGCTTGGTCTTTCTCTGAGCGCGTTATTCCTTCTTCTCTGCGGGTGTAGCGGTTTCAGCACCACAGCAAATGTCACGGCCCCCTACATCCGGGACCTGCCCAATATGAGCCAACAGATTACGCCGTTAGCGCCCAAGGATTGCCGGTTCGAAATGTTGAACCCCGATCTGTCCGACAATCCAGCCTGGCTGGCCGGGCAAGCGGTCACCACCGTGGTCAGTCCGGATCACAAGACCCTGCTGGTTCTGACGAGCGGGTACAACCGCTTCTACAACACCAACACCCCCATACCGTACTGGCCTGACTCCAATGAGTACGTGTTCATCTACGACATTTCGACGCCCACGCCGGTCAAGAAGCAAGTCGTACAAATCCCGAATACCTACAACGGGATTGTCTTCGATCCATCCGGTAAGGCTTTTTACGTGCCCGGCTGCAGCAATGACAACGTTCACATCATTGCTCTGAACCCCACCGGAACCTGGGAGGAGCAGCCTGGAACCGCGCTTGCCTTGGGCCACGGCACGGGCAATGGCCTTGTCGGGAAGACTGACGTCGGGGCAGGCTCGATAAACCTTCAAGTCGGTGTGAAGCCTTGCGCCGCGGGCGTGGCTATCTCGAATGATGGCAAGACGCTGGTGGTGGCCAATTACTACAACGACTCGATAACGGTGTTCAACGGAGGCTTGGGCAACTGGTCGAAGGCAAGGGAAGGCGACCTGCGCCCCGGCAAGAGCCTCGCCTCGCCTAAGCCGGGCGTGCCGGGCGGCGAATATCCATTCTGGGTGGTTGTAAAGGGCAACGGAGCGAAAGCGACAGCTTATGTATCGAGCATTCGCGACCGCGAGATCGTCTCGGTGAACCTGAACGGGGCGCCGTTACCGGAGGTAACGGACCGTATCCGAGTGAAAGGCCAACCGAACAAGATGACGCTGAACGCGGCCCAGTTGCTCCTGTATGTCGTCGAAGACCAGTCGGATACGATTGACGTAATCGACACCACGAAGAACGTGGTCGTCGAAACCATCCCGGTAATCGCTCCCATGTCAGTACTGCCTGAATCGCTGGCGCAATATACGGGAGCGAATTCCAACAGCGTGACGCTCTCCCCGGATGAGAAGCAACTCTACGTAACGAACGGCAATCTGAATTGCATCGCGGTGGTGGCGCTGGGCGCAACGAATAGCAGCGGCCGGGTAATTGGTCTCATTCCGACCGGTTGGTACCCGAACTCCGTGAGCTTCAGCGGCGATGGCAACTGGGTGTATGTGGTCAATGGGAAGTCTCCGACAGGCCCGAATCCCGAATGGTGCTATGGCTACGGCCCGGCGCGGTACCCCGGTTGCTATCCGGCGAATCAGTATAATCCCCAGTTGCTCAAAGCCGGCCTCCAGAGCTTCCCGCGCCCCGGCACGACCCAGCTCACGGCGCTTACGGCGCAAGTAGCCTTGAACAACCGGTTCGCCCACACCCAGAGCGCCGACGACGCCGCTGTCATGGCGGCCGTACGTCAAGGGGTCAAGCACGTCATCTTCATCATCAAGGAAAATCGGACTTACGACCAGATTCTGGGTGACCTGGAAATCGGCAATGGAGATCCTCATTTGGCTCAGTTTGGACAGGCGTACACGCCGAATCAGCACAACCTGGCGCGAAACTTCGTCACGCTCGACAACTTCTATGACACCGCCGAAGTCAGCAATGACGGCTGGGCGTGGACCACTTCGGCTCGCGCCCCAGACGTGGTGGAACGCCAATTCCCGGTGGCCTACGCGATGCGCGGCCTCAGCTTGGATACCGAAGGTGTGAATCGCAGGGTGAACGTTGCCTATCCAACCCTCGCCGAGCGCCGGGCCGCCAATCCCCTTACACCGGACGATCCGGATCTGTTACCGGGCCAGACCGACGTGGCTGCGCCGGATGGACCGAACAATGAAGTGAATACCGGCTATTTATGGGACTCCGCGTTGCGGGCGAAGCTCACTGTCCGCAATTATGGTTTCTTTGTGGATACGACCCGCTATATATTGCCCCCCGGCTCCCCCTACAGCATTCCTCCGCTGCCCGACCCGCACTCAACCAAAACGACCGTGGCCTACCCGGCGAGTGCAGCCCTTGCCCCGTACACCGATCCGTACTTCCGCGGTTTCGACAACTCGTTTCCGGATTACTACCGTTACAAGGAGTGGGAGCGAGAGTTCGACACCAAATACGCCAAAGCTAAAGGAGAGGCACTCCCTTCCCTTAGCCTCGTTCGCTTTATGCACGATCACACAGGAAACTTCGCTACCGCGATTGCCGGCGTGAATACTCCGGAGCTGCAGCAAGCCGATAACGACTATGCGGTCGGTCTGCTGGTTGAGAAGATCTCAAAAAGCAAGTACGCAAACGATACTCTGATCTTTATCATTGAAGACGACTCGCAGGATGCCGGCGACCACGTCGATTCGCACCGCAGCATCGCGTTCGTTGCGGGCGCCTGCGTGAAGCAAGGCGCGCTAGTCTCCACGCAGTACAACACCATCAACTTCCTGCGCACGATTGAAGAGGTTCTGGGCCTCCCGCCGATGAACCTGAACGACGCGCTCGCAAGGCCCATGGCCGACATCTTTAACACGACGCCGAGCCCGTGGAGCTTTACGCCCGCTCCTGCACCGATTCTCTACCACACGACACTGCCGCTGCCTTCCAAGTCCGCAGGCCTGATCGTACCAAAGCCAACGCACGATGCGAAGTATTGGGCGCGGGTCACGAAGGGAATGGACTTCACGTGCGAAGACCGCTTCGATTTCGCGCGCTACAACCGCATTTTGTGGAAAGGGTTGATGGGCAACAAGCCTTATCCCGCCGCGCCAACCGGAATGGACCTGCGCCAGAACCGCGAGGAGCTCCTCGCGCGTTACCAGCGGCTCTCTCCGGAGTAAAAAGCGGCGCGGGGATCGAGCAATAACGCGTATCAACCGGGTAGCGCGAAAGGAGATCGCAACTTGGTTCGATGGCCTTATTTTCCTGGGGTTAAATAGCCTGTAACGTTAACAATGTTAGCTCGCGAATTACCTTGTGGTTCGATGTGGTAAACTCCTCCAGCCTCTCCCCGGAGCATAAAGAACTTATTTTGCGCCGCATTGCCAGCCGCATCGGCAAGGACGGGTTCTTCGCATCATCTCTCAGCAGACCCGCAGTCAGGCAGCCAACCGGGAAATGGCTATAGAGCGTTTTGTAGAACTGCTGCGGGATGCAGTAAGGCAGGTCCCAATAAGAAAAAAGACATGAGTCAGCAAGGGAGCGAAGCTTCGCCGCCTGGAGGAGAAGAAGCGGCATGGCAAGCTAGAGCGTAAAAGGTCGCAAAAAGTACCCATTCAGGAATAGGCAAAAGAAAACCCCGCCGGCCATGACCAGCGGGGGCATGGGGAGGAATAGTTTATTTTGTCATGGCCGCGGAGAGCAATGCCGACACGATCTTTTGGCCATCTATTCCAATTGGTCCAACACTTGTCTGACTCTCGCCGCAAGCTCATGCCTTCCGAAAGGTTTCTGAATGAAATTTACTCCTTCGTCCAGAATGCCGCGATGTGTTATCAGGTCGGCGGTATAGCCTGACATATATAGGCACTTGAGGTTCGGGCGGACGGCGCTAAGCTGTTCTGCCAGTTCCCGGCCGTTCATCTCCGGCATCACCACGTCCGTGATAAGCAGGTGAATATCTCCCGGATAATCTTCGACAAGATGAATGGCGCGTCCTGGAGTCGGCGCTGCAAGGACCTTGTAGCCCAACTCTTCGAGAATTATCTTACCGAGATTCAGAATCGCTTCATCGTCCTCGACCAGCAGGATGGTTTCCTTGCCTGTCCGGCGCTTGCCGGCAACCTCTCCAGAGGGGACCTGTGCAGTTTCAGCCTTGAACCTCGGCAGGTAGATCTTAAACGTGGTTCCTTTCCCCGGTTCGCTGGCGACATAAATAAAACCGTCGTTTTGTTTAACGATGCCGTAGACTGTGGACAATCCCAGCCCGGTTCCCTTGCCCAGTTCCTTGGTGGTAAAAAAAGGCTCGAAGATCTTCTCGCACACTTCCTGGCTCATCCCCGTTCCGGTATCGCTCACGGTCAGCAGGACGTATTCACCGGGAATGAATTCGGGCGTCTCGGCCCTCTTGCAATCATCGATCACAACGTTCTCGGTCCTCATGGCGATGGCGCCTACTCCGGAAATGGCGTCGCTGGCATTGACCACAAGATTGGCCAGAATCTGGTCCACCTGGGAAGGATCAATTTTGACTTTCCAGAGATCGACTTGCGGCCCCCATAAAAGGTCTATATCCTCGCCGATAAGCCGCCGCAACATCTTCAGCATGCCCAAGATCGTGCCGTTCAAATCCAGTATCCTCGGAATGGCGACCTGTCTTCGGCCAAATGCCAGCAGTTGCCGGGTAAGGGCCGCTGAACGCAGGCCTGCTTTGAGGATTTCCTGGAGGTGGTGTTGAAGTTCGTCGGCGGAAACGTCCGTATTCAACGCCAATTCCGCCCGGCCGATGATCACGCCCAGCATGTTGTTGAAGTCGTGCGCCACGCCGCCGGCCAGCCGTCCCACCGATTCCATCTTCTGAGCATGGAAGAGCTGTTCTTCGAGTTTTTTTCTTTCCTTCTCTCCCAGCTTGTATTCCGTGATATCGCGAAATGTGACCACGGCCCCCACAACCTCACCCTCTTCAATAATGGGCGCGCTGCTGTATCTGACCGGAAAACTCGTCCCATCTTTTCTCCAGAATACTTCTTCGGCAACCTGGCGGAATTTGCCGTCCCTGAAAGCTTGAAAAATAGGACAATCCTCTTCAGCGTACAGCCCTCCATTTTCTCTGGTGTGATGATAAAGGTTATGACCCTTCCGACCGATAAGCTCATCGGCCATATACCCCAACATCCTGGTAGCGGTAGGGTTGACAAAGGTGTGTCTTCCCTCCTGGTCCAATCCCAGAATCCCTTCTCCTGCCGAGTTCAAAATGAGCTCGTTATGACGCCTGAGCCGTTCAAGTGTGCCCTCCGCCTGTTTGCGTTCGTCGATTTCCTGATACAATTGTTCATGAGAAGCTTTGAGGGCGGCCAATGCCTCCTTGACGCCGCTTAGGTCCCTTGCGACGCCAGCACTCCCGAGAGTTTCGTTTCGGCTGTCTTTCAGCATGGCAATGGAAATTTCAAATGGGACAATGCCGCCATCCTTTCTCCTCATTCTCATTTCCCATTTCTTAACCGAGCCTTCCCGGCGCAAGCTCATAAGCATTTTTTCGAGCTCATCTTTATCCGCGTATAGATCAAACGCAGACTTCCCCTTCATGTCTTCAAAGGTATAGCCGTAGAGATCCTCCGCCATTTTGTTCCACCTGATAAACCTTCCATGATTATCCACAATGCTGATGGCATCGGGAGAATTCTCAAAGATGTTCTCAAGGTCGGCATTGGTTTGCCTGATCTCGTCCTCCATCAACTTGCGCTCGGTAATGTCCGCATAAGTTCCCAGCAAGCCAATCACCTGGCCGTCCCGGTCATACATGGGCACCTTGCTGATGACATGCCAGGCCTGAGAGCCATCCGGCCTGATTTGCAGTTCTTCATAGTTGATCTTGGGCCTGCCGCTCTCCATCACCCTATGATCATCGGCACTATAGAGGTTGGCAATTGCTGCAGCGGCGGTCTTGTAATCGGTCTTGCCCACAAGCTCATTTGGGTCCTCATAGCCGCAATCCAGGGCGAGAGGTTTGTTGCAGCCAACAAAGATCAGGTTTCGATCCTTCCAGAACACTCGCTGTGGCATGTTGTCCAAGACTGACCGGAGCATCTGACGCGAATCGAACAGCTCGTCCTCCGCCCGCTTGCGCTCAGCAATCTCGTTTTCCAAGCGGAGGGATTCCTGTTTGGCGATCAGGTTCGAGTATCCAAGTTTTGAGATGAAATAGGCCATCTCCCCAAAGAATGCGGTCACGCTCCTGAGCTTTTCTTCCGAAACCACAGGGATATCTTGCAGTACCTCAAGATATTCATACGCATCGAAACCGAAGATCTCGGCCTGCAGCTTGAAACGATCGATATCCGGTTCTTCAAGAAAAATCTGCCCGGTGACAAGACTGGCGATGTGCTTTGCCTGAACAATGATCGGGACCGCGCAGTCCACCAGTCCGTTATCACATTGTTCGATAACCAGATCGTGCGGTTCTTTCAACTGATCCAACAGGTGTAGATTACTCTTTGTGCAGTAGGCTGCCGATGTGGGACATGTTCGGTGGAACTTTGTACAGATGTCCCTCCACCCGGCGGCAATAAGAACGTTGAAGCCGGGATGATCCAAGAGGCCCACGGCAAACCCCGTGGCTTGAGTGAATTTCTCAAAGATACTACGAAGCTCGCCCATATCGACCAGATCTCCAATGCCGTATTTTCCATCAATCAAATAGGCTTTGGCGGCATCAACGCTACTCATGGTGGCCTCCGGGAAGGCAATCCGAAAAATTAATTACTTGCCCTGAGAAGATATCTCGCGTTCGGCTCCGAAGAGGCGAGGGAAGGCCTTTCAGTCCTTCGAAGACTGCGCCCCCGAAGGACTTCTGCAAGAAACCAGGATAGAGGACCCCGATTATGCAGAGAGCCAATACGGTCATCGCAGTGGCGAGTAATGAAATCTTTATCCGAAGCGCGATAAACCTCTCCTCTTGGAAGGTTTCATCAAGCACACATGAAAGCTGCCGTACAAGATTTCCAAGCGCAGATGAAATTATTGGAGCCGCAGTGCAGCGCATACGGGTAAGATCTGCTGGAATCATTCAAAATCAACTAACCTGAATCCGTGATTTCAAAATGAGCGAAGCAAGTAGAACGGGCAACCTGGTGCTACGACTTGGTCACCTTAGGGTCAAATAGTTTCCGTCCGGATTTGTTGTCGTAAAAGAGTCTTTTTCCGCCCACGGATCAGAGCCTGCCCTGGACACGATCCCGGATCCGTGGCAAGCTCTCCGGGAATTGGCTGCAAAACATTTCATTGAACTGCTGCTTGATGCAGTAGAGCAGGTCCGCTATTGCTCCCACCATCTGAGCAGGGCGCTTCCCCACGTAAAGCCGGCCCCGAAAGCGGCCATCACCAGATAGTCGCCCTTTTTAACCCCATGGTCTCTTTCCAACACTGCTTCGTAGAGGGCGAGCGGAATGCTCGCTGCAACCGTGTTACCGTAGCTGCCAATGTTTGCGATCACCTTTTTGTTTTCGATATCTATGCGTCTCGCAGCGGCTTCTACAATGCGGTTATTTGCCTGATGCGGGACCAGGAAAGTGACGTCATCGCCTGTAAGGCCGTTTTTTTCGAGAATCTCGGCCGTAACACTCGACATTTCGCTTACTGCTGCCTTGAATACATTACGGCCATCCTGAAAGACGAAATGTTCCCGGTTATCCACGGTTTCGTGCGTTGCCGGCCTGCGGCTCCCTCCACCTTTCATACAAAGGTATTGCCCTCCGGAACCGTCAATATGCAAAATAAAATCGAGAATACCAAATCCGGGTTCGGTGCATGGTTCCAGGAGCACGGCCCCTGCGCCATCTCCGAAAATAACGCAGGTGTTCCTATCGGTGTAATCGATGAGGGTGCTGATTACGTCGCTGCCTATAACAAGCGCCCTCTTGACTCTTCCTGCCTCTATAAGCTGGGCCGCAGTCGAAAGGGAGAAAAGGAACCCGGAGCATCCGGCTGACAAGTCGAACCCCCAGGCATTTTTTGCCCCAAGCTCATCCTGCACGAGGCATGCGGTTGCGGGAAACATCATGTCGGGAGTCACCGTGCCTACAATGATGAGGTCAACCTCCTCAGGGCCGACTCCGGCTCTTTCGAGGCATTCCCGTGCGGCACGAACCGCCATATAGGAACATCCCAGACCCGGTTCCAGAATACGGCGTTCCCGGACCCCGGTCCGGCTTAAGATCCATTCGTCGCTGGTGTCCACCATCTTTTCAAGATCGCTGTTTGTGAGCTTCCTTTCAGGCAAAAAGCGGCCGACTGATCGAACATATGCGGTGCGTTTAGTCATCAGATCAATACCTCTACATTACTCCCTTGTAGTATCCACCATCTATCTGAATGGAATCACCCGTAATGAAGCCGGCCCGCTCGGACGCAAGGAAAGCGATCAGTGCGGCCACTTCATCGGGTTTGCCCATTCGCCCGATGGGCATTTGAGATTCCCATTTGCGGATAATCGCATCGGGCGTTGCACCCTGCTTTTCCGCGACATCGATCGAGAGCTTGCGCACGCGTTCGGTCGCGATATACGCCGGGCAGACATTGTTTACGGTTATGTTGTAGGGAGCCAGTTCGTTGGAGAGTGTTTTGGCAAGTCCCACGACTCCGATTCGCATCGTGTTGGACAGGATTAGCCCTTCGATCGGCTGTTTTACGGAAACTGAGGTCATGTTAATTATCCGGCCCCAGCGTTTTTCCATCATCACGGGAACGGCTTCGCGGGTCATCGTGATGGTGCTCAGCAGATTGAGGCGAAAACCAAACTTCCACAATTCTTCGTCAATTTCCAGGAATTTCCTATCCGGAGGGCCACCGGAGTTGTTTACCAGGATGTCCACCGTACCGAAATGCTCCAGGCCCTTGCGGATGAAATTCCTTGCATCTTCGCTCACGGTGAGGTCGGCCGGAATGCCGATGACCTCGTTACCGGTAATCGACCGGATTTCTTCAACGGCTTTGGGCAGTTCCGGATCATCTAAGGCGCAGAGGGCAACTTTTGCCCCTTCTTTGCTCAGTTCGATTGCAGTCGCTTTGCCGATTCCCTGGCTCGCACCGGCCACAAATGCAACTTTGTCTTTCAATCCAAAATCCATTTTTCGAAACCCTCTCACAGAATGAACAAAAAACGATTGCAGGCCACATAAAACAGGCGACTGCAACTCCTCTGATACCTTCTTAGTTTTTTTGCAAATTGAATGCGAAAATCGACACCGGGATGTTAGATGAGATTAAGCTTTGTTTCAATATCAATCTTCAGGTGGGCGCTTTTAAAATTTGCTGAAGCCGGACGGCCTTTTTCCAGTAGAGCTCCGGAACCCTCGCAAGATTGCTCGGACTAATAAAAAAATGCCTGCACTGGCGTGACGCCTCAGCCCGGTTTTTGAAAATGGAGCGGGGATTGTGAAGCGGGAAGCGCTTCTTGTTCCTCGTATGATAGACTTATATAATACCACGTATGACAGACTTGTTAACAACACTGAGCGATCGCTTGGTGAAATGCTCTCTCGGGCATGCCTTAGCGATAATCTGGTCATAATCTGGTCATTCCTTTTACCGCCTTTAGGCGGAAGATCAATTTTCCGCCTTTAGGCGGAAGGTACTTCGCGTGGGTGTGCGGGAGGGCTGCGGAAGGCATCCCGCTCATTCTCGACGCTTTCCATGACCTGTCTATGACCAGAGACGGGGCAGTCAGCGGGATGCCTTGCTCGAAAAAAAATCGCCTGACATGATAAGGGCGGCGACCGTGCATGCAGCCATGCAGAACGCACAGACATTAAACGTGGTGCGTGTGAAGGCAAGCCAAATGTTAAGCGCATCAGAAAGTAAAGTGAAAATGGTGTCAAGGTCTCGCTTAGCGGGGCTTCGCCCTACTTCACTTTGTGAAGTGGGCTTGCCAGGCCTCACTTAGCGAAGTGCGAACGCGTAGCGCGGAGGCTGACCGCTCATTCTCGACAGCCCGCCCAACCCACCCGCGAGACGGGGCGGGAGCGGGAGGCCTTGCTTCCCGCTCCACGCAGTGTAGACACAGCTATTTTCCCGACTGATAGGGGTCCCAATCGCATCCCCAGATTTCGCTGTTGAGCGGCAGTTTGTATCCCCTTCTTTCCGTGTAGGGAGGATACCTTCTGTCTCCGTTTTCTCCGCAACGCATGGAGACGGGGAATTTAGGCGCCAGCAGCCCGTGCTTTCGCGCTTCTTTTTCCAGCCATTCCCGGTCGTCAGGATGGGCAATCGAAATCAACGCGCTCGCCCTCTCGTAGCCGCTGAGTCCTCTCAAGTTTACTATGCCATACTCGGTGCATACGTAGTTAGCCAGTTGGGCAGGCACATCCACGGTCGATCCTTCCGGCAGGAAAGGCACGATCCTTGAAGTTCCATGTTTGCTTCTGGACGTCATGGATGCAACACCCCTGCCTCCCCTGGACATCGCGCAGAAGCTGACAAACTGAAAATATCCGCCCGAGCTGGAGATGGGCCGTTTTTCATAGAAGCCGGCACACTGCTGTCCGAGAAGGTCTACGGCGACACAGTTGTCTATGGCGATCATGTTGTCGATTCGGCTCAGAATCTGGAAATTGTTCGTGTAGCCGATGTCATAGGCAGCCAGGTGCTGATTGTGATTGACCGTATCGTAGTACCATTGCACGTCCACCGGGAAGGCAAAGGTCCAAACACTCTTGCCCCGGTCGAGACTCTTGTATGCATTGGTGACCTGGCCGGATTCGATCAGTTTGATCAGACCGAAATTGAGCATTTCCGTGTGAATGCCAAGGTCTTTAAAGCCCGCGTTTTCCATTGCGGCTACGCAAGCGGAAGGAAGTGAGCCGATGCCGAGCTGAACTATGTCACGGTCTCGCATTATGCTCATTACGTGCTTTGCAATAGCTTCTTCTTCCGATTTTGGTTTGATACCGCGCTCGTTAATCTGAGGCCATTTGTATTTTTCGCAGTCGACCTCGACCCAGTAATCTATATCGTCGATATGTATGGTATTGAAGCGCCCTCCTTCTGCCCAGGGATAATCGCTCCTGACCTCGAAAACGATTTTCTTGGCAGTCTGCTTGAATATGTTACAGTTGTTCGTGCCGTAGGACATGTTGAAAAAGCCGTGGTCGTCCGGCGCTGTTGCAGCATTGAACCACCAGTCGATACCGCGCTTTTCGCGCGCGGCATTGACGAACCTGTAATGGTGCGCCCACATGCCGTACGCCCAACCCCACTGGGCCCAGTCGGTTACGCCATTGGTGTCCCGAGCCTTGCGGTTCCACGGGAAAAAGAAGTATTCATGAATGCAGTGATATTGCTGCAGGGGATCGATTTCCTGCAGTTCGGGATGTGGATAAAACTGGGCATACATCCAGAATTCGATATCCCTCAGGTTAGCAGGGCCAGACCCCAGTCTCCTCGCCACAGCCTCGGTGCAAACAGTTGAATCTCCACCGACGCTTCCGTTGGTTATCCAGTCCCCTGATTTTACCATCTCCGCAATCTGTTGCGGGGTCCTCTTTTTGTCGCGAATCTTCTGCTGAACCGGTGTTGTCATACACAACCCTCCCTTTAGATATCGAAAATCGGATCACCTCTTATCTTCACCGATATCGAAACGATGGTCTTTCCGGGGGTCGCTCGAGCATCAGAAACCGATTGGATGATGGACATCATTTCCGCTGATATCCTTTCCGACAGGCTCAGATATTGTTTTCAGATTGAATTCGCCTCCCACCCTTTTGACACGGTGAACTGCCAACGCGCCTGTTTGGTTGACTTAACCTGCTTTGCCGGCACCCTTGGGCGCAGTTGCCTGTGGGCCGAAACGTTCGGCTTTTTTGGAAAATTCCTCTCGAGTAAGCTCGCGTGAAATGATAAGCCGCCGAATCTCGCTTGTACCCGCCCCGATTTCGTAGAGCTTGGCATCCCTCCAAAGCTTCTGGACCGGGAATTCGAGGCAGTACCCATAACCGCCATGGATTTGGATACCCTGATCACAAACCCAGGTAGCCGATTCAGCAGCAAAAAGGATAGCCGATGCAGCGAGCTTTGTAAGCTCGGTGCCTTTACCTCCCCTGGCGGCTCTTTGAGCGGCCTCCGCAGCCCGATAGACGAGAAGTCGTGAAGCTTCGGTGCGGGTGTACATGTCTGCGAGTTTTTGTTGGACCATCTGGAAACTGGCAATGGACTGGCCGAATTGTTCACGCTCCACCGCATACTTAATGGAGTAGTCGAGGGCCTGCTGGGCCATACCAACGGAGCCGCCTGCCAGAACTATCCGCTCTATGTCAAGCCCGCTGGTCATCACGTTGACGCCTTTGTTCTCCTCACCAACAAGATTTACAGCCGGCACTTCACAGTCCTCGAAGACGAGCTCTGCTGTCGGGGAGCCGCGCATGCCGCATTTATTGAGCTTCCGCGCCACAGAAAAGCCCGGGAAATCCTTTTCCACTATGAAGGCGCTTATCCCCCTTGCCCCCAGCTCCGGTGAGGTCTTGGCATAGACCAGAAGGGTGTCGGCAACAGGACCATTGGTGATAAACATTTTGGTGCCGTTCAGGATGTACTTGTCCCCCTTCTTAACCGCACGGGTCCTAAGACTCATGGCATCCGATCCGGCGTTCGGTTCGGTCAAGCCCAGCGCGCCGATTTTTTCACCGGAAATCAGCGGCGGCAGGTATTTTTCCTTGAGGTATTCGTTTGCATTTTTGTGAATGTTGTTGGCACACAGGTTGGAATGCGCCCCATAGGACATGGCCAGTGCGGGGCAGATACGGCTCATCTCCTCGATGGCCAGGGTTTGCATCATTACATCGCCGCCGAGTCCTCCGTATTTCTCACTCATGGTTATCCCCAGGATGCCAATCTCGGCGCATTTGCGGAAGAAATCGGGGGGGAACCAGTCCTCGTCGTCGATTTTCTCTTGCAACGGTCCCAGTTCATTTACAGACCATTTGTAGACAGTCTCTTTGATCATGCGTTGTTCATCGGTAAGTTGAAAATCCACGGTACACCTCCTGGAAAAATGAACGGTAATTGCAAAAACAGCCTTCTCTAACCTTTGGGGATGTCTATCGATCACCCGAGAAGGCCCCGCCTCGATGTGAAGAAAATGCAGCCAACAGGACGAAAACGAGTTCACAGCAAAGTTGACGGCGCGCAGCCAGCCTGATCACTGGCCGGACTTACCGATCACAAGTCCCATGGGATCTACTTCCTCCCTGAGAACCTTTAACTCGTGGTCGGTGGGTTCCGGCGTTTCGGTCAATGAGTCAAGAAAAAGCATCTCGAAACCGGTATTCTCGATCACCTCCTCTCTCGTTATCCCGGGATGCAGGCTTTCCACACGCATACGCTTGCTTTCAGGATCGTATCCCATCAAGGCAAGAGTGCTTATGACCTTATACGGTCCGCAGCCCGCCGGCAATCCGGCTCGCTCCCTGGCGCCGGGGCCGGTGAGGTAGCCGGGGGTAGTCAGAAAATCCAACTTACTGACAAACCTTCGCTTGTCGTGTGGCGTGATGGTGAGCGTCTTCCAGCATAGGCAAGCCAGATCGTTTGCTCCCCCGCTGCCGGGCAGGCGCACCTTTGGGCGGTTGTAGTCAGTTCCGATCATTGAGGAGTTGATGTTCCCATACATGTCGATCTGCGCCCCGCCCAAGAACGTATAGTCAACAGTGCCCCTCTGGCAGGCTTCGAAGATTATATCCATGCCGGAGAGCAACAGAGCGTCGGTCTGCGTGTTGGAGTCGGCAACGGAAATAGGCAGCCGCTGCAGCTTCGGAGCAACGGCGCCGGCCTCGAACAGGATGACCAGGTTTGGCGCGGTGAGCTTTTGAGCAAGCATTGCGGCGGCCAGCGGCATTCCCGTACCGATGACCGCAGTCTTGCTGTCCTCGAGCTGGCGGGAAGCAACGCACACCATCAGTTCCATCAGGTTGTAGCGGTTATTATTTGTTTTCATAGACTTCCTCCGCTCGCAGGCATACGCTTTTCTTCATTTCGCCGCAAGGGTTCGAGTTCGCGCAGCTCTGCCATCCGCAATTCCCCGCCCTTCAGTTCCAAGTATTCTCTGAAATCACTGACACCGTAAATGTACTTGTCGATGAATTGCTGGAAGGTATCGGGATCTCGCTCGGCTTCCATCCATTCCGCAAGGTGCTCTTCATCGGAAAAGTACTCGTAGGGCATGTTGCCTGGATAACTACCATACCGAACATGACAGACGGCATCGACCAGCCAGAAAGGCAAAAGGGTTTGGAGCGGTTTTTTAATAATCTCGTCGGTATCGACCAGGTGCTCGGTGGAAATGATAACGCGTTTAGAAGAGCGCCCCACCTCGTAATCAGCGATCGTGATACCATCGAGTTGGCAGTTCCCGAAAATGTCCGCCCGGTGGACATGGATAATTCCCACGTCGGGATAGAGCGCCGGAAGGGCCAGGAGCTTTTGCCCCGTAAAGGGACACTCGATCGTTTTTGCGGCGCTGTGCTTCATGACGTCAGTTCCAAGCATCACGCGAGCGGGCAGGAAAGGAAGACCCATCGAAGCCGCCTTGCAACGCCATGCAAGTGCGGCATTGGTCCATTCGGTCATTTTGACTGCGCCGCTCTCCATGTATCGGCGGGCATTGAGAGAGAGCCCCCTCATTTCCAACCCGACTATGTATGCGACATCGCAGCGGTTGAAACACTTGCCGGCTGCAAGGATCTGAAAGTCATGAGTGGCCGTGTGGCCGGACAAACCGAGATCCTTTTTGCGCTGGCGCACAATTTCATGGAGGACTGCGGAGGCAATCCTTACCCCGCCGAAACCACCGGAAGCAAGGTAATCACCATCATGTACGAATCGGCTCACAGCCTCAGAGACACTCATCAGCTTGTTCGTCATGGTGCGCGGTTTCTGCCTGAAGAATGACCGCGCCTCTTCAGCATCGGGGGAACAGAAGAGTTCTCCCTGGGGAGTTATAGATGGGACTTGCTCATTCATTGTATCCTCCTTGACAGTCGACGAAATTGCCCTGTCTTTTTCACGCCGTCGTGAAAAAGACAGGAAACTCCGAAGCTTCCGTTAATGCGCTCTATGAACGCCGTAGCTCTTCAAAATCCGGCCACACCCCACGGCAGCCAAGCGGGCAAAGGTGGAAAAGAGCAATTGTTTGAATTCGTGACAGCTCGTCTTTACTTCATCTAGAAGAGCGCGCAGCCTCTGGGCGCATTCTCCAGCCTTCAGGTCCCCACTTTTCAGGCAGAATGGCTGCCGCCGGCCATTCTGGGGGCACAAGCTGGCCTGGTTTTTCGCCGGCCTTTTCGATGAGTTTTGCAAGACCCGGCCGGGCGTAATGCCGATGCCCCTCTTTCAGAGTCCGGCCGTTAATGACGGCTTCTGAACGGAGCCTGCGGCCTATGGTTCTCTCCATCTTTGCGCCGAGCCACAATACACGATTCACATCGTAGCCGTGCTCGATACCCAGCTCGTCGATCATGACCAGGAGGTCCTCAAAGGTAATGAGCCCTACGTACCTCGGATCGTAATAATAATCGCCCGTTCCCCTGACGGGACAATCATCGAGGAAATTGGCCGGCTGCCCGCCCAGACCGCCAAGGGTCCCCTCGAAGCGGCAAATACCGGCATGGAGGGCCGCCAGGACCGAGGCCGAGGCAACACGCTTGGTCTCATGGAGATGGCACAGATGCGCCTCGGGATCGGGCATGGCATCGAGGATCATGGAGAAATAGCGGTAGACTTGAGCCGCAGAAGCGGAGCCATCGTGGTCGGCATGCTCGATGTCGTGGATGCCAATAGAGAAAAAGCGCTTAGTAAATTCCACGGCATCCTCGAGCCTGGTTGCGCCGGTGATGGGGCTCCCCCAGATGGTGCTGACGGTGCCGTTCATTTTCATACCGACATCGGCTGCTTTCTGTACGCAACGTTCAGCCTCTTTCCAGTATTGGGTCAGAGTCGTGCCGGAATTGGCAAAGTGGTGTTCGGGATCGGTAGAGACCATCATCAGAAGACGATCGGGACCGATTCCTCTTTTCTTGAACTCAATTGCTCTGTCAACGGCCGCTTCACGAATCGTCACGGCAGTCATGACGACCTCATCGTAGTTGACCCCCTTCCTTGCGCAACGTTTTTTGAATGCATCACTCCTGAGAGCGGTGAGCACCTGTTCGGCATCCTTGAACTGAGGAATGCCTTCGGGATTTCCCAGATTGGTCACCTCAATTTCTTTTGCTCCCGCGAGGATCATCTCCTGGGCATAAAAAATCTTGGCGTTAGTGGAGATGAATTTTTCTTCATGCTGAAAGCCGTCGCGTACGGTTATGTCACCGAGAGTCACTTTCTTTGGCATTCTGGGGAAGATTTTCCAATAATCGTATTCCGTCATAATCAACGCCCTCCTTTTCACCAAATTTGCGAATCACCGAAAGTTTGATACTTTTCGAAGAGCCTAGACCTTCAGATCGCCCCATTCGGTATTCCCAATGGGTGTGCGGTAGCAAAGCTCCAGAGCCCTAGCCAGCTTTTCACGTACCTCGCTGAAGGTGATCACACCGTCATGAAACAAAACAGAACCGGTCAAAAATGGATGCCCGTCAGCATCGTAGCGATCTATCATCATCTTGCGGAATTCCGCCATTTGTTCCTCATCCACCGTTCCGCCTTTGTCGACAATGTTCTTTCTGCGGACAGTTTCCAAAACGAACGCCGCTGTCTTGCCGGACATAACTGTCGTGCGGCCTCTCATATTTGTAAAGCAAAACACCGGTTTGAAACCCCTTCCGCACATGCCGTAGTTTGCCGCCCCGTGGTCGGGTCCAATTACATACTGGATTTTCGGAACATTCAGCACGCTGCAAGTACGGACCATGTCCGATCCGTATTTTCCTATACCGCCCCATTCTTCTTGTTTGCCTACCATATAGCCCGGCGATCCCTGGAAAAAGATCACCGGCAGCTTCGAGTTACCGCATCGAATCATCCATTCCGTCGCCTTTCTTGCCGCTTCGATATAAATGACGCCGTTGCCATTGGATGCAATGATTCCCACGGGCATGCCCTTCAGCCACATCTTGCCGGCAATGATAGATTCGCCGCGGGTGAGTCCGTATGTGGGCTTGTATTCATGGAAATAGCTATCGTCGGCAATACACTTGAGGGTATCCTTGATCTGGATTACGCTGTATGTATTGACCGGAGATGAGCGCATCATTTCCTTATAGTCAAATTTTGGTTCCACGGATTTTCTTCGCTCACAGTGAAGGCTCTGAGAAGGTTCGAACTCAATAATGTTACGGAGCTTCATGATCCCTTCTTCCTGGGACTTCACGCAATGGTCGCAGCCACCTGAGTGCTGCGTATGGACATAGGCCCCTCCCAGGTCTTCCATGGAAACCGTCTCGCCGATGGCCGCTTTCACCATTGGGGGGCCCGCCAGGAACGCAAAAGCAAGCTTCTCTATCATGATGGATTCGGAGGCGAGATAAACTATGTAGGCGCCCCCGGCAGTATTGCCACCGGTGGAGAGGGTGTATTGTTTTATGCCCATGGCTGACATGCGACACATGTTATAAAACATTGTGCCGAAGTGACCGTCGTCTGCAAAACAGCCTAACTGCAGCGGAAGGTTTATACCACCTGAGTCCGCGATATATATGCAGGGTAATCGGAGGCGCTCGGCAATCGCCTGGGCCCTCATGTGTTTTTTCAGCGTGATGGGGAAATAGGTCCCTGCCGCAACGCGATTTTCATTGGCAAAGATCATACAGTCTTTACCTTGAACAGTACCGACGCCGGTTACTACGCCCCCGCCGGGAATGTGCCCCCTTTTCTCCGAGAGGTAGACATCCCCTCCGTAGAGCTTTATCTGTCCGATGTTATAGCCCGCATCCAATCCAAGTTCGAAGAACTCCGTACCCGGATCGATCAACATCCTGATGAGTTCACGCATCGGTTTTTTGCCCTGCTTGGCAAGACGTTTGATCTGCTCCTCACCGCCGATGTTGTATGCCTCTTTACGGTGTTCCACGACGATGGCATCCTCTTTTTCCCAATGGTCAAGACACCTTGCGCGATCATCCTCTTCCATAATAGCCCTCCCCCAGCGAATGACTCTCGATGTTAGATGCTTATCCCCACCTTTGGCGCAATTGAATGCGCAGTATTAATTAAGAAAAGACAACGTGAAATGCCGATTAGAAAAATGAAATGAACAGGAAATAGAAGTTTCTGACAATTTCCATGTTAAATCAATTCCTGCAGATTTTGGCCGGCAATTGGACCGATGAAACCGACTCCGTTCAGATCTGAAGCCCTGCAGGGTTCGCACGAGCTGCGGAACTCTGATAATTACAGTTTGCCAGGTTAATTTTCGCCTCGCTCAGTGTCTCGCTCGAAAGGCCACTCGATCGAATCCGGCTGTACAATCTGACTCCAAGGATTTTTTCGAGGAAACGGCTGCACTGAATCAAACAGTCGATATCTATCCCCGTTGCGATGCCCATCTCTTCGAAGGCATAGACGAGATCCTCGGTGGCCAACCCGTGTGGCTCGCTCTTTCCCAAAGACTTTGCCGGGATGGCCGTTCTGAAGTAGTTATGAACGCCAGCTCCTCCAAGGCTCGATTTAAAAACTCGTATGCCGGACTCGTAGGCGGCCAGAACATTCGCTAATCCCATTCCGCGGTTCTCATAGAAATGAACGGCGAGCTTTGATGCTTCCACCTCCTCCATACACATCCGCAGATGTTGTCGAACCGTGACCGGGCTGGCCATTGCAAGTTCGTCGTTGAGGCACACCAGATAACAGCCAAGCTGGACCAGTTTCGCCACCATGGCGCACAACTTCTCGTAGTGACTTGCGTCTTCTCCCGGATAACCGAAAGCCGCACCAATGTATGCACTGACTTTGACGGCATTTGCTCTGGCAATTTCGCAAATTGTGCTGATTCGTCTGAGCTGTTCGGAGACGCTGCGGTTAACCGTGGAATAGCTCAACACGTCGGTAAGAAAGACCCACACCGCGATTTCATCGGCCTTGCAAGCGATTGCGCTGCGGCATCCGGTTTCGTTGGGGACCAAAACCCGGCAGATTCTCTGCTGCCCCTCCTGGGCATTGCTGCGCCGGATTCCGTACAGTACGTCAACGGCATCCTTCATTTGAGGCGCAGCTTTGGGGTGTACGAAGGAAGTAACCTCCACCTTCCGGAAGCCGCAATCAAACAGCATATTCACCAAGGCGATCTTCTTCTCGGCAGGGACATATTTTTTGAAGTACTGAAGCCCCTCTCGGGGACCAATCTCAATGATCTCAACGTCGGGCTGCATGGGCCTGTCTTTTGTTCAGCGTGTGTCCGCTGCATCTGTGGCAATAGCTGGTTTCCGGCCGCAAAGGGCCCTTTTGAGAATCGGAAAGCCCCGGTGTTTCATACGGAGTTTCCAAATGGACACTAGCAGCTATAGGCAAGAACTGTTCCAAAGGCTTGACAACACTTAGGGGCGGGAATTGCGAGGTGCTGGAGACAAAAAAGGAAGGCAGGCTTTCTTGCACAGAACCGGCCGCCCTCCCATGAACAGGCCACCCGCCGCCGGCCCACCGCGACTGAAAGACGCAGTTCAATGTGGGCCGGCGCGGGTTGTGCCGCGTAGCGCACCAATGTGCGCGTAGCGGCTTTTTATACGTTTCTTTGGGTTAATTATCTTATTTATAGTCTATAACTCAGTAGGTCTCCCAGGGCAACAAATGCGATTCGGAAGCCTCGCGGGGCGTCGAATTCCAATCCGGTGTTTCCGGATGGACGCTAAGCTCAAGACAGGCAGACAAAGAGACGCCCTGGTGTAGTGTCCATCCGGAAACACCGGATGACACACACGCAGTTTCCGATTCGGAAAGGAGGGATTTTTCGTTCTGGCAAGGAAATCGAGGGCTTGCGCGGAGGCGTACATTCGTACCGCCTCGCGGAGCGTCGAGATCGGTGATCGAGCCCGCCTAAGCCTTTGCGGCCACCGCCGAAGGCAGTGGCCAAGTCGGCAGGCGGTCCCACAGCCCCAGGGCGGAAAAGGACCCTTTCCGGACGGAAACTGGTGTATACTTACGGTAACACCCGAGTTTGGTGTTCCCTTTTTTACACAAGAGCTTCCCGGGCTTTCGAAGGTTCATGATATGCCATGTTTTTTGAGTTTGAGATAAAAGGACCTGCGGCTGAGGCCCAGAACCTGCATAGCTTCGGTCCGGCTCCGGTATCGATTCAGGATTAGCTCGATCAGATCCTTTTCGAAAGCGTCCATAACATCCCTGTAAATGAAGCCGCGCCGAAAGTTCTCCGACTCATTACCTGTTGGGGCAAGCCTCTTATTGAGCGCCGCTCTACCCTCTGAGAGCAGCAGATAATGCGGCAGATCGTTGGGGTTTATGACATCGGAATCGGTCATATTGAGGGCGTAGTGCACCACGCTTCGCAATTCCCTTGCGTTACCCGGCCAGGCATGGGCATAAAAGATATCCATCGTGGCCTGGCTGAATCCGGCATTTTTTTTATACCGGTCACAGAGCACGGCAAGGAAGTGCTCGGCAAGCAACTCTATATCGCGCCCGCGTTCTCGTATCGCGGGCACATGAATGGTCATCGTGTTGAGTCGGTAGTAAAGATCCTCTCTGAACTTCCCATCCAACATCATTCTGTCCAGATCCCTGTTGGTGGCGCTCAAAACCCGTGTATCAACAGGTATACACTTCTGATCTCCAACCCTTCTGAACTCTCCCTCCTCGAGAACCCTTAGAATCTTGGCCTGAGTGTTCAACTCGAAGTCGCCAACTTCATCAAAGAAGATCGTCCCTTTGTCAGCAATATCAAACAGGCCCTTCTTGCCTTCCCGTCTGCCGCCGGTAAAACTGCCCGAGGCGTAGCCAAAGAGTTCGGATTCGATCAAAGTGCTTGGAATAGCCGCGCAGTTTATGCTCACAAATTGATGGTTACCCCGTTGGCTGGACTCATGAATCGCCCGAACCAACAACTCCTTTCCAACCCCGCTTTCACCCATAACCAGGACCGAGAAGTCCGTTTTACTAGCCTTGTATGCCATGTAGAGAGCGGCACGGAAGCTGTTGCTCATTCCCACCAGCTTGCGGAATGGAGAGGGCAGATCGGCTCCCTGCGCGATTCTGGCATCCAGGTATGATTCGACGTATCGTTGTTTTGCTTGAGCATCCTGGCAGGCGACATCTTGATGGACCCTGTTCATAATGGTGACAGAACAGGTAAAATTCACGGCCGAAGGGATAAGCAGGACTGAGCAAATCACATTCATCTTAAGGGCCTCAACATACTTTTGAACGTGGAGGACCTCCGTACGATTGGCCATCACCTTAAGGGCGAGTGAATCCGGTTCTAAATCGCACAGCTTCCGATGAATGATTGCCTCAGCCGGAAAGCCAATGATCCGGCAGTAAGCATCATTGAGGTAAACAACGTTCCCATCCTTCGATGTAATGAGAACAGCATCGCCGATGTGTTTGAGAATGTGGAACTCGCTATCGGATAAAACAGACTGTCTTAGGTCATCCTCAAGATTATCTTCCAAACCCACTAATGTTCTCCCGAAGCAGAGTCAGATCAACGGTATCTTAAGCAGTAGGAAGCGGGGGGGGGCCGGGAGCGGTTTTCGCTCCCGGCCCCGGCTTTTTGATGCGTTTTTTAAATTACTTGCCCTTAAATACCGGTTTCCTTTTTTCTCTAAAAGCGGCCAGACCCTCCAGACGATCTGCCGTGGGAATTGTCACCCAGTAGGCATTGGATTCTATGGCCAAGCCCGAATGCAGGTCGACCTCGATACCGTAGTTCACGGCGTACTTTGCCTGCGCAATGGCAATTGGACCGGCTTCACATATCATAGCAGCCATTGCAAGACACTCATCGATCAATTTGTCGGCAGGAGTGACTTTGTTGACTAAGCCGATCTCAAGGGCTTCCTTTGCATCCACCCGCCTGCCGGTGAAAATCAGCTCTTTGGCCTTACCCCGTCCAACAAGCCGCGGCAGGCGCTGAGTTCCGCCGCCCCCCGGTATTATGGCCAGCCGCGTCTCGGTAAGTCCCATAGTTGCACTTTCTGAAGCAATACGTATGTCGCAGGCAAGCGCCAGCTCAGTGCCGCCCCCCAGAGCAATCCCGTTTACCGCGCCAATTACCGGCTTGTTCATTAATTCAAGGAAGGCAAACACACCGCGAAGCGTAAAAATGAATTGTCTCACCTGATCCTCAGGCATCGTCGCCCTCTCTTTGAGGTCGGCCCCTGCGCAGAACGCTTTTCCCCCGGCGCCCGTTATGATTATTACCCGCACTTCCGGGTCCCATTGAAAAACCTCCAGCTTTTCTCGGAGTTCCCGGAGCAGAGCGAAATTGAAGCAATTCATGACTTCAGGCCGATTGAGCGTTAGGATACTTGTCTGTCCTGATCGATCTTCCAAAACCAGTGGCTGTTCCATGTTCCCTCCATGTATATCGCGAGATTGACAGGCGCCCGGACAGGCAGCACTACATTAAAGCCGTGCGATTGTGAAATTCTCCCCCGCCGGTATTTTCCGTTTCCACAGATAGAATCATTCTTCAGTTCTTCGCGCTCGCTTGGCATTCCGCTTTCACCGGAAATGCATTGAACGGGCTAAAAAATTTATGAACGGTGGAAGTTTATGCACGATCCATCTAAAGCCCACAGCGAATCCGAACCCTCCTAAAAATGGGTGCAAACCGCTACGGTGCATCGTTTTTGACACTTCTGTTTGTTGACACCGTAAGGGTCTTTTCACCCAACACATAGGAGTGGCGCAAAAGCATGGCCCAAATCGTTCACACACATTCCTAAAAATTATGCATCCGACCTAATTAAGAAGTCAAGCAAAATTAGTTTGCCCGCTAGCACGGACCACAGGATGGCGAAGGAGACTGCTCGCAATACCTTCACATATGCGTAACAGCAAAATCCAAGAAATAAATTGCAACTAAGAACTATTTTGAATCAGACAGGGCGATTTGGCATTATTTGTTATCTATAAAACAACACTGCACATGGCAATGACATTGTAAATACTCTTTCACACATTGTATGGAAATATCTATACTTACTTAATACCATAGAACTTTACTTAATATGCAATATCAGACATCTACTGAATATAATATTATATATGCACTTAGTTTATTTTCCATACCATTTTTATGACATTTTCTTAGATGTCGTTTCATGACAGATAAATAACAATACTATTAACATTGTATACTTATGTTCTATTGTATATTGCAGAATTTGTCGCGAATTGAACAAAGATTTTGGGTATTAAATGAAGGAAAACGGAGATCCCGCGTATAAATCCTTCGAAAGTGGCTGTTCCTGTATCAAAATATATACATTAGGAAATTCAAAAAAGTGGAAACTGGAATCGAGAAAAGAGAACCATCCAAGCTGCCACTATGCCTGAATTACCTCCAATCCTAAAAGCACCGCCGATTTGCAACTACCATAGGATAGGCCCATTCATGTGTCATGCGCCTTCGAAAAATGGGAGAAAACGATTGGACCGAACACATGCCAAAAGGATTGGGCTAACCCAACAGGTCCCTTTCTCCGACCTCCGACCTCCAGACCATCTCCATCGGCTTAATTTCCGATTCCTAAAAATCAGTTAAGCATTGCCTCGATCCCAAATAATGCGTTAATCCCTCTTTTAATATCCTCGCTTTAGCGGAAACTGGGGAGAGGTTCCTCGCGAAACCGGCCGGGCATTGATGCAACGGGGGGGGGGTTGGATGAACCAATTCCGGGTCATTTCCTTGCGACTCGTGACCTCAGAGAGCCTCCTTAGCCCCCGATATTCATAACGATGCCCACTGTCAGTTCCTCCTTAGTCTTCACTCTTTACCATAGCGTACCGGGGTATTATCTTCGATTCGATTAAAAAACGCTTACTAAAGAATTAGGGCGCAGGTTTTCCAAATAATTTGAGAAACTTTTAAACTTCAATCCAAACAGGAGACTCAAGTAGATGAACTATTATCAGGAGTTTTTGAATCGCCGGGACTGCATTCTTTTGCTGGTGGATATTCAGAAGTCAATGCTGGACCTTTGCGTGGACAGTGACCGCACGGTGTTTAATGCCGGCGCCCTCATCGAGGCCGCCGAGCTTTTTGGGATTCCCGTTTTGTGCTCGATCCAAAATTCTGATAAGTTAGGAGGGTTGCTGCCCGAACTGACCTATAAGATTTCAGAGCCCAAACTGTTTGACAAGTTCGAATTCAACTGTTTCGAAAACGAAGAGATCGCGCGGGCAATTGCGCAAACAGGCCGAAAGACACTGCTACTGGCGGGTCTAGAGGGGCATGTGTGCATTTTCCACACCGGCGTTGGAGCGTTGCGTCTTGGATACCGCGTTCATATCGCCCATGACGCAGTGACATCGAGGAGCGCCTCTGATAAGCAAACCGGCATGCATCGCCTCGACAGCGCGGGTGCTGTGATCAGTTCCACGGAGATGATGATTTTTGAATTGCTGAACCGGGCGGGCACAAAGGAATTCCGCGCGCTGCTGCCGCTGCTCAAGAGATTTCAGTCAAGCTGAACCAGGCTTAATACATAAAAAGCATATCCCGAGAAGGACTGAGTTACGTACAGAGGAGAGGAATGCTGACTTTCTTGTGGACTTGCGGGACTATGAAGAAAAAAAGCTGCGGGTAGCTTAGGGGCGCGGGTGCCATCTTCATGGCTCTTGCTGTGCGCGCGGCTCGACCTCGGCGATCTCATCATCGACCCATGCCGATAGCAATGTGTAGGACACGGCGAGCACCACCGGCCCCACGAAGATGCCTATGAGGCCGAATGCGATCAAACCGCCTACCACACCGACGAAAATGAGCAGTAGGGGAAGATCTGCACCTTTCTTGATCAGAAAAGGGCGCAAGAAGCTGTCCATGGATCCGACCACCAGGGTCCAGATGAGAAGAAATGTGCCCCAAACTATGCTGCTGCTCCAGTAGAGCCAGACCACTGCGGGAACCAGCACTAGCAGGGGACCGACTTGTGCGATTGCCAGCATGAACATCACTGCCGTGAGGACAGCAGCAAAAGGAACTCTGACGATGGCGAGGCCTATACCGCCAAAAACCGACTGAGCCAGGGCGGTCACCACAACACCGAGAGCTACGCCGCGCACGGCCTGTCCGGCCAACCGGATCGAGGCCTCCCCCCGTGGTCCAGCCAAACGATGTCCAAAACGCTTTATCCAGGAGGCTACATGCTCACCCTTGGCGTAAAGGAGTGCGGCAAAAACCACGGTTAGCAGGAATTGGAGGACCAAGACCCCGAAGCCACCCACCTTCGTGATGAACCATCGGATGGCGTTGCCGGCATATGGGGCCAGTTTTTGCGTGAAATCATGTATCTCCGCTACCGCAACCTTGTCCCATGCCGCTACCAGGTTCTTGCCGAAGAGCGGCACAGCGCCTAGCCAGGCTGGCGGAGGCGGAACCTCAAAGGTGGACAGTGACTTCACCCAGTTGGTTATCCGATCCGCGTTCGACACAATTGTGTCGATAGACAGCCAGAGAGGCGCCACCAGGAAACACAGAAGGACCACGGTCATCACCGCCACTGCCAGCGATCGGCGGCTCCAAAGCCGGTTCTGGATGGAAATCATCAACGGCCAGGTCGCCGTCACGATCGTCACCGACCAGATCGCTGCCCCCAGGAACGGTTTGAGGATCCAGAGCGACGTACCGAGCAGAGCCACGATGAAGAGCACCGCAAATAAGGTGCGGGTGATGTCGCGTTGGGTTTCGGCCATGGAGAGTCCTTTTCGGCTCGCGTTAGCGTCAAGCAATGATGAGAAAGTAAAGCAGAGTAAGGGTTGAGGATTTAAAGTTTCGTTTTCGTAAGAGTGGCTTCCAGCCGCAATCAAAGCCTCTATCACGGATCCAAGCCGCTCTTACAGGTCTGTCATCTGCAAAGAAATCCTTGAGAATGAAACCTTTCAACATTAACGGGTACAAAAAGAATGAACCGGATAGCGGAGCCAGAACCACGAATGAAAAACATGCAACCCTCTCTCTGGCTGATGCACCTGACGCTAATTCAAGAAACATTATAACCAGACCATTCAGCCGGCCTTTCTATCCAGGTAATGGTTTGCTTCCGAGTTCTGGGTCCTGACCGAGTCCAAAGTCGAATTCAGTACACCGCCAAGAATGATGAGGAGAGCTACAACATAGAACCAGACCATCAGCACGATTATACTTCCAAGGCTTCCATAAATGGCCGAGTAATTTCCAATGTGATTGACATAGTAGGAGAAGCACCACGAGACACTATGCCAACCGACCGTAGTGAAGAGAGCCCCCGCCAGTATGCCTTTGAATCTTAGTCGCTTATGGGGGGCAAAGTAGTAGATGCCTGCAAGCACCACTATCATGATGCAGAAGCTGAGGACCCATCTGGCAACGTTCCAAAGCGCGAGAAATACCGACGATAACCCCATATATGAAAAGATAAGACGTCCAATTTTCTCTCCGAACACAGGAAGGAGAAGCGACACCAGTATGGCGGGAATCATCATGAATGTCAAGGCGATCGCCACTGCCCTGGATTTAAGGAATGATCTGCCTTCAGTCACCTCATAGGACTTGTCAAGCACGTTTATTATGGAATTCAACGCACTCGACGCGGACCACATTGCAGCAATGGCGCCGAAAGACAAAAGTCCGGTGTTTCTACTCGCCAATACGCTGCGGACATTATCAGCAATAACGCTCGCAGTTTCGAAAGGCACTGACCTTTTCACCAGATTGATTACATCGTCCGCCTTAATGGAGGTATAGCCGAGCAACGTGATCGAAAAGATGAGAAACGGGAAAAGTGATAAAAGGAAGAGATAGGCGAGTTGAGCGGCAAGTCCGGAGGGATTTATGCTTGCTACCCTTGCTAAATACTCGTCTTTGAATTTGATCATGTCCCTTTGGTTCATGAATCCGCTCCACTCCGGATTGATTCCATCTGCGAATCACGGGCAGGTGGGTGGTATTACTCCTGAATAATTCCTCAAAGAGTAAAGAGAGGGGTCAAACCTACACTTTTCACGCCCCAAGCTCCCTCTCAAGCATTCCAACAGATTTGCTCTGTTTCATCTCCTGTGCTGCAACCAGTCTGACTGCCACGCCATTGTCAGGAGTGTAGGTGTGACCCCTCTCTTTTGTTGAAGTTGAGTCCGCCATGATAGAAATTCTCTTTTTCATCGCAAAACAGCACGTCGTAGCGTCGAGGATCTTAACCTGGCGGGCTTCCCGTTTCTCCTCGCTGATTCTGGACACGGTTACGTCTCCACACGAGTGGCGGCCACCACCCGGTATGCTAAATTGCCCGGCTCTCTCCTGCCAAGCGGAGGGCAGTAGCGCCGTGCGATCTCTTCAGTCGACGCATCGGTCTGCAGCAGGAACCGATACGGCTTTAGCATCTCCGCCAGCGTATCGGGATCGAAACCAAAAATGAAGGACTCGCCGCTGAAGTTGTTCCAGGATCGCCAGCGGCGCGCACCGGGGAAGGCTTTGGACCCATCCAAGACACCCTTATGCATGTAGGTGAAGATCAGGGAGCTCGACGGAGCGAGCAACCGTGCAAGGACAGCGAAGGTGCCCTCCACGGCTGATTCGGTCAGATAGTCGATGACGCCTTCCCACACCACAACGGTCGGAGTGGCGGGATCATAGCCTGACTCGATGAGCTTCGTTTGGAGGTCATCCCGTTCGAAATCGACGGCCAAGTACCGGATATTCGCTGGCAACCGGCCCATGCAAGCGTTGAGACGCTCCTTCTTTACTTGCTGCGTGGCCGGATGGTCCACTTCAAAGACCTGAATCTTTCCCGCCTCCTCCAGCCGGCAGCCGCGGCTGTCGAACCCGGCGCCCAGCAGCACCAACTGACGAGCCCCGCTTCGGATCGCATCACGCACTAGGTCGTCGATGGCCCGTGTACGCACCACGCCGGAACTCCGTGTGTACGGCCATCCCAGCTCGATCATGGCATGAACCAGTTTGCCCAGTACGGGGAGACGGGCCAGGCGCGCCAACATGCGGTACGGGCCCGACAGTAGAGCGAAGGCATAAGGATCGTCGAAGAGGCGCCGCGCCGGTTGCTCCTGCACCTCTAATGCCCTGCAGAAGGCCATGTACTGAGCTGTTTGGCTTACTTTTCCGTCCTGCACATAGAACTCGGAATCATGCACCAACTTCTACGTTCCGCATCCAAATTGAACGTCAGAATCGAATTCTTGCTCGAAAAGCTGCGATGCACTTCGGAACCCCCGATAACATACAATTTCCCGAAGACAATACGCAACTCAAACGTGCGTGAGACTGATTTTTGCGATTTTCCGACACACTTCCTCCCACAGTTGCTCAACGCCATTCGTAGCCCGCTGACAAGGCGGCGTCAGGCGAACAAGATGCGATAGTACCGGGCCAGGTGAAAAAGCCGACACACCGTCTACGTAGAACCTCTTGGCATTGTAGACCACTCTGGCCCCGACTTTCGCAAGCCACCTGAAGACGAAGAGCTTATCCGCAAATAGAGTAGAGAGAGGGGTCAAACCTACACTCTTCACACGACCACGTTCTGCTTTACGAGCGATTCGTCAAAGTCCCATGTTTCAATGAACTCATGCGGGATAGCCATTTCAACCTCTAGTGAAATTAGTAATCTCTTCGGTGATTCGAGTTCTTCTGCCGAGAGCGTCCAGGGTTGGTTTCACAGCTGGCCCGAATACTACATCCCTGCAGGGCTTAATTCAATGAATTCTCCATACCTTGCCAACCTCTTGACGATTCAATCAGCTCCATTTTTTGAACGTATGATCCGGAAACGGCAAGGATTTCAGGTCACGTTGTCAAAGACAACAAGAGCCACTTACCGCAGCGGCATTGACCCCGTTGTTGCTTCTGTCATAAACATCCGCATAAACCAGACGGCTCCCTCCTCCACCCCTCAGCTAACATTGAGGAATTGAGGGATTGAGGAATTGAGGGATTAAAAGCGAATTGAGGAATTGAGGGCTCCTCGCGTGGCGGTAGAACCAAGAGGAGTTATTTTTTTCTGCTCACTGCTCACTGCTCACTGTTCACTGCTCCCTGCTTCTCGCTTCTTGCTTCCTGCTTCCTGCTTCTTGCTTCTTGCTTCCTGCTTCTCGCTTCTCGCTTCCTGCTTCCCGCTTCCTGCTTCCCGCTTCCCGCTCCATTTTCTTTTGCCGCTTCTATTGCCGCTTCTATCGCCGCTTCTATTGCCGCTTCTGGTTGCCGTTTTGCACGACTTTCCAGTGTGTGCCAAACTGTCCTTGCCGATTCACTATTCACGATTCACTATTCACCATTCACTCTTCATTGGAGTTAGCCATGTCACCTGAATCCAGCCTGAATTTACAGGGCGGCCGGTTCCAAAAAGGGCAATCTGACAATCCGCAGGGCAAACCCAAAGGGACCAGAAACGCGACCACGATCGTGGCACAGAACCTCCTTGACGGCGAGGCCGAAGCTCTCGTCAGAAAAGTGGTCCAGTTGGCCCTGGAGGGCGATTTGACCTGCCTTCGAATCTGCATCGAGCGCCTGGTCCCTCCGAAAAAGGACGCACCGATCGAGATTGACATCCCTGAGGTCAGCTCCATAGCCGACATCCCAAAACTCTTTTCGGCTCTGACGGCAAAGATTCGTGGAGGAGTCACCCCTTCCGAGGCCAGGACCGTAATGGATTTAGCCGAAGGTGTTCACAAGACGCTTGCGCTGGCGGAATTGGATCAGCGTTTCACCGCCCTGGAAGAAAAAACGAAGTTCATGAAGGGGTAAGCAATTTTTTCTTCGTGTCTGAAAATCGACGCCTTTATCCGAGTCCATCCATGGGTGAAGAAGTTGGTTTTTTCACTGTCCCTCGCGTAGCGATAGAACCAATGCTGGATTAAAACAAAATTGAGGGATTGAAGGATTGAGGAATTGAATTCCTAAATTCCTAAATTCCTAAATGGGGTATTGATCTTTATCGATAGAACCAAGAGGAATTATTTTTTTCTGTTTTCTATTCATCACTCATCACTCATCATTCACCGTTCACTGTTGACCGTTGACCGTTCTTGCAATATTCCCATCTGCTCCCATCGGGAGTGTCGATAACGCGGATGCCGCACTTTAGCAGATCGTTTCTGATTCTGTCAGAGTCGGCCCAGTTTTTCTCTTTTCGCGCAATCTCGCGGTCACGGATCAGTTTTTCCTCGGTCGGGCTGAGCAGGCGTGAACTCAGATCGAAAAAACCAAGAATGGAGTTAGCTAAGTGGAATATTTCGAGGATCTGCAGCTTCTGTGAGCTGCTCACCCCGGTTCGATCGATTATCGGGTTTACCTGACGAATGAAACGGAATATGGCGGCAAGAGCATGCGGAAGGTTCAGGTCGTCAGCGAGCGAATCGAGAAATTCCTGCTCGAGAATGCAGATCATCTCGGCAAGCTGTGCGTTTTCCCCAACCGGGTCTTCAAAGGCACGGACCTTTACAATAAATTCGTCAATGCGCCTCAATCCTCTGACCGTGTTGGAGATGTTGTCCAAGGTAGCCTGGATCGGCTTTCGGTAATGCGTGCTAAGGAGCCAGTACCTCACCTCGCGGGCCGAGAATCCCATTGCGAAGAGATCCCGCACGGGCTTACTTTCGTCCACCCGGTCGGTCCCTTTGCCCTTCCTTGCCGACCAGACGCGTTCGGCGATCATCCAGATATTGGCGAAGGGCTTTCCTGTAAGGGCTTCACCGATTCCCCTCACGTTTTCCAGGTGCGGGAAAAGAAAATCCATGCTGCTCACCACAATGTCTATCTGTGGCCCAAGATCGTGGATGGCCGCCGAAGCCGCTGATATGTGCCACGTCGGAATGACGTTACCCCAGTCCGTTTTGACGCAGGCGCCCATTTTGAGCTCCGAGAGGGTTGCCCTTTTGAGCAGCGCGAAATCGCTCGGGTTGAGCTTCTCATAGGCGCTGAGGTCAACGGTTTTACCCGCGCGAACTTTTTTGGGGTCGATCCCGGAGAGTCTCCCGTAACCGTTGCTCCTGGACAGGTCGAAATAGACCGAGCGGAGTTTGTCGTAGGCGAACTCTGCGGCTATCAGCTTCCGGGTGAACTCTATTATGGTGTCGAGATGTTCGGTTGTCCGTGGATATCGGTAGGCCCTGCTTATCCCAAGGGAATCCAGGTCACCGAGAAAGGATTCGAATCGCTGCTGCGTGTAGGGCCCCAGGCACATTCCAGCGGCAATCGAGCTGTTTATGGTGCGGCTGTCAAAATCCGGAATGAGAACGACCTCATCGACCAGGAAATTTTTTGCCTGAAAAAACCTGGACAGCAGGTCTGCAAGCAGAAATCGCCGCGCATCGGAAATCGAAAGGGATTGATCCAGTGGAGGTCCGGTCACGCAGATGCGCGCCTTTCCTTCCTTGACAGGTTTGAATTCCACCTTCTGCCGCTCCAGCAGATCATAGAACCTGAAGTCCGGCTCGAGCATTGTTGTAAACAGGTTTGTACTGAGATAGCGGTCTCCCCCGTCCGGCAGGATTGCAACCAGCACCCCTTCCTCCATGACGGAAGCTATCTGAATTCCGGCCGCCATCGCAGCCCCAGAACTCATACCGGCAAATATCCCCTCTTCCCTGGCCAGTCTTCGGGCGGCATCGAAAGCATCCTCGTCCTTCACATGGACAATCTCATCCAGGGCATACCGGTCGAAAATCCCGGGGACATAGGATTCTTTCATGTTCTTGAGTCCCTGGACCTTGTGCCCCGGAAGAGGCTCGACGGCAACAACCCTGATGGCCGGATTTTTTTCCTTCATTGCTCTGAGAATCCCCATAGCTGTCCCGGTCGTGCCGAGGGTGGCGACGATAGTGCTTACTTTGCCCTCCGTTTGCTCGTAAATCTCGGGTCCTGTTCCATAATAATGAGCGGCAGGATTAGCCGGGTTATTGAACTGGTCGGTGATGAAGTACCGGCTTGGGTTTTCCCTCACCAGATTGTAGGCCTCTTCGATCGCCCCGTCTGTGCCCAATGACCCTGGGGTGAGCAGGAGCTCCGCGCCGAACGCCTTGAGGATTTTCTGCCTCTCCAGGCTTGCAGTCTCCGGCATGGTGAAAAGCACGCGATACCCCTTCACCGCCGCAACCATCGCCAACCCGATTCCGGTATTGCCGCTTGTTGCCTCGACGATGATCTTTCCGGCAACGAGCTGCCCTTGGCGTTCCGCCTCTTCGATCATGGAAAGGGCCGCCCTGTCCTTCACCGATCCCGCGGGGTTTTTCGCCTCGAACTTTATATAAAACGTAACGGCCGGGTTGGGGTTCATCCGGTTTATGCGGATGAGCGGAGTATTGCCGATGCATTCCAAAACATTGGAGAAAACGTTTTTGCAGTTCACTTTTGCTTCCTGCGCGCCGGTCTGGCCAAGCCATAATTTAGCGACTTTTGAGCGATAAGGTTTTATTATATAGCTTCTAATTGCGTTTAAAACCAGTTTCTGCTTAGCGGATTTAACAAAGAGCAGAAATTTAGCAATCACCCCGATCGAATCCAAGTTTAATTGAGATGACCAATCACGACCTTCAGAACAGGCTGCTCGCTCTTCTTGAAGAGGGCTATACGGTTTTGGCCGAGACCGAGCGGTTTGTCCACCAGATACAGCGGCAATTTCGATTAAGACGAATCGCAGAGGGAAAACCCGGGTGGGATGCCCCGAAAATCTTTACCCTGAACCGATGGATGGAGAACTTTTGGACGGAACTGTTGCCGGAGGAACTGCCGGCGTCATCCTCTTTTTTAAGATCGCAATTTTTGAAAAACTGCCTGGATGAGGCGCCCCCGCCTGAACCACCGGCCCCTGAAGTCGAGTTGATTCATCTGCTGGATGAGAGCTTTGAGCAGTGCTTGAGATTTGCAATAGATCCGGCAGGAGGCCAGGAATCCGGCCCGATGATCGGATGGAGGCGCCAGATCTGGCGCTCCTTTGACGACAGGCTCGCGCGGAGGGGACTGTTTCACCCCGCGAGGCTGCCCGAAAAAATTGCCCACCGTATCCCGGGGCTGGAACGAAAAGCGAGTTGGAGCAGAATGGCCTTCGTTGGCTTCGAATTTGCGGGCCACTGGGAAAAATACCTTTTGGAAGAGCTGCAAAAGAAAACCGGGGCTGTATTTTTCGCCCTGCCTGCGGGGAAGGCCCAGCCGGATCGCCTGGTTTACTCCGATCCCGAGCAGGAAATCACCGGGCTTATGGAGAACCTGCTGATAGCGGTAAGAGAACATGCGCCTCATGACATTGCGGTAGTGCTGTGCGATTCCGAATTCTACAGCCCGGCTATTTCGAACCGGCTCCAGGATATACTCGGAGAGCCTATCAGGGCGCAACGGGCAGCCTACAATCTTTGGCCTGACCGGAACCTGTGCGGCCAGGGGCTTTACAATGCCGCAGTGCTGCCAATCCGGTGCGCCTTGGGCGGCGAAAAGCGCAATGACCTATTCACTTTTCTGCGCTCCCCATACTATGGCTCGTTTTCCCGGTGGAACCGGCGTCTGAGCCTCTGGGACAGGACCTGGCGGGAAAAGGGCGTCGAAAGTGGAATCGACCCTTTGCTTGAGGCTGTTCGCGACTCGGCTGAAGAAATCTTTCCTGATGGGTGCAGCGGGATCAGGGCCGCTATAGCTCCGTTTCTGGAGGTGGGCGTGAAAATGGTTTCAAACTGGGCGGAGACCTTGCGCCGCATCTGGACGGCCCTCCAGTTTCCGGTGCTGGCCAACGAACTGGACCAGATTACGTGGGACAACCTGGTTCAAATAATCGCTGAGTTCGAAACGGTCTTTGGGGAAACCAGCCTGAGCGCACACGAGTTTTTTGAGTACCTGACTGCTGCGGCAAGCCGCGTACGGGTCCAGAAGAGCGGGTTCGAGGACGCCGGAATCCAGGTCCTTGGCAGGCTCGATGTCCGTGGGCTCTGTTTTGGCAAGATATTTATTCCCGGCCTGGTTTCAGGATCTTTCCCGCAGCCAGTGAGATCGCTCCCCCTGCTCAGCTCTTCGGAACGCCCGAAGGTGCTTGGCGGGACTATCGAGAGCCAGTTCGCCTTTGCGCACCACCTTTATGCGAATTTTCTCGCCGCCGCTCCTCAAATCGTCCTGAGCCGTCCCGCTGCAAAAGATGGTGAAATCTGCATCCCGTCGCCGTTCTGGACAGAAGATGGCGAGAAAAATATCGATCCCGTAATACCCTGGAAGCATAGTCTTCCGGCTATGCAGCGGGCGCGGTGGGTGAGGCAGAGTATTGCGAAAATCGGTGTTTGGGCTCCGATTGAAAGTGCGAAGGCTTTTTGCGAACCAGATCGGTCTCAGTTCCAAATCCAACCGCTCCCGACAGCCAACCGGATTTCAGTCACCGAACTTCAGTCAGCACTGCTCTGCCCGGCCCGGTATTTCTTCCGCCATGTTCTTGGCCTGGAAGAGCTTGACGAATTCGAGCCTGGAATCCCGGCACTTGAACGGGGTCAGAACGTCCATCGGATCCTGGCTTCTTTCGTTTTACACGCAATAGAAAAACTCGCAGAAGCCGACCTGCAATTCGAAGCTTTGTCAGATCTTTTGAAAAAAACCATAACCGGCGCCATCGGGCCACGTCTGTCTCATGCAGTCTGGACAGTCGAGCTCGAGCGGCTGATAGGAAAGCCCGGCTACCCTGGACTATTGCTAAAGTGGCTGGATACCGAACGGGACAGAATGCTGGACGGCTGGTCATGGATGGCGGTAGAACGGCCATTCGACGGACTGGAAATAGATGGTTGCGAGACCCGCCTCAAGGGGCGCCTCGACAGGATCGATTCACACCCCCAACGGGGCCTTATCTGCTGGGATTACAAGACCGGCAGGCTTCCCCGCAGGGCCGAGGTAATCGATAAGAATAATGAGCCTCAGCTCCCGGCATATCTCCTCGCCCTGTCGAGGGGAAATGTCACCGGCGCGCTCAAAGCCAATGATAACTGCGGGGCAGGCTTCATCGAGCTTAGATCTCCGGGAAACATGAAACACCAGGTCATGTTCGATCCCTCCGAACAACACGGCCTCTTTCTAAAAGACTGGGAGAAAAGAGTCGGCGCCGCGCTCAATTCAATCTTTGCCGGGGACATGTCACCACTCTGGCTCAAGGAAGGCAGTGCCTGCGAAGAGAATTGCGTATACAGAGGCATTTGTGGGTCTGCCTAAACTGAAATCCTGACCTTCGGCTTACTTTTTTAATAATTATATGAATTGTATAAACTGCGTTAAGGAGGCCCAAATGAATAGGATGCTCGCTATTGCGCTTTTCGCCGCCACCGGTTTGCTACTAACAGACCCCTCGCCATCGGCGGCTGCGATGCAGCTTTTATCCCCTGCCTTCAAGGACCGAGGGGCCATTCCCAACCATTATGCGCGACCTGCCGCCGGAGGACATAATGTTTCCATTCCCTTGAAATGGACCGGAGCGCCCGAAGGCACCAAATCATTCGCACTGTCTATCGTGGATCAGCATCCGGTTGCTGGCAGGTGGGTACACTGGATGGTTATAAATATTCCGCCGGACGCAGCCTCTTTTCCTGAGGGGGCCTCGGGAAAGAATATTCCGCCCGGCGCGCTCGAGATCAGGAATTCATTCGGCGACGCCGGATATGGCGGGCCGCAACCTCCGAAAGGCACTGGTCCTCACGCGTATGTTATAACTATCTACGCCCTGAAAGATGCCGGGCTGGCTCTCAAACCCAACGCAACTCTGGCCGACTTTCAGAACGCAATAAAGGGAAAAGTGCTTGAGGAGGCCTCAACGACTGGTTTTTTCGAGCAATAGAAGGCCTCCCGCTCCTGCCCCGTCTCGCGGGTGGGTGGGCGGGCTGTCGAGAATGAGCGGTCGGCCTCCGCGCTCCGCGCTCACATGTCGCTACGGAAGGCCGGGTAAGCCCACTTCACAAAGTGAAGTAGGGCGAAGCCCCGCGAAGCGAGACTTTGACACCAAATTTACTTGACTTTCTCATGCGCCTAACACTTGGCTTGCCTTCAAACGCACAACGTTTAATGTCTGTGCGTTCTGCAAGGCTGCGCGCACGGTCGCCGCTCTTATCATGTCAGGCGCATTTTTTTCCTGGCAAGTTACTATATAAGTCTATCATACGAGCAGGGGCTTTCCCCGACGCCACACGTCGGGCAAAGCTCTTCACAAATGGGTGTTTCCGGCTGGAACGCCGGCTAAAGCAGTTTTTAAATAATGAAATAACTATTCGGGGACTTGACGACATGCTCCGATAGACCTACCTGATTGATAGGATCATCATCATTCGAATTGTACCACTTAGGTTGGGAGATCAATATGGAAGAAAAACATAGTCACGATCATAAACACATGCATGCTCACAGCCACTCTCATGAACACCGGCATGGTGACGCCGGGCACTCTCACGAGCACGGACACGAACACGAACATGCTCACGCGCACCAGCATGAACACGGGACAGGACACGAAAATCATTCCCACGATGGTGAGCACGGGAAACACGATCATGAGCACCCTGGTCATGAAAAGCTTCAGGGTGAACACGCTCACGAGCATTAGAGATCATTGCGCGCCTGATTCGCTATCGAAGCACGGAAGTCGTCGCAGGCAGGGTCTGCCCCACACGGAGAAAGTCCGCGTCAGTTAAAATTGTACTTTTACCCCGCCGCATCGGTGTTTTCCGCCACGCGATTTACGGATAATCAATTAGAAACAATCCGTCTTTCTATCTTTTGTTTTTTTCCTTTATTGTGTATATACTTCCTCCGTTTAATCCCCGCTCTGCACCGTCTGGTTCCGGGGCAAAATCGATACATGCCGGGAGGTATCATGGAAGAAAGGTTTATTCTGGAAAAAGAAAAAGTCATCTTGGACAGGCAAACCGGTCTAATGTGGCAGCGAGGCGCGTCCATCGACAGGATCGTCTGGAAAGACGGCTTTGAATATATCGAAACGCTCAACGCTGAGAGTTTTGCGGGATACAACGATTGGCGCTATCCCACCAAAGATGAATTGGCCAGCCTCATTCTGCCCGAAGAGAACCGAATCAGCGGCCTCTACATTGATCCAGTATTTGAGAAACAGCGCAATTGCTGGTCCTCGACACAGTGCGAGGGCCATGGACATCAGGCCTGTTATGCCGATTTTTATTACGGCGACATGTATCTGGTAGAGGAAAATTACGCCAACCTCTTCGTGCGGGCAGTTCGCAACCGGAACGGCGATTGATTTTCGACGCCTTCAATACGCGCCAGAATCCCGATGATGTACCCGGTCGCGATCTTTCGCGTTCGCGCGAAAGCCTCGGCGTCCTTCTTTACCAGCCTGAGATACCGCAGAACACCGGGAATATTGCGCGGACCTGCGCCGCCACCCACACGCCTTTGTACCTGGTCGGGCCCCTTGGTTTTCGAATTACGGACAAGCAGCTCAAACGGGCCGGCCTCGATTACTGGCCTTATGTCCGCATGAAGCTCTATTCAGATTTCGACGCCGCTCATATGGATATGCGGCATTCACGCCTGGTTTACTTCTCGGCCCACGCCTCCATGCTCTATTATGATTTCTCTTTCCGGACCGGAGATTGCCTGGTTTTCGGGCCGGAGACGACAGGTCTGCCCGAAAAATTGATTGCTTTCTACCCTGGAGATGTGGTAAGCGTACCAATTGATAGGACCAGGGTTCGTAGTCTGAACCTTGCAACTACTGTGGGAATTGCTCTTTTTGAAGCTTTGAGACAGACTCGTCACTAAAGAATTCACTTTCCGCCGGTTCTAGTTCAGGCGCCGAAAAAATCCGGCGCCAGCGATTTCTCAATCTGTTTCTCCACCTCATGTTCGATTGGAGCCTCCATGATACGTGACCAAATTAAGTCCAGCCTCTATGAACTTTGTCCTGAGATTCAAAAGTTGGGAATTCATCCAGTTGTGCTCCAGAAAGGCAAGCGCCTCTGAATCCTGCTTTTCGAAAGCATGGACTGCTTAAAGCAAGCCCCCCCTCTTAGTTCTTGCGTGGTTGTGCAAAACGAACAGAGCGATTCCTGCCATTTCAATCCCGCGTGGGAGCCGCTGGTGCGCCGTGCGGTATCGGTGGCCCAGCGCAAGATGAGCGGCCCTGCGTTTAAAGTTATTCCGGAGAAATTTTCGATCCGAATTTCAGGAGATCGCCCAGATGGCAAGTATCGAATGGAAAGGCGCCAAATGGCAGGCATATTACAGTAGCCTCTCCATTGCGGAGTTACTCACTGTCCTAAAGGGCTTCGGGCAGATGGAGGTTCTGCGGTTTGAGGTTCCAGGGCGATTCAATGGAGAGTTGAGCCTCTGTCTCACTGACGATGGGAGCAAGGAAATTACGCTCTATCACCTGGAGGTCTCCGGCAAGAAACGCGCCGGTACGGGAAGGGAAGCTCTCAAGTGGCTAAGAGAGATATTCAAGGGAGCGATATATCTAGAATTTCCTGATTCGCCGGACCCTGCAATCGGGTTTCACCCTACAATGCCGTTCTGGTTTCAGATGTATCGGGAAGGGCTGATTGACGCCCTAGATTGTGAAAACTTTTACTTGGCTCCCCAGGCAACCAGTGAGCAGCTCGATCAGGTCCAGGAGTATATCGAGTCGGTGCTTGGCAACAGGCTGGAAGCTCTTTAAAGTCAAGGCCGTATCGAGATAGATGCAGTCCTTTTTCATCCCGCATTCCTCTCTGGAGTAAGTGCTCGTAATCATTATTTTTGATAAGCACTCCGGCTCCAACTCCAAAGCATGAAAGAGCAAGCGCGGTTTTCACCATCCGGGAATCGACACTGGACAAGCAATTGTGGGATGTCTACAATCCCGCAATGTGGGGCGCCTGTTTATCCGCCATTGAATGAAATCACTTGAAGGAACTGGAAGGGACACATGCAAAACAATCCCTTTTCCGAAAGACTCGAGCGTTTTCGCAGTCTCATGCTGCAGGAGGAGATTGACACTTTTGTCGTGTCGGTCCCGGAAAACCGCTACTACCTGAGCGGGTTCGAAGCCGAGGACCTTCTGTTGACTGAAAGTTCCGGTTGTCTCCTGATAACCCAAGCGGCGCAATACCTGCTGACCGACCCGCGATATGAAGAGGCCGCAAGGAAGGAAGCCCCGGATTTCAAGCTCGCAATTTATTCCACGGGGCTTAAGCAGCTGCTGCCCGACCTGTTCTCGGAGCTGAAGTCTGAAAGGCTGGGAGTGGAGGAGCATTTCCTTACCGTCAAAAGATTCAGGGAGGTGGAGGAAGCCCTCTTCAAAGTCCGGCCCTCTGCTGTGGTTATCGCTTGTGAAGACCTGGTTGAGCGACTCCGGATAATAAAAGAAGACGCGGAGATCGAGAAAATCCAAAAATCGATCAGGCTGACTGAAAAGGCGCTTCAAACGGTGTGGGACGCTCTGGCCCCCGGCAAGACCGAAAAAGAAATGGCCTGGCTGATTGAAAAGACGATCCGTGAAGGTGGAGGCCAGGCGGTATCATTTCCCCCTATTGTCGCCACCGGCCAAAACGCCGCTCTTCCTCATGGGGTTCCCACCGACCGGAAAATTGGCAGAGGCGAAATGGTAATCCTCGACCTCGGCTCCAAACTCGACGGCTACTGCTCGGATATGACCCGTACATGGGTTTCCGGCGCGCCGGATCCCAAACTGGTGGAGATATATAAAACGGTCCGTCAAGCTCAGCTTGCAGCGCAGGATAAAATACGTGCTGGAATCGATTCGGTTGCTGTCGATTCGGCAGCTCGTGACCTCATTAGGGATGCCGGATATGGCGACAATTTCGGCCACGGGCTGGGACATGGAGTTGGGCTTGCAGTGCATGAAAAGCCCGGCCTCAGAAAAGTGGAGCCCACACTGCTGGAAGAGAATATGGTCGTTACCGTAGAACCGGGAATCTACCTGCCCGGATTTGCAGGAGTGCGGCTAGAAAACATGGTTCGGGTGACAAAAACAGGGTGTGAGCTTCTCACAAGGGAACAACTTTTCTACACCTGGTAATCCGGTTCCAGTGATTCAATCGTTTCGAACGAATCGTCTTCGAACGAACCGTTTTTGAGGGAAAGGATAATCCGATTTGTTCTTTCCTCGACTTCGGGGATCATTTCAACGAGCGCCTTAAGAGAGGTCAAGATTTTCTTGGTCTGTTGTTTGTGGGGAATTTTCAGTTCAGGATGGTCAAGGAATTCAATGATCTGATCGAGCGTCATCAGCTTGTCCACGGTAAAATCGACATAGGCAAGCTTGGGCCATATTGACCTTATATCTTCCGGCAGGTGCTCGATCCTGCTTGCCAGTTCCTCGTCGGTCCCAAGCCACATCGCACTTTTAAGGCGCTTGAGAAGCGACTGGATCTCTTCGCGGCTTCCCTCCCATGCTTTGCTTTCAACCATCAGTTCCTGCCATTTGGGCCGGATCTTGTTGTCAACCCATTTTTCGCCAAGGCCAGGCATGAGCGGCAGGTCGGCAAGTTCGCGCTGTTCGGAAATGAGTTTTTCGCAAAGGCGTCCGAGCCTGGTTGGAACATTTTCCCTGGGTAGGTTCGATTCGATAAGCCTGCTAAGCCGGTTCAATATGGCGCTCTTGTTCTCGATGTCCGGCCACGCCAGAGCGATCTGCGACTCCCATTGCTCCCTCAGAAAACTGATCTCGGCATTTATCGCCGAGAAGATGAACCCGAGCTTAATGAACGTATTTCTCAGCTCGTGGGCAAGAACATTGCAACTCTGGAGACGCTGGCGCGCGAGATCTTTCTGCGCTTCGGACAGAGTTTCACGGATGTGGAGTGAAAGCAGTTGAGTACCAAGAGTGCGAGAAAGTTTTTTGATGACCTTTGTGGAGTAATCCCCTCTTTTTATGAAGCCCTTTTTGAAGTGAATTTTTATTACGGCGACGACTAGATCTTCACTGTCTTTCCAAATCGAATTTCCCAGATAATCGACGGGATATTCAAACTCACCGGCACGGTCCCCGTAGAGATAAGATTTCTTTATCAGGACCGGTTCCATGTGATGATAGTCTTCGACTTCGTTGGCGAGCTGTTTTCGCACGCTGCGGCGATCCTGATAAGGATCGTCCGCAGTCCAGCTCTTGGCCGTCTCAACGCACCAGGCCATTGCCTCCATTGGACGATCGGGCTTGTCTTTGTAGTCCTCCCAACATTTACCCGGATAATTGTAATCAGAATATTCCTCGAGACCCCATAAGATTTCGCCGGCAGCTTCATTACGAACCCCGGATGTAATGCGAATCGAGCGCAACTGGGGCATAGGGCCAATTCTGTATATTGTCCCCTTTATAGCGTTGCGCAAACAAAGGAGAATGGTTTCAATCATATCCTTGCAGCTTCGCTCAAGGATATCATCGTTTATAATCACTCGACGCCCCCTATTAGACCTCTTTACAAAAAATTTTGTATCTCCAAACCGGCATGGGGTCAATAGACTTTTTGTTAAAAGCCAATGACGATACGGGTTGATCGGAATGAAGCATGGACCGCGACGTGAGGTCTTTATCCATACAACAGCACGTAATCCCGCCATCGGACCAGCCAGGCACGCATGACGGCCGGACGGCGACAAAGTTTCGTCAAGGGCCAAACGCAATGCCGGCTCTTGGGGGAATTATTGAAATAGAAGATCTGCCAATTTGCCATTAACGCTGCAATAGCGTAAAATTTATTATACTTTATCACACTCCACTGAGTGAGGGAAGCGTATGCGATTTGTCAGAAGCTTTTCATCTTTGGCGCTGGCGTTCGTTTTTTTGTTCCATTCGATTCTGCTTGCGGCGCCGGGTTCTCAGAAAAAAAGCAACGGCCCCCGGCTGCTCTGGGCTTTTGGAGCAATCCGCGCCTCCTCTAACCCCCCAAAGGTCGAGCCGGTAAGGACAAAAATGGTCCTTTCGTCCGGGGATAAGCTCAAAATGATGATCCAGCTCAGGCGAAAATGCTTTGTCTACCTGATCCACAGGGACTCCCAGGGGGATTTTACCATGCTTTTCCCTTACAGTCTCAAGCAGTTCGATACTGACTACCAGACTGCCCGCAATTACTACGCGCCCAAAGGAGAAGCATGGTTCCAACTCGACAGCAGGACCGGCAATGAGACCTTCTATCTTATCGCCTCAGACCAGCGTCTGCTCGATATCGAATATACATACGAGAAGTATGCATCTTCCGAAGAGTCCAAGAAGCAGAATCTGGCCGGACAGATGCTCTCCGAACTCAACATGATTACAGAAACTCACCTGGCCTCATCGGAGGGAGTTGAAAAGCTGGCCGATAAGGAGTCTGTACTGCGGGGCTTCGAAAGGGCAACGGGCGCAGACCCGACTGATATTGTCGCACTGGCCAGAGAGATTTCATTCGACAACATATATTCCGAAACATTTGTAGTCGACCACAGGTAGGCGCGGGTCAAGGATCGCGAGGCCGGCTCGCGGGTTGGGGGTCGCTGGTCTAAGAAAAGAAACCGGAACGGGGAAGCCGGATAAGCGCCGCCGGCAGAGAAAAGCACTCTTTGGTTCTTGCTCCTCGTAAGACAGACTTATGAACAACACTGGACAAGAAAATGCCATATCGATTGCGGGCGCACCTCAGCCATAATCTGGTCATTCTTCTTACCGCCTTTAGGCGGAAGTCAATCGTGTTGGGCGTTCGCGGGGCGCCTTGCTTCCCCTTTGCTTTTAGACCCTCGACCCGTTTACAATAGTTTCCCGCCCAATTCGGCCACCTTGGAACGTTCCCCCTTAGTCAGAACCACGTGACCTGATATATTCTCGTTTTTGATCCTTTCAACGAGGTAGGTCAATCCATTGCTGCTGGCGTCGAGATAGGGGTGATCGATTTGCTCCGGGTCACCCGTAAGAACTATTTTTGTATCTTCGCCCACTCGGGTAATGAGCGTCTTTATCATATGGGGAGACAGATTCTGGGCTTCATCGCAAATTATGAACTGCCGCGGGATGCTACGGCCCCGGATGTACGTGAGGGCCTCCAGATCGAGCATTCCTTTCCGGATGAGGTCCTGAAGCACCTCGAAAGGCTCCGAGCAGTTTCTGAAGAGAAATTCGAGATTGTCATAGATCGGCTGCATCCAAGGCCGGAGTTTCTCCTCCTTTGTTCCCGGCAGAAACCCGAGGTCATCTCCCATGGGAATGACCGGTCGTGTTATCAAAAGCCTGCTGTATGCGTTCTCCTCGAGCACTTTTTCAAGCCCCACCGCCAAGGCCAGCAGTGTTTTCCCGGTCCCAGCCCGGCCAACCAGAGTAACAACTTTTACCTGATCATTCAGGAGAAGCTCGAACGCAAATTTCTGTTCCTTGTTCAGCGCCTTTACCCCCCAGCAACTCGCCTCACCATAGCTCAGGTGAAGGAGCGATCCCTGATAGTAACGCGCAAGCGCCGACTGGGAAGGATTCTCGCTGGATTTTAGAAGCATGAACTGATTGGGAACAGCGTTATGCGAGTTGTAGTTGAACCTGCCTTCCTTGTAGAACCTGTCGAGTTCCTGGGCTGACAGATATACTTCGCCAACGCCGGTGTAGAGCCGATCGTAATCGACCTTGTCATTGTAGAAATCCTCTGCCCGTATGCCAAGCACATCGGCTTTAATTCTCAAGTTCAGGTCTTTTGTTACAATGGTGACCGGTTCGCTTCCGGAAACGCTCAGATTATAGGCAACAGCGAGAATTCGGTTGTCATATTTTTCGGGATCCAGCCCCTGCGGGAATTCCATCAGGCCGGAATGATTGAGTTCGATAGTCAGCCGGCCGCCCTGTGGCAGGTCCACGCCTTCCGACAGCCTGCTCGATTCGCGGAGCGCGTCCAACTCCCTTGATACAACTCGGGCATTTCTCCCTATTTCATCCTGTCTTTTTTTTTGGTTGTCGATTTCTTCGATTACCGCAAAAGGTATTACGACGTTATTGTCTTCAAACGCGAAAAGGGCGTCCGGGTTGTGGAGCAAAACATTTGTATCGATCACATAGGTCTTACGCATCAGAACTCTCCAGGACCTTTTTGAAACCCGCCCAGCTCAATCTCCAAACCCAATCCGGGGTGCAATCGCGGGTACCGGCCCGGCGCGTTTAAATTATGAAGCGAGCAGAAGGTGAAACATCTTTGCTCTGAATGTAAACTTTTTTGGGATAAAAATGGAAGGAGAATTAAATGAACTTAAGCCGGCAAAAACCTCTTAGCGAAATTGTAACATTTTCTATTGCTCAACGTTGTCCATCCGTGGCCGACTTAGCGGGAATCATACCTGAGATTATCCCCGGGTCTCATTTCATAGCATTGCGGAACCGCAACCGGCACCCCCGACGCCAGCAGTTCGCTCACGGTCACAAAATTATAGCCTGCCTTTCCAAGGCTTGGCGCAAACATTGGGAGGGAATCCGCAGTACAGTGTCCACGGCCGTTTGCGTGGAATACGATAATAGAACCGGGCCTCGCGCTTCGGAGCACGGTCTGGGCTATAGCCGCTGCTGAGCGGCCTTTCGCGGGGTCGCCTGAAACAATGTTCCATTGAATTGCCGGGAGCCCCAAATCCTGAAGCATTTTCAGATTATCAGGGTTGCAGGCGCCGAAAGGGAAGCGGAACAGGCGGGGAACCCTTGGAATTTTCGTCTCCTGCTCCCCGGTTGCATGAAAACATGGTCTTGTCTGCAGATCCTCCCAGAGCAGCTCATATTGAGCCTGAGTCCAGAGCACCTGGTCTTGGGCTTCTCTTTTGTCCAGCTTACGAAAGTTCTTATGATTCCAGCTATGGTTCCCGATTTCGAAAAGAGGCTCAGCCATGAGTTGCATGGTCTTTTCCGGGTGCGAGCGCATCCACTTGCCGCCGGCAAAAAAGGTGGCTTTGATCTTGTTGGCCCTCAGATAGTTCACTATGCCGGGATCATAGCCGCTGATCTCCTTTTCCCCTTCACAAAGATCGAATGTCAGTGCGATAAGTTTGACGTTTTCAGGCAGTTTAACGGAGCGTATCGAATTCGCCATCTCAGGCAAGAGTCCAGGCGGGTTTTCGCCGGGCCGAGTCCTTGATGGAGGAATATTTCTCAAACCGGCTGGACTCCGAGCCGTCCTATTATCAGGAGCACTTCCCTCGAGTTCGGCCTGCGACCGGCAGCACCGGGAATTCGCCTCCGGCTGGCTTATGGTTGCCGATTGCTCCGCCCCGGCGGCAGGATCATTGGGCAAATCGGCCACCAGCAACACAAAAACAGCCTGAAGAAAAGAGAAAGCCGTCATAAAGAGTTGAAAAAATTTCACTTCGACCCGTCCGGCCCTTTGCTCTTCGGTCCACAGTGCAACTATTGGTCTGCAATCGCCCATTGCACCCTGACGAAGGTCCCGCCGCCCTCAGCGGACCCAATCTCAAATGAGCCCCCTGAGAGTTCCGCCCTTCTTTTCATGCTTATCAGCCCCAGCGAGCAATCCGGACACGTAAAAGACACGGCGTGAGCTACGTCGAACGCGGCCCCGTTGTCCCCGATGTCGAGCCTGACATATCCGTCTTCCCCGACCAGCGAAACCCGGGTGCGGCCAGCTTTGCTGTGGGCCGTCACACTGTCGAAAGCGTTCTGAACGATTCGAAAAATCACCAGCCTCAAATCCGCAGTTATCTCTTCTTCTCTGACCTTAAATTGGGATTCCACCAGGATATTGGGGTGGTCTTTTTGAAATTCCCTGCAAAACCAGCTCAGGGTCGCAGCAATACCCAGGTCGTCCAGAACTGTGGGCATCAGTTGCGTGTACATGTTGCGGACTTGCTCAATAGCGAGCTGAACATTCGGTATAATAGCGTTGAGGTCCAGGGTGCGGCTTTCGTCCGGGTCCATTCGCATCAGAACGCTTTCGATCTTATACTTGATGGCCGTCAGGAGCTGGCCAAGGTCATCATGCAACTCGGCAGCCACCATTCTTCGCTCGTTTTCCTGCACTCTCAGCAACGCGGATGATAGGTACTTGAGCTGTCTTTCCGACTCCCGCAGGTCGTCTTTGGACTTCTTTCGATCCATCGAGTAACGGATCGCTCTTTCGAGCAGCAGTCCACTCATCTGGTCCTTGACCAGATAATCTGCCGCGCCGTATTTCATCGCTTTCAGATCAATGAGGTAATCTCCATGGCCAGTCAGAATGATTATCGGGGGCGTCGCCGGGGATTCCTCCACTTTGCTGAGAATCTCCAGCCCAGTCTCTGTGCCCAGATGGTAATCGAGAAGGCATACGTCGTATGTTCCCTTCTCGAGTTCCTTCAGGCCGTCCTCATAGGTCTGGATCCAGGCAACTTCATATTGCGCTGAAGATACCTCGGCCAGCAGACGGCCAATCAGGAAGTAGTCGTCCTCATCGTCTTCGATTAGAAGCACTGTAATATACCGAAGGTCGTGCTCGGACATTCGAACTTTTCCTGATGAGTTCCACCGTTCCAAACCGGCAGTTTCCGCTATTCGCGATAAGCCGGCACAAATTCTTAATGAACCGGCACGCTAGGAACGGCATCGGCAAGTTGCTTCAAGCCTTGAAGGTACTTGGAACTATACAATGCGGATACGCCTCAAATGGGAACTAATTAACTACGCAAAGACCTGCCCGCCTTCAGTTTGCGGCATACTGCAGGTCACAAGTAAAGTTTTCATTCTTATAGCACATTCAGGAGCTTTCCACCTAATTTTCCCAGCCCAAAAAAACGTAAAGGCGAAGGGCCGCAACATAAAAGCCCAAGCCGGCACTATCAGTGGATCGGCTGATCGACCCGGCAGCTAAAGCGGCTTGATGACACAAAAGGCCACCCGCCGCAGGCCCCGCCTCGCGGGTAGGTGGGTGGGCTGTCGAGAATCCAATGCTGGCCGGCGCGGGTTGTGCCGCGTAGCGCACTAATATGCGCGTAGCGGCTTTTTATAGGCTTCTTTGGGTTAATTACCTCGTATGATAGATTTATAAAACCGCCCTCCCTTAGCGGCACGTGAGCGCGTAGCGCGAAGGCCGACCGCTCATACTCGACGCTTTCCCTGACCTGTCTATGACCAGAGACGGGGCGGGAGCGGGACGCCTTATTTACAGTCTATCTCAGTAGGCTTTTGCGGGTTGCGCGGAGCTGTTTGAACGAATGCGCCGGCTGTTGCCGGCACAACAACGGGATTACTCTTCGCCAATCCTTTTCAGGTACATGCGTATGGATTCAAACGAACCTTCCGGGGCTGCTATAAGGTGCTCCTCTATGCGCTGTCCGCTCAGATAATCGCTCAAGTGAAACTCCCGCCCATCCAGGCGGTGTATCTTGCCGCCGGCAGACATCAGGATAATCTGGGCCGCCGCTAGATCGCGATACGAGACATTTGCCAGAAGCGCCCCTTCGGCTCGTCCCATGGCCACGTAAATTATGTGCGCCGAGGTCGATCCCAGGTTCCGGATCTTGCCCGGGAAAGTGGACTGGTATTGATTATGAAACCGGGAGTAGGTCAGCAATACGCTTTCGTTGCTGATCTCGCCCGTGTCCGGAATTCTTATTTCCCGTTCACCCCGGTAAGCTTTCTGCCCGACGACGGCGTAGAAGAGGTCACCGGTCACAGGCATGAAAGTAACCCCGAAGACCGGCCAGAAATTTTCGAGAAGCGCAAGCGATATGCCCCATATTGGGATTCCCGCCTGAAAGTTGGCTACTCCGTCAAGAGGATCGTATATCCAGAGATACCTTTTTTCTCCGTGGACGTAGTCTTCAGCAGGAAGCGGGTCACCGAAAACCCCGTGCCCGGGGAAGATGGAATTGAGGTGATCCCTGAAAAAGTTCACCAGCGCAAGCTCGGCTGAGGTTACAAGCTCTTCATCGAATTTGACCCCTGGACTGCCTTTCCCGTATAGCTCCAGAGCTTTATCGCCCGCGATCGAAACCGCATCTTTGGCAAAACTGAGCAACTCTTCGATCGCGGGATTTTCTTCCCGAAACGCCATTTGCGCCTCCTCGTCACGATATGGGTAGCGGTATCAGCAGTGCACGTGCAAACAAGTCTTTACTTCTCAAACTATTTTCCATCATGCCGGCGGTCTGGGAGCTTGCCGGACAGTTAGCATTAGGGGCCGGTTTGTGCTAATATGGCCCCACTATGGAAAAGACCTTCAATGTTCACAGACCGTTCGAACTGGAAAAATACCACAAATATGCGAGAGGAGCTATGCTCATGTACGGAAAGTATTTTGTAAGAAGGCCTCCCACTCACGCCCTGTCTCGCGGGTGGGTGGGCGGGCAAGCCCACTTCACAAAGTGAAGTATGGCGAAGCCCCCGCGAAGCGAGACCTTGACACCATTGTCACTTTACTTTCTAATGCGCTTAACATTTGGCTTGCCTTCAAACGCACCACATTCAATGTTTATGCTTTCTGCATGGCTGCGCGCACGGTCGCCGCTTTTATCATCTCAGGCGCATTTTTTTCAAACAAGGTATTACATAAGTCTATCATACGAGGGAGCTGGAAAATGGCTGATATGGATGATATCAAAGACGCCAAAAGATTTTATACGGATATGCCGCAGAAAACGGATGGATTTTTTCTCAAGGGGTCCGGCTCCCTGGATTGGGGAATGAAGAACCGGCTGGCGCGGATCTTCAATCCGGAAACCGGTCGAACCGTCATGCTGGCAATCGACCACGGGTATTTCCAGGGCCCCACCACCGGGCTGGAGCGAATCGACATAAATATACTTCCGCTTGTCCCGTACGCCGACACGCTGATGCTGACAAGGGGCATCCTCAGGACCATCGTGCCGCCGTCCACCACAAAATCCATCGTGCTGAGGGTCTCCGGGGGGACAAGCATACTTAAGGAGCTTTCCAATGAGGACATCGCGGTCGATATCGAGGAATCCATTCGCCTGAATGTCTGTGCCATGGCCGTGCAGGTCTTTATCGGCGGAGAGCACGAGAGGAGGTCCATCATAAACATGACCAGGATGGTGGATCTTGGCGCCCGCTACGGCATTCCCACTCTTGCCGTGACGGCGGTGGGAAAGGACATGGCGCGAGACGCCAAGTACTTCAGACTGGCCGTAAGGATATGCGCGGAACTTGGCGCTAACTACGTCAAGTCCTACTATATAGAGGAGGGGTTTGAAACCGTCACGGCCTGCTGCCCGGTGCCAATCGTGATGGCCGGCGGCAAGAAGATCCCTGAACTGGATGCCCTTACCATGGCCTATAATGCGATCCAACAGGGCGCGGCCGGTGTAGATATGGGAAGAAACATCTTTCAGTCGGAAGCGCCGACGGCCATGATCCAGGCAGTACGCGCCGTCGTCCACGGGAACGAAACGCCGAAACATGCCTTTGCTCTTTACAATGCGCTGAAAAACAAAAATGAAGGCCGCCTACTGGTATAACAACCGGGATATCCGGATAGAAGAGATCCCAACCCCCCGGCCGGGGCCGAGAGAGCTCCTCGTGAAGGTGATTTCCTGCGGCATATGCGGAAGTGACATAGTCGAGTGGTACCGGCTGCCGAGGGCGCCGCTTGTTCAGGGCCATGAGATCGGCGCCCAGGTGGTTGCAGTTGGCGATTCGGTAACGAAATTCAAGCCGGGGGACAGGGTTTTCGTTGCGCCCAAGGTCCCCTGCATGGAATGCTCATACTGCAAAGACGGGCATTATCCCCAGTGCTCGGAGGTAAAGGTCAGGCTGCCGGGCGGTTTTGCCGAATATATCCTCGTCCCCGAGACCCTGGTGGATAAGGGCGCCTATCTTTTGCCCGAGGCCATGACCTACGACCAGAGCACCTTCATCGAGCCTCTTGCGTGCGTCGTCAGGGCGCAGCGGCTTGCCGGGGTGCGGGAGGACCGGACGGTCTTCGTGGCCGGCTGCGGGATGTCGGGACTCCTCCATGTAAAGCTTGCAAAGTCGAGGAAATGCAGGGTAATAGCAACCGACGTCAACCGAAACCGGCTGGCATTTGCCGAGCGGGTCGGGGCGGACATAACAATCGATGCGGCCAAAGATGTTTCCCGGCGCCTGGCTGATGAAAACATCGGGAAGGCGGGCGTCATTATATTATGTACTTCAGCCCTTTCCGCCGTGGAACAGGCATGGAAATGCGTTGACAAGGGCGGCGCGGTCGTCTTTTTCGCCGTTCCGGGACCTGATAAGGATGTGACCGTTCCGATAAACGATTTTTGGACAAAGGAGATCGGGATACTTACTTCTTACTACTGCGGGCCGCCCGACATAGAGGAAGCGATAAAACTCATTGAATCCGGTGAGATAGAAGTTGAGGACATGATCACGCACAGATTCGGGCTCGAAGATATCGCAAAGGGCTTCGAACTGGTGCTCGATGGGACGAGATCCATCAAGGTGATCATCAGGCCCAACGATCCAGCCGCCTGAGACGCGATGCCCGGAAAGCGTCTCTTGTTTTGGGACTAAAAAAAGGAATTATTCTATGGCATTTCAAAAGGGAAAGATAACTACGGAATTCGAGAAGGCGCTTGAAATTGGCCGCCCGCCTAATATTGTTCGGCTTTTTCCCCATTCCAAAGCGCTGATAGTGAGCGGCAAGGTGATAGATCGCGCGCTTATGGCCAAGGGCAAGGCTATAGCGATCGCGGCGAACGGCCGAAATTATTGGGCCATTCGAGGATCGCTCATGGCCGCGCAGCGTGCAAATGCGGCCATCATCGTGGAAATTGCGAAATCGGAGGGCGGCGCGAAGGCCTACTGCGCCACTAACCTTTGGAACCTCGCAATGCAGGTGGACGAGATCTGCAACGAGTTGGGGATCACGGTGCCCGTGGCCGTCCATGCCGATCATTATGGGATTCAGAGCGCCAAGGACGTGGAAACGGCCAAGATCGAAATCCCATCGATATTCGATGCCGGCATAACCTCGATAGCCATCGATGCATCACATCTTCCCGATGACGAAAACCTTCTTGCCAATATCGCCCTCACACCCTACTTTCCCAAGTGGGCAGGCTATGAGACTGAAGTAGGTGAAATCAAAGGAAAAGAAGGGCTTTCAACGGTTGACGAGGCGCTCTATCTCATCCGGGGTCTCAATGCCCATGGGATTTTCCCGGACTGGATCGCCCTTAACAATGGCACGACGCACGGCATCGAGGCCAGCGAGTCGGGCATCCAGGTCCCGCTCACTGTGGAAATCCACAATGCCCTGGCTAAGTACAATATATCGGGCGCCCAGCACGGCACTTCGGGCAATGACTCCAGGCGGCTGCAAAAGATCGCCCGGGAGACGCGGACTACCAAGGCAAATGTTGCCACCGCCCTTCAGATGCTCACCTGGGGAGTGAAGGTGAATGAATACGGCAACGCCTATCTGGATGAGAACGGAGAATTTGTCAAGCTCCCCGGCCAGGGAGTCGATGACCGGGTTTGGGCTGAAATGGTGGCATACGCCAATGAAAAGGGTCTGAAGAAGGGGGACTACAAGAAACTGAACCTCCCGCTTGACAATAAGCTCCACGGCCAGGCACGCGAGATACGGGAAAGAATGGCGAAAAACGTGGAAGATTTTGTATACGGACTGCTCACCGAGGTATTCAACGCAAAGGACACCGCCCCTCTGGGCATCGAGGCCGTCCTCAAGGCCGGTTCATACGACCTGGGGCCTAAATCCACTCGGATCGAAGATCCCGCGCAGTGGACCGAGGATCGGATCCGCGAGCGGGCGAAAAAGAAGCAAAAAAGTGAGAAGACACATGAAGATTAGATGACCCTGAGAAAAGTATCAGGTTAGCAACAGAGATACCCTGATCCCTTTCTCGGTTCCGGCCCTGTGCTATAGTTTCAATGAATTCAAAGCGGGGGCGAAATATGGCCTTAGGGAAATCCGTAATCAGCAGTTGAGTGAGGTTCTATGGAAAGAAGCATCAATATCCACATCGAGAAATTGCCGGAGGGAGTCTACCTGGCAACCTCTGAGGAGGTGCCGGGGCTGGTGGCTCAAGGCCGCACAGCCACAGAAGCGTTGGAGATCGCGCGAGATGTGGCCAGGAAGCTCATCGAGGCACGAAGTGTACGTTCAGGGGATATTGAACTCTTAACCATCGGCGATTCCTTCGACTATCCCCTCATTGTCAGTGCATAAAATGGGACGGATTGAAGAAGGCCCACAATCGAGGCATGAATGAGTCCCGCAACCTGGGATATTTCTTTCTTTGTCTGAGACGGATTAAACTGGTTTTTGCGTTTTTTGTGTCCATCAGAATTTTTTCCGGGAGCCTTCCGCAGGTGGCCCGGATAAATTGCTTTTTACCCGCAACCGAAAGGACAAGAGGTTCGGGCAAGCGGTATCAACCATGCCGATCTACGCAGCAAAAATAGACTATCAGTTACGCCTTACGCTTCGCGCACGGACGACGAATTCTCCGTGTCACACATTACGCCCCTTCTTCACCAATTCCAATCTGCGATGTTGCCGGCAGGCGTTAATGATGGCGAACAGACTCACGGTTCTCAACACGCATGAAATTGAATCATGATACAATATGAATGGGATCCCATTAAAGCGAAGATGAATTTGCGAAAACACGGAGTTGCTTTCAAAGATGCAGCCACTGTTTTCAAGGATACACTTAGCATCACTGTCTTTGATCCAGATCTTTCCGAAGAAGAGGACCGGTTTATCACCTTCGGATTCTCAGCCTCCGGTCGGCTCCTGATGGCGGCTCATACAGATCGGAGGGATCGAATCCGTATCCTCAGCGCGCGGGAGCTTACTCGTGGAGAACGAGAAACTTATGAAGAAGAAATCCAAAGACGAAAGAGCTGACGATCTTCGGGCAGAATACGATCTTCGAGAACTGCTTAAGGAGGGTGTCCAGGGCAAATACGCGGACCGGTTTCGTGAAGGCGCCAACCTGGTTCTGCTGGACCAGGATGTAGCCGAGGCTTTTCCAACAGACGAGGCGGTTAATGAAGCACTCCGCCTAGTGGTTCAGCTCAGAAAGCTACCGAAGCCCGGCAAGAGGACAAAAACCAAAGAAGCAGGCACATCGATTTAGGCTGGTGGGGCTGCCCGACAACATCGTCAAGGCAAGCAAGGACAGGGTCAAGGCTTGCGATCCGGAACAGCGGATAATCTGTTCATAATCCGGTCATTCAAGTTATCGGCTTTAGCCGGAATTATCCCTTCCCTTTTCAGCGGATCACCGGCCACAAGTGAACACTGAACGGTAAACTGAAAAAGCGCTTCTCCCGCTTCCCGCTGCCCGCTTTCCCCTCGCTCACTATTCACTAATCACTACGTTATAAGGAACGCTGACCCTCTTAAAAATCCTGGACACGGGTAGCATTGTTAGAGTAATTTGTGTACACTATAAACATTGTATACAATTGGAAAGGTTTACCATGAACCAAACAGTGACCATTACAGCCAGGATACCGGCTAAAAACAAGGAGCGGCTTGAAGCCTTGGCCCAGGCGACCGGGCGCAAGAAGGGATTTCTTATCGCACAAGCCCTTGAAGAATACCTTAAAACCCAGGCCTGGCAGATAGAAGAGACCCTGAAGGCCATCCAGGAGGCTGATGCGGGCAACTTTGCTACAGATGAAGAACTGAGGGCGTTCCGTGCCAAGTGGATATAAAATCCGTTGGCTGAGAACCGCCTTGAAGAATCTGGACGATGAAACGATCTACATTGCCCAGGATAACCCACAGGCGGCCGTGGTGCCGGTAAAGCATGTTCTCGGCATGGTCGATGCTTTAGCTGAATATCCCGCTGTCGGGCGCCCCGGCCGTGTTCCAGGAACCCGAGAGTTAATTATAACGGGGACGCCCTACCTCATACCGTATCGGGCGAAGGGCAAGGCCGTTGAAATCCTGCGGGTATTTCATGGCTCCCGGCGATGGCCTTCGAACTTTGATGAATGAACAAGGTACACCTTCCCCGCTCACTGCTCACTCATCACAGCTCACTGCTCACTTATCACTGCTCAAATTGGAATGGGATGGCGAGCGAGGTCCATAGTGCGCTTCACTTGTCATTACAAATACTTCAGTCCGTGGGCCGCCTTTTCCAGCTCTTCGCGAAACTCGGGGTGGGCCACATCGATCAAGGCCCGCGCCCGCTGGCGGATCGTCTTGCCGTATAGGTCAGCGATGCCGTATTCGGTAACGACATATCGGACGTGGTTGCGTGTGGTCACTACGCCGGCGCCTTGCTTGAGCATCGGCACGATCTTGCTCACAGGTTGTCCTTTGATCTCAGCTCTGCTGGCCATGCCGATTATGGGTTTCCCACCTTTAGAGCGGCTTGCCCCATAGATAAAGTCTACCTGTCCACCGACGCCGCTATACAACCTGGGGCCAATCGAGTCCGCACAAACCTGGCCGGTGAGGTCTATTTCGATGGCCGAGTTGATAGCGACCATGCGGTCATTCTGCGCGATCAGGAACGGGTCGTTGACGTACTCGGTCGGGTGAAGCTCTACTATGGGATTGTCGTGGACGAAATCGTACAACCGCTGCGTGCCGAGCATAAAGCCGGCAACGATTTTGCCTGGGTGCAGCGTTTTACCTTCGCCGTTGATGATGCCGCGCTCCACCAGGTCGATCACACCGTCGGAAAACAGCTCCGTATGGATTCCAAGGTCCCTCTTGGTCTCCAGGAATGTCAGCACCGCATCCGGGACACCGCCGATGCCCATTTGCATGGTCGAGCCGTCTTCGATCAGTGCAGCGCAATAGTCGCCGATCTTTTTTTCAAGTTCGGTAATTTCGCCCATGGGGTGCTCGGGCACCGGGTATGATGCCGGAACGATGTGAGTAAGCTTGGAGACGTGGATAAAGCTATCGCCCAACGTGCGCGGCATCCGGTCGTTAACTTCGGCAATGACGATCCTGGCCATCGCGGCGGCCGTCTTGGTCGCGGCGACCTCGACACCGAAGCTGCAAAAACCGTGTTCATCCGGCGGGCTCACATGGATGAGCGCCACGTCCAAGGGCAAAATGCCGTTGCGGAACAGTCCCGGGATCTCGGAAAGAAAACAGGGGGTGAAATCTGCCCGACCTTCGTTGACGGCTTTGCGCACATTCGGGCTGATGAATGTCGTGTTCACGCGAATATACTTTTCCATGCCCGGAGCGACATAGTCTGCGCTTCCGATAGTGAGCATCTGGACGATCTCAATCGGCTTTTCAAAGGCAGGCGCATACTCAACCAACGCGGCCATCACTCGCTGTGGCACAGAGCAATTGCCCGTGAGGAACAGGCGCATCCCGGACTCAATCGCTCGGACAGCCTTTTCAGCCGTAGTGACTTTGTTTTGATAAATTTGCATCCATCCGATCATAGCGTTCCTCGCGTTCCTGAGGTTACTGAGACCACGTGCGCACCGCCTCGGCCAGAGCCTGATTGACAATGTTCCCATCACGCGTGGCAACACCGCGCGCCAGGGCCGGGTTGGCCTCGAGTGCGCCCTCCAGACCGTTGAGAACGATTTGCTGCACAAACGGCCATGTGGCATTACCCAGCGCATGCGTAGCCGTGCGACCCACGACGCCCGCCATGTTCGGCACACAGTAATGGATAACATTTTCCTCCACATAAGTGGGCGTGCCATGCGTGGTAGGCCGGGAGGTTTCCACACAGCCTCCCTGGTCGATGGAAAGGTCCATGATTAGTGAGCGCGGCTTCATGGAAGCGACCATCTCGCGTGTGACCAGGATCGGCGCGCGCGCACCAGGCACAAGGACCGCACCGACCAACACATCGGCAAAGGTGACGACTTTTCGGATGTTGAAGGGATGGGTGAGCATCGTTGTCAGGCAGCCTGCAAACATCTCGTCGAGGTGCTGGAGGCTGGCCATGTCGCGGCCCAGGACAACCACCCGTGCACCAGCCCCCAGGAACGCGCGCGCAGCATTAGTGCCCAACGTTCCAGTACCCAGAATCGCGACATCGGCCGACGGCACGCCGGGCACACCCTCCAGCAGTACTCCTTTACCCCCGCGATCATTTTGAAGCAACGCAGCGGCTACGTGCGGGCTCATGCGACCGGCAATCAGGCTCATGGTAGCAAGGATCGGTAAGGTTCCGTCATCGTTCTGGACCGTTTCGTAGGCGATGGTGGTGACCCGCCTCCTGAGCAGTAGTTCCACCCTGCTGCGCTGGACGGCTGCAAGGTGAAGGAAGCCCATCAGGACCTGGCCTTCCCGAACCCACTCGAACTCTTCTGCAGTCGGTCTGGTGACCTTGAGCATGAGTTCACCCCGACCGTACACTTCCTCACCGGAATATACAATGCGCGCCCCGGCCTTTTGATAGTCCAGGTCAGCGAAACCGGCGCCAAGGCCCGCACCCGATTCCACGTAGCAGTTGTGTCCCTCGGCCCTCAACAGTTCGACGCCGGCGGGCGTCAGCCCGGCACGGCTCTCGTAACTTCGCCGCTCGCGCGGCACACCAATGTCCATAGGACTCCTCCGTGATGAAATCGTCCGAGTTTATGGGATTTGCGAGTACCTTTCCCGTGGTTTCTGGATTTCCGCGTATCCGCCGGGCATCCATTGTGATGGGTGCGCTGCTGCCCCCGCGCGCACCATGCTCAAAATTGATGCTAAAAATGCACTTCCAGGGCTCAAATAAGCCTTGACTCCTTTTGAAAATCATTAGCAAAATACGCAGAGTTTTGCATTATTTCTTTAAGCGCATCTTGCCGGAGGTTAAACTCATCTGAGCTCACACATAATCACTCTGCTGACCGATTTCGGACTCCAGGACGGATATGCAGCCAGCATGAAAGGGGTCATCCTCCAGATCTGTCCTGATGCGAAGCTGGTGGACATATCTCATCTCATCGCCCCTCAGAGTGTTCGCTCAGGGGCCTTTGTTCTGCGCGCTTGTTATGAGTATTTCCCGCATGGGACCATACATCTGGCAGTTGTGGACCCCGGGGTGGGGACCGAGCGTGACGCCGTCGCCATTCGGACCAGGTCCTGTTTTTTTGTGGGTCCTGATAACGGCCTTTTCTCTCTGATACTAAGAAAAGAAACCGGCTGGGAAGCAAGAAGGCTCGATAACCGGCAATTTCGGCGAAGCCCGCTGAGCAGCACTTTTCACGGCCGCGACCTTTTCGCGCCCGCCGCAGCTCATATAGCTTGCGGTGTCCAGTTCGACACTCTCGGGCCTGCCTGCGATCCGGTCTCCCCGCACTGGGACGAACCAATCATCGGCCGAGGCGAAGTTAAGGGCGAGGTGATCCATATCGACCGCTTCGGAAACGCTATTACCAATGTGCTGAGTGAGACATTGGAAAAACAGGGACCGGTGGAAAACTGGATGATCACCGCCAGAAAATCGGCAATCAATTCAATTGAGCAGACTTATGGCCGGGTCAGGACCGGGGAACCGCTCGCCTTGACCGGAAGCACGGGTTTTATTGAAATTGCCGTTAACCAGGGCGATGCGGCATCCGAACTGGAGCTGGGTCTGGGAGCCGGAGTCACCTTCCGGCTCTCGGATACCCGAAACTCACCCGATTAAAGATTTTAAAGTTTAGTTGCAACGCCTCACACAGTGCGCTCAGGCTGTTCAAAATCTGTTTTCGAGGGTAATATATCTCAGGATGGAGCCTGGAGATCCATTCTCATCATGCTGCCGGCGCGGTCGCGACTCACCTGCCCTGCAGGCGAATTCTTTGATAGAGAAAGCATTTACTTAAAATCATTCAATTTTGCTGGATTAAGCGGCATTTTTCGACCGACGTTCGGGTTTATTTCTTCAGGAATACTGTTAACTTATTTAGAACGCCGGTGTTTCCGGATGAACACCGGCCAGGATATTTGAACTTCCAAGGAGGAACTAAATGGCTACTCGCATCGCGCTAAATGGTTTCGGACGCATCGGGCGCACCATTTTCAAAGTCATAAAAGACCGGAAACTGCCGCTGGAAGTTGTCGTCTTGAACGACCTGACAACGCCCTCAGAACTGGCCTACCTTCTAAAATACGATTCTGTTCATGGCGTGTGGCCTCACGAGGTCCAGGGGTCTGAAGATGAATTAATTGTAGACGGCAGGCAGATTAAATGCCTCAAGATAACGGACCCCTCCCAGATGCCCTGGCGCGAGCTCAAAATTGACGTGGTTCTCGAAGGCACCGGCCTTTTCACCAGCCGCGAGGGAGCTGAGAAGCACCTCAACGCCGGAGCGCGAAAAGTGATCATAACCGCCCCCGGCAAGGGCGTAGACGCAACCTTCGTAATCGGTGTCAACGATGGGACTTATGACCCGCGCACTCACAATATCATCTCAAACGCCTCATGCACTACGAACTGCCTGGCCCCGATCGCCGCATTGCTCCACGACAGGTTCATAATGGAGCACGGGCTTATGACCACCATTCACGCTTACACAATGGACCAGCGCCTGCTCGATTCGGCTCACAGCGACCGCCGAAGGTCCAGGTCGGCCGCACTCTCGATGATTCCGACCACGACCGGCGCCGCTCGTGCCGTAGCCGAGGTAATTCCGGATCTTAAGGGCAAGCTGGACGGACTGGCCATTCGGGTTCCCACTCCGAACGTTTCGCTCGTTGACCTCGTGTGCAGGGTTGGCAGGGATGTAACCAAAGAAGAAGTGAACAATGTTCTGGAGGAGGCCGCAAACGGACCGCTCAAAGGGATCCTCCGGTATGTTACTGAGGAGCTGGTCTCGGTTGATTTCAATCACACCCATTACTCATCAAATGTGGATTCGAGGCTGACTAATGTCATCGCCGGCCGCATGGTTAAAGTATTCAGTTGGTACGACAATGAGTATGGCTATTCGACCAGGGTGGCCGAGTTGGCCGTTATGGTAGGCAACTCCCTGGAGTAGCACCCTTTCCCCCATGCGCTATGTCTACACTTCACAAAGCGCCTGGATACTAAGGAGCATCTCGAGCGTGAAGACTCTTGACGATCTTGATCTTAAAGGTAAGCGCGTCTTCATGCGAGTCGATTTCAATGTGCCCATGGATAAGGAACGGCACGTAAGAGACGATCTTCGCATCCGCGCTGTTCTACCGAGCCTGCACAAGGTCCTCGATTCGGGGGGCAGGCTTATTCTGGCTTCACATATGGGAAGACCAAAGGGCAAAGTGGCCGATGAGTTTTCACTAAAGCCCGTAGCGGAGCACCTCTCGGAACTGCTGGCAAAACCCGTGCCCTTTGTCCCGGATTGCGTTGGCCCCGAGGTGGAGAAACAGGTCTCGCTCCTAAATGACGGTGAAGCGCTCTTTTTGGAAAACCTGCGCTTTCATCCGGAGGAGGAAAAAAACGACCCGGAGTTTTCCAGGCGTTTGGCCCAACTGGCTGATATTTACGTAAACGAGGCTTTTTCCGCTTCTCATCGCGCTCACGCCTCCGTTGAAGGTATAACCAGATTCGTGCCCGTGTGCGCCGCAGGATATCAGCTCCAAAAGGAGATTCAGTATTTCAAAAAGGTCATGGACAACCCGCAACGGCCGCTGGCAATTATTGTCGGAGGCGTGAAAGTATCGACCAAGCTGGGGCTGCTCGAAAATCTCATTCCCAAAATCGATTACCTGATTATCGGCGGCGCAATGGCCAATACGTTTTTCAAGGCACAGGGCAAGGAAGTCGGCAAATCGCTGGTTGAAGATGATTATATAGAAACGGCCTTACGGCTGCTCGAGTCGGCAAAAAAAAGAGGAGTGAAGGTGTTCCTGCCGGTTGATGCGGTTGTTTCCGCTGACGAGGAGAGCTTGGGAGACGTACGGCAGGTCTCAATTGACAAGGTTCCCAAAGATACCAGGATTCTGGACATTGGCGCACAGTCTGTTCAGGTCTTTGAGTCGGTCCTTCAAAGCTGCAAGACAATCATCTGGAATGGCCCGATGGGTGTTTTCGAGACACCCCCGTTTAACAAAGGCACTTTCGCTCTAGCCGAATTCATGGGGTCGCTCGGCGCACTTACAGTTATTGGCGGCGGCGATTCGGCCGCCGCCATCAGGCAGGCCAACGCCGAAAACAAGGTAAGTTATGTCTCGACAGGGGGCGGCGCTTTTCTGGAGCTCCTTGAGGGGAAAGATTTGCCTGGCGTCTCGGCCCTGGAGAGGTGCTGAACCAAAGACGAAGAGCACTGCCTCAGGGGCACGGAACATACGGAGAAAATACCGTATCAAAACAGAGATCAGACTTTCCCTGACACGGGGAGACCCGAAATGAACCCGAACAGAAAACCTCTCATCGCCGCCAACTGGAAAATGTACAAGACCGTGGCCGAAGCCATCTCTTTCGTTAAATCGGTCCAGGAGGAAACCGGCCCCTGTACTGACCGCGAAGTAGTAATCGCCCCTGCTTACACCGCGCTGAAAGCAGTCCGGGGTATTCTGAAACAGCAGGGTTACGGCCTGGCGGCGCAGAATTGTCACTGGGAGGAAAAAGGCGCCTTCACCGGTGAAATCTCACCGATTATGCTGAAAGACCTTGGATGCGAATACGTGATTGTCGGCCATTCAGAGCGGCGTCAGCTATTCGGCGAAACTGACGAAACGGTGCGCTTGAAAGTGGGGGCGGTTTTCAAGGCCGGCATGGAGCCTGTTGTTTGTGTCGGAGAAGTCCTCGACCAGCGCGAGCAGGGAAAAACATTCGAAGTAGTTGCCGGCCAGCTCGAAGGGGCGCTCAACGGTTTGAGCCCGATGCAGGCGGAGCGGCTGGTCATAGCATATGAACCGGTTTGGGCGATCGGTACCGGCAGGACCGCAACACCAGGGCAGGCGCAGGAGGTTCACGCTTTCATTCGTGAGAGAATCGCTTCGCTTTTCAACAAAGGGGTTGAAAAAAAGGCAAGGATATTATATGGTGGCTCGGTTAAGCCTTCTAACATAGATGAGCTCATGGCTGAGCCGGACGTTGACGGAGCGCTTGTTGGAGGGGCAAGTCTCGAGGTCGGCTCATTTAAGCGCCTCGTTCAATTCAAATCTTGAGAGAAAAGTTTTATACTAATGGGCATCCTGCTTATCCTTATCCACTTGTCAGCCTGTGTCGCGCTGATTGCGATAGTTCTGCTCCAAACCGGCAAGGGCGCTGAAATGGGAGCGGCATTTGGCGGCGCATCGCAAACCCTTTTCGGCGGATCAGGCGGCGGCTCTTTCATGAGCAAGCTGACAACGGGCGCTGCTATCGTATTCATGATAACATGCCTGCTGCTCTCTTTTATGATCAGGCCGGGGATCCGCGCGGGCCGGTCGGTAATGACCGATATTCCCTTGGAACAGCCCCAGGCGCAGCCGCCTGTGCAGCCGCAGCCAGTAATTCCTGAAGCTCGCCCGATACAGCCCGAGGCCCCCGAGGCTGCGCGAAAAGCCGCTGAAACGCCTCAGCCTGTGACCAAAGCCAAGCCGCCCGCTAAAGAACAGCCCCAGCAGGGACAAAAAAAGCAGGAGAAAGCCCCTGCCAAACAACAGTAAGGTTTCCAATCGGCATTAGCTGTGGCCGGATAGCGGCGCGACCGTTTTCCGGCTTTTTCTATTGTCCGCCACCGAGAAGTAATCACCGCCGGCAGTCCAACCTTTGCGCAAGCCGAAGAATTTTTCAATATACCTGCTCAAATCGCTTGACTTACCGGGCCGAGCAGAGTTCCATTTACCACGCCAACCAGCTATCAACGGACTGATTTGGCCGAATCCGGCCTCTTGGATTTTTATACATTAAGTAATTTCAGGCAGATCATTATTACAACCTTTGGCAAGAGATGGAGAAATCTCGCTGCAAAGATACGCGGTTCGTTTGCAAAGTCGTCCGGGACTCGGATGACCAAATTCAGATTGAGATACACATTTACGCCATGCCATCCGTGCTGCTCCTGTGCTCGTGCTCGTGTCCATTCGCGGGCTTCGCCCGCTCAGCGCCACTGATGCCGTCGGTTCTGCAGCAGGGGGGCTCCGACCGCCCGAGATGTAATCGAAAAATAAATTCGTCCCTTTTTCCCCTCCAGGAGTGCAGGACTTGGTCACAAGGAATGCAAAAGACTTCAAAAAGCCGCCATCATTGTCTATACCTCTAAAGGATTGATTCTCTCATACAACAAAAGTCATGAATATCAGTAAGGCAACCCCTTATAAATGGGGTTTTCTATCAGATAATAGGAGACAAAACATTTCTCCACTGCATCCTCAACAGGCGTAGAGACATGCAGAGCCAACTGGAGACAAGGTTTGGCGGCCAGTACGTGGTTTACTTGTGAAGAAGATCTTGCCCCCTGTATTTGACGCCGTCTTAACAGCTATCCCATCCATTTTTCTACGGCAAGTTTCTGCTGGATGTTGAGTTCAGATTGAACGGGCAGCACACACGATTCGCCTTCAATCGCGATAATGACCTTATCGCCCCAAATGTCCTGCACACGCTTCTTGATCTGGAGGAGTTCAATCCACCGCTTGAATGTACCGACCATGACGATCACCATCATGACCATAACAGCGGTGGCTAGTGTGGCCAGGACATAGAGCTTTCGCGGCAGATAGACATCCGTGATGTTTAAATAACCGGCATACATCGTTACGAATCCTAGGAAGAGGCCCGGAACCGCCGTTACCCACATATACCTGGCCTTCCCCATACGAATCAACATTGCCGTTACAATTATCAGGGCGCTTGAGGCGAGAAGCTGGTTACTCATGCCGAACAGGGGCCACAGCGTCGAGATATTTCCAGTATACACAAGATATCCCCATAGGAAACTGAAGATGCCGCCCGTTATGACTATTCCAGGTATCCACTGCGTTTCGTTGAATTTTGGGATAATTATGCCGAACATTTCCTGCAGGAGGAATCTGCCGACCCTGGTGCCTGCGTCAACGGCGGTGAGAATAAAGACCGCTTCAAACATGATCGCAAAGTGATACCAGTACTTCATCAAGTTCTTCATATGGGGAATCGAATCGAAGATATAGGCCATGCCGACGGCGAGAGATACGGCGCCACCCGGCCTGCCCTGGATTTTTTCCTGAACCTCCGTAGCGAGCCTGGTGAGGTCTACGGTAGCCATACCAAGTTTGGCAAACTCCGCAGGCGCTGAGTTGATGGCAAAATAGTCCGCCGGAATAAGGACGCAGGCCGCGATTAGGGCCATAATGGCTACAAAACCCTCCAAGAGCATGGCGCCGTAGCCGACAAATGGGATATCCTTTTCATCACCGAGCATTTTGGGCGTTGTGCCTGTTGCAATGATGGCGTGAAAACCGGATATGGCGCCGCAGGCGATGGTGATAAAGATGAAGGGGAAGACATTGCCGGGGATGACGGGTCCGCCGCCGCCCGTAAACTGCGTGAGCGCCGGCATTTTCAGTACGGGATGGACGAAAAGAATTCCAACCGCCAGCGTAGTGATGGTGGATATCTTCAGATATGTTGACAGATAGTCTCGCGGCGCCAGAAGAAACCATACAGGCAGTACGGATGCAATGAATGCATAAAGAGGAATGGCAATGGCAATCTGATGCTTGCTCAGTTTCAGATACTGGGCCAGCGTTGATGTCGGTTCGATTGCTCCTCCGAAGTAGATGGCTGCGGCGAGCAGGGCAACACCAAATATACTAGCCGTCTTAACGTCGCCGGGGCGAATCTTGTACATCCAAAGACCCATAAAAATGGCGATGGGGATGGTGGAGCCCACAACGAAGACGCCCCAGAAGCTTTCAAAAAGGGCGTTCAGAACGGCAATCGACAGACCCGCCAGCGTGAGAATGAGAATAAAGAGAAAAGCAAATGATGCGACAACCCCGACGGCCTTGCTGACTTCGCTCTCGGCGATTTTGGCAAGGCTTCGCCCCTTGTGGCGTATGGAAGCAAAGAGGACCACCATATCATGGACCCCCCCTCCCAGAACGCAGCCGATAATGATCCAAAGGGCTCCGGGAAGAAAACCGAACTGCGCCGCCAATACCGGACCGAGAAGAGGCCCCGCGGCAGCAATGGCGGCAAAATGGTGCCCAAATAGAACGAACTTATTTGTTTTCACATAATCGATGCCGTCCGCGCAGGTTTTTGCAGGCGTCGGCCGATCCGACCTTATCCCCAGAACCTTGTGCGCAATGAAAAGCCCATAAAACCTATAGGCGATAGCAAATATGCACAATGAAACAAACACCAGCGTCAGAGCATTCATCTAAAAAACCCTCCTTTCTTAGGCTTGTCACTGTTAAACCCAAATAATGCGTTAATCCCTATTTGAATATCCTTTTGTGCGAATATTGATTCAAATAACTACATGATGTTTAACAAAAAAACCTCCTTTTCAGGTAATATACGTTTGCCCAACGGCCCTGAAAAGGATGTGCCTGAAAAGTGAATGCGAATGTAGCACAAAAACAGCAAAAAGAACAGGATTTGACCCCTCAAGAGCAATTCACCGGGAAGAGTTTGACCAGATTTGGTGGTGTGGGTTTGCTCCGCCGGTTGTTTGAAAAACGCAAGTTGCGCAAACAGTTGGAGACGGTGAGCGTGCGTGATCGGCGTAACTCGGACTACAGCCCGGCTCAGATGTGTATGGGTATGCTTTATGCGCTGATGCTCGGGATATTCAGGCCCAGTCATATGATGGAGCTTGTTCGGGACAAGGTATTTCAGAGTGGCGCCAAACTCAGGAAATTCCCGGTCCGGAGCACGATTAGCAGATTTCTGGATAAAGTCACGGTCCATACGGCCCTTCAGATTGCCGAGATAAACTCGCGCCTGCTGAACGAGGCTCGTGAAAGCTTCAAGAAGTTCAAGGCATTGACCCTGGATCTGGATTCGCATGTCATCACGGTCTTTGGAAAGCAGCACCGGGCCAACAAGGGCTACAATCCGAAAAAGAGAGGCCGGAGGAGCCATCACCCGCTGCTTTGCTTCATCGGGGAGACACGGGATTACCTGGGAGGAATTCTTCGTCCGGGCAGCAGCACGGACGCCAACCAGGCCCGATCCTTATTATCCTCTTTCATTTGATGGCCTGTCTCGCGCTGATTGCGATAGTTCTGCTCCAAACCGGCAAGGGCGCTGAAATGGGAGCGGCATTTGGCGGCGCATCGCAAACCCTTTTCGGCGGATCAGGCGGCAGCTCTTTCATGAGCAAGCTGACAACGGGCGCTGCTGTCGTATTCATGATAACATGCCTGCTCCTGTCTTTTATGTACAGGCCGGGGGTCCGCGGGGGCCGGTCGGTAATGACCGATATTCCCTTGGAACAGCCCCAGGCGCAGCCGCCTGTGCAGCCGCAGCCAGTAATTCCTGAAGCCCGCACTGTACAGCCCGAGTCCCCAGGCCCCGCATCGCAGGCCCCCGAGGCTGCGCGAAAAGCCGCTGAACCGCCTCAGCCTGAGACCAAAACCAAGCCGTCCGCTAAAGAACAGCCTCAGCAGGGACAAAAAAGCAGGAGAAAGCCCCTGCCAAAAAACAATAAGGTCCCTGATCAGCATTGGCTGTAGCCGGATAGCGGCGCGACCGTTTTCCAGCTTTTTCTATTGTCTGCAAATGAGAAGCAATCTCGGCGGGCAGTCCAACCTTTGCGCAAACCGAAGAATTTTTCAATATACCTGCTCAAATTGCTTGACTTACCGGGTCGAGGAGAGTTCCATTTATCACACCAACCAGTTATCAACGAATTGATTTGGCCAAACCCGGCCTATATATATACACTTCGGGAGTTTGCCAGTTCAGGCAGAGCAGTTTCAGGCAGATCATTATTACAATCTTCAGCAAAGAGAAGGAAACTTTAATGAACGCGCTGACCCTTGTATTCGTGGCCCTGTGTGTCTTTGCCCTGGCCTACCGTTACTACGGCATGTTCATAGCGAACAGGGTCCTGGGAGTGGACCCAAACAGGCCCACTCCGGCCCACACGCTCAAGGACGGCATCGATTACCACCCGACCAACAAGTATGTCCTTTTCGGACATCATTTTGCGGCCATCGCGGCGGCAGGTCCCCTGCTTGGACCGGTCCTCGCAGCTCAGTTCGGCTATCTGCCGGGCGCGCTCTGGATCATCGTCGGAGCGGTAGTTGCGGGGGCGGTGCATGACATGGTCATTCTTTTCGCTTCTATTCGCCATGACGGGAAAAGTATCTCTCTCATCGCCGAATCGGAGATAGGAAAGACTGCCGGGGTCGTCGCCAGCTTCGCCATATTGTTCATTCTTATCCTGGCCCTTGCCGGGCTTTCCCTGGCTGTCGTAAATGCCATGATGAAGAGCCCCTGGAGTGCTTACACCGTCATCTGCACTCTGCCCATCGCCTTTATCATGGGTATCTGGATGCACATGATCAGACCTGGAGACGTGGCGGGTGGGAGTATCATCGGCGTTGTGCTCCTTGCCCTGGTAATTGTAACCGGCCCTTTTGTAGCCGCTCATCCCGGGCTCTCAAAACTGTTCTATCTGTCCCAAAATCAATGCGCCATTTTGATTCCGGTTTACGGTTTCGCGGCGTCAGCCTTGCCGGTCTGGCTGCTCCTGGTTCCCCGCGATTACCTTTCAACATATCTTAAGCTTGGAACCATCTTCGCACTTGCAATAGGCATCGTCATAGTCCATCCGTACCTCCAAATGGCGCCTTTAACCAAGTTCATCAGCGGCGGCGGCCCCCTTGTCGCTGCCCCCGGTTCGCTTTTCCCATTCCTTTTCATTACTATTGCGTGCGGCGCGTTATCGGGCTTTCACTCGATAATCGGCACCGGGACAACGCCGAAAATGCTAAACAGCGAGAAGGACATCCTTTTCGTAGGGTATGGAGCGATGCTTGTTGAAGGCTTCGTGGCGATAATGGCCCTTATTGCCGCCTGCGTGCTCGTTCCTTCCGATTATTTCGCGATCAACGCCACTGCTGAAGCCTATAAGACCCTTGGCATGTCGCCTGTGCACCTTCCACAGTTGGCCCTGGCAGTTCAGGAAAATATCCAGGCCAGGCCTGGAGGCGCTGTTTCGCTGGCGGTTGGTATGGCCTATATATTCAGCTCCGTTTCCTTCATGAAAGGGTTGATGTCATACTGGTACCATTTCGCCATCATGTTCGAGGCCGTATTCATCCTGACCGCAGTTGACACCGGAACACGGGTGGGAAGATATCTCCTCCAGGAGATTATCGGGAGGGTCATTCCCAAGTTTTCCGAGAAGAGATGGATACCCGGCATTGTCTTCACAAGCGCCTTGTTCGCCCTCATTTGGGGATACCTGGTTTACACCGGGGATATCAGAACGATCTGGCCGCTGTTAGGCATGAGCAACCAATTGCTTGCTGCGTGCGCCCTGATTATCGGAACGACCATGATTATGGGTATGGGGAAAATGAAATACTCATGGATTACCGCCGTTCCAGGAATTCTTATGCTGCCCGTCACAATGACCGCAGGCTACTACCTGGTAATAACCAACTATGAGCAGGGCAAGTACCTGCTCGTTGGCCTTGCAGTCTCACTTACGGTTCTTATGGTGATCGTTTTTATCCTGGCTTTCAGAAAATGGTATCTACTTGCGCAGGAACAGCCCAAGGTAACCGGCAAGCTGATTCCAACCACCCGATGAAAATCAACTAAGCTCCGGCTCGAAGCTTATGGCTGCAGGCCGGGGCTGTCTCATCAGTTTGGGAAGGTTTCATTTAAGTAGTTAACAGCCGCATTGCTCTGTTCTATCCCAAGTGTCTCGCTCGCAAGGCGCGCTCTCTTCGGACACCACGCCTCCCCTCTTTAGATCTTTTGTCAAACAGTCCTTTAACCAGTCTCCGTCCGGAAAGGATTTTTCCCGCCCTGATGGTTCAAAAAAAAGTGAAGAGTGAAAATTTCAGTAGCCGTTCACCCCAGTTCATCATCTCCCCGTGTGACCGAATTCTAATCCTGTGTTTCAGGATGGACACTGACTCGACAGGACCGGAACCCATTCTTATAAGAGAAACGCCACAGGATGAATATTGTGTTTTTAACTCTTATTGAAGGGAGAGCAAAATGAAAGCCAATGGTTCCGGACTCCTTGAACTTATGTGCACAGCCGTAGAAATAAAGGAGAAAATGAAAGCTCTTTACGCCGACGCAGCGGGAAAATGCAGCGACCCTGTCGGCTCGGAAACTTTCGAGATGTTGCGGGATATGGAGCAAAAGCATCTGGACAGGCTTAACGCAATATATGCCGGCCTGGCCAAAGGCTCAAGCGATCTCGACGCCTGCCGCTTTTATGACTTCGAAGCCCTGGGCAGGAGCGAAGTCATCCACCAGCTAAAGCAAAAACGGGAAACGATCTCAAAGGCATGCCTGGACGATGTTGCCGCAATTGAGAGCGGGATGGAGCTGGAGAACAGGGGCATAGAATTTTTTCTGGCCAGGCTCAAAGAAGCTGCCGAGCCGATCGAGCGTGAATTTCTGAACCACATGCTCGCTGAGGAGAGGTCCCATTACATACTGCTTGCGGATTTGAGATTTTACTACATCGATACCGGACACTGGTTTATGGAAAAAGCGAAAACGGGTCTGGACGGGGCATGAATTGGAGACAGTCACATCGGTTCTCTCGTGTTTACGTGATTGAAATTAGGGTTTATACTGACCTCGGGTAAAGAGTCAAACCGGGATGCGGTGATTTTTGCTCAGAGGTCAGGCATTCCTCATCCCAACACCCAAGCGAGGGAGTTCAGATGGATTTGATGGTTTATCAGGTCATGGCCGGGCTGTTCTGCGTAACGGTCGTGTTTTCGGTCAGCTATTTCGTCGGATACCGCACGTATGGCCGAAAATTTAAAGCCCAGGCAGCCTGCGAGCGCGAGGAAATGCTCACTATCGAGCGGGCGCTCAAGGCATTTTGGGATAATGAGAAGCAGAAGCTCGAAAATGGCAAGGCGGAGCTCGAACAACGCATTCAGTTTCTCGAAAGCAAGCTCGAACAGTACCGGAGAAAAGCTGCCGGAGTCGGGATGCTGGGGCTGCGCAAAAACAAGCTCAGCGACATGCTGATCACGCTGCTTATCGAAAACGAGTCCCTGGAAGAAAAACTTTTCCTGCAGAACCTGAAGCTCAAACAGGAGAGGGACGAATTTCTGGAAAACGAGCTCCGCAGCATCAGCTATAAACGTGTCCTGCTGTCGGAACTCATGACCCAGACCGAAGTGCGGCGAGAAATGGAGAAGATAATAAGCGACAGGTCACGCCTCAAACGCCTGGAACTCCGGCAAAAAGACCCGGGGCCTCTTGACTACGCCCCGGCTGACGATGATGAAGAAGAAGATAAGACCGCCCTGTCCTGACCCGCCATCACCCATTGTCTCCCACCTTCGGCGGGATCGGCTTCTCCGCAACAGCAGATTGATTTATAATGCTATCAATGGATTATGGCATTGCAGTGCGTGCTGCGCCCGGGGGAAACCGCGTTTAGAATGAAACCTTTCGAGCTGAGAAGCCAGTTTAAGCCAACCGGGGACCAGCCTCAGGCCATAGAAAAGCTGGCGTCGAATATACTTGGCGGGGCGCAAGAACAGACCCTGCTCGGAGTAACGGGGTCCGGCAAGACTTTCACTATGGCTCACGTAATAGCGAGGCTACAAAGACCCAGTCTGGTCATAGCCCCCAACAAGACGCTGGGGGCACAGCTCTACGGTGAGTTCAAATCGTTTTTCCCCGAAAACGCGGTGGAATATTTCGTATCCTATTACGATTATTACCAGCCCGAAGCTTATATCCCTCAGACCGATACGTATATCGCCAAAGACTCCTCCATCAACGAAACCATTGACAAGATGCGCCATTCGGCAACCCGCTCGCTCCTGGAGCGCCCGGACGTCATAATTGTGGCGAGCGTATCGTGCATATACGGCCTGGGTTCTCCCCAAAAATACCAGGAGATGCTGCTGCAGCTCAAAACAGGGCAGGAAATTCCGAGAGAAGACGTTCTGCGCAAGTTGGTGGATATCCAGTACGAACGAAACGACTATGATTTTCATCGTGGCGTTTTCCGCGTAAGGGGAGATGTAATCGAGGTTTTTCCCACCTATGAGGAGGACCGTGCGGTACGTATAGAGTTTTTTGGGGACCAGGTCGATTCGATAAAGGAAATCGACCCGCTGACCGGAAGGACCTTCCGGCGCCTGGACAGAACGGACATCTATCCCGGAACCCACTACGTCACCTCCCCGGATACCCTTGACCGAGCGGTAAACTCTATCAAACAGGAGCTGTCCGAAAGGCTTGAGTTCTTCTACGGCCAGGGCAAACTCCTGGAGGCGAAGCGCCTCGAGGAACGCACCCGCTTTGATCTCGAAATGCTCATCGAACTCGGTTTCTGCCACGGTATCGAAAACTACTCCAGACACCTTGACGGCCGTTCGCCGGGAACTCCCCCATACACTCTGCTCGATTATTTTCCGAAAGACTGGCTCCTGTTCATCGACGAAAGCCATATTTCGATTCCGCAGATTCGAGGCATGTACAATGGCGACAGAGCCAGGAAGGAAACTCTTGTCCGGTACGGGTTTCGATTGCCTTCGGCGCTCGATAACAGGCCACTCAATTTCGATGAATTCGAAAACCGGGCAAAACAGGTTGTGTATGTATCTGCAACCCCAGGTCCCTACGAGCTTGCCAATACGAGAGGGCGTGTCATTGAGCAGATCATCCGGCCCACCGGCCTTGTTGACCCCCCCATCGAGGTGCGCCGCGCCGATTTCCAGGTTGACGATCTGATTGGCGAAATACGAAAGCAGGTGAAGGACGGCCATCGCGTCCTGGTCACCACTCTCACCAAGAGAATGGCCGAGGACCTCACCGAATATCTTGCCGAGCTCAACATCCGGGTCCGCTATATGCACTCGGACATAAACACAATCGAGCGGATCGAAACGGTGCGCGATCTGCGGCTTGGCAATTTCGACGTCCTGGTTGGGATAAACCTGCTGCGGGAAGGCCTGGACATCCCGGAAGTATCGCTTGTAGCCGTTTTGGACGCGGACAACGAGGGTTTCCTGAGGTCGGACCGGTCCCTTATCCAGACCGCCGGCCGCGCCTCACGAAATATAATGGGGACCGTGATTCTCTACGCTAATAACATGACCGACTCAATGCGCCGCGCCATCCAGGAGACTGACAGGCGGCGAAAAAAGCAACTCGAATACAACGCCGCAAACAACATCGTGCCGAAGTCGGTGCAAAGAGACGTCGCTGACATTCTTGCGGAGTACCGTCTGAAGCCCTCTGAGTCGGAATTTGTGTTCGAACCGCAGGCTGCGTTCGATCAGTCGGGCGGACTTGTCTCCCCCGAGGAACACATCCAGACTATCGAGAAAGAGATGAAGGAAGCCGCCTCCCGCCTCGAATTCGAAAGGGCGGCTGCTCTGCGCGATGAAATCAAGAGGCTTCGCGAAAAGCAACTGCTGTTGCAGTAGGGATCGGGTGGCACAGTTTCTCACGAGGAAGTGCGAGGCGAAGAGGTCAAGGTTTTTGAGGCCATTTCATCGCTGCATGCATCACCCTCAAAATTATGACCGTTTTCCCTTTCTCGACGTAAGGAAGAATATACGGCAAACCAGGAATGACGAGTTCGCGGGTGCCCGCCACCCTACCCGGTCGTCCCATACCGGGCTGATCAGCCAACCGTTGCGCACCATTCCAGATTCGTTGAGCCACTTCCGCCGCTTTAACGGGATTGTCGGCAGCGATAAATTCCACGGCATCGTCCAGGTTCAGCAGCGCTTTACGGGACCACTTAACTTGCATTCGCACCCCACTTGCGGAATCCGGCTATGACTTCTTCTTGGTTAGCTACTTCTCCCTTTTCAACCTCTGCCAAGCCATCCTTGACCTCCAGCACAAACCATTCTTCATACTCAAGAAACCGCTCTATCGCATTGTTGATTACCCAGGATCTTGAACGGCTCAATACTTTTGCCAAGCCGTCCAGGCGATCCACCATTTTATCATCCAGCCGAACCGTTGTTGTTTTCATGAACAGGACCTCCAGATTTTGTGTTCATATAGAATACACATGAATACATGAACAGTAAATTGGGTATTTTTTGCCCAACCGATCCAACAGGTGGGATAGTGGATCGGTCATTCCTTACCGTTGGAGGAGAATGACCATTTTGACGGAGCGAAAGTATTCGTACGCATAGCGGGGCTGGTTCTTCGCGATTTGGGCAGACATTTTCTCCAGCCTTTTTCTGGAAAGTTTCAAAAACATGGCAGAACGATACTGAAAAATATCACGATAAACATCGCCACAGGATAATAACTGGCCCGGTTGAACAGCGCCGAAGCAAGGTTGGCAGTCCTCACGGCGTAGAGCCGCCATGCGGGCAGGAGCAGAAGAAATATCCCGGCCGGAATAGCCGCCGCAAAATAGAGGGCGCTCAGCCGGGCGGGCGTCAGCCAGAACAGAGCGATGCTTATTACAACAGCAATCGTCAGGGAGCTTAGAATGATCCGGGCCGATCCTTGCGGCCCAAACTTGACCGGAATGGTTTCTGCCCCCATTCGTATGTCTTCCTGCATGTCGCTCCAATCGTTGGGAACGTTCTGCCCCCCGATTTCCCAGAAAAAAAACCACAGGAAAAACCCGATCAAAAAAAGCGCTGAAGAATTGGGCGCTACGGCGTAAATAGCCGCCAGCCCGCCGGCGCTCTTAACCCCGCCGCTTACCAGCGCCCTCATCCAGCTAAGCCTCAACATCAGGCAGTAAACCGCTTCTGCAACGCATGCAAGCATAAATATGAGTGCACAGGCCGGATTAAGGGCCCAGGCCCCGAGCAGGGCAATCGTGCCCCATCCTGCTGTCCACAAAATTCCGTCCCTCAGGCTGAGCAGGCCCTGTGCCATTGGGTGGCGCGCATAGATGGCGTCCAGGTCCCCGGCGAAACACTTGAGACCGCACTCGCGGATTTTGCGCCGATCTGTTCTGAAGTCAACGACATCGTTCAGGGCGTACACGGCTGTGTAGCCGGAAAAGGCAGTCACAAAGCCGATGATGATCACATGAATCGGCGGAATCGTGCCGAGCCAGAGAAGGGCCGCAAGCGCCGGGGTAGCCATATCGAGCAGCCCGTGCGGCGTGCGGGACAATGCCATGAAGAATTTCATTCGGGGCGGGAGCGAAATCGTCGAGGTACTCAATCCCATTTAAGTCTCATTGATTTTCATCACGTTCCATTCCGGTCGCCATTTTTTGCTTACTGCCTGCAAGGCGTGGCCGCGACTCCGCCACCCAAGCGCCCATCGGCCCCTGCTACGTTGTCAACAAAGTTATGACATGTTGCAAGGAATCGTCACCCCGGCGAAAGCCGGGGTCCAGTGCTTTTAACCAACTGAAAAGACGCTGGATTCCGGCCTTCGCCGGAATGACGGGCTGAAGGTCCTTACCTATAGGAACTTAGTTGACGGCGCACTACCCGCCTATTACTATAGTCTTTATATTTACGAACTCCTTCAACCCGAAATGAGAAAGCTCCCTGCCGAATCCCGATTTCTTAACGCCCCCGAAGGGCAGGCACGGGTCGGACTTTACGATACCGTTTATCGCTATAAATCCGGAAGCAATTTCCCTGGCAAGTCTCTCAGCCTTCGAGATGTCCCTGGTCCAGATCGCAGCTCCCAGGCCGAATTCAGTCGCGTTGGCAATCCGGATCATATCTTGTTCGCTCCGCGCCGTGATCACTGGGGCTATCGGACCAAAGACCTCCTCCTTTAACACCAGCATCTCCGCAGTAAGCTCTGTCAAAACAACCGGCTGGAAAAAATAACCCTGGTTTGGCGGCTTAGGTCCCCGGTGAGCTCTGGCGCCCTTTTTCAAAGCATCATCGAGCTGTTTGCCGAGAGTTTCCACGAATTGCTTTTTGGCAACCGGCCCCAAATCGGTGGACTCATCCATCGGGTCACCAATCCTGAGGCCATTCATCACCTCGACGAATTTTTCTCTGAAGGCCTCGCAGATAGATTCCATCACTATCAGCCGTTTGGCTGCGATGCAGCTTTGACCGGCATTTGCCGTTCTCGACCTGACTGCGGCGCGGGCGGCTTTTTCCAGGTCCGCGTCCTCGAGGACCATAAATGGGTCAGAGCCGCCGAGCTCGAGTACGGTTTTTTTCAAATTTTTTCCCGCCAGCGAACCAACCTCAGATCCGGCGCCCACACTTCCGGTCAGCGAAACTCCGTCGATTTGGTCTTGCTCTATCAGGCGTTGGGCGCCTTGGGGTCCAATCAGAAGCGTCTGGAAAGCGTGCTCTGGAAAACCTGCCTCGCGGAAGATCTTCTCTATCTCGAGCGCCGTTATGGGAACATTGGATGCGTGTTTTAGCAGGCAGACATTGCCGGCCGTAAGGGTCGGCACAGCCCATCGCGCTACCTGCCAGAAAGGAAAATTCCAGGGCATTATTCCAAGGATAACGCCAAGCGGGTCAAACACCACATAGCTTTTTGCAGCCTCACTTTCGATCACTTCGCTCTTTAGGAACTCTTCTGCGTTTTGGTGATAATAATCGCAGAGCAGAGCGCATTTTTCAATTTCAGCTGCAGCGTCTTTTATAGGCTTGCCCATTTCAGATGTAATTATGCGGGCGTATTCCCTTTTTTTCTGCCTGAAAATGGAGGCAAGTCCGGCAAGAGGTTTTACCCGATCGGAAACGGGAAGCTTTCTCCATTTTTCAAACGCTTCTTTCCCTTTGAGGGCAGCTTCAATACAGGACTCATCCGGCAGTGTATCGAACTCAGCAGTTACTTCACCCGAAAAAGGATTTATCGACTTGAGCTTCATGAAACTTCCTCCACAGCAAATCACAATTAATAGAGGAAGTTTACAGGGAAAACAGGCTTATGTGCAACACAGTTATTATTTGCCCTTTCCCGGAAGCTGCTTTTTTATTTCCCGCTTCATGAAGTTGATGGATTTGGTAATCGGTATATTTTTGGGACACACGCGCGTGCATTCGAAATAATTTTCGCAAGGCCATACGCTATTCGGTTCGTTGAGCTTATCGAGCCTGCTCATAAACCGGCCGTCCCGCGTATCGTAGAGATACCTGTAAGCCCAGACAAGGGCCGCCGGGCCGACGTAGTCCGGATTGTCTCTCATAACGGGGCAGGCGCCCGTGCAGCAGGCGCATAGAATACAGCGGATCACGTCCTCCGCTTTCTTGTGGTCTTCCGGGCTTTGCAGCCATTCCTTCTCGGGGGGGTCCTTGTCCTGGATCAGATAGGGGCGCATGGAATCGATCCTGGCCAGGAAATCGTCCATATCGACTATGAGGTCTCTGCGGACCTCAAAAAAGGGCAGTGGCTCCAGAGTGATTTGCTCAGAGCCGGGGTAATCCTTGACCAGCTTCTGGCACGCCAGCGCGCAGACACCGTTTATTCGCATGCCATCGGAGCCGCACACGCCATGAGCGCAGGACATCCGGTAGCCAAGAGTTCCGTCCTGTTCCCATTTAATCCTGTTGAGGCAGTCCAGAATACGCTCTTCCGGCCTGGCTGCCACTGTATATGTCCTGTAGTAAGCCTCTTTGTCGGACTCGGGATCGAACCGAAATATCTTGAATCGAACTTCCATGTCAGTATGCCCTCGGTTTGGGTGGAAACAGGGTGATCGTAACCGGTTTGTAAGTAATCGAAAGGCCTGAGTCCGTCCTTTGGACAAGGGTATGTTTGAGCCAATGTTCGTCATCTCTATCGGGGTAGTCCTCGCGCGAGTGCGCTCCCCGGCTTTCGGTTCTGTTCAACGCTGAAGCCACTATTGCTTCAGCCAGGGGGAGCATATTTTGGAGTTCAAGAGCGTCTATCAAATCGGTGTTAAAGCGATTTCCCAAGTTGTCGATCGAGATGTTCCGGGCTCTTTGTTCCAACTCCCTTACAGCTCCAAGGGCCTTTTTCAAACCCTGCTCGTGCCGAAATACCGAGCAACCGGCCATCATGACTTCCTGGAGAGACTGCCGGATGATCACAGACCTTTCACCTGTCTTGTTTTCCTTGATCTGTCTTATCCGGTCCACCGTCTCCCGCTCCGGTGCTGGAGGCGGCTCCACCCAGGATAGTCGGTTCAGATTTTCCATAATATGCAGCCCGGCCCTTCTCCCAAAAACGACAAGATCCAGCAGCGAGTTGCAACCGAGCCGATTTGCCCCGTGAAGCGATATGCACGAACACTCGCCAGCCGCATAAAGCCCCGGCACGGGGTTATTATTCACATCAATTACTTTGCCGTCGGGATTTACCGCGATGCCTCCCATCATGTAGTGGCAAGTGGGATGAATTGGAATCTGGTCTGTTGCCGGGTTAATGCCAAGGTAGATTTTTACAAAAGAAGAAATATCCGAAAGCCTTTCGGCCAGTTTTTTTTCACCAAGATGGGTGAGGTCCAGATAGACATAATCCTGTCCATTTATTCCCCTGCCCTCTTGAATCTCAGTATAGATCGCACGGGAAACCATGTCCCTTGGGGCCAAATCCTTGATAGTGGGAGCGTACCTTTCCATGAACCGCTCGCCCTCACCATTGCGGAGAATCCCGCCCTCACCTCTTGCCGCCTCAGTTATGAGGACCCCAAGCCCCCATATTCCGGTTGGATGGAACTGGACAAATTCCATGTCCTCCAGCGGGAGTCCCCGCCCGTAGGTGAGAGCAACACCGTCCCCGGTGCTGGCAAAGGCGTTGGAGGTTACCTTGTATACTTTCCCGTATCCGCCTGTTGCAATCAGCACCGCCCTGCCATGGAAGAAGTGCACTTCACCGGTTGAAAGCTCATAGGCAACCAACCCGGCAACCTGTCCGTCCCGAATGACGAGATCGAGCACGTGAAACTCCGGGTATATCTTGATGCCCTTCTTTACCGCATCAAAATAGAGCGTATCCATTATGACCCGCCCGGAGCGGTCAGCGGCGTAGCATATGCGCTTCACAGGAGCTTCGCCGAAATTCCTGGTGTGCCCTCCGAAGAAACGCTGGGCGATTTTGCCTTCCGGCGTACGGTTGAAAGGAACGCCCATGTGTTCGAGTTCATAAACCGCCCTTATGGCGTCTTTGGCCAGAATCTCAGCCGCGTCCTGGTCGGTCAGGTAATCTCCGCCTTTGACCGTATCGTACATATGCCATTCCCAGAAATCAGGCTCTTCGTTTTCGAGCGCTGCGGCTATTCCCCCCTGCGCCGCCCCGGAATGCGACCTGGTGGGATACACTTTGCTGAGAAGCGCAACATCAGTCTTCCCTGCCACCTCGGCCGCCGCTCTTAACCCGGCAAGTCCTGCCCCGACAATCAGCACGTCGTGCTTAAAAACCATGTAGGGTCTCCTCGGACAATATTTACGTTCTCGATATGAAAGATAGAAAGGAAAGCTACTCACGCAGCCGGAGCTCGCCTGGAGCGCGATGCCAAAGCGCAGCGTAAATCAAGGCCTCCCGCTCCCGCCCCGTCTCTGGTCATAGCCAGGTCAGGGAAAGCGTGGAGAATGAGCGGTCGGCCCCCGCGCTACGCGCTCACACGTCTCAAAGGGAGGCCAGTGCAGCGTCAACTAAGTTCCTATAGGTAAGGGCCTTGAGCCCGTCATTCCGGCGAAGGCCGGAATCCAGCGTCTTTTCAGTTGGTTAACAGCACTGGACCCCGGCCTTCGCCGGGGTGACGATTCCTTGCAACATGTAATACCTTTGTTGACAATGTACTAGCAAGCATGCTTCACTTTGTGAAGCAATGCGAAGCTCGCGAAGCGTGATCTATACACCGGAGGTACTTCACTTTTTGGAAGCGCCTCACATTTGGCTTGCCTCCAACCGCACCACATTTAGTGTCTGCGCTGTCTGCATGGCTGCGCGGAAAGAGCCAATTCTTTTTTTTGAGCAGGGTATTACATAAGTCTATCATACGAGGAAAAGGCGTGGGCGGCAAAGATCTATCCCCTCGCCTCTGCCGGTTCATAGGTGCATCCAACAGCCCCGCAATAGTGGCCGACATATTCCGCTTCCGGTCTGTACAACGCAGGCTTATCCTGGGCTTCGGCGAACTTCTCCTCGATAATGTGCGCACACCACCCTGCTATTCGGGAGATAGCAAAGACAGGCGTCATAATGTCAATTGGTATCCCCATCATGGCATAGACAGATCCGCTGTAGAAATCGACATTGGTCCTGATTCCGGGTCTGCCGCGAGCCAAAAATTCCTTGTGACCTACCTCTTCGATGCGGGCGAGATACTCATACCAATTTGCGTGGCCGGTTTTTTTGGCCAGACGGCGCGACATCTCTTTGAGTATTTTTGCGCGGGGATCGTCGGTCTTGTAAACAGCATGCCCCATCCCCATTATTATCCGGCCGCTTTCGATCATGTTTTTGACCCAGGCGCCGATCTCATCGGCCGATTTAATTTCGGATTCGATCTGGAGCAGCATCTTCATAACCCGCGCATTGGCTCCCCCATGCAGACTTCCGGAAAGAGCGCCCACTCCGGCGGAGACTCCCGCGTACAAATGCGCCCTTGTCGATACGACCTCTCGGCAGGCGAAAGTCGAGGCGTTGAAGGTATGGTCGGCGTGCAGGATCAGGCAGACGTCGAAGTCATGAGCGATCTCCCTGCACGGTTTCTTCCCGGTGAGCTGCCAAAGGAAATTGCCGGCGTGAGACAGGGCATCGTCCGGCGGAAGCGGCTTCTCCCCGTTTCCGATCCGATGCCACGCGGCGACCACAGCGGGGAAACGGGCTATAAGCCGGACAGCCTTCCTGATATTGGCCTCCTTAGAGTCGTCATAGAGTTCAGGGTCATCGATAGCCAGCATCGGGACGCAAGCCTGGAGCACATCCATCGGATCGGCGTGCCTTGGGAATTTCTCAAGGCTCTTCAGAACGAACCCCGGCAAGTCCCGCGACTGCACAACCTGTTTTTCGAACCCCTCAAGTTCGCTCTCCTTCGGCAGGTATCCGTTCAGGAGCAGAAAGGCCGTTTCCATAAATGTTGACTGTTCGGCCAGTTCTTCGATCCTGTAGCCGCGATAGATCAGAACCCCGTTTTCACCATCGATGTAGCTGATCTTGGTATCGGCCACTGTAACTCCTCGGAGACCGATATTTTTGACGCGGACTGCCTCGTTGGCCATTTTCCCCCTCCGGATGATTTATAGTTATATAAACGGCTCCATTCAGAACCCTGGCGTTTCTGACTCAAAACCTCCCTGTTTTGACCATATTCAATGCGCCGCCCTCTAGCAACATGCGGCGCATTCTTTCCGACACACGCAGAAAAACGCGTATTTGCCTGCCGTCAACTTCAACCGGCAACTCCAGGGCGCCACTCATGAGATGGCGTCGAACCTCCCGATATAAGATCGTCGCTCCTGGATTAAAGGCATTGTAGTCATCGGGATTGGCAAACACCAGTGGGAGTATCCCGTAGTTGCAAAGATTGGCCATGTGGATCCTGGCGAAGCTTTTCGCCATTACTGCCCGGACGCCAAGATAGCGGGGCGCCAGGGCCGCGTGCTCCCGGCTCGACCCTTGGCCGTAGTTTTCTCCGCCGATGACTGTAACCGCGCCGGCTTCTTTGCATTTTTGCGCAAATTCCGTATCAAGGATCGAAAATACAAACTGGCTTATCGCCGGGATATTCGATCTGAGTGGAAGGACTTTGCTGCCAGCGGGCATGATCGTATCAGTCGATATGTTATCACCGACCACCAGCACCACTTTGGTTTCGAGCGACTCGGGCAGCGGAGCAAGTGTGGGCAGTGGAACGATGTTCGGCCCGCGGACGACTTGAGTTTTTCTGAGCTCTTCACTTGGCCTGATAATCGAAACCTCATCTACGAGGTACTCTTTCGGCTCTTCGATTCTCGGGTATTCCATTTCCCGGCCCAGGTCCCTCGGATCTGTTATGACGCCCTTGAGCGCGGCCGCAGCGCTTGTCTCGGGCGAACACAGATAGACGCGATCATCTTTGGTGCCGGAGCGTCCGGGGAAATTGCGGGGCATGGTCCGAAGGCTGATCTGGCCGGTTCCAGGCGCCTGTCCCATACCAATGCAGCCCAGGCACCCAGGTTCGTGTATTCGCGCCCCCGCTCGCAGCAGTGTAAACATCCCTCCCCGGGCCGCGACATTTTCGATTACCTGCCTGCTGCCGGGGTTTACATTAAAAGAGGTCCAGGGGGATGCATGTCTGCCCTCAAGGATCCGGGCCACCACCATCAAATCCCTGAAGGAAGAATTTACACTGCTCCCCACGATAACCTGGTCCACTTTCAATCCAGCTACTTCACGCACCGGGACCACATTCCCCGGCGAGTGCGGCTTGGCTATGAGAGGTTCGATCTTGGATAGCTCAATTTCATCATATTCGTCGTATTCGGCCGACGGGTCGGCGCTGAGTTCAACCCAGGCCTCTCCCCTCCCCTGGGCCTCAAGATAGGCTCGAGTGTTTCCATCCGATGGGAAAATCGAAGTAGTCGCGCCCAGTTCAGTTCCCATATTGCCAATCGTTTCGCGGTCGGTTGCAGACAGGCTTGCGACTCCAGGGCCGTAATATTCGACTATCTTCCCAATACAGCCTTTCACGTCATAGCGCCGAAGCATCTCGAGAATAACGTCTTTGGCGCTGACCCATTCCGGGAGTTTTCCAGTGAGCTCAACCCCAAGGACTCTTGGACAGGGAAGATGATAAGGGTGTCCGGCCATGGCCAGGGCAACATCGAGCCCACCGGCGCCTATCCCAAGCACCGAGACACCGGCAGCCCCCGGAGTATGGCTGTCGGAGCCCAGCAGGGTCCGCCCTGGAATTCCAAACCTTTCCATATGAACCTGGTGGGAAACCCCGTTGCCTGCAGGGCTGAAATGAATTCCATACCTGGCGGAAGCACTCTGAAGATATTTGTGGTCGTCGGCATTTTTGCTGTCTGTCTGGATGATGTTGTGATCAACGTATTGAACGGCAAGTTCAGCCTTTATGCTGTCCATCCTCAGGGCCTCGAACTCCAGCATGGCGATGGTTCCTGTGGCGTCCTGAAGGAGGATCTGGTCGATTCTGATGCCGATTTCCTCCCCGGCAATCAGCTTCCCTTCAACCAAGTGGGCCTCGAGTATCTTGTGGGTCAGATTCTGCGCCACCGTCTGAACTCCTCTATTTTTTGTCACAACTTTTCGTTCGATTCCCTTCGGACTTGCTTGCATGGCGTATGCTTCGCCCGGGTCACAGCTCAGGCGTCAAAAACACGAGCAATTGCGGACATTTTTTGACCTCGAAGAACCCATCTCGCGAGGCGTGGAAATTGGCTCCTGGATCTGTGGCCCAAGCGCATGGCGCCGTTGCGCACCCTTCTTGGAGACAAACAAAACCTAAGATTATGGCCAGGTATTGTCAATTACGGATCCAAATGGACAAAGGTTGGGACGGGAAAAATGGAAGGGACTGCAGTCATTCTCTTCAGGCTGACAGTCCCTTTCAAATTTCTTATTGAAAGTGAGGATATAGTCGCTATTTGACTTTTTCGCTGAGCGTCTTGCCGGCTTTGAACTTGACAACTTTTGATGCGGGAATTTTGATCTTTTCGCCGGTCCGGGGATTGCGGCCTTCACGCTGAGACCTGGACCCGACACTAAAAGTGCCGAAGCCTACCAGTGTAATCTTGTCACCGCCTGCCAGAGCGCTGGAAACAGCGGCAACGAACCCGTCCACTGCTTTTTCAGCCTGCGATTTAGTAATCCCACCTTCATTTGCAATCTTTCCAACCAGTTCGGCCTTAGTCATTTTCTTTCCTCCTCAACGAAATTAGGTAATGAAAAACGCCTCCACCTGAACCGCTCAATACTGTGTGTTTCCCCCACCCCCTCGAACCGGAGCCAAAATAGAATCTGAAACATGACGGCAGTTTATCTAGTCCCACAGGCAAAAAGTCGTACAATCGGCTCCTGTTCAAGTTTTGACTAGATTTGGTTCTTATATCTGTATTAATGCTTTTGTCCATAAAAATCGACATCAGAAACGAGAAAAAAGGCCTCAACCCTTACCTGAGAAGAATATGGCCTGATAATGAAAAGCGCAAGAAAAAACGTTGCGAACGAACACCGATTTCTTTGAGTAATTGCTTTTCCGCAGGTTGCAACTTATAAAGGGGTCAATCAGGTTTTCGGGTATGCTGCAATAAAAAGCTTTCACAGGAGGCTGTCATGACCGTGAGAGTTATCATCCAAAGGGAAGTTAAACCGGGCCAGGAAGCCAGCTTGCAGCATTTAATGATGCAAGCTCGATCAAAAGCGCTCAAGGCAAAGGGCTACATCTCCGGCGAAACCCTCAGGGCGTTGGACAACCCAAATAAATTCCTCGTTCTCAGCAACTGGAACAGTGCGGAAGATTGGAAGGCCTGGGAAAGCGATCCCGAGCGAGCAAAACTGCAGATGGAAATGGCGCCCTTGCTCCTGTGCATGGAAGAATGCACCATATACAAGCATTCTTAGTTTCACTGTTTCCGTGATCATTCCATAGACCTGTGGACCTTGTAGACACCTCTTTCGTTCCTAAGGGCGGACATTACTCGCTGGAGGTGCCTGGAGTCTCTCACCTCTATTCGCAGGTGGCAGATGCTTGAGGTATCCGCCTGGTTCTCGACCTTCAGACTTATTACATTGACATCCATTTGACCGAGCACCCCATTGAGGGCCGCGAGGATACCTCTCTCCCCGGAGTGGATGATGCGGATATCTACTGGAAAAAGCAGTTCTTTTCCCGAATTCCACTGCACATCTATCTTTCTGCCTTCGTCGCTCCCTCTTTCGAGGTTTTTGCATGAAAGCCGGTGCACTGTAATCCCACGGCCCCTGGTTATGTATCCCATGACTGGCTCTCCGGGAACGGGATTACAGCATTGAGCCATTCGGATCAAAATGTCTTCGAGCCCTTCCACCTTAATTGCGTCTCTTGAAGCTACCGACTTCCGCTTCTCGACGAGGATCTCTTCCCGGGCGGGTTCCTCTTCGGGCGGAAGTATCGTCAGTTTACCGATTACCTGGTTTGCGGTAACCTTATGATAGCCAATACCGGCGAGAAGATCATCGACACTTTTCAAGGAAAAGGCCTTTGCCGCTTCGGCGAGCTGGGGTGAATTCAGGTAGTTGTTGAAATTCAAACCTTTCTTTCTGAATTCCCTTTCGCAGATTTCTCTCCCCTGAGAGATCGAACGCTCTCTTTCCTCGGTTTTGAACCAATGCTTGATGCGGCTTATCGCCTTGGGAGACTTGACCTGTTTTAGCCAGTCTTTACTGGGCCGATGATTGGTGGAGGTGAGCACTTCAACCGTATCGCCGTTCAGCAGTTCATACCTCAGGGGCACTAATTTCCCGTTGACTCTTGCACCGACACACCTGTGCCCCACTTCCGTATGTACCTCGTAAGCAAAGTCGACCGGCGTGGACCCTTTCGGAAAAGCTTTGACATCCCCATTGGGCGTGAAAACGTAAACCTCATCGGGGTAGAAATCGACTTTCAAGGCATCAATGACGGATTTGGGATCGCTCCAGTCCCTGCTCAATTCCATGATCTGGCGGAACCACGAAAAGCGCTGAGTCTCCTGCTGGTCGATTTCGGTGACCGGCTTTCCTTCCTTGTAGAGCCAGTGAGCGGCAATACCTTGATTTGCGATCCGGTCCATCTCTTCGGTCCGAATCTGCACTTCCATGCGTTCTCCGTAAGGGCCGATGACAGTTGTATGGAGCGACTGATACATGTTGGACTTTGGTCTTGCGATATAGTCCTTATACCTGCCTTCCACCGGGGCCCACAGTGCGTGGACAAGAGCCAGCGTTTCATAGGAGGACTTGACCGAATCCACTATAATCCGGAATGCGATCAGGTCGTAGATACGCGTCATATCCAGCTTCTGTCGCTCCATCTTCTGATAGATGCTGTAGATATGTTTGGGACGGCCGCGTATGCGGCCTTTAAGCCCAAATTCGGCCATCCGCGCCTCGAGTACCTGCTCCACCTCTCTAATGTAGCGAATCCGGTCCTCTTCGGTTTTAGCAAGCCCCGTATATATTTCCTCATAGGCTTCGGGATGAAGACACTTGAAGGAGAAGTTTTCCAGTTCCCGCTTCATCCAGTCGATGCCGAGCCTGCCCGCAAGCGGCGCGTAGATATCAAGAGTTTCCTGGGCGAAATTGACGCCAAATCCATCCGCCCGGCAGGATGTTCCTCTAATGCCGTCAAGCCGGTCGGCGAGCTTGACGAGGACCACCCGGACGTCCCGGGAAATCGCCATAATCATCTTGCGGATATATTCGGCCTGACGCTCTTTTCTGCTGCTGAAGACGATTTGGGTCAACTTCGTAACGCCCTGTATTATCAGGGTAACCTCTGAACCAAACATCTCAGGGAGCTCTTCCGAGGTAATGTATTCTTTTTCCAGGGAATCGTGAAGCAGGCCGGCAGCTACGCTCTCTTCATCGAGGCGCATCCCTGCGAGAATCGACGCAACGGCTAGTGGATGATCCAGATAAGATTCACCGGACAGGGAGCTTTTACCTCTGTAAGCTTTTGAGACAAAAACATAGGCTTTTTCCAGGAGCTGGACATTCGCCCTGGGAAGGTAATCCAGCATGAGATCCAATAATTCAAAGAAGCGCAACCCACGCCTCCCTCAAAACGCAAGCCAGGAGCAGGAATGGTTCTTGCCTCTTGCTTCCTCCTGGCTGCTTCGAAAAATTCATCGCGCGCATGGCCACCTCCCCGAGCCTGGGGATTGTGGGGTGTCCCATGGGGTCATGATTTAGTGCTTCCAATTTTCTCGCCTGTCATCCGCTCTAACTCTGACAACAGCCGTTCAAGCAGCTCCGACTCGGCGACCTTTTCAACCCGTTTGCCCTTCTTGAACAGGATGCCGCTCCCTCTTCCGCCCGCAATGCCCACGTCGGCCTCTTTGGCCTCACCGGGGCCGTTCACCACGCATCCCATTATGGCAACCCTGAGAGGGGTCTTGACATTCTTCAGCAAGGCCTCAGCCTTTTGGACCATCGGGATAAGGTCTATCTCCGTACGCCCGCAGGTAGGACAGCTCACAAGCTCCACTCCCCTCTGCCGCAGCTTCAACGCCCTCAAAATCGACCAGGCGACAAACATCTCCTCTTCAGGCTCGGCTGTAAGAGAAACCCTCAGAGTATCCCCGATTCCCTCGAGCAGCAAAAAACCAATCCCGAGGGCCGATTTTATGGCGCCGCTCACTAGAGTCCCGGCCTCCGTCACTCCGAGGTGAAAAGGGTAGTCTGTTTTTTTAGCGAGGAGCCTGTATGACTCGATCGTTGTGATCACGTCGCTTGATTTGAGCGATATCTTGATCAGCCCGAAATCGTTGTCTTCAAAAAACCGGATGTGACGTAGAGCGCTCTCTACCAAGGCCTCGTGTGTGGGATGCCCGTATTTGGCCAGCAGGTCCTTTTCCACTGATCCGCTGTTTACACCGATGCGTACGGGGATCTTCCGCTCCCTGGCAAGATCTATGACTCTTTTCACCTTCTCCGGACCGCCTATATTTCCCGGGTTGATGCGAATAGCGTCCGCACCAGCGCGCATGGCCCTGATCGCCAGGCGGTAGTCGAAGTGGATGTCAGCGATTAGCGGAATTCGAATCGACTTCTTTATCATCGCCAAGACGTCGGCTGCCTGCTCATCAGGAATCGCAACCCTTATAATTTCACACCCCGCCTCCTCGAGCCTTCTTATCTGCCCTGCCGTGGAGCGCCAGTCACGCGTATCCGTGTTGGTCATCGACTGGACTGAAACGGGAGCGCCTCCGCCAATGGCAACGTTGCCGATATGGATTTGCCTGCTTACACGGCGTTTGTTTTCCAAAATCGAACCTCTGCTTTCATCATGCCGCTGCGTGGCCATATTCATTTCGAAACGCCATATTTAGGTTTTATTTTAAAGGACTTGCAAGTAATTTCCAATTATCCAAACCCACTGCGCCAGGTGCTATTTGGCGAGTGGGCGGCCGCCTTTCCCGGCGGCGCAAAACTGCAATAACCCAAAGCTCCGAAGTTGAGTATTTAAATATGAACCTGAAATGGTGTAAATGGAAGTCCGAAACTGAAACTAATCGTGCAGATCCCCGGCAGTTGCAGTATAGCCGCTAAGATAGACTTTACATAACGTGACTTCACAAGCATTATATCAGGCCACCCGCAGCCGGCCCCGCCTCGCGGGTGGGTGGGCGGGCTGTCGAGAATGTAACGTGGGCCGGCGCGGGTTGTGCCGCGCAGCGCACTAATGTGCGCGCAGCGGCTTTTTATAGGTTTCTTTGCGTTAATTACTTTATTTATAGTCTATCTCAGTAGGGCAAAATAGCTGCGGCGCCCTTATGTTCGAGAAACGGCGGGCAAAATATGAATTACTTTTACCTCAGCACACCATTGCAACGCCGCACCTGCAAGGGGCGGCCCAAGCCGCTCCTCGGCAGGCCAACGGCTGCGCGGAACCACTTAGCCGCCGCATGCAGCTTCTCGATGGGTGTTTTGTCTACGACCAGTGACTGAAGCCGCCTTTCCCCAGGCCGGTTTTCGTGGAAAGCAGAGTGTTCGAAATGCAAGTTCTTTTCTGCGCCTCGGAAGTGGCGCCTTTCGCAAAGAGCGGCGGTCTTGCCGACGTGGCCGGTTCTCTGCCTGAATCGCTCCACAAACTTGGCTGCGACGTCCGGATCTTTATGCCCCTTTACCGTTCCGTACGCGAGAAGACTCGGGATCTCGATCCTCTGGCTCAGAGCATAATCATTCCTATCGGAACACACGACTACCACATTCATTTGTGGAAAAGCCGGACCGAATCAGGCATTCCCATCTATTTCCTGGAAAAGGACGAACTCTACGACAGGTCATACCTTTATGGCAGCCCCGTTCGCGGCGATTATGAAGACAACGCTGAAAGGTTCATAGTCCTTTGTCTGGCGGTGAGGCAACTTTGCGCGGCCATCGACTGGTATCCGTCGATTTTTCATCTCCATGATTGGCAAACCGGGCTGGTTGCGGCATATTTCCAGACCAACTGGCGCTATGACCCGAAATTCGGCCGCTCGGGGACTGTTTTCACTATTCACAACCTTGCTTACCAGGGTGTCTTTCCCGCTGGTTTTTTCAGCCTGACCAACCTTCCGCCGAGCGCCTGGTCGCCTCAGGGGATCGAATTCTGGGGGAATTGCAATTTCCTGAAGGCTGGGGTCGTTTACAGCGATTTCATTACCACCGTCAGTCCCCGATACGCTGCAGAAATCACAACCAATGACTTCGGCTTCGGGCTCGATGGGGTCCTAAAAGAGCGGAAAGACAGCCTGCGGGGAATACTGAACGGAATTGATGTAAACACATGGGACCCGCAGACAGACCCCTATCTTCCCCGCAATTACAGCACCGATGATCTTGCAGCAAAGAAAGTCTGCAAAGAGGCTCTCTGCAAACAGACCGGTTTTGTGGAAAAAAGCTGTGACCTTCCGTTGCTTGGCATGATAAGCCGGCTTGCAGCCCAAAAGGGCTTCGACCTGCTCGAAAAAACCCTGCCGGATTTGATGAAACTCCCGGTGAACCTGGTAATCCTAGCAACAGGGGATGCCGCTATCGAGGCAAACATTCGCGATATGGAAAAGCTCTACCCGAAGCGTCTGAAACTCGTCAACCGGTATGACGAGGAAATGGCGCACCTGATTGAAGCGGGAGCCGACATTTTCCTGATGCCTTCCCGGTACGAGCCCTGCGGGCTCAACCAGATGTATAGCCTGCGCTATGGTACAATCCCCGTGGTACACGCGACCGGTGGGCTCGAGGACTCGGTGGCCGACGTTCTCACCTACCCGGATTCGGGAACCGGCTTCAAGTTCTGCAAATACGAACCGAAAGCTTTTCTTAAAACAATAAAATCAGCACTGGAATTGTTAAAAGACCCGCGAAAGTGGGTCGAGATTCAAAAAAGAGCCATGGCTCAGGATTTTTCCTGGGACAGGTCCGCAAGGCAGTACGTCGAGGTGTACGAGAATGTGCTGGCGGCGAAAAAAGCATTGGCAACACGACCGGGACTAAAACCCGGTCCCACCGCGGAGGTCTCTTTCTGAGAGGCATTTTCTATTTAACAGATTGCGATAAACTATCGGTGGATTGGAATAGACTTAGGGCCTGTAGACGATATTGTCAGTCGCTTCTAAGAAATCAGCACCGAGGCGGATCAAGTTAAAAGAATCCGTCGTAACTGCAACTGCCTTTTCACAGAAGAAACGCTGAGCGCCCGTCGACAGTTGGGGCTGTGGACGTGCGAGTCGGTGTGCAGGACAAGCAGGGCCAGCCGGTAGCACAGGTGCGTCTTATTGTGTCTGCAGCAGGCCCAGCCGGGCGTTGAACTTGACGAGCAGCCGCATGAACGTTTTCTTGGACTCCAAAGTCCTCGTATGATGGACTTATATAGTACCCTGCTCAAAAAAAGAAGCGGCTCTTTCCGCGCAGCCATGCAGACAGCGCAGACACTAAATGTGGTGCGGTTGGAGGCAAGCCAAATATGAGGCGCTTCCAAAAAGTGAAGTGCCTCCGGTGTATAGATCACGCTTCGCGAGCTTCGCATTGCTTCGCAAAGTGAAGCATGCTTGCCGGCCTCCCTTTGCGACGTGTGAGCGCGTAGCGCGGGGGCCGACCGCGCGGCAGGTCTATCACACGCCATGGGCGGCAGCGGGAGGCCTTCGTGGCTGTTGCTTGCAGGTTAACTTGGGCGTTAAATCTCGATCATGCTCTCCTGGAGCAGGTCAATGTCTGCGATTTCCTCTTCGAGGTAGGCCTTGAGCTTCTTTTTGAGCCGGCTTTCGATCTGGCGCACTCGCTCGCGGCTGATTCCGAACTTGTCTCCGATTTCCTGCAGGGTCATGGGATCTTCGGTCAGAAGCCTCTTATCGAATATTACGGCTTCCTTGCCTTTGAGCTGCTCTTTGAAGAGCATCAGCTTGTCATGGAGAATAGCCTTGGCTTCCTGGTCTGCTATCTGATCGTCAACGGGCAGATCGTCCGAGGGCAGAAAAGATTTGTGTGTATCCTCGGAGTCTTCCTTCAGCGGGCTGTCAAGAGAGATCTCCCAGCTATTGAGCCTCTGGTCCATTTCAATGACCTCCGACTCCTTCACATCGAGCCGGTGACTGAGCAGTTTGGGGGAAGCCTCGATGCCCTGGGCTTCCAGTCTCTCTTTTTCCTTGCGCAAGTTGAAGAAGAGTTTCCGCTGGGCTTGGGTCGTACCGATCTTGACCAGCTTCCAGTTGTCCATGATGAACTTGATTATGTAGGCCTTGATCCAGAACGAGGCATAGTAGGAAAACTTGTATCCCCTGTAGGGATCGAATTTCTTTACCGCCTGCATCAATCCGACGTTGCCCTCCTGGATGAGGTCCATCAGGTTTTGCATCCAGTATCGCTGAAAATCCATGGCAATCTTGACAACGAGCCTGAGATTTGCGGTGATCAGCTTATAGGCGGCCTCTATATCGCCTTTTTCGCGATAGCGGATAGCCAGGTCCATTTCATCCTCCCTGCTGAGGAGAGGATACCGCTTTATCTCGTCGAGGTATAGGCGGAATGGATCGAAGGAAACCGGCTGATGCCTGTCCTGAATGTCCTCGGATCGAGATCCTTCGCTTTCCGGGGCTTCCGCTGAAGTTTGCCGCTCAGCGGCTGAAACCTTCTTTGTTTTTGCGTTCTTAAGCATGTATCGGTTATCCCTTGCCGTGGGTACACATAGAATTCTCTGATATGTGTCAGGCCGCTCCCTGCACTGGAAGCTATTCGCTAAGTCTAACTCATATTAATATACTCCCACTGAAAGGGAAGCAATTTTTTCCCCGGAATGCTTGATTTTTGCGCACCCTTCTATTATATGTCAGCGGATAATAATTCAGAAGGGACTGTTGACCCGACAACCAGACATGAAACCCTGCGCACCAGAACACATCGCGAGCATCATTCCCTACCCTCCCGGTAAACCGATCGAAGAACTGGAACGCGAATACGGAATAAGCGGCTCCATAAAGCTCGCAAGCAACGAGAATCCTCTTGGCCCATCCCCCAAGGCGATCGAGGCCGTTCTGGCCACGTTGTCTAAACTGAATCGTTATCCGGATGGAAGCGGTTTTTATCTGCGAAAAAAGCTTTCGGAAAAATATTGCATTCGCTTCGATGGCATTGTGCTGGGCAACGGTTCAAATGAAATCATAGAATTGGTTATCCGGGCCTTTTTGACCCCGGGTGACGAAGTGATAATGCCTGCGCCTTCTTTCCTTCTTTACAGGCTGGTCGTCCAGTGGATGGGTGGCAAACCAATTCCCGTACCCCTGAAGACAAATCTGGGAATCGATCTGGAAAAGATGGCGGAAGCGGTAACGCCGAAAACGAGGGTAATTTTCCTCACCAATCCGAATAACCCCACGGGTACAGTCATTAGCAAAAGCGATTTTGACGCCTTCCTGTCAAATGTCCCCCCTGAGGTGCTGGTCGTACTTGATGAGGCTTACATAGAATTCAACAAAAACCCGGATACCCCGTCGGGCTTTGATTATATATGCAAGAACGGGCCTGGCGTTGTCGTTTTGAGGACATTTTCCAAGGCCTACGGATTGGCCGGCCTGCGAATTGGCTTCGGCGCGATGGATCCCGATATTGCAAGTTTTTTAAATCGCGTGCGGCAGCCTTTCAATACGGGGTCTGTTGCGCAGGCTGCCGCTTTAGCTGCCCTCGATGACGATGAGTTTCTGCGCCGGACGCAGCAAACCATATGGGGCGGGCTGCAATATCTCTACAATGAGGTTGAGAAAATAGGCCTGGAATACATCCCTTCAGAAGCCAATTTCTTTCTGATTGAGGTTGCCTGCGAGGCGAAAAGATTATTCGAAGCCATGCTGCGCCACGGAGTGATCATCAGGTCCATGGCTTCCTACGGCATGGAACGATTCATTCGAGTGAATGCGGGGCTTCCGGAGGAAAACAGGCGGTTCGTCCGCACTCTGAGCCTCGTGTTGGCAGAAATGGACCTAACTGATTCGAATCGCGGGCAGGGCCTGCCCCGGACTTGATCCGGGGTCTCAGGCAGGCTCTCGCGGAAAGTAGAACCGGTGATAATAGCTGTAGACGGCCCGGCGGGTGCCGGAAAGAGCACTGTTTGCAAAATCCTGGCAAAAAGACTTGGCTTTGTGTATCTGGATACCGGGGCCATGTATCGGGCCCTGGCGTGGGCATTAAATACTGGTTCTGCTGAGCGCGGCCGGCAACCGAAAGCACATCTGGACGAGGATCAAACCCGCGAGCTGCTGGAGCGAATACCGCTTTCGTTTTTCATAAAAGAGAACAGGCTGGAGATTTGCTACGGCGAAAGGCTTCTCTCGGAGGAGCTTCGCAGCCCGCAGATCAGCGAGGCGGCTTCCAGGATCTCTCAACTGCCTGCGGTAAGAGAATTCCTTGTGGCGTGGCAAAGAAAGCTCGCCGAGCAGGGCAGCATCGTCGCAGAGGGGCGTGACACGGCGACGGTCGTCTTTCCGAAAGCCGATCTGAAGGTATTCCTCACAGCGGATTTGCATGCACGAGCCAAAAGACGGTTTGCAGAATATACTGAGAAGGGGATAAGCCTATCTTTGGAACAAATGCAGGAGCGCATTCGAGAGCGCGACGAGGCGGACTCCAACCGCGACCATTCTCCCATGCGGCCCGCCGAAGGGGCCATTTTGCTTGATACATCCCACCTCAGCGTTGAGCAAGTAGTTGATCGGCTTAGCGGGCAGGCCCAAGAGCTGATCGAAGCCGGTTCTCAAGCATATCGAGAACAACTTTAAGATTGCTTATTTATCCGCTGTTTGCTAGAGTTCACTATTGATGTGGCGCAAAGAGCCAAAAAACAGGTAAGGGGGCCGGATAGGATCGATGACCGTAAAAGATGAACAAAAAGAACAAACCCTTGAACTGGAGACCCTTTCTTCTTCGGACGAACATGAGCCTGAGGAGGAAACGGATTCCATGCACGACCTTTATGAGCAAAGCTTCCGGAATATCCAAGAGGGCGAGGTAATCCGCGGACGGATCGTCCAGGTCAGTGATGATTTTGTCATGGTTGACATCGGGTACAAATCGGAAGGCCAAATCTCGATTCACGAATTCAAGGACGAGCTGGGCGTAGTGCAGGCCGGCATTGGCGATGAAATCGACGTTCTGCTCGAGTTCCATGATGACGATGACGGCACTATTCATCTGTCAAAGGAGAAGGCCGCCAAAATCAAGGTATGGGACGATATAAGCCGAATCTACAGTGAAGACGGCATGATCGAGGGAAAGATCATCGCAAAGGTCAAGGGCGGTCTGGCCGTCGACATTGGAGTTCAGGCCTTTTTGCCCGGATCTCAGGTTGATCTGCGGCCGGTCAGGAATCTTGAATCGCTTATCGGGCATACCTTTCCATTTAAAGTACTCAAATATAACAAGAAAAGAAGAAACGTCGTGCTTTCTCGGCGCGCTCTGCTTGAAAAAGAGCGCGAGCAGATGAAATCCTTTACCCTGGCTACCCTCCAAGACAACAAGGAGGTTGACGGCATCGTAAAGAATATCACCGATTACGGTGTTTTCGTGGACCTTGGCGGGATCGACGGGTTGTTGCACATTACCGACATGAGCTGGGGCCGGGTGGGACATCCTTCGGAAATGTTTCAGATCGGCGACAAGATAAAGGTGAAGATCCTTAGCTTCGATCGTGACAGCGAGAGAGTATCCCTTGGCCTAAAGCAGCTTGTGGATGATCCGTGGACAAAGGCCGAGGAGAAGTACCCGGTTGAAACCAAGGTGCGGGGCAAGGTTGTCAGCCTGACCGATTACGGCGCATTCGTTGAAATCGAGGAAGGCGTCGAGGGGCTCATTCATGTCTCTGAGATGTCCTGGACAAAGAAGATACGACATCCTTCAAAGATTCTTTCAGTCGGCGACGAAGTCGAAGCGGTCGTGCTCAGTATCAACCCCGAGAACAAACGCATTTCGCTCGGCATGAAACAGCTTGAATCAAATCCCTGGGACGTTATAGCGCAGAAATACCCCGTGGGGACCACAATTGCCGGTAAGATAAAGAACATAACCGATTTCGGCATTTTTATCGGGATCGATGAAGGCATTGACGGCCTCGTTCATATTTCGGATATCTCGTGGACAAAGCGGGTCAAGCACCCGTCCGAGATTTTTCGCAAAAATCAGGAAGTCCAGGCAATCGTGCTCAACATCGACAAGGATAACGAACGGTTCTCGCTCGGCATCAAACAACTTGAGTCCGATCCATGGGAAAGCATTCCGCAGCGTTACCCCATGGGCAGCGTTGTGTCGGGTCCGATCACAAACGTTACCGATTTCGGTCTCTTTGTGGAGCTTGAGGAAGGAATCGAAGGCCTCGTCCATGTCTCCGAAATCAGCAAGGATAAAATCAAGTCACCCGTCGGACAGTTCAAACCCGGCGACAAAATCGCCGCTAAGGTGATCAACATCTCTCCCAAAGACAGAAAGATCGGTCTTTCAGTAAAGAAGGTCGACGAACACGACGAACGGTCCAATTATGACGAGTACCTGAACACCAGCAAAGCCGCTACCTCGAATTTTGGCGAACTGCTAAAAGAAGAGCTTGAAGCCAAGGCGCAAAGTTCGGCCAATAACTCTATAAACAGTGATAAAGCCTAACTCGCATGCACTTTTCGCCTTCTCCATGACTCCCCCGGTCAGGCGCCTCGAGTGCCTGGCCGGTTTTTTTAACCTATCCGGATGAATGTCAACCAATGAAAATGAGCGGCTGTCTTCTTGGAGTAGTGATCGGGGTCGTATTGACCGGAGTGATTGTCTGGTTGCTTTCCGACGTTGAATTCTCGGTAAAGGGCAACCGGGTGGGGCTGATTGAGCTAAAAGGGACGATTACCAGCTCCCAGGATACCTTGAAACAGATGACTGATTTCAGAAAAGAGGCCTCAATCAAGGCGATTGTGCTAAGAATCGATTCTCCAGGAGGGGCTGTGGGACCTTCCCAGGAAATATACAGGGAAATCCGGCGCACTGCTCAGAGCAAGCCTGTGGTCGCCTCACTGGGGAGCGTTGCGGCCTCCGGGGGCTATTATATCGCATCGGCTGCAAGCCATATCGTAGCCAATCCGGGGACGATCACGGGAAGCATAGGCGTGATAATCCATTTCCCCAACCTGCGGGAGCTTTTCGCCAAAATCGGCTACCAGATGACCACGATCAAGAGCGGGCAATTCAAAGACATTGGAAACCCGGCGCGCGATATGACGCCGGAAGAGAAACAACTGCTCCAGACGACCATTGATGAGACCTACAGTCAATTCGTCCGAGACGTAGCGCTGGCGCGCAATTTGCCTGAAGACCGTGTGCGCGAGGTCGCAGACGGCAGGATAATCATGGGTGAAAAAGCTCTTGAGCTAAAGCTGGTGGATCAGCTCGGCAACTTCGAAGACGCTGTAGCCAAAGCAGGTGAGCTTGCAAAGATTGAGGGCGAGCCTGAAGTGGTAAAGGCCAAAAAGAGCAAATTCTCTCTTTTGGACTTTGTCCTGGGAAGCGATGTGGGCGAGAGGATGGGTGATATTATATACGATTCATCGGCCTTCGTGAGGTACCAGCTCCAGGATTTCGACCGATAGTGCTGCGCCTGTCAAGTTCATAAGGTTATGAAACAGTCACATTTCTTATGTTCTAAAAGGGGATAGGTCTCCCGCGCCCTCCCGCAGGATTTCCGGTGAATCGTCTATGAGTGAAATGACGCTGGAGGGCACACCGGGCACAACTCCCCCATCCACGATCAGGTCGATGGCATGGCCGATCTTGTCTTGAATTTCCCGCGGGGTGGACAAAATCCCTCGGGTTGCGGGATCCGTAGCGCTTGTGCTGATTATGGGGTGCCCCAGCGCTTCAACAATGGCTAGGCAGATCGGGTGGTCGGGGACACGGATTCCAACGGTTTGCCTTTTTGTCAGCATGATACGGGGCACCATGCGGGAGCCTTCCAGCACGAAAGTATAAGGCCCGGGCAAAAGCCGCTTCATGGTTTTATAGACGTAATTTGTCACCTGGGCGTATTCGCTTATGTTCTTCAGGTTGCTGCAAATGAAACTGAAAGGCTGGTGCTGTGAACGGCGCTTCAGAAGATAAATCTTCTCTATGGAAGCTTTATTGAACAGGTCACAGCCGATGCCGTAAAATGTGTCCGTGGGATAAGCTATTATCCCCCCGTTTGCCAGAACCTCGACAACTTTCTTGATTTTTCTCGGCTCTGGATGCTTCGGATTTATCTCCTGGATCATTCGCAATCGCCTCCTCAAATGAATTTGGAAATCTATGTATACTCACCCGTCCCACTCTGATTTTAGCTGCAGATGCCGGGATTGGCGGATTGCGCGAATTCCAGGGAATTCGTCAAATAGGTAAAAACAAGCAGAAAATAATGGCGGTTGAAAGGCAATGTCAAGTGAAGAAAGGCGCAGAGTTGGCCCAATCAGTTTCTGAGAACTGTTTCGCGGCCTTGGATATTGGATCTCATACCACACGTATGCTGATTGCGCGAAAGAACGGGACTCAACTGGCGCCTGTGCGCTTTGAAAGAAGGGTAACACGGCTCGCTCAGGATTTTCAGCAAGCTGACGCGATCACGCAAAAAGCTCAGCATAGAAACATTTCGGCCATAAAGGAATATATATCCATTTTAAGGGAATTTCATGTCGCAAAGATCGCCTGCGGCGCTACCGGGGTTGTCAGGCGTGCGAAAAACTCCCGCGCCGTACTTGACAGAATTGCAGCCGAGACGGGAATCGAGTGCAAGGTCCTTTCGGAGGAAACCGAGGCGCTACTTTCCGCAAAGGGCATTCTGAGGGCACTTCCCGAAACTGGGAGCGACCTGCTCACCTTTGACATTGGCGGGGGAAGCACCGAATTTGTGTTGATGGGAATAGAGACTGCTATTAAGAACGCAAGCCGGCCTATTGGAGCGGCAACGCTAACCGAGGCATACCTTAAAGCCGACCCGCCGGGTGCCGAGGCTGTCGAACGGGCGGCGCTCTCGGCCAGAAGGGAAATCATTTCCGCCAAAGAGCAGTTATATGAAAATCTGAGTAACACAGGTATAATGCTTCCTTTAGGGTTGCGGCTTATCGGGACCGCTGGAACGGTTACCACTCTAGCTGGCATGTATATAAAAATGAAGCGCTATGTACCTTACCGGGTGAACGGAGTTGTCCTGACTACAGAGTGGCTTTCCAACACGATAGAATCCCTGGCGCAAATGCCTCTGGCTCAAAGAGGGCTGATTGCGGGCCTGGAGCCCGGACGGGAAGACATAATCCTTGGCGGGGCCGTTATAGTTGCAGAAATTCTCTCCTGTTTTGGCAGGCAAAGCTTTGTTGTGACTGATGCGGGCCTGATAGAAGGCCTTCTCATCGAACTTGTGGAGAGAGAATCGGAGCTTTCCGGCGGCGAGGCCGCCGGACTAAGAACGGGCTTGACATGGCGGCTGCAAAAGGGATAAAGCCCCACAATATTGACTTAAGCCGGAGATATAAGACTCGGAGAAAATAGATGGAGCACAAGACGAGTTTTCAGATACCCGAAGCACTGACATTCGATGATATCACTCTTCTGCCCAACTACTCGGAAGTTTTGCCGCTTGAAACCGACGTTGGGACTATGCTGACCAGGGAGATCAAGATGCGAATCCCGCTGGTGAGCGCCGCCATGGACACGGTAACCGAATCCGATACGGCGATCAGTATCGCCCGCGAAGGCGGCATCGGAATAATTCACCGCAATATGAGCATCGCCGCACAGGCACAGGAGGTAAACAAGGTCAAGAAATCAGAGAGCGGCATGATAGTCGATCCGGTCACGGTGAACCCCGACCAGCAGATCGGCGATGTTTTCGACCTGATGTCCAGATACCGTATTTCCGGGGTACCGGTGGTAAGGGGAGATCAGCTCGTCGGGATCATAACCAACAGGGACCTCAGGTTTGAAACCGACACAACAATCAGGGTAGCGGATATAATGACCAAAGATAATCTTATTACCGCCCCTCTGGGCATTTCACTTGAGGATTCGAAAAGGCTGCTCCAGAAAAACCGGATCGAAAAACTGCTGGTGGTCGATGAGGCCGGCCGGCTAAAAGGGCTTATCACCATAAAGGACATACTGAAGATAAAGAAATATCCGAACGCCAGCAAAGACCATCTCGGCAGGCTTCGGGTCGGCGCCGCCGTCGGGATCGGCAGAGATATGCTTGAGAGGGCGACCGCTTTACGCAACGCCGGCGCTGATGTGATCGTTGTGGACAGCGCGCACGGCCACTCCCACAACGTTGTGGAGACGGTGAAAACAATCAGAGCCGAGTTAGCGGGCCTTCAGGTCATAGCCGGCAATGTGGCTACCGCTGAAGGGGCACAAGCCCTGATCGACGCCGGTGCGGATGGTATCAAGGTAGGCGTTGGACCCGGTTCAATTTGCACGACAAGAATCGTGGCCGGAGTCGGCGTTCCGCAAGTAAGCGCCATCCTCGAGTGCGCCAGGGTGGCCCGCGCAAAGGGGATACCGATCATTGCCGACGGTGGAGTAAAGTACAGCGGTGACATCGTTAAGGCCTTGGCCGCCGGAGGTGACAGCGTGATGATCGGCAGCCTGTTTGCCGGAACCGACGAAAGTCCCGGTGAAACGATTCTTTACCAGGGCCGCAGCTACAAGGTTTACCGCGGAATGGGGTCTCTTGGCGCCATGCGCGAAGGAAGCAAGGACCGCTATTTTCAGGATGACGTGTTCGAACCCAAAAAGTTGGTGCCCGAAGGAATCGAAGGAAGGGTGCCCTACCGCGGGCCGATTTCCGATATAGTGCACCAACTGATCGGAGGGCTTCGCGCCGGCATGGGCTATCTCGGGTGCGCCACCCTGGGCGAGCTTCGCATGAAAACGAAAATGGTTCGGATCACGAGCGCCGGACTCCGTGAAAGCCATGTTCATGACGTCATCATCACTAAAGAAGCGCCCAACTACCAGGTGGATTTGAATTAAGCCCTCAGAGGGAGCCAAAGAACATGTCCGGCCAGTTACACCAGGAACGGGTACTGATCCTCGATTTCGGCTCCCAGACCACCCAGTTGATTGCCCGCCGAGTTAGGGAAAGCCACGTCTTCTGTGAGATCCATCCCTTCAATATGGGGCTGGAGGCGATCAAAAACTTCAAACCCAAGGGAATTATTCTCTCCGGAGGGCCATCGAGCGTGCATGACCAAGGCGCTCCTTTGGCCGATCCGCAAATATTCGAGCTCGGAATTCCCCTGCTTGGCATTTGCTACGGCATGCAACTGTTGGCTCACCAGCTTGCAGGGGCCGTCGAAAAGGCGAAAAGCCGTGAATACGGCCCCGCTACGATAGACATAGACACGCCTGGAGATATTTTTTACGGCATTGAAAAACACGGGGTGCGGGTCTGGATGAGTCACGGCGACCGAATCCTCAAGCTCCCGCCTTCTTTCAAGATAATGGCTCACAGCGATAATTCTCCCGCCGCTGCGATGGGCGACTCGAAGCGTCATCTCTACGGGGTGCAGTTTCATCCCGAAGTGGCGCACACGCCCTGCGGCAAGGACATTCTGGAAAATTTTCTCTTCCGCATCTGCCGGTGCCGCCCGTCCTGGACCATGAAATCTTTCGTGGAATCGGCCATTGACTCGATTCGCCAAAAAGTCGGCAACGATCAGGTAATCTGCGCTTTGAGCGGTGGCGTGGACTCCTCGGTGGTCGCGGTCCTTCTTCACAAGGCCATAGGTGAGCGGCTTCACTGTATTTTCGTAGATAACGGGCTTCTGCGAAAAGGCGAAGCCGAGACCGTTCAGAGAGTATTCCACGATCATTTCCAAATAAATCTCATTTACATCGACGCGTCCGCTGAGTTTCTCGATCGTTTGCGAGGAGTCTCCGACCCGGAACGCAAACGAAAGATAATCGGCAATCTTTTTATCGCGCTCTTCGAGCGGGAGGCTGCGCGAATCAGGGATGCCCGCTATTTGGCGCAAGGCACGCTCTACCCGGACGTGATCGAAAGCGTCTCATTCAAGGGCCCCTCAGCCACTATAAAGACCCACCACAATGTCGGCGGCTTGCCCGAAGGGATGAAGCTGGAGCTTATCGAACCGCTGCGGGAGCTTTTCAAGGACGAAGTGCGGCTGGTTGGAAGAGAACTCGCCCTTCCCGAGAGGATCATCATGCGGCATCCCTTCCCGGGTCCGGGCCTGGCGATCAGGATCATTGGAGAGCTGACCCCGGCAAACCTGGCGATTTTACGCGAGGCAGACGCCGTGATCCAGGAGGAAATCGAGGCCTCCGGCTGGTACGACCATGTATGGCAGTCCTTCGCCGTGCTGCTTCCGATCAGGTCGGTCGGGGTCATGGGCGATGAGCGCACCTATGAGCAGGTAATCGCCCTGAGAGCGGTGGAAAGCGTGGACGCCATGACTGCGGACTGGGCAAGACTTCCTTACGAGGTGCTGGCACGGATTTCAAACCGGATCATAAACGAAGTAAAAGGCGTAAACCGCGTCGTCTACGACATTTCATCAAAGCCGCCAAGTACGATTGAATGGGAATAGCATGTGTACACCGAAACCCACCGCTTCTACCGCTATCAACATAAGGCTCCAAAAGGCTGGGAAAGCTTCCGGGTAAAGTACCGGGAGACCGATCTTTGGATAAGGGCGAGGCTAAACCTCGAGCGGGAAGCGATGCAGGCAGTTCTAAGCTGTCGTCTTCAACTGGAGCAGTATATCGCCTCACATGGAAACTTCCTGCGATCCCTTGCGCCTCTCCCCGACGATCCTCTCGCACCTTCCCTGGTCAACCGGATGCTCAAGGCGGCGATTACCGCCGGGGTGGGGCCGATGGCGAGCGTGGCCGGCGCTATTGCACAGGAGGTCGGGGTCTCCCTTGAACCGTTTTCCGATTCGGTAATAGTTGAAAACGGAGGAGACTGCTACCTTCACTTGCAGCAGGAAACCACCGTAGGAATTTTCGCCGGGCCCGATTCGCCGTTCACCGGTAAAATAGCCATAAGACTTGGCCCCGATCGCTTCCCGGTCGGAATTTGTACTTCATCGGGAACAGTCGGCCACTCTTTGAGCTTTGGCAAAGCGGATGCCGTAACGATCATTTCCCATGACGCCGCCCTGGCGGACGCGGCTGCAACCCGGCTTGGCAACATGGTGAAAACCCAGGCCGATATTGACAAAGCCCTGGAGCTTGCTCCCCTGATTCCATCGATCGAAGCGGTCTTGATCCTGATTAAGGACAAAATGGGGATCTGGGGCAATATCGAACTACTTCCGATCTAGACCTAAACCCATCCGCTGCAAACCTCCAGGATTGAAAATACTTGTTTTCTCAGTGCTTATTGCTATAGTGACGCTTTCAATCCAGGCAGGGTCGAGGCGCGGCGTCTTACGCGCCGGCCCGGCAAACCATCGAGGATGGCATGCCAGGCGCGATAAAAATTGTCGTAATGTCCGACACCCACCTCAGCAAAGTAACGGACGAATTCAAAGCCTTGTGCTCCGAATTCTGCGATGACGCCGATATGGTGATTCATCTGGGGGATTGGGAAAGAGTCGAGATACTGAACTACCTGGAGCAGTATCCACTTGATGCCGTCGCCGGAAATATGGATGATTATTCGATTAAGCAGCGTCTTCCGGCCCGGAAGATCGTTAGGGCCGGTCCCTTTCGCCTGGGGATCACTCATGGGTGGGGATCACCCGTTGGAATCCGTGAGAGGCTCAAGCAGGAGTTCACCGGTGTTGACGCTATTTTTTTCGGGCATACTCATCAACCACTGATTTTGCGGGAAAACGGGTTGCTCTGGTTCAATCCGGGTTCCCTGTTGCTCGGGCGGAAAGCTTCCGGGAAAAGCATCGGGGTACTTAGAATCCTGGACAAGATCGAAGCCGAAATATTTCAGATCTAGGAGCGGTCGGGGTGCGCAATCTCTGGGCGCCATGGCGTATTGAATATATTCTTGGCAAGAAGCCGCCGGGCTGTATTTTCTGTCCGCAAAACCAGGGCCGGTCCGACGAGCAACTTCTTATCCTTTACCGGGGCAGCCTCGTAATGGTGATGATGAACAGGTTCCCTTACAACAACGGACATCTGCTCGTTTTTCCCAGGCGCCACACATCAAGTCTGGACGAACTAACCGCCGGCGAGGATCGTGACCTCATGGATTGGATCAAAAGGTCCACGCGCGCGCTGCAAAAGGTAATGCGCCCGGATGGATTCAATATTGGCATGAATCTCGGCCGAGAAGCCGGGGCAGGCTACGAGGAACATTTGCACTTTCATATCGTACCCAGGTGGCGAGGCGATACGAATTTCATGGCTGCTATCGCCGAAATACGTAGTATTCCTGAACACATACAGCAATCATATTCCAAACTTTTACCCTATTTCAGGAAGGAGAGCGCTGATGAGGTCCTTTAAGCTGCTCGTAACTCTGGTCATACTTTGTCTGATTGGCATTTTCATTTATCAGAACATGCAAACCTGGACACAACCTGTCAGCTTCAAGCTTAATCTTTACCTCTATCAGACAAATCCAAGTTTCGAGCTGTATTCGGTCATTTTGCTTTCTGCCCTGGTCGGATTTATTGTCGGCATAGCGCTCCTGTTAAAGCCTTATTTCAAAACTCGCCGCCTGCTCAAGCGCGAAAGGCATGAAAAAAAACAGGCAGAAGAGGAGTTCACCCTCAGGCTGGCCCGAGCCGAATCTCATGGCGAGGTATCTAACCAGGCCGACCATACAAATCAGGGGGCGGAGACCGAAAAAGAAGAGTGAAGCGGAACTGACATGTCTGATCCGAAAAAAGTGCTCACCGAAAATGACGGAGTTAAATGCAATATTTGTCCAGGTAGCCCCTTGGGGTAATCATCCAGCCGTTCCAGACATAGGTCCGGCTGTTTCCAACGATTACCACCGACTGCATGTCCACCTCTTCGACTGGGAGGCTTCCGATCGTGGTCACGCATTTCCACTGCCCTTCGCGCATTGCCCGGCGCACAATTGCCGCCGGAGTTTCGGGGGAACGATGGCGAAGAATGATCTGGCGGGCTTTTTCAAGCGAATCCGGCCTGCTCTTGCTGCGAGGATTATATATTGCGAGGACGAAATCAGCCTGGGCTGCGGCGGAGAGTCTTTTTTCAATGACCTCCCATGGAGTCAGATGATCGCTAAGGCTCACCGCAGCAAAATCGTGCATGAGGGGCGCTCCTAAAAGGGAAGCCGCTGCGTTGAAAGCAGGAATCCCGGGAATTACCCGCAGAAAAAAACCTGGCGGCCCATTCAAGTCTTTTCCATCCCACTCCAAAACATTGAGCCGTTTCTTTCGACAGATATCCAAAACCAGCCCGGCCATGCCATAAATCCCGGCATCGCCGCTGGAGATCAAAGCGACGTTTCGGCCGCACAAAGCATGCCCTATCGCCGCCTGGCAACGTTCCACCTCTTTTCGCATTCCGCTGGAAATGACGGTCTTGTTCTGCAAAAGGTCGGAAATGAGGTCCAGGTAGGTCTTATACCCCAGCGCGATTTCTGCTGACTCGAGCGCGTCGAGCGCTTCCCGGGCCATGTAAGAACTGTATCCCGGTCCAAGGCTGATTATGGAGAGCTTACCCTGGCGACCGCCAGGGTGCAGTTTCCCGCTTTCCGTTTGGGCACGAGCAATGCCTTCGTCCCTGCGCTCCAAAGGGCGCTTGCTTCGCATACGCTTTTCGCTCCTATATGCCGGGCAACCGTTTCCGACGGGTTCGGAACGGCAATGCCCTCTATCTCTTTGCGGGCATAAAAGTGAATCGGCCTGTCGAATGCTCTTGCCGCATCCAGAAGCCCGCGCTCGTTCGACTTAATATCCATGGTTGCGAAATGCTTTATCGAAAGAGGCGCAAGCCTGTTTTCCTTAAGCTTTTTCCCGATAAATCCAATGATTTCCTCCGAGGCGGTTCCCCTGTTGCAGCCGATTCCGATCACGAGGTTGGCAGGCCGAAGCTTGAGGCATCTTACACTTCGAGGGGAGAGTAATTCAGAAACCCATATACCGAGACCTGATCGAAGAACGCCTGGTTCCCCGTCTGCGTCGATCGCCCGCAGACCGTGATCCGTCGGCAGATGCTTTAACAGAAGCCCATCGGGATCGAATATCCACAGAGGCTCCTCGTCCAGGATTGCAGCCTGGATTCTGCTCAGCATTCCGCTGTTTTCTATCAGCAGGCCCGCACTTTTTGCGGCCAGGTCTATGGCGGGCTTGTCCTGGAGATCGGAAGCCGTAGTTATTACGGCCTGGCCGCCGGTGATCCGGGCAACCTTTCTCGCCAGTTCGTTGGCCCCGCCGATATGACCCGAAACAAGGCTTATCGCAAAGCGGCCATCCTGGTCCACAACGACAACCGCCGGGTCCACAGTCTTGTCTTCCAGCAGAGCGGAAACCATTCGGACAGCTATTCCGCAACTCATTATGCAGATGATCGAGTCACACTCGCGCCACGCTGATGGGAATACCTCGGATATATGCTGGAAAAAAGTCATCCCCGGCAAAGCGTAACGATAGTTGCAAAGACAAGCGCTGCCAGGGATTCGCGCGCTTATCCGGACCGCTAGTTCAGCGCCCTTCAGGGTCAGGGCGAAAATCGCCGTCTTCTGATTGCTCGGGTTTTGCGCCGTCCCTGAATTGATGATCGAACGTTTCGTCATAGAGCCTGGACCTTATGTTCTTTTTGCCTGACAGACCCTTTATCTTGAATACCTCGCCAATGAGGATGATCGCCTGGCGCTCGATTTTCTCGGTCCGCACCTTCCCGGCTATGTTCTCCAGGGTCCCCCGAATCAGTTTCTCGTCCGGCCAGCCTACCCTGTAGGCGACTATCGCGGGCGTATCAACCGCATAATGCACCTTCAGTTCCGCAACAACCTTTTCGATACGCTGAACGCTAAGGTAAATGACCATAGAGGCGCGGTGTGAAGCAAGGGCTTCTAATTTCTCCTTTCCCGGCACTGCAGTCCTGCCGCCGAGCCGGGTCAGGATCACAGTTTGACAGATCTCCGGAATAGTAAGTTCCTGTTTCATTGCCGCAGCGGCAGCAAAAGCAGCCGAGACCCCGGGCACCACCTCATGGGCAATCTTGTCACGGTCCAGAAGAGTCATTTGTTCATGGATCGCGCCATATAGGCTCGGGTCCCCGGTATGAAGCCGAACCACATGCTCTCCGGCCTCATACCCCTCCTTAAGCAGTGCATGTGTCTGTGCAAGCGTCAAAGAGGCGCTGTCATAGATCTTAACGTCTTTTCTGCAATAATGGAGCAGGGTCTTGGGAACGAGAGAGCCGGTATACACTACACGGTCGGCCTCCTGAAGAAAGCGCATCCCCTTTACCGTAATAAGCTCGGGGTCGCCGGGACCCGCGCCGACGAATCTGACAGGTTCTTTCATTTCATAATCCCCGCCTGGGAAATCTGTCCAATAATTTGCACATAAAAATGCGATATAGTAAATGATTTTCTTTTTCCCATCTCGGGGCAGACCTGTCAACATGTGACGCATATTTGACCAAGATTATTCGACTATTTCCGTATGACACACGGTTTTTCCTTTCCCCAACAATAGTTTTGAACTACAATTACTGCGCCAAAAAGAGAGTGCCTCGGAGTCGTTTCCACGTAACTCTTTTATTGCTGGTCGGGTTTGCACAGCTCGAATCCTCACATACGAATGTTGACTGATAAGCATTCGTTTGCCTTTGGAGCGTGTTGGCGTTATTTTGGGAAATCATCAAAAATTTCAGAGGTGTATATTCGTGGAAGCCAAGAAAGTTTTTTCGGGCGGAATCCGACCCCAAAATGCGGTTCGGATGCCTGGCGCACAACTTGATGCATTATTCCGGCTAATGCTCTAACAAGGAGTACCTACATGACGACAGTCCTGGAATTCAGACCGGACCAAGCCTCCTCACTGGCTGGAGAGGTGATGGCTCGGTCGGGTCAAAACCTTAATGCTTGTTATCAATGCCGGCGTTGCGCATCAGGGTGCCCGGTAGGTGAAGAGACCGGTTACGTGACCCCTGACCGCCTTATTCGGATGATCGTTCTCGGCAAAAGGGAAGCGGCCCTCGATAACCCTCTGGTTTGGAAGTGTGTCTCGTGCTTTACCTGCGGCACACGATGTCCCAATGACATCATGACTGCTAGGATAGTCGACACTCTAAAGAAAATGGCCAAAGAGGCTCATGTTCCTCCGTTGTCCCCCAGGGTGGCTGCCTTTCACGATAGTTTTGTCGCCGCCGCCAAGCGCGTGGGTAGATTGAATGAACTGGAGTTCATGGGGCGTTACGAATGGAAGAATACCTTAAGAAGTCTGGCGAAACTCAAGTTCACAGAAGTATTCGAGGAGCAAAAAAATCAAGCCGGATTGGGTCTGACCATGCTGCGGAAGGGGAGAATGCACTTTCGCATCCAGAAGATCAAGGGTAAACAGGAATTCAGGCGGCTAATCACGAAGGGCGGCGAGCGGGCGAGGGACCTCTCAAAGTCCCCGGCATCGCAGGAGTAGAACATGGAGCTAGCTTATTACCCCGGTTGCTCGCTGAAGGCATCCAGTGAGATTTACGATGTGCAGTGTAAACGGGTACTGTCGGCCATTGGGATCAACCTGCACGAACTCGATGACTGGAACTGCTGTGGAGCCACCTCGGCGAGCAAGATGGACGATTTTCTCGCCATCGCCATGCCGGCACGCAATTTGGGAATCGCGGATGCGTCGGAATACGCCGAGTTGGTCATTCCCTGTTCCGCCTGCTACAGTCGGATGCTGGTGGCCCAGAAGGTGCTTGAGTCCAACCGGAGCCTTTTGGACGAGATCAATGGAGAGTTGTCCAACAAGGTCATAGGAAGGACGAGGATTTTGAGCATTTTGGAGGCCATTCGGCCTGTGGTGAATTCCGGAGATTTGGCCCAAAGGGTCACCAGGAAGCTCGAAGGCCTGAAGCCAGCCTGCTATTACGGGTGTATGCAGACACGTTTTCCCTATGGAGTGACGGTGCCGGATGATGTGGAGAATCCGCAGGGCATGGAGACCATCCTGGAAACTCTGGGAGCAACCCCCCTGGACTGGAGCTATAAGACGGACTGCTGCGGGGCCTCTGCAGCGGTAAACGACAATGAGACCTCCATCACGCTCATGTCCAAGATCATGAAGGACGCTATTGCCCGGCAGGCCAACTGTTTTGTGACCACCTGCCCCTTGTGTCAGCTCAACTTGGACGCATATCAGGAAAAGGTCAGAACCACTTATGGCATTGCACAAAGCATGCCCGTTTATTTTATCACCGAGCTGATCGGGGTCGCCGTCGGGCTGCCACCCAAGGATCTGGGGGTGGATCGGCATTTCGTAGACGCTATGGTGTTGTTAAGGGAGTTGAACCTCTATGAATGAGCCATCCTCTGCAGGCAGTCGGAAGCGCGGGTCGGTGGTAATAGTTGGCGCGGGCATCGGCGGGATGCAGGCGGCCCTCGACCTTGCCGAGAGCGGTTTCAAAGTGCACATGGTCACAAAGGAATCGTCCATCGGCGGCACCATGGTCATGCTGGACAAGACCTTCCCCACCGGTGACTGCTCCATGTGCATGATCTCACCCAAACTGGTGGAGGTAGGCCGCCACCCGGATATCAATGTCATTACTCTCGCGGAGGTGATCTCTGTTGGCGGGGCAGCCGGAGATTTTGCTGTGAAGGTGAAACAGCACCCCCGGTACGTGGATAAGGACAAGTGCACAGGCTGCGGCATGTGCGAGGAGAAATGTCCAAAGAAGGTAATCAGCGAATACGAGCAGGGTCTGACAGTTCGCAAGGCCATCTTTTCGCTGTTTCCTCAGGCCTATCCGAACACCAGGGTCATAGATCGAGACAACTGCACTTATTTCCAGAAAGGCAAGTGCAGGATCTGCGAAAAAATCTGCCCGGCCAAGGCTGTCAATTTCAAAGAGACCGAGAAGGACATGGATCTTAATACCGGCGCCATCATCCTCTCTCCCGGCCTCAAGCGATACGATGCAAGGGTGCGGGGCGAACTGGGTTTCGGCCGCTGGCCCAACGTGGTGACTTCCATCCAGTTTGAACGCATCCTCTCCGCATCGGGACCTTACAAGGGTGTCATCAAGCGTCCAGGGGACGGGCAACACCCCCACAAGATCGCCTGGATCCAGTGCGTCGGTTCCCGCGATCCCCACAATGCAAACCCTTGGTGCTCCTCGGTGTGCTGCATGTACGCGACGAAGCAGGCGATCATCGCAAAAGAGCACGATCAGAACGTGGAGCCCACTATCTTTTTTATGGAGATGAGGGCCTTCGGCAAGGATTTCGACAAGTACGTGGCAAGGGCCCAGAATGAGTACGGGGTCCGTTACCGGCGTGCCATGGTTTCAATGATAAGGGAAGAACCCGGGACGGGCAAGCTGATCCTCAGATACTCTCAGGAAGATCAGGTGTTGGTAGACCAGACCTTCGACATGGTGGTGCTCTCTGTCGGGCTTCAACCGCACGACGATGCTGCTGAAATGGCTGAGATCTTCGGTATCCAGACTACGGAATACCTGTTCCCAAAGACCTCCGAATCTGCGCCGGTAGAGTCTTCTCGACCGGGCATCTATGTGACCGGCATCTACCAGGGTCCCAAGGATATCCCCGAGACCGTTGTCCAGGGAAGCGCTGTGGCAGGCAAAGCCATGGCCTTGCTGGCAGAGGCCCGGCGGACGGAGACATCGGTCAAAGTGCTGCCCCCGGAGCGCGATGTGTCGGGAGAAGAGCCCAGGATAGGCCTGTTCGTCTGCCACTGCGGCGTCAACATCGCTCAAACTATAGACGTGGACGCGGTCGTTAAGGCTTTCAAGGACTTTCCCAATGTGGCCCATGTGGAGAACATGCTCTATGCCTGCTCTCAGGACAATCAGGAGAGATTGAAGAGCCTTGTGAAGGATAAGAACCTCAACCGGGTGCTGGTGGCTTCCTGTACCCCTCGAACCCATTCGCCCCTCTTTCAGGAGACCATCCGGGACGCCGGCCTGAACAAGTACCTTTTCGAACTGGCCGACATCCGGGAACAGTGCTCTTGGTGCCACATGGGACAGAAGGAAAACGCCACGAAGAAAGCCATACAGATCGTCAAGATGAACCTGGCCAAAGTCAGAAACCTTCAACCGGTGCATACGGAATCGGTTGGGGTGACGCCTGCGGCATTGGTCATCGGGGGCGGCATTGCGGGAATGACCACGGCCATCGCCATTGCCGACCAGGGCTACGAGACCCATCTGGTGGAGAGGGAGGATTCGCTCGGAGGTCTTATCAGAGACCTGCGCAGGACTGCCGGCATAAGCGATGTTCAGGGCTTACTCAAGGATCGGATCGCTGTAGTCCAGGCACACCCCAGGATCACTGTCCACACCGGTGTGGAAGTGAAGAGCACGGACGGTTTTGTAGGCAATTTCAGGACAGCGCTCACCGATGGAACCGAGTTCGAACATGGCGTGGTTGTCGTCGCCATCGGTGGAGAAGAATATCACCCGAGTGAGTATCTCTACGGAGAAAATGACCGGGTTCTGACTCAGAGGGAACTCGAGCATCACCTCGAGGACGGCCGGGTTCTCTCGGGCGAGAGCTACGTGATGATCCAATGCGTTGGATCACGGGAAGAACCCCACAATTATTGCTCCAGGATCTGCTGTCAGGATGCCGTCAAGAACGCCATTGCCATAAAGGAGCGAGACCCCAGCAGCCCGGTCATCATCCTTTACAGGGACATCCGGACCTACGGCCTGAGAGAGGATCACTACAAGAAAGCGAGGGATCTGGGGGTCCTCTTTATCCACTATGAGCCGGAGAGAAAACCTCAGGTTGTGGCGGCGGGACAGAAAGTCCTGGTCAAGGCATTCGACGGCATGCTGAATGAAGAGGTCACCTTTGAGACCGACTATTTGGTATTGAGCACCGGCTTAAGGCCCCAGCCCGAAGCCGGTAATATTAGCCGTATGTACAAGCTGACCCTGAATCAGGATGGTTACTTTCTGGAGGCTCATGTCAAACTGCGCCCTGTTGACTTCCCCTCCGAAGGAATCTTCCTCTGCGGGTTGGCACATGCGCCGAAAAACCTGGATGAAACCATAGGCCAGGCATTGGCCGCCGCCGGCCGTGCGGGGGTCGTCCTCTCCCATGAGCGTCTGGGAGTTTCCGGCATTGTTTCCAAACACAACCGGGACATATGCATGTCGTGCCTGACCTGCCTCAGGCTCTGCCCGTTCGATTCGCCATACATCGCCGAGGACGGCAGGATCAGTCACAATGAGGTCAAATGCATGGGGTGCGGCATCTGCGCCAGCGTCTGTCCGGCCAAGGCCTTTCAGGTAAACTGTTTTCGGGATGATCAGATCGTGCCAATGATTGATGCCCTGACAGAGAGTGCATGAAGTGATTAGGAACATTTCAAAAGAGAGGATCATCGCATGACCGAAGACCATGCAATGGCTGCCAAGGAGGTCGTTAACATAGAAAAGGTGCACAAAACCCCACAGGGCTGGGAGCCGAATATTCTGGCCTTTGCCTGCCATTATTGTGCCTTTGCGGCAGCTGATCTGGCGGGGGTGATGAGGCTTTCTTACCCGACAAGTGTAAAGATAATTCGGCTTCCCTGCACGGGGAAACTGGATGCTTATTATGTGCTTCGGGCCCTGGAGCGGGGGGTCGATGGCGTTTTTGTGGCCGGGTGACTTCCCGGGCAATGCCATTTCCTGGAAGGAAATTCAAACGCCAAGAAGAGAATCCAATACCTCAAAGCCCTTGTTCCCAAGGTGGGAATCGATCCGAAACGCCTGGAGATGTATAACCTCTCGGCGGCCGAAGGACCGAGATGGGCTGAAATCTGTACGGAATTTACTGAAAGAATCAGGCACCTCGGTCCATCTCCCATCTGGCTGGCGGACCGCAAACGCGCCGGGAAGGAGTAACATGGCATGATTGTCGGCAAACAGAAGCCATATGAAGAAATTTGGGGCATGATCAAAGGATACCGGAAGATTCTCGTCTTCGGCTGCAACACTTGTGTTGCGGTCTGTCATGAGGGTGGCAACAAGGAAGCCGAAATCCTCGGGTCCATCCTGCGCATGAAGGCCAAACAAGAGGGAGTGGATATAGAGATCAAAGATGGTGGAATCGAGCGGCAGTGCGAACACGAATACTTTGAAAAGTCAGTCGGAGACATCGAAGGAGCTGATGCCATACTCTCCATAGCATGCGGTGCCGGGGTGCAGTTCCTGGGTGAGAAGTTTCCCGGCAAAACGGTCCTGCCCGGTCTTAATACGACCTTCATCGGGGTTGTGGACGCCCCAGGAGAATTCAGCGAGCGCTGCGTCATGTGCGGAGACTGCATTCTTCACCTCACAGGCGGCATCTGCCCCATCACCCGCTGTTCGAAGTCCCTCATGAATGGCCCCTGCGGTGGAAGCAACAAGGGCAGCTGTGAGATCAGCCCGGATATTCCCTGTGGATGGCATCTGATCCATGACCGTCTCAAGGCCCAGGGTCGCATAGATCTCATCCAGGCTTATATTCCTGCCAAGAACTGGGTCACTTCAAGGGACGGCGGACCGCGCAAGCAGGTACGGGAAGATATGAAGACGGAAAAGGAGACTGCCGCAAGCTAGGCAGCGTGATCTGAGCAGAGTCACTTTTATTTATGGTTACTCAGGGAGGAAGTCCGGGGATGAGTGAGTTGAAGTCCGCAAGCAATCTGGAAAAGGTTCTCAAGGCGGGGCATTTTGCCTTGACCGGAGAGTGCGGCCCCCCTAAAGGAGCCAATGTTGAGCATCTTAGGGAAAAAGGGTCCCATTTAGTAGGGATGGTCGACTGCGTAAATGTGACGGATAATCAGACAGCCGTCGTGCGTATGTCGAGTTGGGCGGCTTCATTGATCCTCATGCAGATGGGGCTTGAGCCCAATTTTCAGATGGTCTGCCGGGATCGCAACCGTCTGGCCATGCAAAGCGACATTTTGGGTGTCTACTCCCATGGTGTCCGAAATATGCTTTGCCTCTCGGGAGATCATCAAAAATTCGGGAACCACCCGGAGTCGAAGAATGTCTTCGACTTGGATTCTATGCAATTGATCAATCTGGTCAGGACAATGAGGGATGACGGCAAGTTCCTCAACGGTGAGGACATCGATGAGAGGCCGAAGCTTTTTATTGGTGCAGCCGCCAACCCGTTCGCTGAACCCTGTGAATTCAGAGTCCATCGTTTGGCCAAGAAAATTGCTGCAGGGGCCGATTTTATCCAGACTCAATGTATTTACAACATGGAAAGATTCCGGGAGTTCATGAAACAGGTCGTGGACATGGGCCTTCATGAAAAATGCTACATTCTGGCCGGTCTGACGCCCATGAAGACCCTCGGTATGGCGCGATACATGGCCAAATCTGTCCCCGGCATGGATGTGCCGGATTTCCTGATCAAGAGACTTGAGGGGGCAGGCAAAGGAAAGGTTGCAGAAGAGGGGATCAAAATAACCCTGGAGCAGATTGAGGAATTCAAGGAAATGGAGGGCATTGCAGGCATCCACCTCATGGCTATTGAATGGGAACACAAGGTTCCCGAGATCGCCGAACGGGCCGACCTGCTACCAAGACCCAAGGTTTAATGATTTCTAAGAGGGTGCCAAAAAGTCATTTCGCACCGAGGCGGCCAGCCATCGAATGGGAGGAAAAGGTACCCGAGATCCTGGAGCGTGCAGGCCTTTATCCACGGCCGAAAGTTGATCAGCTGACCAGCTTGAAACCCGTTTAGCAGTATCGGCATTTTCATCATTCCGGATACCCTCTGTGCGTCCGCGCATCTGGGGTATTTTTTTGTTTTCCCGCTCCGCTTGTTCAAAAGGAAACTTACTATACTGACCACCTGGACGGGGATTTGGCAAGTCTTATTTCCGGGTCCCCGAGTGCGTAAAGCTGCTCTCCTTTACTGTCCACTTATTGTTTCAGATTGTCGTATTTTAGTTTCAGTAGTAGCGCGGCAATCCTGCAATTGCTTCCAGCTGATTTTGTAAGTTATCAGCATCATTTATATTATATTTCATGCGCCTTCTCAGCCCGCTGGCACGCGAATTGCTCCTGTCCCCTCCCGGCAAATTTACTTCATCTACCGCAACATTTTGTGTTAGACTCCTCTTCGAGCGACAGTTTGCCAAGAGTTCAGCAATATCCATAATAATAAAACCAAAATTGCAACTAGAGTCTGTTACTGCGAAAAGACCCCGCTTTGCCTTGTTGCGGATTTTTTCGTAGGCTCGCTTGTGATTCGTGACAGCCCTGGACAGACCAGGCTATCAATCGTTTGCCGAAGTCGTGACAAGGAGAGCAGCAATGGCGAAGACCCTCGAATATCCAGTCATTTGGCTCCAAGGGGCTACCTGCACTGGGTGCCCTGTTTCAGTCCTCAACTCGGTAAGCCCCACCATTAAGAATTTGCTCATTGATGAAATCCTCCCCGGCAAACATGTGAGCCTGAAATTCCTGGCCACAGTGATGGCGGGCTCCGGGGAGCATGTCATCACAGCCATGGAAGACACACGGAAGCAGCATAAAGGTGGGTACATACTGGTGGCGGAAGGGGCGATACCCACCCGCGCCAATGGCAGGTACTGCAGCCTCGGCGAGAGGAACGGCGCTCTGGTTCCGATCACCGATAGAGCGGCGGAGCTTGGCGCTGACGCTCTGGCAGTAATTGCCCTGGGAACCTGCGCCGCCTACGGCGGCATCGCTGCCGCAGCCCCCAATGCTTCCCAATCGGTCAGCGTACCGGAGTTCTTCCGTTCGAAGGGGATCAATACCCCCCTGATAAATGTCCCAGGATGTCCCCCTCATCCCGATTGGTTCATGGGGACCGTGGCAAGTGTTTTGCTCACCGGATTACCCAAGTCCGAGGATTTGGATGAGTTCGGACGCCTCAAGGCGTTCTATGGCAATCTCATCCACGAGAATTGCCAGCGCAGGGCATACTATGATGAGAAAAAATTCGCCAAGAAGCTTAGCGATGAGGGGTGCCTTTACGAGCTAGGCTGTAAGGGGCCGGTAACTCACGCTGACTGTCCAAACAGGCTTTGGAACGGCGGCGCCAATTGGTGCGTAGGGTGCGGCGGAATGTGTATCGGCTGCACGAGCCCCGGCTTCCCCGACCTGGTCTCACCTATATATCAGAAGGCCCCGGACGTCAGTTTACCCAACATTGGCGCCAGCAAGTAGAGGAGGTTTGGACAAATGAGCCGTATTTTGTTAGACCCCGTTACTCGTATAGAAGGACACCTCAAGGTTGAAGCATACCTGGAGAATGGCACGGTAAAGGAGGCTAAGAGCACAGGTACTCTTTTCCGGGGCATTGAGCTTATTCTCCAGGGAAGGGACCCGCGTGACGCGCAGCACATAACTCAACGCATTTGCGGCGTATGTCCGACAAGTCACTCCATCGCCGCCACCTTCAACCTGGACAGTGCTTTCGGCATAGCTGACAGGATACCGGACAACGGCAGGATTCTCCGCAATCTGATCCTGGGCGCAGCTCACCTCTCAGATCACATTCTTCACTTTTATCACCTGGCCGCTTTGGACTACGTCGATGTGACGAAGGTAGCCGCATATGACGGCAAAGACAGCGCCTTGAACACCGTGAAGACGTTCATCGAACGCGGAGAGCTTGGGCCTTTCGTTCCCCGTTACGAGGGGGACTACCGCTTTTCTGCCAAAGTAGACCAGGAATTGGTCGGCCACTATGTGCAAGCGCTTACCGTCCGGCGCAAGGGTCAGGAGATGCTGGCTATTTTCGGAGGCAGGATTCCACACAACCCGGCGGTGGTTCCCGGTGGCGTTACCGAGGTGCCCACAGTGGACAAAATAACTTCATTCCTGTGGCGGCTCAACGAAATAAAAGATTTCATCGACAATGTCTATCTACCCGATGTCTTCACCGTCGCCAAGACCTATGGCGACTACTTCGAAATAGGGCGCGGCTGCGGCAACCTGCTCTCCTACGGCAACTACGACCTCGATGGAACCGACGCCGACTACCTAGGGAGAAATCGGCTGATGAAACAGGGAACGGTCTCTGCGGATCTGAAATGGCAGCCGGTTGATCCGGCCAAGATCGTCGAGTATGTTACTAATTCCTGGTATGAGGATTCCACCAACGGTCTCAAACCGGCCGAAGGAAAGACTGTGCCCACCGAGAATTGGGGTAAGGGCTACTCCTGGGTCAAGGCGCCGCGTTACGACGGCAAGGTTTACGAGGTCGGACCACTGGCCAGGGTATTGGCCAGCTACGTTTCCGGCCAGCCTGCAGTCAAAAACCTGGTGGATTCGGCTCTATCCGCTGCGGCAATCCAACCCCAGGCATTGTTTTCCGTTCTTGGAAGACACTTGGCGCGCGCTCTCTGCGCAAAAGTACTGGCCGATTCCATGGGGGATTGGTTACTCCAGCTAAAGCCTGGAGAACCGGTATATGTCCCTTACGAAATCCCCGATGAATCAAAGGGGATGGGACTCGTAGACGGCGGCCGGGGTGCCCTGGGCCATTGGATAGAGATCAAAAACAAGCGAATAAACCGCTACCAGTGCGTAGTCCCCAGCACCTGGAATATGTCGCCGATGGATGACCAGGGCCAGCCGGGACCTCTGGAACAGGCTCTTATTGGGACAAAGGTCAGGGATGAGGCTAATCCTTTTGAACTGGTGCGCATCGTTAGGTCCTTCGACCCCTGCCTCGCGTGCGCTATTCATGTGATGGAGCCTAAGGGGAGAACACTGACCAGGTTTCGCGTGGGGTAGCTCAAATGAGTAAAGGGCGCAGAGGAAGGGTGGTGGTTCTGGGAGTAGGCAACGAGCTGCTTAAGGATGAAGGGATTGGAGTGCACGTAGCTCGGGAATTGGCCGCACAGACCTTCAGCTTCCCGGTGGAAATCATCGAAGCCGGAACCGTCCCCGATTGCTGGCAGGGGGATGAGCCGGTTAGCAGACTGGTGGTGATAGATGCTGTCTACGGGGGCAGTGAGCCTGGAGCTATCTACAAGTTCAGCCCGCAAGACGTTGAGTTCGAAACCTGCCTGATGACCTCAATTCACCAGCTCAGCTTTGTGGATAGCCTTAAGTTAAGCGAGATTGCCGGCAACAAGCCTGAAAAAGTTGTCATCATCGGAGTTGAGCCAAAAGAGGTAGCATGGGGCATCGAGCTCTCGGAGAAACTCCGGGGCCGCATCTCTGATGTCGTTGAGATAATATTGAAAGAGATTACTCCAGACCAGGGAACTGGCTAGATGAGGGATGGACATGCTTATCAGTGAACAAAAACCTATGGAAGAGATCCTCTCGTACCTCAGCGGCGAAGAAAAGGTGTTCATTGTGGGCTGTAAGGGTTGTGCAGAGGGATGTCAAACCGGCGGCGAGCAACAGGCGATAGAGATGAAACTGAAGCTGGAGGGAGAAGGCAAAACAGTTACCGGTATCTCTCTCATTGACTTCGCCTGCAACGAGCAACTCACCAGAATGACCCTCCAGGCGCACGAGAGCAAGATCGTGGACTCCGACTCCCTGCTGATGCTCTGCTGCGGCATCGGCGTCCAGGCTGCGGCATCGGTAGTGGACAAGGTGGTCCACCCCGGCTGCAATACCGTTTCCCTTGGTGGTCGTCACGGGGAATGGCGGGACGGGGAACGCTGCCAGGAGTGCGGACAGTGTATGCTGGAATATACCGGCGGAATCTGCCCTATCGCCAGGTGTGCCAAGCAGATTCTCCATGGCCCGTGCGGCGGGTCGGTGGATGGGAAGTGCGAGGTCTCACGCGATTTACCCTGCGGCTGGCAACAGATCATTGACCAGCTCACCAGAATAGGCAAACTTGACCGGCTCACAGATGTAGTGCCGCCCAAAGACTGGGGCGTAAGTCTTACCGGCGGCCCTCCGACTCGCCCGATACAAAAGCAGTAAGGGAGGAGTGAATTGCCAACCGCCGCTATCAGGAAAGCACTGAGGAAATCCAGTCTTTTCGGAGACCTTAGCGATGAGGAGAGGGACAAGATTGCCCAATTCAGCCGTGAAATGACCTTCGAGACCGGCGATATCCTGTTCCGCGAGGGTGACTCGGCTGACAATATTTTCATCGTTCTTAAAGGAACGGCAGCAGTGGAGGTGGGACTTCTGGGCCGCCAAAGGCGCCGTTGCGCTACTATAGCCACGGCGTGCCGGGGGGAGTCCGTAGGATGGTCGGCGGGGATTGGTTCACAGAAATATCTTGCTTCGGCTTATGCAGTGGAAAAAACCGCAACCGTGGTTGTAGATCGACGCGCCGTCCACTCTCTCTTCGCTGATAATCCCGCTTCAGGGCTTCGCGTGATGGAGAAGCTGGTTGATCTTGCGCGTTCCCGGCTGTCCCGCACCACGGAGATACTGGCCAAAATGCTGTCGACGGCGTCACACGACCTGAAGGGTCCACTGGCTGCCATACAAAGTTTGCATCAGGTGATTCTAGGCGGCTATGCCGGGGAAATAAGCGAGCAACAGGAAAAATTGCTGACTAGAGCCGGGGAGAGGATCAAGGGGCTGGTATCCCAGATCGATGACATCTTTGACATAACCCACATCGACTCCCATGACATGCAACGGGAGGCAGTCTCTATTGCAGAGATAGCGAATAAGTCCCTTGAGAACGTGAGACCCCAGGCTGCCGGAAAGAACATTGACCTGGTGGCTGATTGGGACATGGAACCCCCGGTTGTCCCGGGAGAACACACCCGCTTGCAGCAGGCGCTGATCAATCTGCTCGGGAACGCAATCAAGTTCACACAGAGTGGTGGCAAGGTCACCGTGAGGATTACAGATGACAATGAGGGTCAAAAAATAGTTGTAGAGGTTATGGATAACGGGCCGGGGATCCCTGGAGAGGAGCTTCACAGGATCTTCGACGACTTCTATCGAGGAAATGATGCCCCGATAGGAGGGGGGGCCGGCGTAGGGTTATCAAACGCCAAAAGGATTATTGAGGCTCACGGTGGGCGCATATGGGCTGAAAGCCCCTACCCTGAATCCAAAAAAGGCGCCAAGTTTACCTTTACTTTGCCCAAGGGGACAGCTAAGCCCGACACTGGGAAAAAAGAGGAGATGTCCAGCCATGAAAGCAGGAACTAATCTTGAGAAAGTGCTGGAGAACAAGAGGTTCGCTGTTACTGCCGAGGTGGGCCCTCCCAAGGGAGCGGGAACTTCGGGAGTGTTGAAGAAGGGCGAAAGCCTAAAGAATTTTACTGACGCCATAAATGTAACCGACAATCAAACTGCTATAGTCAGGATGTGCAGCTTAGCCGGATGCACACTGCTTAAACGTGTGGGAGTGGATCCGGTGTTGCAGATGGTTGTCCGCGACCGCAACCGCATCGCCATACAAAGCGATATCCTGGGAGCAGTGGCGCTGGGCATAGGCAATATTCTCTGCCTGTCGGGAGATTACCAGTCCTTTGGCAACCACCCTACTGCCAAGGGAGTCTACGATCTGGATTCGATACAACTCATCGGCACATTGAAAAAAATGCGCGATGAGCGTAAATTCATCTGCGGCGAGGCTGTCAACGGAGAGCTCCCTGTCTTTATCGGAGCCGTCGAAAACCCTTTCGCAGACCCGTTTGAATATCGCGTGCTAAGGCTGGCGAGAAAGGTTAAGGCTGGCGTCGATTTCATCCAGACTCAGGCAGTGTTCGATGTTGCCAAGTTCACCAAGTGGATGAAGTCGATTAAAGACCATGGTCTCGACGAGCAGGTACACATTTTGGCTGGAATCATACCGGTGAAATCGGCTGGTATGGCCCGCTACATGAGAGACTACGTCTCAGGGGTTGCCGTCCCCGATGAGGTGGTCACCAGGTTGGAGCAGTCCACCGACGTTAAGCAAGAGGGATTGAAGATAAGCTTGGAGATCATTGAGCAGATTATGGAAATACCGGAGGTTCATGGAATCCATATAATGGCGGTGGGCTGGGAAGATATAGTACCAGTTATCGTGGAGCAAGCGGGCCTTTTGCCAAGACCTGAAGTCTAAGAGATGGGAGATAAGATGGAGCCGAAAGCAAAGATATTGCTCGTCGATGACGACCCGGATATCCTCGAGGCAATGAGTGTGGTGCTGACGACGCATGGTTATACTGTAGTCACCGCCAGGGATGGTCGGGAAGGGCTGACCAAGCTCAGGTCGGAAAAGCCTGACTTGATGGTCCTTGATCTGATGATGCCCAAGATGGATGGTTTTGCGGTATGTGAGGAGCTTCTGGACCCCAGATGGGCCAAACTCAGTAACATTCCTATAATCATACTGACATCGGTAAGGGAGGATGCCGGCCGTCGCCGCTACGAGCTGGGCACCGGTTTACAGCTAAGGGTCAGTGACTACATAGAGAAACCAGTCGATCCCGCTACTTTGCTGTCGAGAGTAGGGACTTACCTCAAGAAAAGCGGGTGATGGAGGTAAGCAGATCATCTCCTGTCGCCGCCCGGGGTTTGAAAACGAGTGTTCAAAACCTCTATGGCTTTATCGGGGTCATTGCCCGCAATGACTGCGGAAATGGAAGAAACCGCACAGCTCAGCGCCAGGATCGGGATGCCCCCATTTCGCAGGGCCGTCACAAAAGCATCAGCAATTCCATAGCGGTCGCCAAAATGCGGACCGTGCAGAAAAAGCACTGACACCGGGCCGCGACAAAAACTGTCTCGGCCCGGCAGATGTTTATTGAAAACCTGCCCTACCCTGTCACGCCGCTCTTCTCCCAGAGCGAACGAAAAGTGAATGCCCCCTGCCCCGGGGGCTGAGTTGGAAATCAGGAAAGGCAACTTGAAGCCCAATTCACCCATTTCTGACAAAAACGCTCCAAAACCGCTCATGTATTCGATCGGCAGAGAAACGTTCCACAAATCCAAACCTGTTTGGCGTGTAAAGCCATAAATAGTGATTATCTGCTCGCTGTATGAGCACTTCACCTCACTGAGCTGGTGTTCGTCCATTCGGCAGACAGCCTGCCATTCGCTATAAGACCCGCAGGCAGGAAAGGCGAAAGAATTAAAAAGTCTTTCCATCGCGGTTTCGAAATCCGACGAAGAGATGACAACCGTAACTGCCGAAGGCGAGCTGCCAAACCCATATGGTTTGATTGCCGCGGCGCCTAGGATCTTGATCACTGAACCTGTTATCTCAGGCCTCTGATTATGCGGAAATATAGATATTCTGGAAATATCGCTCGCTATTTCCGCTGTTTTACACTTGTCTGAACCGGCCGCCCCAAGCATATAGCCGGAAAAACTGGGTGCGCTCTTCGCACTCGCAGCCGTTATCGATTCCCCGAGCCCATTGTCGGCCACGTGGGTCAGCAGACCTAAATTTATCCGGCCGGCCGCCAGAGTCGAGCAAATGTTCCCCAGGAGGTCCGTTCCCCTTCGACATGATGAATAGAGGTAGGCCCGCTTTTCAATGACTTTGATGCCTCCAAGTCTGATCTCGGACATGAGGGCCTTCTGGTTCCTAGTCAACTAGCCTCTCTATGCTCTCGATGAGCACCTGAGCATCGACCGGCTTTGGAATATAATCTTCGGCCTCCGTGGCCATGCCGTCAGCGTGCGAGTAGGTGGTGGCAGGCACAGCTTCCCCTACGGCTGTAAGCAGAATTATTGGGATACCTTTCGTTGCCTTGTTCTTTTTCAGTTCCGCGCAAAGGACGTACCCATTCTTGCGGGGCATCATTACGTCCAGGACCAGGAGGTCCGGCCGCCTCTTCCGGATGGACTCCTCACCTTCGATACCATCGTAAGCCTTCCCCACTTCATAACCTTTGCTCTCAAGCATCATGCCGACAGTCTCAACCATATCCGGGTCATCATCGACTATCAAAACATACTTACCCATTTACAGCCTCCTGAGCTATGTTGGATAAAAGTTGGTAATTAGGGCCATAAGTTGTTTCCGCCCGGAAACCACTCTAAACTACCCGCCTGTGGGCAGGAGCACACGAAAAGTGGTTCCCAAACCGGGTCTGCTCTCAACCTGCACAGATCCACGATGTGATTCGACAATTTCCTTCACAATGGCAAGCCCAAGACCACTGCCTCTTACGTGCCTTGTTTTCTGGTCTTTGATCCGGTAGAACTTATCGAAAATTTTTGGAATCTCTTCCGGTTCGATACCTACCCCGGTATCGCTGACGCAGACCTCCAGAAAATCCCCGGTCGGAGCGAGCGATACAACTATTTCCCCGCCGTCGGGGGAATAATTGACAGCATTGCTGATCAGGTTTGAAAAAAGTTCCTCCACGCATCTGGGATCGGCCTCAATGAGAGGGATCTCTACCGGGATTTCGAGCCTCAACAAAATATTCTGGCCCTCCGCCCTGGGTTTCATCAGTTCGATGATATGATCGAGGACTTCAGCCAGATTGACAGGCTCCCGTTGCTGAAACCATTGACGGCTCTCGATTTTGGTCACATCCAGCAAGTCAGTGATGAGATCGAGCAAATCCTGAATCTTCAGTTGAGAACGACCCAGGAGCTCTTTTTGCTTATCCCCCAGTTCGCCGGCCAGCCCATCAAGCACGACAGCCAAAAGTTGTTTGATCGAGGCCAGGGGGGACCGCAGCTCGTGAGAAACTAACTGCACGAAATTGGACTTCATTTCATTGAGCTGTTTGTAAATGGTAACGTCTTTAAAGAGGGTTACAGTACCCAGGACCTGGTTGTCCAATCCGGGGATGGGAGCGGACACTGCATGGATATATTTATCCCCTCTGCAAAATTCTCGTGAAATGTGCCCAGCCTCTTCACAACATGAATCCACAATGGTTCTGAGATCTTTCTCCAGGCCCTCGGATGCAATGTCCTCCGGCAGAGCGGAGGGTTCCGGCAAAGATGCCGGGAACCCGAACAGGCTCATTAAAGCAGTATTGTGAAGCACTATCTCCAAATGGCGATTTGTGACAAGGACTCCATCCGCCATGCAGTTAGTAATCGACCTGATTCGGCTTTTTTCCACAGACAGGTCATAGAGGTTTTGGACCTGGGTCTCCTGTAGTTTACGGGCACAATGCTCCAGCGCCCGTTTCTCCAGTGCTCTTTTGATTATCAGGATCAGGTGGTCGGCTGCGAAAGGCTTGGTGATAAAATCGTATGCGCCTTTCCTCATTGCCTCTACCGCGGTAGCTACCGTACCATGGCCGGTGATAACTATAAGCGGCAAATCCGGATATTTGACCCTGACCTCCTCGATGACCTCAAAAGCGCCCATTACCGGCATCAGAAGATCGCAAAGAATCACGTCCGCAGATTCGGTCAAAAGTAAATCCAGCGCCTCCCGGCCGTTTTCAGCGGTCAGAACTTCATATCCTTCCGGCGCCAGAAGCCGGCGACAGCCCTCTCTTATCACCCTCTCGTCATCGACAACCAAAACTGTTTGCATGCTGCCACCCTCAAGGATCTCTGATTTTAACCGGCTGACCTCAGTTTCAACAGGAGAACTCAATTGTCTTTTCAGGACATTCCAAGGGCAACACGACGGTGAATACGGCGCCGCCCGAAGGAGCGTTCCTGACCGACATACTGCCGCCATGCTGCTGAATTATTCCGTATGCAACGGAAAGCCCGAGTCCTGTACCCTCCCCAGGCCCCTTAGTGGTAAAAAACGGCTCAAACACCTTGCTGATGATTTCAACCGGAATTCCCGGACCAGTATCCGCACATTCCATGATCACCTGCTCGGAAACCGGCTCGAACCTGCTGGTAACAGTTATCTTGCCTCTGCCGTTCATGGCCGTCCCCGCATTGATTAGGAAATTGATGAAGACCTGCTGAAGCTGGCCCGGATCGCCGATCATCGCGGGTATATCGGCCTGAAGGTCGAATACGAATTCAACATTGTGAAAAAGCGCCTGGTGAGTCAACAGTTCTGCCGAACGTCGAATGACGGAGTTTATATCGTAGTTAAATCTCTGATCCACTGACTGCCTGCTGAATTCCAGCAGACGCCCCACAATTTCTTTGCAGCGCATGGTTTGATTGATGATTTCCTGAAGATCCTCACCGCATTGTGGTTCCTGGGGAGCCAAATCCCTCATAAGTATATCGGCAAATATAAGGATGCCGGAAAGAGGGTTATTGATTTCGTGAGCTATGCCCGCTGCCAGTCTTCCGATGGAAGCGATCTTTTCGGCCTGCATCAACTGCATTCGGGTCTCTTCCAGCTCTTTGAGCATCCGCAAGCGTTCCCTTTGATCGGCAAATATGTTTACGGTCCCTATCTCCGAGCCGTTCTTTTCGATGATCGCCGCAGAGAAACTTACCGGGACCTCTTCACCATCTTTTCTGACCAGAGTTATCCGAGTAGAGGTGAGTTTACCGGGCGGGCCATACTCGCCGCTGCGCATTCGCCGCATATTCTCCGCTGCGAGTTCCGGGCCTATGATTTTATGCAGAGAACCCGGCCTGCTTATGACCTCATGGGCGCCGTATCCCAGAATCCGCTCGGCCGAATCATTGTAAATCAGGATGTTGCCTTCAAGATCGGCTACCACGATACCGTCCGCCGAACTCTTGATGATGTTGTTGAGAAAGCTGTTGGCGCTCAACAACTCCCGCTCCATTTGAATATGTTTGGTCAGGTCCTGGAAATACATACATGTAATAAAGCCCTTACCAAACTTGGCGACAACTATGCAGGTTTCAAATACGCGATCCTCCGGATTTGAGTTGGCGGCAGGCTGGATTGTACTGCAGAAGCGCACCTCCTGGTAATGATCCTTACCGACCTTCAGGGCCAGATCGCGTGCAATGCTCAGCAACTGGCGTGGAAGGAGCCCGCCGACGTCTTTTCCGACCAGATCATCTTTTTGATGATCGAATATTTCAGCCATCTTGGAATTGGCGTAAATTACCCGGTCGTTTTCATCAACCATCAGGATGCCTTCCTGGGTAATTTCCACAAGCATCCTGATCTTCTGTTCGGCTTCGGCGAGCGGGGTTATGTCTCTGAGGGCCATAAATCCCCCAATCACCCTGTTTTCCGGATCCGTAATCATGGAACAGTGCGCCGCCACGGGGAATTCTCTTCCCTCACGATCGTAAACGGTGCTCCGCAATCCGGCTACAGGCGTCCTCGTTTCCATCGCCCGCTTCAACAGGCAATCATCCGTACGGCAGAAAGGACTTCGGAGCACTTCGGCGCAACTCATGTGGTTGACCACCTCACTGCTGGCGTAGCCGGTGAGTTTCTCAAGGTGCTCGTTCATATAAGTGATCGTCAAATCCGTATCCACGATGAAAAAGGGCATCGGGAAATGGTCGATTACACTGGCAAATATATGGTCCCGCACCATGTCTCCCAACCCCAGGGCAACTGATAAGGCGGGTCGCAGCACGAACACACATCCCGCCGGGTTGCCATCCCTGTCATCTACCAGTTGCCCGGATAGTAAAAAAGGCAGCCAGTAACCCGCCTTATTCCTGACATGAACCTTATACTCATCCAGGGTCCAACTGATACACTCCTCGACCAGAGATTGCTCTCCATTTTGAGCGCTGCGCAAAACATCGGAACATACCAGGGGGCTTCCGCCGCTTAATGTACAGCCTGTATAAGCTTGCGCAGCGTCATTGAGAAACAGGATAGACGAGTGCATATCCGTAACTATCACGGGATCGGGGAAACGGCTGAAGCAGGCGCGGAAGAACCTCAAATCCGGCAGGCCGGAGCTGTTTCCGGTTAAGAGGCGCCGGTCGGTTTTAGCAGTTTCAACAGCTTCGGAACCCATCTTCCTAGTCCTCTCTGACTGAATACTTTTTGTAGCTCAGGGCCTTAACGACAGGCGCCTGGGAAAGTGGATAAGTCGAGATTAAGACAGAAGTAAAAATGAATCCGGTTTAACACACCTTTTATACAGCAAAACTCAGGGTAAACAAAGTTCAATATGGCTGCGCTTGCAAATAGGCGGAGAGCTGGGATAGGCTCCGAAGGGTTGTCTGTAAAATAGAATGGCGCGTGGGTGAACTCTTCCCGCGAGTCGGATTTATTGTGACCACGTCCAACATGGTCTACCATACCTCACGGGGCGTGGGGTACTTGCATTTGGCCTTGGCTTTTCCCAATCTCGACGCTCTGCGAGGTGTGGAGTTTTCGCCTGAGTGCCATCCGACACGCCGGGGCGGGGGAACGAGACCGTGAACTGCGGGGAAAGAGGTCTGTCCAGAAATTGCAAAAACCTGTCTCATTGACCTATCACTTGCATGTTCGATTGCGAAATTGTGTGATTGTGCGGGCTTTGGGGTTGTTCAAGAAGTTTTTTCGCACAGAATCCGACCCGAAAATGCCGTTCGGATGCATTGCGCACAACTTGATGTATTATTCCGGTTTAATAGAAAACCGGTGGCCACAGAGATTGCCCGGAGCAAGCGATTGTGATATGGACACGCTGCCATGCAGTCGTCCATGATCGTTATCGGCGTTGACGCGATATGGCAGTCCGTGAAATGAACCGCCGTCTCCTGGGTCAACCTGTACATGGAAATCGGATCGAACTTTCTGACATCCCCATCTGGAACATCCCGGCCCCAAGGTAGTGATATGCTGGCGCTGGTGGTGGTGCTGGCGATGAGCGTGGCGTTCGCCGCCCACCTGTTTAGCCTCAGCTGGCCAGACCCACGCTGGCACTGGACCGTCCTGGATCATGACCGCAACGGTCATTACGAGTACGGTCTGAACATGGGCCTGGCGTTACGCGAGGGCAATCTGCCGCAATTCTTTGCTCACCTGGAGGAGGGAAAGGTCTGGCCGCCGGTGCACGGCCTGCTTGTTGCTGCCGTGGTTGTAGCCGCCGGACCGGACCATCGGTTTGCGGTGCTCCCCAGCCTGGCCGGCTGGATCATGACCGTCGTTTTCGGGTGCCTCGCAGCCAGAAGGCTCTTGCCCAACCCCGGCGGGGGCATCCTGGCAATGGCGCTGGCCGCAATATTCATAGCCGCCAGCCCGGCACATCGCATATACGCCACCGACGTTATGCTCGAGAGCCTTGGGGCCGGCCTGACGATGCTGACACTCTACCTGTACCTGCGGACGATCCAGACCCCGGGTGTTCGGTGGCAGTACACGGCGCTGGCTGTCACGATGACCGTCCTGTTCTTCGAGAAGTACAATTATTGGGCCCTCGTGGTCCTGGCCCTGTTGGGCGACCAGTTCATCTGCGAATGGCCCCGCAATCTCGGCTGGCTGCGAACCATGGGCAACTGGCCGTGGCGCGCGTGGCTGAAACGCCAGTGGTATGAACCGCTGAATTACCTGTTCGCAGGCTTGATGGGCGCTGTCATTGCGCTCGAAATACACGGCCCTGCGTCTATTGAACTCCTGGGACGTCAAGTATCCCTCTATCCACCGTATAACCTGACGACGATGGCGTACGCCATTTTTCTCATACGCGTGCTCCGGGCGATGTTTAAACGCCGGCCGGCCATCATGGCCTGGCTGGGTGTCCCGGGCCGCCGGTTGTTGTGGGGTCTGCTGGCGCCGATTGCGGCCTCGTTCCTGCTGCCCCATCGTTTGTCGATATTCCTCTGGTATACCGGCCCGCTGAATGGACCCGCGGCCGCCCCGCTGCCGTTGGACAAGGCATTCGGTTTCTATGTCCAGTCGCTCATTCATGAATACCACCCTGCGGCGTGGTGCCTGGTGCTGGTCGTGGTGCTTGCGACGGTCGCGGTATTACTGCACAGACATTTGCATCGTGGCTGGTTGGCGGTCGCGCTTCTGGCAGGACTCAGCATGGTGCTGGTGACGGTGCACCCCAATCAGCAGACCCGGTTCCTGCATTCGTGGTTGCCGGCCATGTGGGTCCTGGCTGGAGCGGGTGCAGGCGCCCTGCTCTACCAGAAGTCGCTCGATGGGCTCGGACGGGTCCGCCCGGTACTGGCGGCGGCAGTAGTCATCGCCGTACTCATAGCGATAGGTCCCGCCTGGCGTGGACCAGGATCTGCAGTCGGTTGCTGCGCCCCCTGCTCCCCGAGCACACTGGACATCTCCGATGCTTACCTGCCGTACCTCAAAGACGCGAACCGCACTGCCGTTTTTATAGCCGAGGGTGAGACGTTCGCCAAGTGGACCTATCGCGAGCGCTTCCCCGGCAGCCGGGGCATCGAGGACACCACTTGGTGGGTGCGATTAACGCCCCCCGGCGACGTTCCGGGGCAACTGCCTGCGTGGCTGGCAGCCAAAGGTGTGGATTCGGTAGTAGTCATCGAATTTTCGCCTGAGTCCCCTCACTATCGCCCCGGCCTCGAGCAGCAGGTCACAGCTGCCGTCGCCGCCGTGATGCCGCAACAATCGGACTTCACGCTTTCTCACCGCTCTTACCTGGACCGCCATGGGTGCATTGTCACGCTCTGGCAGTGTCGTTGAACTCCATCCGGCGCACTCTTCGTCGGCTTTATAATTAGCATGCCGGCTGCTTGCAATGCCGGCCCCGATACCTGTACTGGGGTCTTGTTTCAAGAGTGCGGCGCAACAGGATACGAGATATTTGCGATAACATTGAACATCAGCTCTACCAGGGAAATACCGGCCTGGAAGAGATTGTCCATGGCATCTTATTCGCCTGAGCCCCACCCAACACTATGGGGCGGGAAAACGAGCTCATCAACTTCGGGGAAGGAAGTGTGTCTGGAATTGCAAAAACCAGTCTCATTGGCATATCCTCGTATGATAGACTTATATAATACCCTGCTCGATAAAAAATGCTTCTGACATGATAAGAGTGGCGACCGTGCGCGCAGCCATGCAGAACGCACAGACATTAAACGTGGTGCGTTTGAAGGCAAGCCAAATGTTAAGCGCATCAGAAAGTGAAGCTACAATGGTGTAAGGGTCTAGCTTCGCAGGGCCTCGCCCAACTTCACATCGTGAAGTTGGCTTGCCCGGCCTCCCGTAGCGGCATGTGAGCGCGTAGCCGGGAGGCCGACCGTTCATTCTCGACAGCCCGCCCACCCGCCCGCAAGACGGGGCGGGAGCGGGAGGCCTTGCATGTGCGATTGGTAAATCGTATGATTTTGCGAGCCTTGGGATTGTTCCGGAAGTTTTTGGGCCGGACTCCGATCCGCAAAATGCGGTTCGGCATCAGTTGACAGTCAGGTTGATGCATTATTCAGGGTAAAGCAAGTTGGTGTCCGCCCGCGAACAAATCAGGTCAAGCAGGCTGGAAGAATGGAGCAGGAAACTATTGCAGTCAAGGCCTACGGAGGCCCGGATACGCCGGCAAGGAATGGATTGGTCCTTGTGGTCCTTGTGACCCTTGCTCTGTTCGTCACTCTGCTAAATGCCGCCAAACCTCTCACTGTGGACGACTCCGTTTATTACTTGTTTGCTGCCCACATTGCGAAAAACCCCCTTGATCCGTATGGCTTTCAGGCCTGGGGGGTGCAGGACGCCAACACTATTCTCGCTCCTCCCGTTTTCCTCTATTGGTGGGCCTCGGCGGTGCACCTGTTCGGGCAGGAACCGACCTTCTGGAAGCTTTGCCTTCTACCTTTCAACCTCCTGTTGGTGTTCATGCTGCATAGTCTGGGACATCGTTTCGCCCGCGGAATGGAGATGCTATACGTCTGTGTTGTCACCTTGTCCGGCGCTGTTCTTCCATGTGTGAACCTCATGTTGGACATCCCGGCCCTGGCCTTGAGTTTGCTTGCAGTGGTCCTGTTCCTGCGAGCCTGCTCCGCAGATTCGCTTTCCGGAGTGGTGGTGGCAGGCATTGTCGCGGCGCTCGCCACGCAGACAAAGTATACGGCCTTACTCGTGCCTGGAGTTATGATCCTTTATGGCTTCCTGTTCGGCAAGTGGCGCTTGGGGTTGCTAGCCTCTACTTTGACCGTGCTATTGTTTGGCGCATGGGAACTGCTTATAGCCTGGCGATACGGCCACTCGCACTTCTGGCTCGCATGCATGCAGTATCGGACACCGCCGTTGGCGAAACTCGAACTGGTTCAGCCGCTATTCGGCTACTTGGGCAGCACGATGGCCGCGGCTCTCCCACTGGCTCTCGCCGCTTTGGGGCAACGGGCGCGTTTGGTTTGGGCCGTCGTGGGGCTCGTGGTATTAGTTTTCGCCTTCGTCGCCTTCCCACCTGGAGCGGCTCTCGATTTTTTGCGCGACTCCCTGAATGTCTATCCTTATCCGAAGTTGACCGGTGTGCTGTTCGGGCTAATCGGCTTGTCACTCGCCGGAGCAATTACGGCTATCGCTTGTCGCTTGAAGCGTAGACCGCTCACCGTTGAAGGGTTGCCGGCCCGAAGGTGGAGTTTCTCCGTCGATAGTTTCCTGATCTTGTGGCTGCTGTTGGAAATCGGCGGGTATTTCGCACTGAGTCCTTACTCCGCTACCAGGCGTGTGTTAGGGATTGTGGCCGTCGGCACCCTGCTCACTTGTCGGCTCGCGACGCTGACCTGCAGGAACAGAGCGGGACTGATCTGGGGAATTGCGGGAATCAATTTCCTGCTCGGGCTTTTTTTGTTTGCCGTAGACTTTAATTTCTATTACGGACAACAGGGTATGGCTCGCAACCTCGCCAGTGAATGTCGGAAGCAAGATCATGGAGCGAACATCTGGTATTTCGGCAATGGGACGTTCGAGTTCTACGGGGAGCAGCTTGGCATGAGGCGCCTGATCGCACCGGGTGCGGTGGTCTCATCCGGAGACTGGGTTTTGGTTGTCAACGGATTCGAGGCCTCGTATTCCCGCCATCCAATCTCCTCCCGCTGCGTCCTTCAGGGTACCCGCGAATGGAACTCGATCTTGCCCCTGAGAAGTCAGTACCAATATGGTCATGCCGCATTGGCGCGCCTGGACGAACCTCTAATGCAGGTTAGCCTTTACCGCGTTCGATGAAGGAGTTCGAGGGTGATCACGCGAACCGGTGACCTGACAAAGACTTGGAACCGGAATTCTCGCTGATTTGATGTTTCATTTCCGTTTCCTGTCAATCTTAATTCTCCGGAAACGAAAACGGCGCAAAAGAGGCCCTCAGTTGCGCCGCCGGCCAGTCCGCGATTTTTAAGAACAGTCTGAAAAACGGTTTTATAAGCCTATAAAGCGGATATGCCAAAAAAAACCGGCGAACCGAAAAACAAGCCCCAATCCCCTCCAAGGCCCGTTTACGATTTATCTTACCTTTTTTCGCCAATCTCCAGAATTGATACACCGCATCGATAATGAGGTAGTGTTTAATAGCCCGCCATCCGAGGATGTTGGGCCGCCAAACATAATCCTGGAGCAAAAGGACATTATCGTGCAGACCGATCAAGTTTGCCACATTCTCGTTTGTTTTCTGCCGCGGGTGAACCCTGTACGATGTGAGCGTCTCGTCAATAAAAACGAACCTGCCCTTCTCGAGAAGATGGAACCAAAATTCCATATCGAGAGCGTGGGCATATCTTGGGCTGAATCCTCTGCCGGAATCGGCCCTTCTGAACATGACCGCCGAAGGCTCGCCGATAAAGTTTGTCAGTCTCAACAGGCAGTAAGAGATAATCCTGTGACCATCGGCGGTAAGGGACCCTCTCCCAAAATCAGAAAGCACATGCACAAGACGGGATTCCGAATCGATAATATTTCGCGCCGAAGTAACAAGGGAAACCGATCGGTCGCGGTCCAGGACTGAAACCATTCTGGCCAGACAATCCGGTGAGGCAAGCAGATCGTCGGCAAAAACGAACTTGATGTATTCCCCTCTCGCCTTTGAGAGGCAGCAGTTCCAGTTGCCGGCAAGGCCCAGGTTTCGCTCGTTTGTTTCGAAAATCAGCCGCCGGTCCGAAAGATATCTCTCCACTACCTCGGCTGTATTATCCTTTGAGCAATCATCCTGAATGATAAGCTCAAAATCGGTAAAACTCTGACCTAGCACCGACTCTATCGCGAAGGGAAGATAATCGGCGTAATTATAGGTGGGTATACACACGCTGACTTTAGGCGGGGCCTGCATCCTTTCCATCAGGCTGCAACCTGGGTCGTGGTCGGATGGGTTATCGGGCAGGGGCACGGCTCAGTCCCGGCCACTTTTCGACTGTTCATGCAGGTGTTGTTTCTTTTTGTGCTGCACAGAACGCCGAACGCTAGCGAAGTCGGCACTATTACGCTGATAACCGGCATCATACGACTCCATTCGAGGACGAATTGGCCAGCGACCAGACTCGGTCGGCAAAGTCGTTCGAGAAATCTTGCCAGCTCCGCGGGCGAAAACGAGCTCGAATCCACTCCGTTTCCAAGACCAGCACAGACGGATCTTCGAACCGCCGGATAATCTCCTGGCGCCATGTCATGAAATCGAGCGGATCCAGGTGTGTTGCCAGTCCCTGACTAGCTTCCGGCATGGATGACGTGTTCGAAGCCAGACAAGGCGTGCTATGCTGCAAGCTTTCGACTATCGGTAGCCCCCAGCCTTCGTACAACGAAGGATAGAGCGTGAATTTCGCGTGCCCGTAGAGCCAACTAAGCTCCATATCGTCTACACTGTTAAGAACAATGATCGAATCCCGCACCTTGGGGTCCGTGCGAATTTGAATCAGGAGGTCGTCGGTGAGCCAGCCGTGCGAGCCGACCAGTACCAACCGGGGAATACTATCCCTTCCTTCTTCCGCAAATCGACGCCAGAGCTGGTAGAGCAACTGGTGGTTTTTACGCACTTGTATGGTGCTTACGCTTAGCACATAGCCGCGTGACAGGAGATCTTCGGGCATTCCGGCCGGCGGTCGGGCTTGCGGTGCAGGTGCGTTGGCACCGAGGTGAATAACTTCCATTCGGCCGGGTTTGACCCCCACCGAGGAGGCGAACTCCACGAAGTCTTCACTCGTAGTCCGCGAAATGCTCAGCACCAGCGAAGCGCGCCGAGCAGCCAGTTCGGCCAAACGCAGAAAGCGAAAGACGGCTTGTTCGCTTTGGTACTGATGGGGAAAACGCCAGGGAATCATGTCGGCGACCAGGACTACCAGACAGGCTCCACCCCGATTGATCATCTTCTCCAGGACCGTGGCATCCACCATGTCCCACGTTGCGCCGCTTAGCACGAAGATATCCCCGGGGTTAAACCGGACCAATTTAGTATCCCACGGGAGCCACTGTTTGGCATGTCCCAGGGTCCTCCGTGAACCGGCACGAATTCGGCGTTCGATCTCCCGTAAAGCGCGAAGCAGCAAGTTCTTTTGTGGTCGGCGCGCCCCGTGACCTTGCCGGCCGGAGTGACCGTAGCCAGCCAATAAGGCCTCCACCTCGGATCTTGCCAGCTTCTCCATGACATTTTGATAGCGATTATAGCAACTGAAACCGACTCGTTCAGCATCGAACTTCAATGCCCCGGCCAGTGAGTGCGCTTCTGCTCGGGACAAACCTGCCGGGGATTGGTTGCGCAGTCGCTTGATCGTGGTGGCATCGAACCAGATTACGGGAGATCCCATCGTTTACTAACTCCTCAAAAGACTAATACTCAAGCTCCTTATAACATGGCCGGATTGCTTTGTTGAACCTAAATAGAACGGCATGTCTGACGTCATGTAACTGTCGTACAATGCTCTATTTTGTCGCGCAAAAAAAGCGCCCCGCAACAGCCCAACGTAAATGATAAACCACATTTACGGGAGCGTAGCGTGGTGGATGAACACTGATCCAGGAACCGCACGGCGCCTTTCGGACTTTCCTGTGTCCCTCTATCACCTCAAATCCTGCGCCCTTAGGGCTTCATTGACTCACACTGCCGATGCCCGCACAGGTAAAGTCCAGCGCGAAGCGTGGCTCCCAATTTCGCGATGCTAAATGAGAAGGCATCCCGCGAACGCCCAACGCGAACGATAGACACGCCCAGCGGTCGCCTTCCGCGCTACGCGCTCGCACTTCGCTAAGGAATGCCGGGGCAAGCCCACTTTACAAAGTAAAGTAGGGCGAAGCCCCGCGAAGCGAGACCTTGACACCCTTTTCACTTCACTATCTGATGCACTTAACATTTGGCTTGCCTTCAAACGCACCACGTTCAATGTCTGTGCGTTCTGCATGGCTGCGGGCACGGCCGTCGCTCTTATCATGTCGGGCGCATTTTTTCTCGAGCAGGGTATTCTATAAGTCTATCATACGAGAATGATTTGTACTGTGGGATGGGGCGGATAGCGCAAAGTTTTGTAATGTACACAGGTCCATTTCGGTTGGGGTGAATACACGCGGATGAATGAGACGAGTGCCGGGCGCTTAATTGCTTCGGGGTCTCAAACTCTCGTCTCCGCTGAGATCGGGAAAACCCGACCCTCGCTCCATCAGAGGCAAAAACGATGGCCTCAGTTTCTTGGCCGGCCAGCCCGTGGCTTTTACGAACAACTTGAAAAAGGGCTTGACTGATTTATAGAGCGGGTAGACCAGAAAAAACCCGGGCACCGGAAAACAGGCGCGGATACCTTTCAGAGCTGTTTTCCGATCCATGACTCTTTTCTTCTTAGGTCTCCAGAACATATTGTAAACAGTATCGATTATGAAATAGAATTTTAGCGCCCGCCCGATGGGGATGTAAGATCGCCAGATATAATCTCTAAGCAAAAGAATAGGCTCGCTCAAATGGAGCAGATTTCTAACGTTATCGACTGTTTTCTGTTGCGGGTGAACGCGGAAGGATGCCAGTGGTTCGTCGATAAAGCAGAACCTGCCCTGCTCGAGCAGGTGAAACCACATCTCCAAGTCGATCAAATGACTATATCTTGGACTGAATCCCCTGCCGCTGTCGGCCTTTCTGAACATGACCGCCGAAGGCTCGCCGACATAGTTTACAAGCTTTAACAGGCACAAAAAGATAATCTCCGGGCCATCGGCGGTAATACTTTCTCCAAATTCGGAAACTACGTGCACAAAGCGCGATGCCGAGTCGATTAACTTTCGCGAGGAGCTCACAAGAGAAACGGAGCGGTCTGAGTCCAGGACTGAAACCATTCTGCCAAGACACTCCGACGAAGCGAGCATATCATCTCCAAACACAAACTTGATGTATTCTCCTCTAGCCTTTGACAGGCAGCGGTTCCAGTTGCCGGCAAGACCAAGGTTGCGCTCGTTTGTTTCGAAAATCAGCCGCCGGTCCGAAAGATATCTCTCCACTGCCTCAGCCGTATTATCCTTTGAGCAATCATCCTGAATGATCAGCTCAAAATCGGTGAAATCCTGGTTCAGCACGGATTCAATGGCTAGAGGAAGATAGCGGGCGTAATTATACGTGGGTATGAGCACGCTTACCTTGGGAGAGGCCGGCATCAGCTCTCTCCATCTATAAATGAACTGTCAACACCGAGGCGTGAAGGCGACTGGAATAGAGAATCGGGCTGGGGGTACCGCGGATCGTCACACATACACTGTTTCCGATTCTATCGAGGAATTCATCTGAGGTGATCATCAGGTTTCGTGAGACTCTTTAATCAAAATTTGCCGTAATTGGCAAGGGCAAAACTGAAGGTAGGGTTTTTAGAGACCTGGTTGTAGCAGAAAGCATAGGAGTTGGTTCTGAGTGAACCCGGATCATGCGTGAGCATGACTGATGATTATACTGCATTCATTTTAACCATTTGATATTATGGCCTAAAGCCGTCAGAGGGAGGGGAAGCCGCATGCGCGCGGTTGGTGACAACCAAAGAGGGACCATAAGGCCGGATTTCGACAGCTCCATCAGCATTGATTTTCAGGGAGCAGAGATCACCACCGATACCGGCTTTCTTCTCATGAAGGAGATCGATCGGCGATTTATTACGCATCCTCAGTGGTGCTGCATCCCAAATTGATGACCCGAGATCGCCTCGACATAAGGATCATTCCTTGCTCCAACTGCTGCGCCGGAAAGTCTACCAATTAGCTGCAGGCTATTAGGACTGCAATGACCGCCTCGCGGGTGGGCGGGCGGGCTGTGGGGTTTTCGCCTGAGTCCCACCCAACACAATAGGGCGGGGGAATGAGCTCATCAACTCCTGGGAAGGAGGTGTGTCCCAAAATTGCAAAAACCAGTCTCATTGACATATCCTCGTATGATAGACTTATATAATACCGTGCGCACAGCCATGCAGAACGCACAGACATTAAACAGGGTGCGTTTGAAGGCAAGCTAAATGTTAAGCGCATCAGAAAGTTAAGTTACAATAGTGTAGAGGTATCGCTTCGCGGGGCTTCGCCCTGCTTCACTTTGTGAAGTGGGCTTGCCCGGCCTCCCGTAGCAACATGTGAGCGCGTAGCGCGGAGGCCGACCGCTCATTCTAGACGCTTTCCCTGACCTGTCCATAACCAGAGACGGGGCGGGGGCAGGAGCAGAAGGCCTTGCACGTTCGATTGGTAAATCGTATGATTTTGCGAGCCTTGGGATTGTTCTAGAAGTTTTCGGGCCGGAATCCGATCCGCAAAATGAGGTTCGGCATCTTTTGACAGCCAAGTTGATGCATTATTCAGGGCAAAAACCTGCGCGCTCGCGCGCCATTCTCGTTTTGCTTCTGTGCGCCGCCGTCTGCGGCTGCGCTCGCATGGAGTGGTGCGGCCGAGAGGTTGCGGGACTCTCCCTTGTTTGTCTGATTGTAATAGGTTTCATTCTCCGCGCCGCAAACCGCATCACCCTGGATGCGGCGGGGCCGCCCCAGGGGGGCCGGCTCGGGCCGTTTCTTTGTCTGGCAGGGCTTTTCACGGTCATACTCGGCGCCAAGCTGCATCTTATCGATGCTTTCGGTTCGGATGTCCCTTATTATGACCAGTGGGATGCCGAGGCGCCTTTTTACTCCTTGCTTATAAAAGGCGCCCTGGACCCTTCCAGCCTCGTGGCGGCCCACAACGAGCACCGGTTCCTGTTGACGCGGCTGCTCGTCTTCAACCTCTTCGATCTCAACGGCCAATGGGACCCGCTGCTCGAGATAGCCGTCAACGCATTCATACATGCCCTGATATTGACGTGCCTCTGCATGGTCCTCTGGCGCCTTGCGGGGAGAAAATACCTCGCCGAGTTCTGTATTGCACTCGCGTTCATAGGCCTGCTGCCGTTTGCATGGGAAAACACACTGTTGGGCCTCGAGTCGAACTTTTATTTCGTGCTCGGCTTTTCAATTCTTGCAATGCTCCTGCTGCTCGGGTCGCGTCCATTTTCTTTTTCCTGGCTTCTCGGCGTGGCGGCGTCGGTATGCGCTTATTTCTCTTTGGCTGCCGGACTTTTTGTTCCGGCCGCCGTCGCTTCTCTTCTGTTGTTTGCTTGCCTGACCGAGCCTCATCGTTGGAAAGAGTTCATTCCGGCTTTCATCTTTCTTATCTCGCTCTGCGCCCTGGCATACGCATGGGTCCCCCATCTTGCTCATCACGAGGCCTTCATGGCAAAGAGCTTCCTCGATTTTTTCAAAAAATTCGGGAGATCCGCTGCATGGCCTGTGAACAATTGGCTGTTTAGTCCAATTTTCTGGTTGCCTGTCATGATTCTTGCCTGGCGGCAGATAAGCTCCCGAAAGGTTAGCGGCTTCTTCGAGCAATTTCTCATGGCCCTTGGAATATGGACACTTCTCCAGGCCGCCGCATTCGCATATTCGCGGGGGTGGATGGCTGTTCGCTATAAGGACATCATGGCCATGGGGTCCGTGGCCAATTTTGCCGCCCTTCTGCTGCTTCTCCGGCCTCTTTATAACGGCGTCCGGCGCCGCGCCGCAATAGTGCTCGGAGCCGTGGCCCTGGTTGCCTGTGTCGTCAGCTTGGCGGCATTTCACTGGAAACTGCCGCCCGAACTTCTGGAGATGCATATACTCATGGGCATTGAAGAGGAGAACACTGCCCGTTATGTTCTTACCGGCGACACTTCCTCTCTGGTCGATAAACCCTTCCTGCACATACCCTATCCGAACGCCCAGCGGCTGATCGCCGTTTTGGAGGACCCACTGGTTCGCCAGATACTGCCGGCGGGCATACGCGCGCCCATTGTTCTCGATCAGGCCGAAGGCCACGGGTTTGCCCCCACATCGATTCCGCCCGGCCTTCCCGCCCTGCCGCACCGTGTGGTGGCCGGCTCATGGCAAGCTGGTCGAGGCAAGACCCGCGCTGTCTTCGTGAGCCGGCCGGTCACGAGCCGGTTTTCGTGGCTCGTGTTGGATATAGCCGGCGGAGGGCCGGGAACCTCCATGGAACTGATGCCGACTTCGGGAAAACCCGCCGTGCCTGTGCCGGTGGAAAAGAAGAGCACTGGATGGCGCCAGGTGATGGTCCCGGCGCCCGATGGAAGTTTTACGGTGCGCGCAGCGGATGACGGTGAGAGCTGGCTCGCTTTTACCTGGCCAAGGGAACTGGCCGCCGGGGGCTATTTTGCGAGGCGGTTCGCGGCAAGTGGCGCGGTGTTGATCACAGCGGGTCTTCTGGGTTTGCTCATGGGGATTGCAATGTCACTTAACGAGAACCTCGACGCGCGTTCAAACCAGCAAGCATACGCCTGATGCCAATTTGCTTTCAACCGGTGGAAAGAAAGCTTCTCTCTGTATTAAAATCTAACCCCAGCCCTGCCGATGCTGTTTACCAGCTTCTTGTAGACCCTGAAGCCCTCAGTGTCGAAGCGGCAGCTCTTATCGAAGAGTGCGAGAAACTAAGGAAGCGCAGCGAATTCCTTTCCATTAACTATTTGTCGGCTGTTTGCGGGATAATAATACGGACTGCAGATAAACTCTCAGTGCCTTAAGGTATCGGAATCCAGCCAAATTTCTCATGGCATCCCGGGAATGCCGGCGCGCCCCTTCGTGGTCCTTTTGGGCAAGAAGTTGCTTGGCGATCTTATATTGCAAATTCGCGATTTCCTTCTGCACTATACTGTCGTAGGACAAATTCAGAGCGGCATGCATTTTTTGAACGGCCAATATTCTCCTCTTCAAAGTATCAATTCGGTCCAACTTGGCCCAATCGCTTTGGGGGTGAACCCGATAGGTAGACAGGACTTCGTCGATATACCCCGCCGGCCCGAACTGCGCGTTCAATAGATAAAGCGGCCAATCCTGCATCAACATGGTGAAGTACCATTCGGGGAAATCCTTGAACAGGCCGGCCCGGAAAACCATTGAACCGGAACAGATCGGATTGGCCCCGACCAGGTCCTTCAAATAAAGAAAAGGTTTCGGCGGTCTGGAATAGTAGCGGCGCGTTCGCCCGGGATTTGCCTCATAGAGGATATTAACGTTATGGTAACAACCGGAGCATTCCGGGTGAGAATCCAGAAAATCCACCTGTTTCTGAAGCTTTAGCGGGGAGTTCCAGAAATCGTCCCCATCGAGCATGGCAATATATCGGCCTCGACAGGCCCGGACCGTTTCAGCGAAATTTCTAACCATCCCAAGGTTTTTGTCGCGAAAAATCGGCCGAATCAGGTTTGGATATCTCCGGTGATAATCGGCAATTATTTCCCTGGTTGAATCTTGCGAAAGATCTTCTCCGACCACCACTTCGAAGACGAAGTTCGTCCGCTGGGACAAAACCCCGTCCAGGGCCTGGGCGATAAAAGCTTCTACATTGTAGGCGATAATGCAAACGCTTGCTTTCACATTGTCCCTGATCCCGGAATCATGCTCCTGTTTCCGGAGTGACATACCTGATGCGGTGACCCCAAGCTCATTCACTTCGCGTTCTACTGGTCCTTCCTGGATGGTTGGCTTTGGTGACGAATTCACGAAACACTGAGTTTGGTGGATTATACTGAATGCTCTCACAGCTTCAAGAGGTTTCTCCCCCAGCCTTTATCCTCGATTTTTGCACGTGGCATTGTTCGAGTTGTCCTGACGGGAAAACAGGACATGAAAGTTCTTGACCGGACCATGGACAGATGTTATCCCGACACCCTTAAAAACCGATTTCTTAATGACCTGATTATAATCTACGCGTCGGCGCGCAAAATTGGGCCGAGGCGTTCAGCATATCCATGAGGGCATGACATGCCAAAGCGCCTATCCGAATACACTCTTTCAGATTGGCGACATCTGCAGCCGCTAACCCAAAACTATAAGACGCTCCGTTACCGGCTTGTCAATTCCATCCACATGCGCCGGCGGGCGCGCAAAGGCGATATAGGCGCTCTGGCGGCCTGTATCCGTGGCAAGAAGGTGCTCGTGACCGTCGCCTTCTCCGATCCGCAGCTTATCGAGTGGCAGGCCCGGCTTATGCGCACCTACGTACCTCAACCGGTTTACCTGATTGCCGACAATTCGCCGGATGATTCGGCCGAGGCCATTGAAGCGATCGCCGAACGGCATGGGTCCCCATATGTGCGGCTTCCGGCTAATCCGTGGGGCCGCGGCAGCAGGTCGCACGGGATTTCCATGAATTGGCTCTGGCGAAACATCATCCTCCCAGGCGAACCGGAGGCATTCGGCTTCCTCGACCACGATCTGTTCCCGACGGCACCCGACGACCCCTTCTCAGCGCTGTCCACGCAGGACTTCTACGGACTCGTACGTACCGCAGGCCTCCGCTGGTTCCTGTGGGCAGGATTTTGCGTGTTCAAATTCGACAATGTCAGGCACAAGCCGCTGGATTTCGGCCAGGATTGGTTCGTTGGATTGGATACCGGAGGCGGTAATTGGGAGGTGCTTTATCGACACGTCGACCGCGCCATGCTGCACGAGCCTCGGTCTTTGGAGGTGCCTCTCAGGCCAGGGCTGGACATAAAGGACGCGCCTCTGCAGTGGTGCGGCTCATGGCTTCATGAACGGGGCCATATGGAACGCCCCGAACTGGCTGCCGAGAAGCGCGAAGCCCTCGGCCGGTTGCTGGCCCCTCATCTCGCAGCGGCTCAGGCCCGCATCGCCGCTGGCGATCCTGGCCGGCTATCGGGCGGAGGCCGGTAGGTAATCCTTCACCGCGGATGCCCGGCATCCATGGTGACTGTTTCAGAAAGAATACGTGTATATTCCCAGAGCATACTACCAAGGGAGAACCTGTCGCACGCCGCCTGTCTTGCCCTTTCCCCCATCTTAGTTCTGAGGGCAGGATCGGATAAAACCTTCAGGTATTTGGCCAAATTCTCGATATCTCCGGATTTATACAAAAAACCGGTCACTCCATGCTCGATCTGCTCGGGTGTGCCTCCCACTTCGGAAGAGATAACCGGCTTGCCCATGGCCATCCCTTCAATTATTGAAAGGGGGAAAGCTTCCGCTTGAGATGTGAGGGCGATGCAATCGGAGACTGATATAAAGGGCCGGATATCTTTCTGAAACCCGGTGATGACGACGTGCTGCTCCAACCCTTTTGATTTTATCAATGACTCCAGATTTGCCCTCTCAGGCCCATCTCCTATTATGAGGACTTTGGCGTCGATCCCCGCTCTCCTGACCGTCTCCAGGGCCGCGATCAACTCGGTGTGTTTTTTCCCCGAGTGCAACCGGGCGCATATTCCTACAACATAGGCCGTTTCAGTGAATCCTAGCTTGCGGCGAAATTCGAGCCTTTCTTCGCGAGAGTAGTCGTCTTTGTAATGATCGACATCAATACCGTTGTAAATGCATTTTGTCTTATCGCCGTTCATGAAGCCGCCCGAGAGCCAATACCGCCGTTGCCCCTCGCTGACAAAAATCACCAGATCGCAGCGATTGAACAGTGGTCTGTACAACAGGAAATTCTTGAGCCGTTGGAACATGGTGACAAGTGTGGTCACGTGGATCGCCTGGATTATTCGAAATTTGTGCCGAGTAAGCCGGCGCGCAAGAAAGGCGTAAAGCATCGGACGCTGGTTGATGCAGACCACGGTATCTATCTTTTCCCTTTCGATGTGGCGAGCAAGATAGAAAGGGAGTCGAAATTCCAGGCTGTTTGTTCCGTCATAGCAGGAAACGGAGTTCAACCTGCTTTGATTCAGTTCGCCAAGCATGGCTTCTTTCTTGCGTAAATAAAGTAAGGAGAGCGAGAGATTGGATGTGTCCAACTCGTTGAGCAGCGTCACTGCCAGCTTTTCTGCACCACCGAAGGTAAGAGAATTCAGAATGAACAGAATGTTCCTCGGGTTACTCATATTTAAGTTCTGCTCCCCCCTTCGACACCCTTCGTTGCTTCGGGACAGGCCTCAGGGCCAACGGCTTTATTCCAATCCGTTCGTGCTGAGGAAAGCAGCCGCGGACGCAGCAGACCAAGGCCCAGAACAAGAACCTCAAACATAGTGAGCAGCACAATTCCTCGCAAAGGCCAAAGGCGCATTTTATTGAACATCCGCACAAAAATGAGCAGCGCGATCGTTCCAAACGCGACGCGCCGGTCGAACACCTCGGTGAGCGGGTCAAACGCAACAGCCGCGCAAAGAATGGCACCCGGCAGCAATGGAACTGCGTGATAAGGCTCAAGCCAGGGGCTGAAAGGCAGGGGTGCAAGCATCAGCACCGTCCAATCCGCCAGACTGACAGGCGATGGCTGAAGACCACGCCGATCGTGCAGGACGCGGCGAAAATACCATGCGAGCGACAGCGCCCACACGGCCCAAAGCAGAGCAAGGATCCAGACTGTGAACACTGCGTCCGGGGCCTGACCGCTCAGGGTCGCAGCGGCCTTCCTCAGGGAGATAACAGGCGCCGCCGGGAAATGCAGGTAGGACGCCGAATCGCCGATGAGCTTCAACTGCTCGAACCAGCCATGATAGAGCCCGATGGTCCCGTCAATCCCGAAGACACAGAGCGGTGCGATAACCCCAAGAAAAGCAACGGCTGCAAGGCCTGCGATGCCTGCCAATCGGGGACCTCGCCACAGAAGCCAGATGATTATGAATATGCTGTAGGGCTTCAGACAGGCGCTCGCTCCCACCAGGATGCCGCACAAAACCGGCAGCCGGCCTAGCGCCCCATATCCTGCAAGCACGAGGCCCAGACACACGAGATTGCTGTTCGCGTTACGCAGGTCCCAACTGATCGGGTACTCGGCAAGAAGAAGACCGACGGCGCCGAAAAACATCCAGGCCGACCGGATCTCGGCCTTCGCCCCAGCGACGCTCATGCGCATGGATGTGAGAAGCCCCATTACCATCAGGACAAGCCAGGCGGACATGAAGGCTGCTCCGCCACCCTGGGAGAGCAGGTGGAAAATCAAGACAGCCGAAGGCGGATATGGATAAATAAGATGAGAATAGTCGCCGGTTTGCCAAACATGCAGAGAGCTTGAGAAAAAAATTTGCGCGTCACCGAAGGGACCGGGTATCGGCCATGACTCGCCAAGGTGGGCCAGCACAAGGTTATATGTCAAGTAGAGGCACAAAGTCAGCCCGAGAATGCCAATCGCAAGACGATTGCGGGACAATGCCGGCAGTTTGCTGAAGTGGGTCGGGAGCATTTTCAGGAACCCTCCAACCCGGTCCCCATGCATTGCAGGCAGAGCAATTCTCCAGGCGCAACGAATGTACGGTAGGATGCTCCGCAAGCCGGACATTGCCGCTCGGACCCATGGGGAATCTCGAGTGGCTCGGCTGGACGCCGATCCAATGCAAGCCGAAGGAGACTGAGTATCGCCTTTACGACGGCATCCCTCGGCATTTTGGAAGATCCACGCAGACGGTCGTGAAAGTGGATGGGAACCTCCCTGATGATCAGTCCCTCGCGCGCAAGACGGGTGATGCAGGTCATGAAAAAACTATAGCCATTGGCGTTCACCGACTCGACCAAACCTGGCGCAACGCGGTCCAGCCGGACAGCACGAAGAGAAGTCGTATGCTCGGCTACAGGGAGCCGTAGAACCAGGCGGGCGAGGCAGTTCGCAGTCTGGCTCAAAAAACGCCGCCAGCCATGGTAGTCGGTTCGTCCGCCGGGGCAGAACCGGGAACCCACTGCGACGTCGGCGCCGGCGTCCAATACGGCGAGAAGGCGGGGCACATCCTGTGGGTCGTGGGACAGGTCTGCATCCAGTGTGACAATGCGTGAATAGCCGTGCATCCGCGCATAGAGCCATCCGAGCTTATGGGCGGACCCGACGCCGAGCTTGCCCGGTCTGACGATAACATGAATCCTTGGCTCGGCTGCGGCAACCGAACGCAGATACTCCGTCGTGCCGTCGGTGGAGCTGTCGTCCACGAACAATAAATCGGATCGCACCGGCAGCGCCAGGAGCGCATCGACGAGCTTACTGATGGTTCCTTGTTCGTTATAGGTTGGGGCGAAAACGAGCGTATTTTTTTGCGCCATTAAAACAGCCTGCGGTTGGGATCATCAGGTGAAGTGGGCTTGCCCGGCCTCCCGTAGCGACATGTGAGCGCGTAGCGCGGAGGCCGGCCGCTCATCCTCGACAGCCCGCCCACCCACCCGAGAGACGGGGCGGGAGCGGGAGGCCTTATCGTCACGATTTCGCATTCTTTAACTTTTCGAAATCCTCATCGACCATTGTCCGTATAAGCTGATCGAAGGACATTGCAGGCTCCCAGCCGAGTTCCCTGCTGGCTTTGGAATGGTCTCCCCTGAGGTCGTGTATCTCCGAAGGCCGAAAGAGCCGTTCATCGGCAACTACCCAGTCCTTCCAGTCCAACTGGAGATGCGAGAAGGCCAATTCGATCAAATCCTTGACGCTGTAAGTCTTTCCGGTGGCTATTACGTAGTCGTCCGGCCTGTCTTGCTGAAGCATCAGCCACATGGCCTGAACATAGTCGCCCGAATACCCCCAGTCTCTTCTTGCTTCAAGGTTTCCCATTCGCAGCTCTTTCGCAAGTCCCAACTTGATCCTTGCTGCGGTATGACAGACTTTTCTGGTCACAAACTCAAGACCTCTCCTGGGGGACTCATGGTTGAAAAGAATCCCGCTCACTGCATTAATACCGTAGGCTTCACGGTAGTTCCTGGTGAGGTGGAACCCTCCGAGCTTCGATATCCCGTACGAAGAACGGGGGAAAAACGGGGTACGCTCGTTTTGAGGGGTCTGCTCAGCGTTGCCGAACATTTCGCTCGAACCGGCAAAATAGAACCTGCATCTGGGGCACACTTCCTTAATTGCGGCCAATACGTAGTGGGTCCCGTTTATGTTCGTATTGATCGTTGAGAACTCGTCCTCAAAAGAGTAGCTGACGTAGCTCTGAGCAGCCAGATGGTAGCACTCGTCGGGCTGCACCAGGTTGAGCACCTTGAAAATGCTCGCAAAGCTTTCGAGCGATCCTGCATGAAGAAAAAGCTTGTCCAGGATGTGCCTGATGCGCCAAAGCCTGTGCTCCGGGACTTCCATGGCTACTCTTCTGATAATTCCATGCACTTCATAGCCACGGCTCAACAAAAGTTCAGCCAGGTAGGAACCGTCCTGACCGGTTATGCCTGTAATGAGCGCTCGCTTCATCTTTAATCCTCAGCCGCAATAATCCATCAAATTGTGCTCTATGCATCCGAACGGCATTTTCGGGCCGGATTTTGCCTGAAAAGTTCTTGGCACACGCTGAAGGCCCATCGGATAATCGAATATCCCACTGAAAAAGGCAATAGAAAGGTCAGCACAACCGTTTATCGTATTCCATTTTTCATAATGAGGCTATACTGTTTTCATTGAATACGCCCATCACGTGGAGACTCAACATGGAAGAAATGCACTATGAGGGCTTTATCATCCGGCCTCCCAGCGAAGCGAACAGCCTATTGCTACAGGTTACCCTCGGGTGCTCCCACAACAAGTGCACCTTTTGCGGCACCTATAAGGCAAAGCGGTTCACGATAAAAGAGGACGCCATAATCGATGCGGATATCGATTACGCTTCCACCAACCTCGGTTTTTTCCGAAGGGTTTTTTTGATCGACGGCGACGCTCTGATTATCCCGCAGCAGAGGCTCGTGAGGATATTGTCGCGCATAAGAGAAAAGATGCCGTGGATCCAGCGGGTCGGAATCTACGCCAACGCCAAGGGGATTCTCCGCAAAACCGAGGCGGAACTTGCAATATTGCGAGACCTTGGGTTGGGGATCGTCTATTTCGGCCTGGAGAGCGGGGATGCGCAGGTATTACAGAACGTGGGGAAGGGGCACACGCCTGAGCGGATGATCGAGGCTGGACGAAAAATCCGGGCTGCTGGAATGAAACTCTCGGCAATGGTCATTCTTGGGCTTGCCGGCCGCGAAAGATCGTTTGAACATGCGCGCGCAACAGGCAGGGCGCTATCAGCAATCGATCCCAACTATGTCGGGGTGCTCACGCTGATGATTTACCCTGGTACTCCCTTGGCCGCGCAGGTGAGCGATGGCCAATTCGAGCTGCTAACCCCTCACGAAATGCTCGAAGAACTGCGCGAAATGCTCACTCACACCGACATGACACGCGGCCTTTTCTTTGCCAACCACGCGTCCAATTACCTTCCGCTCAGGGTTAAAATGCCTGCTGACAAGCAAAAGGCCATCCAGTCGCTGGACAGTGCGCTGAGGGGACAAACAGCGTTGAAATCCGAATGGATGAGGGCGCTTTAGAATCTCAAATCGGCGGAGCGATTGTGACAAGCACTCGCATGTCCGTCTTCGCCCTCAAGCCATGGGGTTCGGAAATCTCGGAGATCAGAACGTTTCCGGGCTTCGCAGGCAAAAGCACCCCCTGGTCTCCCAGAAACTCACCCTCGCCCTCCAGTATGCAAATGCTGACCTGGCCCTCGATATCGTGTGAATGAATTGGAAGCTCCTGCCCAGCCCTAAAATTGAAATTGAGTATCTTAAAATAAGGCGAATCGTGTACCAGAAAATTGCGGAAGTTGAGGTCCGAGAACCCGTTTTCGAATAATTCGACTCGTTTCATACCCGCCTCCTCGTATGATAGACTTACGGCAGTGCGGTAAAAATGAAGCGCACTTGCCGGGCATCCCTCCGAAACGTATGAGCGCGTAGCGGGGAAGGCGACCGCGTGGCATGTCCATCGTCCGCTTTGGGCGTTCGCGGGATGCCTTCTTTACTTACAGTGAATGTGCCGGCCTTCGACTCCGCCCGGTCTTTCCCAACCAATGGCCTATTCGCTCACAACATAATGGCTGATTCGCGGCAATACCTTGACTTTAGTCAAAAACAGAAGGAAAGTTGGCGAACAATCTCCATGAAGAATGGCGGAGATAATATATGCCGCCCTCGGATGCACGCGTCCTGTCGTGGATGAAGGATGGGCGCCTTTGGACGCCATGATCGTCTGGAGCGGGTAAATTCCTGCCCGTACTGATCGCGAAAATCAAAGCCCACAGGCAAAAGAAGCTAACCTGTCAACTTTAAGATGAACTGACAGAAAGTCCCCCGCCCCCACCCGTGGCCCCATTAACTTTTTATCGTAATCTTCTGGAGATTTTCCCACGTGTTCTCGGAATACCAGATATCCACGAACTCCTTTATCGAATCCTTTTCCCGCAGGGCGATCTGTTCGCAAACGGGTCCCTTTAGCAGGTCCTTGATGCTTGCAAAGGCAGCCGAATCCCTGCCCGCATATTCCCGCGCAACTTCCAAGGCCCTGGCCTCGAGCAGATCCTCCTGCACCACTTCATCGACCAGTCCGATTTGCAGCGCCTCCCGCGCCGAATACATCTGCCCGGAAAAAAGCACCTCCTGGGTTTTTTTCGAGCCAATGCAATAAACCAGAATAGCCGTGCTTCCGGCCAATACCGACGAGCCGAAGCCGATCTCGTTGAGCGCGATTTTCGCTTTCCCATCGACCATGAGCCTGTGGTCGCAGGCGATCGCCATCATGCAGCCCCCGGCAACCGTGTGGCCGTTCAGCGCGGCTACCACCGGCTTCGGGAAACGGAACAGATATCGGTAAAACTCGGTGAATGCGTTCAGGTATCCTTCGAACTCGCCTTTCGAATAGCTCAGGAATTCGGGAATATCGAACCCAAAAGAAAAAAATTTGCCGGTACCCGTCAGGATCACCGACCGGACGCTCCCATCGGCTTCAAGGCCCCGGAAAACATCCTGCAGCTCCGAAACCACGGTCCCGTTAAAAGCGTTGACCTTCCCTCTCTCAATCCTTACGGTCGCGATACCGTCACTTTTGCTCGAAAGCACAAAGCTCATGCACACCTCCTCCTGCCCTCGCACCAAAAATCCCCAGACCCCGCCAAGCGGAAGAACCGGTTCTCCCGCACCTCCGCAAGAGTGCGGCTGCATATCGCAGCCCACGCTTTTTCGACATTTCATAGCACCTTCCCAACCGGCTGAAATCGCCCATTCGGGGGAGGGATGTGAATTTTGCACGCGAAGTTGCAATCGCGGGAAATCGCCGGTGCGCTTCAGTCTATGAGTTTCAGGCGGGCCGCGATGATCGCCGCTTCTGTGCGGTCGTTTGCGCCGAGCTTGTTGAAAATGTGGATAACGTGACTTTTTACGGTATGGGGGCTGAGTGAAAGGACTTCGGCAATTTCAATGTTGCTGAGGCCGCCGGCGATGAGCCTCAACACCTGGGATTCCCGTCCGGTCAGGGGCGAATGGATTTTTGCGGCCTTTTGACCGGCTCCGGCTCCGACCGTTGACAACTGCTCCAACCTCCTCTGAAGCGTTGCGATCCGCCTCTGCTGCTTTTCTGTCGCATATTTCCTGTCCGTTATATCGAAGCCGATCGTCGCAACAAATGCGACCCGGCCTTCTTCAGCGAAAATGGGAAAAGCCCTGATCTCGCCCCACCGTGAGAGGCCGTTGGGAAGTTTTTGAAGCCTTTTCCGCTCCACCATGCAAGGCTCTCCGGACTCGAAAACGAAGCGAACCGGGCATGTCTCCCCGCAGGGCTCTTTTTTATTCTGGTAGAACTCATGGCAAAACATGCCCGCCCTTCGGCCCTCGCCCTCTACCCTGTTGTGCCATACGATCCGGTAGTATTCGTCGATCACGTTGCAATGGAAATCGATCCCCCGGAAAATGGTCTCGAAAAACATGTCCGGCATGCCTGCCGAAATAGGCGAAATCCTCTCACCCATACCGCGCTTCACCTTGATATCCCGGTTTCATGAAACTAAAGCGGAGGCTCTGCTCGTCCGCCTTCCTTCGATCCGCTCTATCAGGATAACATCACTTTCAGCATATCGAAACAACTGATAAGAAATCGCTCTTTGTGTCCTTTAAAATCCAATAAAACGTGACTTAAAGTCCGTTGACTCCTCGACTACAACGCTGGTAAACAGGCGCAATGTCCGACTTAATTAACATTCAAAAACGCTTTGGTCAGAGAATGCGTGCCCTCAGGGTGGCAAAGGGCCTTTCCCAGGAGGAGTTCGCGGCTAATTGCGGATTGGACCGGACATACATCAGCGGAGTGGAACGCGGCAAGCGCAACATCAGCCTCAAAAATATCGAGGTAGTGGCGCAATCGCTCGGAGTGAAAATCTCAGAATTCTTCGAGGAGTAAGATGTCTCTTGCCGATCTTGAGATTGCCGCCTGTACACCCGAGCCACTGAATCTGAACGGCTTCAATCCAAACGCCATCATTCCTCACGGGCTTACCATTGAACACATAAAGGCCGCGATGCGGGATTTTCTAGATTTCCTTTCTTTTATCAACGTTCAGTTATGCACTAAGAACATTCCGAGACTGGAATCCTTTTTAATGCCAGCCAATTTTAGCAGTATGGTCGGAGAATTTATTGTGGCAAGCATCCCTAAATATTGCCCAACTGTGGTGAAAAACACGTACCATAACGGACACCCCGATATCCTTCCGAAAGGGATGTATCAAGGCGACTCAGCTCTTCATGCGCCAGAGGGAATCGAGGTGAAAGGTTCTCGCCATGACAGAGGCTGGCAAGGGCACAATGCAGAAGATGTCTGGCTCATGGTATTTGTATTTGAAAGTAACACCGCCAGGGACGTTGGACTTGGGATCTCTCCCAGGCCATTTAAGTTTAGGAAAGTGGTGGGAGCGAAAATTGACAAAAGTGATTGGCAGTTTTCCGGGCGATCCGCCGCGACCAGCAGGAGAACGATCACGGCAAGTGTCACAACTTCTGGCTACAACAAAATGGAGGCTAATTGGATTTACCACCGGTCATAGTTCGCTGAAAGAAGATTGTCTGTTGCCCTCTCTTTCTTCCCAGCATCTTGTCAATTTCCGGAATCGAGATATCCCGTAATTTTGGGATGGCTTCCTTTGCCACCTCGAAATACTCAACGGATTTTTCCACTCCAAAAGACTGCATTCCCAGTGCCTCAGCAGCCGCGATGCTCGAACCTGAACCCATAAAGGTATCAGTCGCCACGCCAACCCCAAGGGGCAAAGCAGCAAATAGAATCTGACGCATGAATGACTGAGGCTTAAGACTTGGGTGATCGGCTATGTCTCTTTCCTTGCGCGGCGTTCTTTCGCTTACGATAACGTCTTCAAAGGGGCGGTCCTCAGAAATTCTTCTGAGTCCACCAGTTTGGAACTCCCGAAGGCACTCGCTTACTTTCATCCTCGGCGGAATTGGTTTTCTGAAAAGACCCCATGGTTCAAAGCACCCGCGCGGGAGAGAAGAAACGTTCGGGAATTCTTTCTCGGCATTCTTGGGACGATCCCCGCCGCGAAGGGTCCTAACTATCCTGATAATCTGTCCCCTGAATTCCAATCCCCCTTCAACCAAGGCAGCATAAAGAAGCTGTGCCACAAAAGAATTGGTGGCGATGAAAACGTGAGCGCCCGGACGCAGTGCCCGCGAGCATAGTTTCGACCACTCGGCGAAAAAGGAATAAAGATTTCGTCTCTCTTTCTCATTGAGAGCAGTGAACCGGGGCAAGGGCGCTCTAAGATTGTTGTCAAATGAAGGAGGTATTCTCCAGATTCCACCCCTTCCATTAGCTCGTTTCTCAAGCTGATCCTCTTCGTACTCTTTAACTCCATAAGGCGGATCAGTCACAATGGCGTGCAAGGTGTTCTCTGGCAAGCGTTTTAGCCACTCAAAGCAATCCGCAAGAATGATCGTAGATTGTCCTATCTCATGGTGCCTATAATCCAGGTGCAATTTCCTCTCCTTGACTTCGTTTCTTGTTGCTTATAAGTCACATTTTTAAGGAAGTCAATTAAAATGCTCGTTCTGAATTATAGCTCCAAACCAGGGGCATGTGGGAATAACTGGTTTTTAAAAAAGATGAACCTGAGAGTTGGATGAGCACTGATAGGAAATCGCTTTTTGAGGGTTTTTGGCTAACAGCACCTGCTTCCTTTGGCGGGCGTTTTTTCATTCACTTCGTACTGGTCGATCGAACAGCAGCAGCCGGAAGTTTTCGTTCCCAGCATGCTGTTTATTACTGCTGCCGCGCAACCCACGCCAACCCGAACGGAAACGGCCCCCGCCGGGCAATTGAGGGCGCATGCTCCGCATTCGATACAGGAATCCCTGTCGGCAATCCGGGCTTTGCTGTGCGATATCTCAAAAACCCCTCGCGGGCAGACAGTCGCGCACATAGCGCATCCGGTGCACGCCTCGCCGTCCAGTTGCAGAGTCACTACGTCTTTAAGATAAACCAGCTTGCCCATAGTTCCTCGTCAGACGAAAATGGAAGTTATCCAGAAAATAGCTCCCAGGGCCACCGCCGCGATTTGAGCCGGTATTGCCCGCCTCATCTCCTTTTTAACGCCGGAAAGAGAGGTAAAGGTGGAACACCCGGTAAAATTCATGGCCAGGTAAGCTGAGACGCCTGGAATTATCAGGATCCAGGCGGCAGTCTCCAGCCGGCCCGCTGCGGGCAGATCCCCTATGGCGTTGCGCAGCGTCAGAAACAGGAGCGTGCAAGCGATACCCGGCCAGATACCCTTGAGCGAAAAAGCCCTTCCGGGGAGCCAGGGCAGGAGCGCAGGCGTTAAAAGGCAGCCGGCTGCTATCGCCGTGATAAGCCCCAGGGCCGCGAAGCCGCCGAACCTTAGTGCGTTCGAAAAAAATCCGCCGTGCCCGCTAAATCCGCTAAGTAAAAACACTAACGGCAGGACCATGAGAAGGGTCTTAAAAGCGTGAACCATCTCGACGGGAACCAGCGACAACCGCTCCCCGGTTGTGAACGTCTTCATTCGCATGCCGGGTCCGGCTTTCATGCCTGAGTCCATAAATTCGGGAAGGTCCGCTGCCCGGACAGGACCGTAGACAACTTTGAATCCGGAAAGTTTTTGCACCTCATGCGCAGAAATTCCCGCAGCGCCAAGCTGTGGGACGATAAGCCTTCGATGCCTCACAACCAGGGCAAGTCCGCTGGATTCGGCCATGCGCGTCAGTTCGTCAGTCCCGAAAGTCCCCTTTCCCGCTGCGCACCACACGTTTATCCCGTCGGTGTCGAGGACCAGGATCCAGGCGTTTCTGCCGGGCAGGGCCTCCCGCAGGCGATCGAAGCTCATTTTGAAATTGGCCGATATCAGGACTGGCGAATCTGCATCGGGAGCCCCCAATGCATAAAGGCCGGGATCGATCCTGTAGCGCATGCGCCCGATGGCCCAGCGGACTTTATAAGTACCTGACCTGTCCCGGAAATTAAGCTTTGATTCGACCTTGGGCACTTTGCCGGCGGGAGTTTCGATGGAACCGCAAACAAACCGCTGCGTCAGACTGGGAAGGCCCTGCCGGGCCTTTGTGGCCTTGGACGGTCAGCATTGAGGCTTGCCCGCCTGGAGCGATACCGGCGCCGCACAAATATTGCCTGGACTTTCCGGCGCCACCGGTACGGCCTGGTCAGCGCAGCAAGTTTTCTCTCCGATTTCGTTCAAATCAGTCCCCTTCGCATGTAAGAGGGCTTCGGAAACGTTCCCCGCAGGGCCGGCCTCATTTAGCCCAACCAAAGAATATGTTTATATCTCTTTCCAGTGGAAGTTTCCACTTCGCTTGCTGCACAGTTTAACATTTTACATTCGGAGGATGATATCGTCACCTTGACGCTGCTACACATCAAAACAAGGTCACAATGCAAGGGTCAACAAAGCAGGTGCTCGTTGCCGAGGCGAATCCGGGTGAGGCCGGCCTGTTTTGCGGCTTCCAAACACGCACTGGCATGGGCGGCGGAGGTGGTTGGCGAGTCGTCCATCAAAAATTGCGGAGCATAGGCGAGGAGGGCATAAGGTATATCGGGATTTATTCGAGCGATAAAGGAGGCCAGCCCGTACACCTCATCCTCGTTAATATATCCAGGAATAAGAGGGGTGCTGGCTACCAGCGCCGGTGGAGACGGGCGCTCTGAGGACCACTCGGCGGCCCTGGCGAAATTGTCCAGTATTTTTGAGTTTTCGCATCCGCAAAGAGCGCGGTGAGTTCCGGGGTTCCAGGCTTTCAGGTCGATTTTGACGCACCCGCCGGACTGCATGGACAACCTGGTCATCTCCTTCAGTCCGGAAGGATTCAAAGCGCCGTTCGTTTCCCAGCAGATTCGAAGAATTCGGTCAGGATTTCTCTTTCGCACCGCACGGCTGAGGCGAAGCGCATACGGGAGTTGTGGGCCGGGGTCACCTCCGAAAAAGCATAGACAGCTTGTAGTATCGTTTACTGCCTTTTCCAGGGTATCGACCTTCGACCATCTGGGCGACAGATGGACTTTTTTGAATGACCAATTCTGGCAATAGAGGCAGTTCAGGTTGCAGGCCTCAAAGAAGACGGCCAGATTGTAGAAACCCACTTCCGGGCCGCAATCATGGGCGAACCGGGGATATCCAGAGCCGGTGCCTCCCGCGCAGACCCAGTCGGCAACGCAATTGGTAGGCAGAGGATCGTAGTAAAAGGAGACAAGAGCGCGCGAGCGGCCATCGGTTCGCATGCTCGATTTGCTCCCCGATCTCACCCCGCAGTACCCTTTCTGATTCTCTCCCGGCCGGCAGCGCAGAAAACAGAGTTTGCACTCTATTCCGTCAGGATTGGCTGCGGGACGGGCAGGCAGACCGAACATCTCTCTGGATTCAGCGTGAACCTGCTCGATTCGGCCCCGGCTCTCATCCGGCCGATTTCGGACGCAGGAGGGGCAAATCCATATGCAGCCGGCGATGTCATCCAGACCGTTACCGCACAGGAGGCATTTGGCCTCTTTCCTGGCTTTTAGGGATTTTGCTCTTATAAGCACCGGTTATTCAGAATCCTAAGTGTTCACCGCAGTAACTTGTGTCCCGTTGGGACACCCTTAACCATGAAAAGATCCGTAGGGGGGCTAAGCGGAGCGCAGCCCACCAGGTCTTTTCGAGAGAGAGCGGGAAAAAGTTTGAGTCAGCAGATACGCGGGAGTTGTTCGCCCCGAAGCATGTCCACAAGGCGGTGACCTCCAATCCGGGTGCGAAGAAAGACCCTTCCCGGATCATCCGAAACAATCTCCCCTATGAGGCATGAAGCTCGCCCCAGCGGATGGGACTTCATCGCCCAAAGCACGGCTTCGGCGCCCTGTGCCGGTACAATTGCCAGGACCTTCCCCTCATTGGCCACATAAAGCGGATCGAATCCCAGCACTTCACACGCACCCAGGACGTCTTCCCGAACGGGAAGCGCCTCCTCGAACAGCCGGATGCCCACCCCGGACTGTTCGGCTATCTCATTTAGGGTCGTCGCCACGCCACCCCTGGTAGGATCGCGAAGGACGTGGATGCCGGCAAAGGCGTCCAGCATCAGGTCAACCAACCCGTTAAGGGCCGCAGCGTCGCTTTGAATCTCATTTTCGAATGCAAGACCTTCCCTTTTGCAAAGTACCGCCATGCCGTGGTCGCCTATCGTGCCGTTAATCAGCACCAGGTCGCCCGGCCGGGCGTTCTGGCCGCCTATGTCGATTCCCGCCGGGACGATCCCGATTCCGGAAGTGTTGATGAACAGCTTGTCGGCCTTTCCTCTCGGGACCACCTTGGTATCGCCCGCAATCACCTGTACGCCGGCTTCTCGAGCGGCCTGTGCCATCGACATGACTATTTTCTTCAGATCGTCGACAATAAGCCCCTCTTCCAGGATGAAGCCGGCTGTAATGTAGAGCGGCTTTGCGCCTCGCATGGCAAGGTCGTTCACTGTCCCGTGCACGGCAAGGCTCCCGATGTTGCCTCCAGGGAAAAAAATAGGGTCGACCACGTATGAATCCGTGGTCATGGCTAAACGCCCGCCCTGGATTTCAAAAACGGCGCTGTCGTTTCTTTCGGCTAGGAGCGGGTTTGCGAAGGCGCTTACGAAAAGGCTGTCGATGAGTTCGTGCATCGCGCGCCCTCCGCTTCCCTGATCGAGCTGAATGAGTCCTGGGTCCATACCGCTAAAACTCCGCCGCAGAGGCGCAGAGAACGCAGAGAACTAAATTATTCGCTTTCGATTTTTCTTGTTTTATCATTTGGTCCCTCGCAATACTAATGATGCAATCTCTGGCACTTTGACAAGCATATCTCTGTAAGTTATCGTTTTCTCAGCGATCCCCGGATGCTCACGCAAAGCGCGCAGAGACCTCATTCATTTAGTTTTGGTTTCGGTTTTGATTTTTCTTAATTTGTTCAATTCTTTCTCTCAGCTTCCTCTCCTTGACCGGACTATGCCCCGTCTCTGAGCTAAATCCGTTTGCCGATCATTGGTTATGATATCTGTAGTACGCCCCGCAGGTTCCCTCGCTGGATACCATACAAGGTCCTTTCGGGTCCTGCGGCGAGCAGACTTTGCGGAAAAGGGCGCATTCCGGCGGGGTCATGACTCCCCGGAGAACCTCTCCACACTTACACCCCGGATGCTCTTTCACTGTGATCGCAGGCATCGAAAACCGCTCGGCCGCATCGAACTTCTTCCAACCCGGACGAAAGTCGAGCCCGCTTTTCGCAATGACCCCGATCCCGCGCCAGGTGGAATCCGCAGGTTCGAAGATCTCGTAAATGAGTTTGCGCGCAGCGGAGTTTCCTTCCCAGCTAACAGCCCGCCGGTACTGGTTCACAACTTCGGCCCGCCCGCTTTCGACCTGGTCGATCAGAAGGGAGATGCCTTGCAGAATGTCCACAGGTTCGAAGCCGGTAATCACGCAGGGCACCTTATAATTATCTACGACTTCCTGGTATGCGCCCGCGCCGATTATCGTACTGACGTGACCGGGGCATATGAACCCGTCCAGATTGACCTCGCGGGCATCGAGGAGCGCTCTCATCGCTGGTGGGAGCAGCTTGTGGGCCGAGAAGACCGAGAAGTTATTCACCCCCAGCTTCGAAGCCTGCTGGATCGCGGCAGCGATAGTCGGCGCTGTGGTCTCGAACCCAATGCCTATGAATACGACCTGGCGGTCCGGGTTGTCGCGGGCGATCTGGAGCGCGTCAAGCGTTGCATAAACGATCCGGACGTCAGCCCCCCGGCTTCTTTCGACATGAAGCGATGAAGACGAACCGGGTACCCGCACCAGGTCTCCGAAAGTCGTCGTAATTACCCCGGGTTGCTGGGCAAGCCATATCGCCCTGTCTATGTCTTCGTTGGCCGTCACGCACACAGGGCAGCCGGGACCGCTGATCAGTTTTATCTCCGCCGGCAGAAGCTGTCTCATGCCGGACCTGAAGATGGCTACCGTGTGCGTGCCGCAGATTTCCATCAGCCTGATCTCTCCCTTGGGGAAAGGTCTGTGCCGAAGCCTTTCGATGAGGCTTTTTGCCAGTTGAGGATCCCTGTACTCATCGAGGTATTTCATTTGGAAAGGCTCCTTGAACGATTTCCCGTTCAAAATTGGACATATAATCAAGTCTCCGCAAGCATCCTTTGGGCGCCAATCCACGCCTGGCCCAGAGAAATACACGCGTCGTTGGCGGGAACTTCGATATGGGCGTAAACCTCCAGGCCCATCTTACAGAGATCTCTTTCCAACCGTTCCGAAAGATAGGCGTTCTGAAAAACTCCGCCGCTCAGGACGATACGATTGAGGCCTGTTCTTTCGGCAGCAATCACTGCGGCCTCGCGAAGAATTTGAATTACGCCGTTGTGGAAGCGCGCGGCAATTCTACCCACCGGGACCCCGCGTCTCAAATCTTCGATTAGCGCCTCTATTATTGGGAGCTGGTCGATTAGAATACAATCCCGAGCGGTTTCCAGGCTCCCTTCGTAATGTCCGTCATCCGGTTCGATCGCCTGTTCGAGCTCGATTGCCGCCTGCCCTTCGTAATTGACGCACAGGCGTATCCCGCAAAGAGCGGCGGCGGCGTCGAAAAGCCTGCCGCACGAGGAGGTTGGCGGGCAATTCAACCGCCGCGACAGCATCTGCAAAATTATTCCCGCATCCCCTGCTTTCCGCTCCCCGCTCCCCGCTTCCTGCTTCCTGCTTCCCGCTCCCCGCAGTAACTCGGCATATCTGCTCTCTGCGTCATCCGGGTCAATGCTCCAAAGATAGCTGAGCGCCGTGCGCCAGGGTTCTTTTATGGCCTTGGCGCCACCCGGCAGAAGGACCTGCCGGAAATGGCCAAGCCGTTCAAATCCGAGATTATCCACGCGGAGGATTTCACCGCCCCAGATCGTCCCGTCAGTACCAAAACCGGTCCCGTCGAGCGCAAGACCGATCACAAGCCCCTCAAGCCCGCGCTCTGCCATTACCGCAGCAATATGCGCGTGATGGTGTTGAACGGCCATCCTTGGGAGATCCTGTCGTTTCAGCGCCCATTGGGTGTTAAGGTAGTCGGGATGCAAGTCGTGAACAATGAGTCGCGGTTCGATCTCCAGGATCCTTTCCAGGTGGGCGATTGAATGCTCGAAGGAGCGCAGTGTTTCGAGGTTTTCCAGGTCCCCTATATGCTGGCTGAGAAAAGCTTCCCTGCCGCGCGTAAGACACACGGTGTTCTTAAGCTCGGCCCCGGCGCCGAGGACCGAGGGGGCCGGGTCACGAAAAAAAACCGGCAGCGGTGCATATCCTCTTGCCCGGCGCATCGGACGCACGTAACCCCCGAGCACACGGGTCACCGAATCGTCGCACCGCATGTAAATCTCGCGGTCGTGAAAAAGAAAGTAGTCGGCAATCCCGTTCAGGCGCGACCGGGCGTCTGCATTGTTCATTACTATGGGTTCATCGCTCTGGTTCCCGCTGGTCATCACCAGCGCGCGGTACGGCGCGTTCTCAAACAGGAGGAAATGAAGGGGCGTATAAGGAAGAAAGACCCCCAGGTTCCTGTTTTTTGGCGCGACGCTCTCGGCGATTACAGGCGCGGTATCATCCGGGCGTCTCGCCAGGACTACGATGGGCCTTGCCGGGCTCGTCAGCAGGTCTTCTTCCTTGCTGTTCAGGCAACAATACCGTCTGATCTCTTCCAGTTCCGCAAACATTACCGCAAAAGGCTTTTCCTCGCGTATTTTGCGGCTTCTCAGCCGGCTCACGGCCGCCTGGTCCGTTGCTTTTACCGCCAGGTGAAAGCCGCCAAGTCCCTTGATCGATATAATAGACCCTGAATCGAGCAGCGATACTGTTTTGACAAGGGCTTCATCGCGAGCGGCGATAATGTTTCCCTGCGCGTCTTCGAGCCATACCTGCGGGCCGCACTCCCGGCAGGCGTTGGGTTGAGCATGAAAGCGCCGGTCAAGGGGATTGTCATACTCACGGCGGCATTCCGGGCACATTTTGAATTGCGCCATGGTGGTCTTGTCCCGGTCGTACGGAATGTCCTTTATTATAGTGTACCGCGGGCCGCAGTTGGTGCAGTTGATAAAGGGATGGCGGAACCTTCGGTCCTGTGGATCGAAAAGCTCGCGCAGACAGTCCCGGCAGGTGCACACGTCAGGTGAAATCAGGGTCGAGCGCGACTGAAGCGCCCGGCTGCTGATTATCCTGAACCCTTCGAGATCCTGATATGGGAGGTCGGTCGTTTCGACCTTGACGATTCTGGCCAGAGGAGGAGGCTCGCTGGAAATTGAGCCGATAAAATTCCGGACCGAGCCGGCAGAGCCTGCGACCTGGATTTCCACGCCGTCCGACTGGTTTCGGACCCAGCCATTGAGCCCGTAGCGCCTGGCCAACTGGTAAATAAAGGGCCGAAAGCCAACGCCCTGCACGATTCCCCGGACCTTCACCAAAACGCGGCGACCCACTTCTGCGCCCTGGGCGCATTGAGGCTGAAGAAGGTGTGTTTCTTCGGATAAGGATGTCACTAGCTGTGTTTACCCGCCCGGAGCGTTCTGTGCTCGCCGACCTTCTCCTCGATCCAGGAAAGCCAGGGAGTAAAACCTTCTCCGGTCCTGCATGAAATTTCAAAAATCTTTCCCCTGGCGTTCAACTGCCCCACCCTTTCCCGAATCTTTGACATATCGCAGTCCGTATAGGGCAGAAGGTCGATTTTATTTACCAGCAGGACGGAACAAATCTGGAACATGAGCGGATATTTGACAGGCTTGTCGTCCCCCTCGGCAACGCTCAGTATCATGATCTTTTCGTGCTCGCCGAGATTGAATTCAGCCGGGCAGACGAGGTTTCCGACGTTCTCGATTATCAGCAACTCAACTCCGGACAGATCAAGGGATTCCAGCGCGATCTGAATCATGTTGCCGTCGAGGTGGCATCCCCCATCGGTGTTGATCTGCACAGCCTGCACGCCTTTTTTTTGTATGCGCTCGGCGTCATATGACGATTGGAGGTCGCCTTCGATGACCGCGATTCCGATCCGGCCGGCGAGAGCGTCTATGGTTTTTTCCAATAGAGAGGTTTTCCCCGCGCCGGGCGAACTCATGAGGTTAACCACAAAAATTCCCGCTTCGTCAAAGCGCCTCCGGTTTTCCGCCGCAAGCCGCTCATTGGCCTGAAGAATGTTACGAACAACTGGGACTTTGATTTCCGCCATCGTCTTCTCCCGTCTCACCTTCTATGCTCATCACGGTAAGCTCCCGTCCGCTGAGCAGCTCCAACGCCGCCTCACCGCACCGGGGACACAGGAATATCTGGTCATGAACGTCAAAGGAAAAATCGCACTTCTCGCACCGGGCAGTGATGCCCACAGTCTCGATTTCGATCAGCGCCCCCGACGCCACGGTATCGCGGCTTACCAGATCGAAGCAGAACGTGAGCGACTCCGGAACCACGGCGGCAAATTTGCCTATTTGAAGTCTTACCTTGTTGATGCGCTCCAGCCCATGCCTCTTCGACTCATCGACTATGATCTCAAGCAGGCTTTGGGCAATAGCTAGTTCGTGCATCGGGCTTCCCTGATCTCCTTTACTCCAAGCGCACTATCGGCCACACTGTGCGAGCTTTAGAGATAATGCCATACGTTCCCATATCCGGCCAATAACAGCAGATGCAAACGATGCCACTTAACATACCACCCCTATAGGGTCAATAGATGCCGGCCGGACATACCGTTGCGGATGCTAAATACTTTCCCGCTTCCCGCTTCTCTTCTGCTCAGAGTCCGGTTGGCCCGCGTTGGCTTTCCTGTTCACTGCTCACTGCTCCTCGCGAAGCGATAGAACCAAAAGGAATTATTCCATTTTGCTTTTTCACTCTTCCCCCTTCCCTCTTCCCCCTTCCCCGAGTACAAAAGATTATTATTCCAAATCCCTGAAACTGCTTGGGACGTGGATTCTGGGACGATTGGCTTTCTTTATGCCAAGGGCATCGTCTCCAACCAGCAGGCGCATGATGTTGGCCGTCCCTTCTCCCACCTGGTACAGTTTCGAATCGCGATAATACCTCTCCACCGGCAATTCCAGGGAATAGCCCATCCCCCCATGGATCTCCATCGCGATTCCAGCCGACCGGACAACGGCCTCTCCGGCAAAATACTTGGCTATGGCAACCTCCCGGGTAAAAGGTCGGTCCTGGTCGTTCAGCCACGCCGCCCGGCGAACCAGCAGGCGAGCCGCCTCGATCTGCGAAACCATCTCCGCCACAAGCCCTTTCACCAGTTGATATTCCCGGATCAGCTTGCCAAACTGGACCCTCTGGTTGGCATAGGTTACCGAGGCGTCCAGGCAAGCCTGGGCGAGCCCGACCGCACCACTGGCTACGCTGATCCGGCCCCGGTCCAGGGCGGTCATCGCTACCGTAAAGCCCTTGCCCATTTCTCCAAGAAGATTCTCTTTGGGGGAGCGGACGTTTTCCAAGTGAATTTCGGCAATAGGTGAAGATTTATCCCCCAGCTTGGCCGTCTCCCGGGCGGTCCAGCCCGCTTGGCCGGTTTCCACCACCACGGCGCAAAGCCCACGGTGTTTAAGGCTTCGGTCATAGGTTCCATAGACAACGGCCGTGTCGGCCACCGTACCGTTGGAGATCCAGGTCTTGGCGCCGTTGATTTCCAGGTAATCGCCCCGGTCATCGATGCGGGTCGATATGGAAGAAAGGTCCGATCCCGCGTCCGGTTCGGAAAAGCATGTGCAGCCGATCTTTTTCCCCAGCACGAGATCGCTGATATATCTCTCGCGGGCCTGGGGCGTGCCCCATTCCATGATAGTGTAGGGCACCGTCATGCCCTGAAGGTTAAAGAGGGAGCGAAGCCCCGAGTCGGCCCGCGACACCTCTTCACAAACGACCGAATGGGCGAGAAAGCCCAAATCCGATCCCCCGAATCGAGGGGGGAAAGCACAGCCGAAAAACCCCAACTCCCCCATCCGGGTTACCATGTCCCGCTTGAATCCCTCTTCCTTCATCCTGGGCAGGATTTCCCGTTCGGCAAAACGGCGGGCTGTCTCCTGCATGATTTTCATCTCTTCGTTCAATTCAAAATCCACAGGCTCCTCCTCCGGTTTGCAGAAGAAATCATGGGGCAAAACTAACCTGGTGCAGAATTCAGCAGGTCCCTGGATATCTACTGTGTCACGAACGGCAATATGCGCCATCCCGGCGAACGGCCATGGCCTCGCGGCCACAACGAACTATGAAATCCTCATCTCGAGGCCGATCCGGTCCTGCCATTGGATCCAGATGTCGTTGGTAAAATCGGATTCGACGAGTTTCGCTCTTCCTTCTAAGGCCTGCGAGCCGGCCTTTGCGTCCGATCTGTTCCATTGCTCTGTCTCCTGTTTGATTCTCAAATGTATAGGCCCCTCTCAAAACTTTGCGGATCACAGGAGACCCAATTTCTTGGCCTGCACTTCAAGCTGCCCCCTGAAGTCCGGATGCGCTATCCTTATCAGCGATGTCGCTCTTTCAATGTTTGAGCGGCCACGGAGTTTAGCCACCCCGAATTCGGTCACCACGTGGTCGGCATTGTAGCGGGTCACCAACGGCATCTGGGGGGCCATCGGGTTGTCGGTAAGTGTCGGATGGGCCACGATGCGCGAATACTTGCCGCCGCCTGTCGTTGAAGGCACGGTTGTCACGAGCTTGGCATCCTGAGAAATCGCACACCCAAGGACATAATCGAGCTGTCCTCCCGAGCCGCTGTATTGGTCGTCGAGACCCAGCACGTCGGAGTAAATATTCCCGAAAAGGTCCACCTGGAGGGCAGCGTTTATGGCGACCATTTTATAATTTTGAGCGATAACCTGCGGATTATTAACGTAATCAACGGGTTGCATCTCGACGAGAGGATTGTGATCAAGCCAGTCGTAGAGCTTCTTCGTCCCCCCGTGGAAAGTGCACACTATCTTCCCCTTGTGAATGCTTTTTTTGGAGTTGTTGATCACCCCACGTTCAACCAGCGGTCTCAAACCTTCAGGAACCATTTCCGAATGGATGCCCAGGTCTTTTTTTTCATGGAGGAAATTGATCGCCGCCTCACTGACGGCTCCGATGCCGATCTGTATGGTTGATCCGTCTTCCACGATGCTCGCCACATTCTCACCGATGCGCTTTTCCACATCGGTTATCTCGAACTGCTCGAGCTCAAAGATGGGGCAATCCACCTCCACAGCGTAGTCGATATCCGACATATGGATAAAGGACCTCCCGTATGTCACCGGCATGTTAGGATTGATCTCAGCCATAACGAGGCGTGCAGGCCGCTCGAAACAAGCCCATGCGTAGTCCACGGAGACACCCAGGCTGCAGTAGCCGTCCTTGTTCGGCGGTGAAACGGCCAGCATGAAAACATCGGTCTTGAAATCACCTGTCCTGAGAAGCTCCGGATAGTTGGCGAAAGAAAGCGGGTAGAAATCCGCTCTTCCTTCTTTTAGCAACTGCCGGACGGACTTGCGCCGGCCACAGAAAGGGATGGCGCAACGAACATGTTTTTCCATCCCCGGTTCCAGGTACTTTTGCTGGAAAGGCCCAAACGGGGTAAGATGAAACATCCGGCACCCCTTTAGTTCATGGGCCCGGTCCATCACAGATTCGGGAAGATAACGGGGCTCGGCGCAGAAGTTGGCCAGGACGATTTCATCTCCGGAGCGGATTGCCTGGACAGCCTGCTCAGAGGTCACAAATTTTGTAGCCTTGGTGCCCATTACTTGTCCTTTCTGTGGCTGATCAAGACAATATAAATTGCCATCAGGAAAGCTTATTGAGTAGTCGAAAGATCGACCGGCCGGCCAACTTCCAGGTCTGTTTCTTCTGGCTGTAGTGTTGACTCCTCGACGGATTTGGGATCGAAGATTTTTTCTCGAATGAAAATTGGGGGAATCAATCCGCACAGCAAATAAGATATTCCCAGCAGGGCTATCCCGAACCCGATGCTATACCCGGCTGAGACGGCGCCTATCATTAACGGCGCGCTCATCGCCCCAATCCGGCCTACATTATGCGCTGTTGCCAGGCAGGTCCCGCGAATCGCGGTGGGAAAGCTTTCACTCATGTAGGCGCCATTAACTCCATAAGGCGCCCCGCAAAGGAGTCCGACGAGTATGAGCAATAAGGCTACATTGCCTGCCGTTGCATAGTGCACCATCGAGGGCAGGACCACTGCCGATCCGATTCCGGCAAACAGCCATACCACCCGGCGTCCAAACTTATCGCCAAGGTAGCCGGACATCGATTTCCCCAGCACCATGGCGCCATAAGTGGAAGCAATAAACCAGCCGGCGTTCTTTAAATTGACGCCCAGGTCTTTTACCAGGAAGCTCGGCAGCCAGACATTGGCCCCGTAGTAGCCAAACTGCAGGGTAATCGAAGCGAAACACCATGCAATGAAAGTGTGTCTAACCGACTTATCGGCCCACATTCTCGCATATTCGTTTCTCCGAACACCGGATCTGAGAGTTGCATCACGCGCAGCCAGATAGCTCGGAGCGTCTTTTGTGCCCAGCATCAGAGCAACCGAAATCGTCCCCGGCACTATGGATGCCAGAAATAATGCTCTCCAGCCGTAAGCAGGCAGTATGTAAGAAGACATGATGCCTGCGATACAGTACCCCAAAGACCAGCCTCCCTGCATTGTGCCAAGTGCCGTCGCCCGCCATTTGGTGGGGACGTATTCGGACACGAGGGTCATGCAGATGCCGTATACGGCGCCTATTCCGCAACCGGATATAAAGCGGAACAAAACTATCTGCCAGTAAGTGTTGCAAAAAGCGATGCAGGCGGTCGCTGCAGCAAACATGATGATATTGACAAAACATACCCGCACCCGACCTGCCCGGTCAGCCAACCAGCCCCCGAAGATCCCTCCACACCCCATCCCAGCCAGAGTCCACGTGCCGATTGACCCACCGGAAAGATTGGAGAGATGCAGTTCTTTCATGATGCTGGGCAGAGCCAATGCAAGCATTTGCAGGTCTATGCCGTCGACTATCATGGCCATGAACATGGCGACTATTATTCTCTTTGTCGCCCAATCCATCTTCTCTTTGGAATTATCCATCGACATGCTCTTGCACCTTCCGGAAAGATAAATTCTCTCTCCTGTCCCATGTCCCTACCGGAGCTGATGCTCCAACGTGTGGTTCACTTTGCCCGAAGCGGAATAATGGTTCAAACAGGCATCTATAATTTCGCGCAACTGCATTTCTTCAAATCCGGTGTCCGGCGTCCGTGCGGCTGCGCGCTTGATTAGTTTGAGGGCAACGGGATCTTTTGCTGAAAGCTTTTCGACATAACGATCCACCACAACATTGAGTTCATCCGGAGCAACAGCGTAATTGATAAGGCCGATCCGCTCCGCCCGTTCGCTGCTAATGGCCTCCCCGAGCAGCAGGAGTTCCTTGGTCATGCTGAGGCCAACGCAGTCGATCAGGACTTTGTAGCCTCCGCCCAACATGGTGGATCCAACATCAACCTCTGGAAGTCGAAAGGAGGTCCCAGCGGCAGCGATCCTGAGATCGGCATAAAGACTCATTATCAAACCGCCTCCGATTACGTACCCGTGGAGTGCGGCTATAATGATTTTCTCCGTGCCGCGCAGCACTGATGTGATCTTCTGGAACGTCAGCACCCGCTCCATCAGATATGCTTCCAGCGACATCCCTTTTTGCCTTTCTTTAAGATCGGCCCCCACACAAAAGGCCCGCCCCTCGCCTCGCATAACCATGACAGCGCAGGGACTGGCCTCCGCTTCGCGCAGGGTAGCCGCTATTTCCATGAGCATTGGAGTGCTGAGGGCATTGAGGGACTCGGGCCGATTCAAAATCAGCTCGATATGGTTGGGATGTTCAATCAGTTTCGCCATTGAAGCCATTTTGATGGGTCCTTTTATCCAGCTGTATCAACTTGCTCTCACACGCTATGAGCATAAGCTCCCCACGATGCCTTGGGAGAGCAGCCGAAATAAAATTTCTCGCCCTTACCTGTTTCAAGCAGTACCTCTAAGCTCGGCCACTCCGAATTCGGTAACCACATAGTCAACATTGTACCGGGTGATATTGAGCACGTCACCGCGCTTAAGGAATGGGACTATCTTCGAGTGTTCCTCGGTGCCGTCGGTGGATGTCAGGGCGATGATGCTTCCGCCGTTTCCCATCCCGCATGCGCGCGCAAAATCGAGGGCGCCTCCGGCACCGGTAATTTGCTGGTAGCCGAGTGCTTTAGAGACGGCCTGCCCCGGCAGATCCGTGCAGATGGCCGATCCGATAGCTGTAAAGCGGTGCTGCCGGAATAAGAGCAGGATATTGTGCGTATAGTCCATCGCCCTTACTTCTACGTCCGGGTTCATCCTCAGCCAGTCATAAAACGCAGCTGAGCGGGCCGAAGTCACATTGCAGGAGACTTTGTCCCTCAAGCAGCCTTCCTCGACGAGCGAAGCAATCTCCTGCGGGATCATGCTCATGCCGCCGATTTCGTCGAGAAACAGGGTCCAGCCGATCGCCGGTTCGAATTTCCCGGGTTTGCCGTCTTTTCGGGCTCCTGTGAATGCGCTTTCCTCGAAGCCGAAAAGCTCGCTTTCAAGAAGGTTCTCAGGAATAGCCGCACCATTGATTGCAATAAACGGCTTGCGTTTTCGCCTGCCCGCATTGTGGATGGCTCTGGCGACGGGATCTTTTCTTGTCCCGCTTTCGCCCGGGACGCAACCGTATCGCGGCTTACCGGCTCGAAGGAAAACCTGAACGACTCAGGAACAAAGGCGCCAAATTTGCCTGTTTGAAGTCTTACCTTGTCGATGCGCTCCAGCCCATGCCTCTTCGACTCATCGACTATAATCTCAAGCAGGCTTTGGGCAATAGCGACTTCGTGCATCGGGCTTCCTGATCTCCTGGAATTCATGGGCGCCATCGCCACCCTGTGCGAGCTGTAGAGATAATGCCATACGTTCCCATATCCGGCGAATAACAGCAGATTCAAGCGATGCCATTTAACATACCGCCCCTATAGGGTCAAGAGATGCCGGCCGGGCATGCCGCTGCGGATGCCAAATACTTCCACGCTTCCCGCTTCGCTTCGGCTCTGAGTCTGTTGGGCCGGCGTTGGCTTCCCTGTCCACTGCTCGCTGCAGCACCCCCTTCTCGCTTCCTGCTCCCCGCTCCTCGCTTCCCGCTTCTTGCTTCCTGCTTCGTGCTTCCTGCTTCCTGCTTCGTGCTTCCTGCTTCGTGCTTCCTGCTTCACCAAATGGGCATTTTTTCTTGCCGGTTTTGATTCGATACCGTATGATTTATGGACATTCGGCATTCCAAGAGCTTTTTCAGATGGAATCCGGCCCGGAAATGCGGCCCGGCTCCAGTTGGGGGAAGGGCTTGTCCGTAAATAAGCCTCTTAGGGATTGCGCCGGATTTTGAGACTGATTTGGTCGCGAAGATTGAGCAAAACCGCAGGCGTAGTTGTGCTACGTCGAGGATTTTGCGATTGAGG